>NZ_JBTZUG010000009.1:0-185844 GCF_054890645.1 Alteromonas sp. HB246098 | reverse complement strand
TAAGCCCAAAAAAGCGCACTTAGGTGCGCTTTTTTTATGCCTGCGATTTAGTTCGTGATTGTTGTGCCCTCTGAAACACGCCGTAAACCCATCCATGGGGGCTCCGACACCGCATCCCTGCGGTGTAGGGTTTCAGAGGGCACAACAATCACTCCCTTTTGATACATAGCAAAAAGTTTGAGGAGGAGGGGAGTAACACGCGGAGACCCATCCGTGCTTTTGTATTAGCGGCTTAGCACCTGCTTCCGTGCAGCCAAAAGTTCCAGATTGAACAAGTATTCCACTTTGGTAACTATTAAGCCTGTGAGGACTGTAGAAATGCGCGAGACGGTTCTATTGTTACTGCGGGAAGGTCGCTTTATGCATTACAGTTATTGACAGTTATAGTGGGCTTCTCACCTCGATTAGGGTGACGATACGTAAGCTTACATACTTCGTCTTCTCCAATTTCATCATTGCTAAAGCCGCTAGTTTGTCTTTCTAGAGTAAAGATAACTTCAGGGGCTGAGCCTGTTAGTTTCCAATCGTCTTCGGTGAAGTCTGTTACGAGTTTCAAATTCGTTTGTGTTGCGTAAGGGTAGCCATAGCGTACACGAATACCTGAAGTTAGGGTGGTATCAGCGCTACCTTCAACACCCTCAAGAAGTGATTTTGCATAGACAATATCTGAAGAAGCGACTAGGGCCGATTTTAAGCCCTGTAGTGCGCCCACTTGCGCGTCTTTTTGAATGTTTAGAAGCTTAGGAGCTGCTGTAACAGCAAGTATGCCAAGCACAACAATTACTATAATTAGCTCTATTAACGTGAAGCCTTTATTTTTTATGTGCATACCTTACTGTACTTGGAAGCCTTAAATCGTTTGCGATCTAGTTTAAGTGTATACCATTGAATAAACGTTTCAATTTAGACATAAGCCTAAGTCTATTTTTAACGAAAAGTTGATATAAAAAAGCTAGGCATTTGCCTAGCTTTAGCTTTGTTAACCCTGTACCAAACGCGAATTACATTTGTTCTATTTTGTAACCTTTAGCTTCTAATAGGGCAATCACGCTGTCATCACCCACTAAATGTCCTGCACCAACTAAAACAAACTCTTGGTCTTCATCGCCGAACATAGCTTCGATTTGAGGTAGCCAGTTTTGATTACGCTTGGTAAACACATCATCATAAGAGGTAGGAGATTCACGTTTGAATGTATCTACCACCAACTCATCAATTTGATCAGTGTCACCGTTTCTCCATGCTTTAATAGTGCTTTGTAGCATGTCTTTTAGCTCTGGTAAGGTTTCTAACGTTTCAGAAATAAGGCGATCTTCTTCACCCGCGCCCATGTTCGCAAGCATATTGATTTGAAAATCTAGTGATTCTAAGTATTCACTTGTTTTACCGTCACGTGCCGCCAACTGCATAAAATAGGCATCTACCCCTTGCCCGGCCATCTGAGAGCGCTGTGCTTCCATAGCAACTAGCATTGATGCAACCATACCCGGCTTAAATCGAGCTAACTGATCGGCAGTAGCTCCAAAGTTAGCTAAATAAGCATTAAGGGCCTGATAGGTTTCTTCTGATACATCATCTTTAAGCGACTTGCCTTCTGCATACGCTAGCCCTGCCATCATTTTTTGCTGGCCTTCAATGTCTGTGGGATCTGGCATTTTGACTTCGAACACTAGTGTGTCTGCCTGCTCATAGACGTCGGTAAATTCACTCGGCAGAGGGAATTCAGAAATAGGTAAAATATGGATAGTGCCACCTACATATACCGCGTCTTCACCATTGGATACTTTCCAAACTGACGTTTGGCTATCATCGTCGGCAATAGCGGTTGTTACTGTAGATACAGCGAGTCCTAGTGAGAACAGTAGTTTGTGTATAGAAAAGCTTTTCATCTTCATCCCTAAGGGTTATGTACTTATTAGCTAAAGCGTGCGATCTAGTATCCCTTCGCTTTTAAAAAGTCGTAATTATTTTAACGGTAGTGAGTAAATTATAAGCTAGCATAGCAAAATGCAATCTAGATATAACCTGTACTTAGTGCAGTTTTTTCAATCTACGTAAAAAAGAAGCATCTATATCTATGCGGATTGGTATTACAGCCCTGTTCATGTACCTTAACTCATAAAGAAAGCTACTCATTTACGTCAGGCGTTTATTTTTTATGAAATTTACATACCTACAGATGTACGTACTTGCGTTGTTATTTACTCCTACTACATTAGCTACTACAAGCCCTATGCAAAATAATAAGCCACCCTTACCCCAAGCAGCCAGTGAGGCGTTGATAGAAAGCATTTCAGCATTTCCCCACTTTACTAAAGAAGAAGTAATAGCGAGTATGCCTCGTACCATTGAAGAATGGAGAAACTATGTTAACGCTAGAAATAGCGAGCAAAAGAAAAAAATCAAAAAGATGAAAAAAGAGCTTAACGTGGATGTTGAGCTTATTAAATTAAATGATGTGGTAGTGCGCAAGTTGACACCTAAAACGATTACACCTGAATTTAAAGACAAGGTTTATCTTGATATTCATGGTGGTGCGTTTGTCCTGTTTGGCGGTTTGCCTAGTATCGAAGAAGGGCTGCTCGTTGCTGAAAGGTTAGGCATCGTGGTGTACAGCGTTGATTATAGAATGCCTCCAACGTTTCCTTTTCCAGCTGCACTGAATGACGTAGTGGCAGTTTACAATGCTTTACTCGACCAAGCTAGTGAGGGGAATATATACGTAGGGGGAACCTCTGCTGGAGGTGGCTTGGTATTGTCACTGGTACAGTCGCTCATTAAAAGTGAAACACCTTTACCGAACGCGGTTTATGCAGGTACCCCTTGGGCCGACCTTACCAAAACCAGCGACAGCCTTTCTACAAATGAGAGTATAGACGGTGTGTTGGTGACCTACGATGGGATACTTGAAGCTGCCGCCAAACTATATGCTGGTAAAAGACCACTAACAGACCCTGCTATATCGCCACTTTACGGATCATTTGAAGCCTTCCCTCCAACTCTACTGGTGACAGGGACGCGAGACATGTTTTTAAGCGACACGGCACGAGTAAGTCGCGAAATACGCGATAGCGGAGGTGTTGCGCAAATAGAGATCTTTGAAGGGCTATCCCACGCCGAATATTTGATTTTCTATAAAACGCCAGAGTCGGAGACCACTTACAGGTCGATAAAATCCTTTTTTCTCTCTGCTATTTAATCAGCTTAGTGCGCATACTGTTCAGTATGCGTACTAAAAGCGCCATAACATAGGCTCGACTACACAAATATTTCGAATTAAAAACTTCGAAGCAAAAATTACGAACCAAAAATTACGGTTAACACGGTAACGATAGCTCCGATACCAGCTATTTTTAGCCCGTTCTTGTACATAGGCAGTTTAGGAACAAACATCAAAAACGCGGAAATAACAAAAAATAGCAAGCCTACGCCAAAGCTTATGTTAAGCCAAAATAGAGGGCTGTTATTCGTCGCTTTGTGAAGCTTAACCATTTTAGACAAAACGATTGGATAGTCTTTTTTCGTGACAGTCGCTTCACCGGTAGCTTTATCGTAGCTTCCTACATTAAGCACAATTTCATCTGCATTTTCGCTTGTTACTTTACTCCCTCTCATTTTGAGTAAAGGCAGCAGTTCTTCTTTTGTTAGATTAGCTTCAAGTTGCTTAGTGTGGGTTTGTTCATACTTCAAAATATCAGTAGGTCGAAAAATAAGAAGAATCCCGCTTACTGCATACACACCCATAATGCCTGCGAGAAAAAAACCGAGCCAACGGTGATATTTGCGAAAAGCCATGTGGAATTTAGGTGATGCCATTGTTCTGCCTACAGATAAAAAGAGGCGTATTTATAAACGAGAATGCATCTTATTTAAAGCGCTGTTTACCTGTTTGATAGAAAATTTGAGATTAACAGCGTATTTTTTCTCTTTTCCGTAGCGCTGCCTATAATCAAGAAACGCTAAGTGGTATGAAGAGTCGGAAAAAACTACGCCAGAGTTAGACTTTAGTCTTACAATGGCGCTAAACCATGGCGACAAATGGTTTAATGTTAAAAGACAGACTCGGGTTTTTAAGCTTCGATATACAGCGAAGCTTATGAGATCTTATAAAAACAATATTAGGATAATAAAATGCAGTCTATTGCCATAGTGATACTGGGCATCATTGGAATGTTGCTTGGTTGGTTCGTATATTCGAAGTTTATTGCGAACCGCATATTCAAGTTGGATGATAGTTTTGTAACCCCAGCCCATACCATGCAAGATGGTGTCGATTTTGTTCCCACCAATAAAGTAGTGTTATGGGGGCACCATTTTACCTCGGTAGCCGGTGCTGCGCCGATAGTAGGTCCCGCAATTGCCGTTTATTGGGGCTGGGTCCCCGCTGTTCTGTGGGTGGTATTTGGCACGATTTTGTTTGCTGGTGTGCACGATATGGGGGCTTTGTGGGCCAGCGCCCGCCATAAAGGGAAATCAATGGGCGCGCTCTCTGAGAGCGTTATAGGTAAACGATCCCGCTCTCTTTTCATGATAGTCATCTTCCTCGTTCTGTTGATGGTTAATGCCGTTTTCGGCGTAGTTATCGCTAATTCCTTTGTTTCTCAACCTACGGCAGTTTTTCCGGCATGGATGGCAATTGTGGTTGCGCTTATTATTGGTCAATTACTAAAACGGAACTTTAGCCTTATTCCTTTGTGTATTGTCGGTATAATCGTGCTTTACGCCTCGGTATACGCGGGTAGTTATATTCCTCTGAGCTTGCCAGAAACCATGTTTGGTTTAGCCGATAAAGCAAATTGGATTATCATTCTTTTCGTTTACGCTGCCATTGCATCATTACTACCAGTTTGGATGCTGCTACAGCCGCGTGATTTCATTAATGGTATGCAGCTATTAGTGGGCCTATTTTTACTTTACGGTGCTGTCTTCTTTGCTATGCCGGATATCACAGCGCCAGCGTTTAACACGCAAACGGCAGTAGATTCACCAAGCCTTATCCCATTGCTGTTCGTCACCATTGCGTGTGGTGCGGTTTCTGGCTTCCACGGCATAGTGTCATCAGGTACTAGTTCCAAGCAGCTTGATAAAGAAACAGACGCACGTTTCGTAGGTTACCTTGGCGCTGTGGGCGAAGGTTCTCTTGCGCTTATTACTATTGTCGCGGTTAGCGGTGTAGCGTTCGCTGCGTCACCTGAAGAATGGCACGAAGTATATAGTCACTTAGGCGCTGGCAGTGTCGGCGCATTTATCACCGGTGGTGCGAACCTTATTCAACAGGGTTGGGGGCTGCCAGTAGATTTTTCTTCAACGATCCTCGCGGTAATGGTTGTCCTGTTTGCAGGTACCACTATGGATTCAGGTGTACGCTTACAGCGCTACATCATCCAAGAATGGGGTGATATTTATTCTATCGGTGCACTGAAAAACGGCGTAGTAGCGACGCTTGTGGCGGTAGGCTGCTGTTTGCTACTCGCGTTTGGTGCAGGCGGTGCGTCAGGCAGTGGAGGCATGATCATTTGGCCGCTATTTGGTTCGACTAACCAAATCTTAGCTAGCCTGACCCTATTGGTTATATCGGTTATGTTGATAAAGCTCGGGCGTCCTGCAAGGTATACGCTTATACCCATGGTATTTGTGTTGATTATGGCTTTCTTTGCTGGCTTGATTAAGCTTAAAGAGTACTACGTAGAAGGAAACTACTTGTTAGTATTCTTAGACGCAGTAGTGCTGATAGTTTCAGTATTGGTAATGCTCGAAGCTTTCTCTGTAGTGTCTAAGCTTAAAAATGAGAAGCAACACAAGGTCACACAAGAATAAGCAGCTTAATGACTAACTGAACAATGATTTGATTTTTCATGGTTGACCTCTGAGTTTAAAAAGCACACTCACGAGACAGTCAACATTCGGCCAGTACATTTGTACTGGCCATTTTTATTCTTCTACAATCAACCTAATCAGTTTTGTTGATTTTCTGTCACACCTTATATCTGTTACTATCTGTAGTGTTTAAGACAACGTGACTTTGTCTGCAAGCAGAGCATGCCTACGAGCATTGAAGCTTAAGGCAAGGTTACAAGAGAGGCTAAGTGTCAGATATCATTTTACTAGGGCAAAACTTTCTAGCGCTGTTCATGGAATCGGCGCCATGGCTGCTATTGGGTTTACTGGTCGCAGGAGTAATGCACGAGTTAGTACCTGTGTCTTTTCTTGAAAAGCATATGGGCAGCGCATCATTTGGCTCTATTAGCAAAGCTGCTATTATCGGCGCGCCGCTACCACTTTGTTCATGTGGCGTTATTCCGGCAGCACTTGGTTTACGCCGAAGCGGCGCATCTAAGTCTTCAACGATATCTTTTTTAGTGTCCACACCAGAAACGGGTGTAGATAGTGTGTCAGTTTCCTACGCTTTGTTGGGGCCTTTGTACGCCATTGTTAGGCCTGTTGCAGCCGTGGTGAGTGCAATCTACGCTGGTTTAATGGTACGTTTTTTTGCAGAGCGCAACGAATTAACAGTGCAGAGTGAACCTGTACCTGCTTCGGCCACATCATCGTGTTGCAGCACTAAAGCAAAGCCAGAGGTTGTGAAAAAACCAGAGGATAAGACGCAATGCTGTGACGGCGACCCTGCACATCAGCACGATCATAATCTACCGCGTAAATCATCTCAGGTGGCTAAGGTATTGTCTTATGCAAGTGGCAAGCTGTTGGAAGATATTGTGGTGTGGCTACTTATTGGGTTAGCCCTCGCCGCTGCCATTAAAACTTGGGTGCCCACCGACTTTCTTACCCAGTGGGGAGATGGTGTGGTCGCTATGCTTGTTATGGCACTTATTGGTATTCCTATGTACATATGCGCTACCGCGTCTACACCGCTTGCGGTTGGCTTTTTGGCTGCAGGGTTATCTCCTGGTGCCGTGCTTGTGTTTTTAATGGCAGGCCCTGCCACTAACGTGTCTACTATGGGCATGATAAAACAAGAGATGGGGGCGCGAACACTTGTGCTTTATTTGTTCAGCGTTATCTCGGCAAGCATAGGTTTTGGTTACGCACTAAACTACCTAGTGTCCTCGTTTTCTCTATCTTCGATGATCAAAACAGCCAGCCACGTTCATGAGCACGGCGCAGGTGTTCAAATAATCTATGGTTTATGTGCAATTTTGCTGGCGGGATTGATGTTAAGGCTGGGTGTGAAAAAGCTTCAGCAATATCGCCATAATCACGAACAGCACTCGGCATGCTGTGGTTAGGTTTAACGCTGCAGTTGCTTCTCCTCATTCAAGCGCTCGAATGTTATTTACAGAGCGCTTGTATATCCCGCTCTATTATCCATAATAGTCGCTCAACTTCTTTAAATTAAAACGCGTTTAAACCTACAGGGACGCTTGGAATAATTACATGCTTTTACTTATTGTGTACGTCTTCATTGCACTGGGCTTTTCTTTTTTGTGCTCAATCGCAGAGGCTGTAATTCTTAGCGTTTCGTCAGCGTTTATCTCGGTATTGGAAAAAGACGGCAAAGCCAGCGGTGCATTACTTCGTAAACAAACCGATAATATTAATACTCCGCTATCTGCTATTTTAACGCTGAACACCATTGCCCATACCATGGGGGCTGCCGGCGCAGGTGCGCAAGCAGCGGCCGTATTCGGCGACGCCTATTTAGGTATTATTTCAGCTGTCCTTACTCTGCTTATTCTAATTTTTTCAGAAATAATTCCAAAGACACTTGGCGCTACTTATTGGCGAACACTAGCCCCTGTAACGGCATACTTTCTCAAATACCTTTCAATCGTGCTTATGCCGTTCGTCAAAATGTCTGAACTCATGACTAAAGGATTCAAGGAAGACAGCCCACTTCGCGGATTGAGCCGCAGCGAGCTTCACGCTATGGCTGAACTGTCAGGGCAGGAAGGGCAGTTAGCTAATCATGAAGCGGCGTTTTTGCAGAGCTTATTAAGCTTGCACGAGCTTAGAGTTAAAGATGCTATTACCCACCGAACGGCGCTATTTAAAGTATCAGAGTCGATGACGGTGGAAGCATTTTTCCATAAACACGCCAATATTGAGTTTTCACGTATACCTGTATTTGAAGATAGTGACTCAGAGAACATTACTGGCTACGTAATGCGCTCTGACTTGTTGGTCGCGCAGGCGAGAGGTAACACTGATAAGCCGCTTTCTGAATACGCCAAAGACTTGGTCACAGTATTAAACACCATGCCTTTATCGGTAACTTTTGAGCACTTCATTAATAAGCATGTACACATGTTGTTGGTAGTAGATGAGTACGGTGGCTTAGAAGGCGTTTTAACCTTAGAAGATTTGCTTGAACGCTTATTGGGCGTAGATATTGTAGACGAAAAAGATACAACAGTGAGTATGCGTCGGTTAGCTAAGATGATGACAAAGCGTAAGGAACAGATGATGATTAAAAATGTTCCCGATGCGTCACTTGAAAAATCATCGAGGAAAAAATAACCTATATTGCAACAAAGGCCTGAACCGTTATTAAGGATGATAGTGATGTTTAAAGCGATATTGAAAAAAGCTAAACGACGTGAAGCCCCACCATTGCTCCTACCCATGTACAAGTATAGGACTGAGCAAAAACCGCTCGCCTTTATGGTAGCTGTTTTACTCACTTCTGGTTATATGGCTGGCGCAACTGCACAAGAGTTGAGCATTCCCTGTGATGAAGTTGAGGAGAAAGCACTAGCAGAAGCCAAGGCTAACGAAGTGGAGCGGATAAGTGCATTTAAACCCGCGACCCCGTTAGAGCGCGTTGACCCTAGATATCCTTCTTCTGCAGCGAGAAAAGGCCGTGAAGGCTGGGTTAGGCTGAGCTATGTTATTGATGAAGAAGGCAGGGTGAAAGACCCTGTAGTAGAAGATTTCTTCGGAAGCCCCTCTTTCAAGCGCAGTGCACTATCAGCCGTTAAGAAGTGGCAGTATGATCCAGCAATAAAAGACGGCGAACCTACACAACAGTGTCATCAAGCTGTTCAAATGGATTTCGCATTAGTCGGAAAAACGGGCGCCACTCGTAAATTTATTAAAGCTTATAAAAACGTAGATGAAATATTTAACGCGGGAGACGTAGAGGCGGCAGACGAAGCTCTCAAAGAGCTATTAAGCTGGGACACGTTAAACCGATACGAGAATGCGTGGTTGCTGAGTCTTGACGCACAGATTGCAGGTGCTAAAGGTGACATCGAAAGAGAAGCGAGAAGCTTAACGCGGTTGCTTGCTAGCAATGGACAAAAGCGCTTTGACAACTCGGTGTTCGATGAAGACTACGTTGCTTACGTGCTTCAAAGAAAAATCCTTTTAGACACTCAGCGCGGGTATTTTGCAAATGCTTTGAAATCTTACAGCAGGCTGCAAGAAATGGATGATCAACAAAAGCGTATCGAAGAAACTTCTGCGGTAATAAATCAGGTTGAAACATTCATTGCGTCTGAAAAGAATCTTCAGGTACCTGTGAGCATGGGAGATAACGGACGTTGGTTCCACACGCTGGTAAGAAATAAGTTTGCTTTTAATAACATACAAGGCGAACTTGATACTGTGGAAGTGCGCTGTGACTCGCACCGAGAAAAGTTCACCGTAGCCGAGGCTCATGTTTGGCATATCCCACAAAGCTGGGGGCAATGTCAGGTTATGGTTAAAGGTGACAGTGAGACAAAATTTGATTTAGTCGAGGTTGCCAAAGGTTAAGCTTCTGTACAGTGAGTTTTGAAAGTCTCGTGCTTATAGCTTTGCTGTTAACGCCACTTGAAATAGGTGTTCAGTGTATTTTTCATTAGACTGAAAAAAGCGCAAATTTTCTTGATGACCTGAATTTAGCTGCCATTCTGTCGTTATAAAGAAATGAGAGGTTACGTCGTACTTTACGCTAAAAGTAAAGGCGTACCCTCTACTTCCATTAGGGTCGTACGTAGTGTTGTCATTATCACTCACGCGATACCAGTCTACGCGTGCTGCCGCGGTTAAGTCTTTCAGTCCCATCGCATTTAAATTTAAGGCAGCGGCAACATAAGCGCTCGCAAAGTCATTATCAACGATATTTTCTCCCATTAGGGTGTCGCCATATAGAAGTTGAGAAAACAGTGTCAAATCGGGGCGAGGCAGATAGCGTAGCGTTAAAGAATGAAAGCGTGTATGCCATGCGTAGATGCGGTCGGGGTCGACTGCATTTGCGTCTGCGTTGTTATCGTAATAGTAATAGCGAATTTCAGCGCTGCGCTTGTACGCCACATGCGTCCCGAAATAATAACCAAAACGATTGTCTATTTCTCTAAAAGGTTCAGTCCATGCGGGAGCATCTAGTTTTTCTTCATCGATTACACCCGGAATAGGCAGAAAATTCACTCTATCGTTGTAAAGTGACTGTCTATCGTGAAGTGCAAAGCCACGCCAAGAGAGCAGCGTTCCAGTGCTATCGTTTCCTTTAAACAAGCTGGCTAATACTTTCCAAGACCAGTTGCTTCGCACTTGTCTGCCACTTTGTCTAAAGCTAAGTTCAACACCACCGGTTCTGAGTTCTTCGCCGATCCAGCTGTTTATGGCAGAGTTAGTGAGGAAGTGAGGCGACAGCCAAGCAATGTCTGTATTTTCAGCTGAAATAGCAGGATAAAATGCACCTACTTTTACTTCTGGCTTTATAGATAAGGCGCTAAGTGGCCGATATTTTATGTAAAGCTGAGAAACGTTGAGCCGTTCTTCGCCTTCACTGTAAGCGTTTAAAGCACCAGATAATGTCCAATCGTCAAACAGACGCTGGTTGGTTGAGATAACTGCTTGAGAAAGGTGTAAGCCATCACCTTCGAATCGCTGGTGGTTTTGGCCAAAGTCTTGAAAGCTTTGTGTGTTTTCTTTCAGCGCCCAGGTTCCGCGCAACAAAAAGTCTGTTTCTGCGTAGCTTGCGATAGAGAAAACTAACGACAATAGGGCTAATGATTGAGTGACAAACCGCATCAATAGTCGCCGAAACCAGAATCGAATCCGTCATCCCTAATTATGTTTGTATTAAGTGCCCATGTTACTTGAGTATCGGCAGACACAAAAATTGACTGTGCAGGGAGCGCTTTTTCACCTTCCACCTGCGGGTGCCAAAAACGGACAGTGTACTCACCATGAGGAAGTGAAATTGAAGACTGCCCCTCATTATCAGTTTTACCAAAATAAGGAGAGTCTGAGACTACAATGTAGCCCAGCATCCAATCATGAATATTACAGCCAATATCTACAATACCTGCATTTTCAAAGCGTAAAGGCTCTGCCGTAAACTCTTTATAGAGCTTTAGTTCGAATTGTTTCGTAGGTGAAAATGAATAGACGTGGTGAAACAAATTATCCGCATTAGGGAAAGTCACTTCAGTACCCGCTTTTACCACAAGCACGTGAGGTTCAAACTGTTTATCTATTTGATTCATTACGGCTGGCTTTTGGTGTGGCATTTGATGCTCATCCACCTCAAACTGGGGCTCAAATAGAAATACGCCGTTATCGACAGGCTCACCATCGCTATCATTCAGCGTGATAGAAAAGCTAGCGGTTTGAGCATTTTCTCCTAAGGCCATACTTGAACAAGCCATAAGAAAAAGGGCGGTAAAAAGTGTTTTATATTTCATTCAAGTACCACAGCACAAAGCATAAAAAGAAAGCGTCAATTGACTTAACCATAGAATAAACCCAGCAATATACAACTGCGCTACACCTTTAGTATAAGACCTTGTTGACTAGGTGTTTATTTCGTTCGCTCTTAAGAAAACTTTTGCGATAGTACTTGTGTCAGATTGTGCTTGATTTTAATCGCGGTTAAAGCTGAGAAAACTTTCTTACCAAGTTATGGTAAACATGATGAAGTCCATCAAGCTGCCCTCGTTCAGCGGTGCCGGCGTTGACCAGTGACTGTATACTTTGGTCAAGCTGAAAAAGCGTTTCACGCATTTGCTGGTCGCTCACCATACTTTGCAGCCAGGTGATAGCGGCAATACGTTCGCCTTTAGTTACAGGCGTAACCTTGTGTAGACTTGAAGATGGATAGAGTATGGCGCTTCCGGCATCGCATTTAACTTTTTGCTCGCCAAATCCTGTCTGAATAACAAGTTCACCGCCTTCGTAGTCATCTTTATCTGTAAGAAAAATCGTCATCGACATATCGCTGCGTAAGACATCGGGCGTATTCGGAATACGCATAATGGCGGCGTCTACGTGATAGCCATAGGTTTGCGATTCGCTGTAGCGGTTAAAGCACGGCGGGAAAATACGTTGAGGAAGGGCGGCGGAGATAACTTTGGGGTGGTTACCTAACTTGCTTAGCAATTGGTTAGCCAGCTGCTGAACACGTTTGTCCTGTGCATCTGCCTGACCGTTATTTTTGACGCCTGCAGCCATACCCATCGCCGTATTTTTGCCATCAACAAAGGGAACGTCGTTAAGCTGCTGACGAAACTGCGCAACATCGCTTTTCGTCAATAAGTCATCAATAATAATCATGTTTTCAGTGCTTTTTAGAGTGTTTTTAATATAAAAAGACCTAGGCAGTTGCCTGCCTAGGTCATGCTAGCATTAAAATTCGTAGCTAACGGTACCTGTAATGTTGCGACCATCACCGATATACATGAAGGCGCCAGAACGGTAGGCTGCCGTCCAGTATTCCTCATCAAATAAATTTCCAATATTAACACGGAAAGTCAGTGAGTCTGAGTGATAGTAGTTAGCGAATAGGTTAACCACTTGATAGTCAGGAACTACTATAGAGTACTCACCGGTTTCAGCACTATAGCCCGCTGCGGTATCTGGTTGACCGCCATACATTTCCGACTGGTAGCTGTAGTCTCCACCAAAGGCAAACTTCTCATTAGGCTGATAGCGCATTTGAATGTAGAAGCTTTCGTCAGCGAAGTTGCTTAGCGCAAGACCGATATTATCTTCGCTGTAAGACTCAAGAATTTCAGAATCCATAAATGCAGCAGACGCCTGGATGCTAAGCTTATCTGTGATATCACCGCTTAAACCAAACTCAATACCTTCTACACGGTTTTCACCTGTGTTCAATGTACCGAGCGTTGAGTAAGCATCACCGACACTTTCGTGTACGTCGCTCTTAGTGATGCGGAATAGTGCTGCGTTTGCTACAAGCTTTTCATTGAACAGTGACCACTTAGTACCTAACTCAATGTTTTCAACCTGCTCTGGATCAGCTTGAGACGCTTGCTCTGGCGTACCACAAATACCACCATAACCACAGTTAGCACCTAGATCTGATTCACCGCCGTTTATGTTCGTTGCCGTGCTATACGAAGCGTAGATGTTTCCGTTTTCGGTCACATCATAAACTAGCCCTAAATGACCGTTGTACAGTTCATCTGAGAACTCGTAAAGGTCGCTAGAGGTTTGGTTGCTATAGTCATAGCTATCTACGCGAAGACCAGCGAAAACATTAAAGTTATCGGTAAGCTCAAAGGTGTCCATTACGTATAGCGAGTAAGTTTCAATGTCGAATAGGGCATCAGCATCGCCACGGGTATAAGCTTTACCCATTAGCGAGTTGATATTATCAACCATGTTACCTTCGCCATCTAACAAGCAATAGCTTTCAGATACACCGCGGCGGCCGCTGGTTAAACAGTTCGATGGATTGGTGTAGTCCATATTGAACACGCCGTTGTCTACCGACTCGTCTGTATATTCAAAACCGAATACAAAGCGGTGATCAACGCCTGCGAAAGCCGTATCCCAGAAAAGGTTGAACTGTGTAGTTACGTAGTCAACTTCCTGCCAACCTTGGTGGTTGCTAAGCGATAGGGTGTAAGCGCCTGGCGCAGTAGGGTCTGTTGCGTCACGGTTAGTGCCTCGCATCCCTGTGGTAATATATTCGTTTTCCGTTTTACCTACACGGGTTGCGTTATAAAAACGCACGTTATCGCTAATATCATATTCAGTTCGCAAGGTGAATGTGGTTACTTCCGAGTTTTGGAAATCTTCATCTTGTGCGTAAACAGGAATATCTTCAAGCGGATAGCCTGCATCACGATCGTAATAGCTACCTAAGTCAGGAATGTCTTCTGCATTGAGGTAATACAAGTCGCCGGTGAACGACAAGCGGTCAGTAGGCTGATTCACATAAGAAAGCTGCACACCTTCGCGGTCGCGCTCGATACCCTCACGTCCAGGTTTATCTTCTGACGAGTAAAGTCCGTTTAGGCGCACCGCGCTGGTTTCACTAAGCGTTTTGTTTAGATCAACGGTTAAACGCGTGTGCTCATCGGTACCAACTGCGGCATCAACACGGCCGAAGTTATAAGCGGTAGACGCCTTTTTGGTGATAGAGTTAACCGCACCACCTGAAGAACCGCGACCGGCAAAAGTAGAGCTAGGGCCTTTTGTAATTTCAACACGCTCAGTTGCGAAGCTTTCGCGAGTTGTCATGCCTGGATCGCGAAGCCCATCAACGAATACGTCGCTACGTGCTTCATGACCACGAATAATATAGCGGTCACCAAAAGCATTACCATTCTCACCCGTACCTAAAGTTACACCTGCCTGTGCTTGCAAGATATCTCTAAGATCTGTTCTTCCGCTTTCTTGAATTTGGTCTTGAGTAAGAACGCTAATGGTTTGTGGTGTATCAACAAGGTCTGCTAAGCGACGAGGATCGCCAGATTTATTGTAGCGGTAGATAGATTGCTGTACGCCGTGAATTTTAATCAGTTCTATTGCTTCGTCAGAGACGGCTTCACATTCTGTCGAAGTTGCATCACTACACGATTCTACTTCTTCCTGAGCCATTACTGCGCCACTACCAAATGCAAGTGCCGCTGCAATGGTCTGTGCGCCCATAGTTAATTTAGTGTTTTTCATCCTGTTTCCCTTGAGTGTGTGTAAGGAGGACGAAGTCTATGAAATATGTAAATGTTTGTAAATATAAATGATAAACATTCTCATTTAATATATTTAAATAAGTTTTTAGTAACGCTTAATTTAAATATTCCTTATATTTCTGTTAGTTGTATTATTAGATTGCATATCTATTGATAAATGAAAACAGTTTAAGAAAGAGGAAAAGCTGACGCTTCGCACATAAAGGTCCTGATAACAGATAGCTTTGCCTTATCAATTTACAAGAGAGCTAGAGAGGCAAACTTACGGTAACAATGACGCCCGTGCCATCTTCCCTGTCATTTAAGAAGAGCTGACCCTTATGAAAAGTGGCTATCATGTTCGCGATATAAAGTCCTAGCCCTAAGTGAGGAGAGTTAGTCGCGTTTTGTACGTCATTTTCTTTTCTTACCGACACCATGGATTGAGTAAGCTGACTCTTCATTCCTTTGGGAAGTAGAGGCCCAGGGTTACTTACCGACAACCGCACAGATTTGTCGTTCTTTTCTAGTTTAACGGTGATTTCATCATTGTCTTTGCTGAAGTCCACAGCGTTTGACACGATTTTATCGAAAAGTTGAGCAATAAGTTCAGGTGACCCCTCAATAAGCAAACTATTGTCAGTGGAACTAAAGGTCCATTTTCTTTGCGCATACGCGTGCCGGTAGCCCTGAACACATCCGTCAATCACCTTGATAATATCAAAGGTTTCTAAGTCTTCCTGCTCAATCGCTTGCTCTAATCGCGTAGCCTCGCTCATACTGTTTAATATTGTGCTTAGACGATTTACGCCTGACTGAGCTCTTTCTACAAACACCGCTTGTTGGTCAGCATCATTAACGTGAGAAAGCATGTCTAACGATGACTTCACCACAGCGATAGGTGTTCTTAGCTCATGAGACAAACGAGAGGCCATGTTCTCTAGATAAGAGTTGTATTGCTGTAAGCGTGAAAGGACGTCGGCAAATGAACGGGATAAATCGCCAATTTCATCACGTTGGTTAGATACCGGCAGTGCGCCAATAATTTTACCATTGTCATCAATGACAGCTTCGGTGTTATCACGAAGAGAACGGATACGATTTGAAATTCGCGTAGCGAATAGCAGTAGTCCTAATGTACCTATGGTCATTACTGCTAAAATAACGTGGAAAAGTTGCTCTAGGGCTCGGTTTCGCAATGTGCGAATGCCATTAGTAGTTTGTTCTACAATTACCGCCCCCATTACATTACCTTCAATAAAAATAGGGTAGGCAGCAGAAAGTACAATAGCTTTGTTATCGGGTGACAAGCGCCAAAGTGATTCAGGCTGACCATTTAACGCAGTACCTAAATCCTGCCCCACGAGTGCATAGGCATCGTCTAACTCATCGATAAAGTCGGAAGGTGGACGGGTGAGAATTTGGTAATAAAGCGGAAGTAACCACTCACTTTCTATCCAATGCCAAACCGCATTGGATGGGGCTTCTTTTTTATCGACTTTAATGCCTGTGGCCGATTGAATATCACCAGCGCGAGCGAGCACGCGTTTGTGCTTGTCCACAACCCACACCCTTGAATCGGCATATTTCAATCCCGCCAAAATACGCTCAATTTCAGGGGAGGGTGTTATGACAGTGCCCAACTCAGCGAGCTCTTTTGTATTTGCTGTGCCTAACGCGTATTGCTTCAACCTGCTGTTCTCATCATCAACATCGACGAGTGAAAATGCTAAACCGCCTGTGGTCATAGACAGCGGAAAGCGCAATTCAACATTGTAGCCAGTGGCAGTTTCCTGCCAGCGACCCTGAATTGAAAGGGCGTTCTCTATTGCCCGTGTTGTAGACGTATTGCTAGCAAGTTTGTACGCGTTTACCCAACCACTTTCATAGGGCGCAACAACGTATCTTGCTAGTTCGCCTTGTGGGGTTTCCATGCCGATAAGTAAATGGTCGCCCGTTTCTACGCTTAAGCTATTGGGTTGCCGCCATAACAGCGCGTCATCATTGACTTCAAACATGGCATACAGAAATTGACCGTAGCGTCCCACCATATGTTTAAACGACAGGCTAGTGGGCTCGCCGGCAAAGTCGTTGTAATACTCAATGACTTCATCACTGCCATACTCGCTCATTAATTCGCTAACTTGCTGCCAGTCGTTAAGTTCGCCATCTAGCTGAATAGGATAAGGAATAGGCGGTGCGTAAAGGTCTGTACCAGGGCGTACGTCTTGAAGATAAGCTGATTGACTATCAAACAAAGCGGGTCGTTCGTGAAGTGCAGTGGCAACGGCTCGCGCCGTACCTATCATGGTTTGCTCTTGACCATTTCTAAGGTATTGCTCAAGCTCCCACACGTAGTTATAGCCCAAGTAGGGAATGGTGAATAGGAACAACGACAGCACCATAAGCTGAAGGCGGATAGAAAAGCGAAATCCCATGTGTGTAGTCGGTTGCCCTTATTTTTGTAACGGGTGAAACACAGCTTTAGACGCAAGCGCTTTAAAGCTGCCAGCGATACCCCATACCGTACACGGTATCGATATGATCAAAGTTTGCGTCAAGCTGCACAAATTTCTTGCGCATACGTTTTATGTGAGACGTAATGGTGGTGTCATCTACTACCATTCTCGACTCATCCATAAGCTGTTGACGGCTTTTTACATGACCTGGTCGCTTGATGAGTGCGTGCAGCATCCAGAACTCTGTTACCGTCAGTAAAACAGGTTGGTTTTGCCAGCTTACCGTCATTCTCGATACGTCTACTTTCAAGTCACCTACTTTTAGCTCATCTTTTTGCTCTGTGGGGGCAGCAAGCAAATCAGTACGTCTAAACAGTGCGGCAATTCGGGCTAGCAGGTGAGCCATGCTGATATCTTTAGTTAGGTAATCATCCGCGCCCATTCTAAGGCCACTAATAGTATCGACATCGTTATCCCGCGCAGTAAAAAAGATAATGGGAAGGGTTTGAGAAAGACCTCGCAGTTGCTGGCACAGCATAAAGCCACCTTCTATTTCATCTTTCAAACCAATATCAATAATGGCTAAGTCGGGTAGGGTGTGGTTAAACGCTTCGGCCGCAGATGGTCTGTCTTCATAGGCATTTACACTATATCCCTGCGCTTTAAGCGCCATAATGTAGTTTTCGCGAATGGCCGCGTCATCTTCCACTAATGCAATTGTCTTTGGCATACATTAACCCACAATTATAATTCTAATAGAACGCACACTATACCTATGAACAAAAGCTATTGCCTAAGTTCGACATAAAATCCTCAAACTTGCCTCATTTGCGCCATATTTGAGAAGCGTTGAGCGAAATTTTTATTAATAGAGCATTCTACAACGCGAGTTTCTATCTGGCTTAGCGTTCTATTGTACTGTCTGTATGGACTGGTATTAAACCATCATTACATTTCCACAATTAGGCGCCTTTTCTGCCATTTGTACCGTGTTAAATAAATATCGTCTGTCGAACACAGTGCGCATCGCTTCAAAAAAGGCTTCTATACCTAGTCTGTTTTAGCAAGTGCAATGTGGTTAAAGCAGACTGTGCTGTTGACGTCTCTTTTATTCTCAAGAGAGTGGCAAACAGTACCGTGGAAGCGGTAAGGCTGAACTTCTACGTAAACATTTCTATTGGCTTATAGCTACCCTTTGCGCTGCGTGCTCCCCCAACGGTACGCAGCGCTTTTTTATTAGGGTTGAAAAAAGGTCTTTTCGCACTCATTTTCTAACTGTTTAAAGCAACCACTAAACGCGAGTGTATTCATTTAATAGCATGAACTAGGTTACACTTCGTTGGCTATATATTGTTAGCGACAGATAACGACATCTCACTAAAGTTGGTTAGGGCGTACTGACCTTTGGCTTTTATCAAAGGTCAGTATGTCTTAGTAGTCACACTCTCACTACGGGCAAATCATGAAAGCGTTGGACATTAAAGGGTTAACCAAAACCTACAAAGGTGGCGTACAGGCACTAAAAGGCGTCGACCTTACAGTACAAGAAGGAGACTTCTTTGCATTACTTGGCCCAAATGGGGCGGGAAAATCTACTACCATTGGCATTATAAGCTCACTTGTTAATCAAACTAACGGTAGCGTTTCGGTGTTTGGTTATGATCTCACAACGCAAAAAGAACAAGCTAAAGCCTGCATTGGTCTGGTACCACAAGAGTTTAACTTCAACCAGTTTGAGACCGTACTGCAAATTGTGCTTAACCAAGCTGGGTACTATGGCGTACCGCGTAGTGTTGCGAAAGAACGCGCTAAAAAATACCTTGCTCAACTGGATCTATGGGAAAAGCGCGATGCCCGCGCCCGCGAGTTATCAGGTGGTATGAAACGCCGCTTAATGATTGCTCGTGCGTTAATGCATGAACCAAAGCTACTTATTCTAGATGAACCAACTGCAGGCGTAGATATTGAAATTCGCCGCTCTATGTGGGGTTTCTTAGAAGAGATTAACCGTCAGGGTATTACCATTATCCTCACCACCCACTACCTTGAAGAAGCAGAGATGCTGTGCCGCAATATCGCCATTATTAATAAGGGCACCATTGTAGAGAACACCAGCATGAAGGCGCTGCTGTCTAAGCTTAATGTAGAAACCTTTGTGTTAGATATTAAAGCCGCAAATGGCGTATCGACCACAGACAACTTGCTAACCGGTTTCGAGCACCGCTTGATTGACGACCACACCCTTGAAGTTGATGTAGAGAAGACCGAAGGACTAAACCCAGTTTTCACGCAACTCAGTGAAAAGGGCGTTCAAGTAATGAGTATGCGCAACAAATCAAATCGCCTGGAAGAATTGTTTGTGCGTTTAGTTGAATCAGCGAAACAAGCTAGCTAAGCCCACAGCAGGAAAAGGTGAAGAACATGAAAACTGAAAGTACACAAATGAGCACAGAAGAAAACGTGGGTTGGTTTAAACAAAACTATGTAGCGCTAACCACGATTTGGATAAAAGAATGCACGCGCTTTTTGCGCATATGGGTACAAACTCTAGTACCACCTGCTATTACGATGAGCCTTTATTTCGTTATATTCGGTAGCCTTATCGGTAACCGTATTGGCGAAATGGGGGGCTTTACCTACATGGAGTTTATTGTACCGGGTCTCATTATGATGTCGGTGATCACGAACTCTTACGCCAATGTGTCGTCTTCATTTTTTAGCGCAAAGTTCCAGCGTAATATCGAAGAGCTATTGGTATCGCCTGTACCCACCTCGGTCATCATTCTTGGCTATGTGGGCGGCGGTGTAGCACGCGCTATTCTCATAGGAATAATCGTTACCTTGGTGTCGCTATTTTTCGTTGACGTACAAATACATAATTTAGGCATTATTGCGCTGACGTTATTGCTCACCTCTACGTTGTTTGCTACAGCAGGCCTGATTAACGCAGTGTTTGCCAAAACCTTTGATGATATCAGCGTGGTGCCAACGTTTGTTTTAACGCCGTTAACTTATTTAGGCGGCGTATTTTATTCTCTTACGCTATTGCCTGAATTCTGGCAATGGGTGAGTAAAGCGAACCCTGTTGTATATATGGTTAACGGGTTTCGATACGGCTTCTTAGGTGTATCTGACGTAAACGTGACACTGTCGTTGACTTTGTTAGTGGGCTTCAACGCGTTGCTGTTTAGCGTGGCGTACTACTTACTTAAAACCGGTAAAGGTATTCGTAGCTAATGGCAAGCGGTAACTCTAGGGAAATCACCACCTCGCAGGTGGGTATTCACGATAAGTTAGACGACTTAGTAAAAAAGTACCAAGTCAGTGAAAACAAGCGACCGATTAGCGAGCATACGCAAGCCGCCTTTGATGAAGTAAGTGCCTGGCTTGATGCCGATAATGGCTTCAATGGAGAGGTTATTTTAGACTCTTGCTGTGGTGTAGGCGAAAGTACGGCCAACATAGCACGAGCTAACCCCGATGCCCGTGTTATCGGCATTGATAAATCGGCCCTGCGGGTCGACAAGCATGAGCATTACAGCGCGCAGCAGGACAACTATCGGGTGATCCGTGCTGATGTGAATGACTTTTGGCGCTTGGTAAAACAGTCTAATTGGAAGGTGACGCAGCACTTTTTGCTGTACCCTAACCCGTACCCCAAAAAGACCCAAGTTCAAAAGCGTTGGCACGGCAGTGCGGCCATGGTAGACCTGATGGCTATCACCCCCAATATTGAGGTGCGTAGCAACTGGCTTATCTACCTAATGGAATTTGCGCAAGCGGCTAAACACTACGGCATGGTGTCAGACTTATCTGAAGTCACCGGCGACAATCACATGACGCCGTTTGAACGAAAGTACCGAGGTAGTGGACAGTCCTGTTGGAAGCTAAATTGTCGCAGCGAAGAAAGTTAATAAGGCTTTGAATATCTGAGCGGCAGCTTACTTTGGATAAAAGGGCGGGGAGCTTACTTCAATACCTCGCCCTTCTTCTTCTAAATTGCCAAATGGCTAGCCTATTAATGCCGTGCTGTGGCGGAGCGCACGTTCGCCAAAGGCGGGCTGAAAACATAGCCCTGTGCATAGCGAATGGGCAGGCGCTTTACGCGTTCTAAATGTGCTTCATCTTCAACGTGTTCAGCTATCGTGCTTACGCTATGTCGTTCACACAGCGACAATAAATAGTCCACATACTCTCTTACTGCCTCTTGTTCATCGTAATGTTTGATTAGCCCGCCTGCTAGCTTTATGCCTCGAACTGGCAGGTTCATCAAAGCCCGGATATTTCCAGGGCAAGAGCCTACATTGTCAATGAAAACGCCAAGCCCGGCATGCATACTTTTTTCTATAAAGGCGGTTAAGTTTTTAGGGTTAGACAGTGCTGTAGATGCACTGACTTCAATGCTCACTCGCTCGGGCGCAGGGTAACTCGCTAAGTGGGTTATAAGTGTGTTGGTGAGCTCCTGGTTATATAAATCTTTGGCACTAATATTAATATTCCAAGGTATATTCACATCGTGAAAGTAACTCGCACACTGCACGAACATACTTGCTGCAAGTGAATTTACATGCTGGTCACGTTCGATAAGATAAAGAAATTCGCTGGGCAGAAATGTTTTATCCCCTCGCGTAATTAGGCGTGCCAAGCATTCGTATCGCCACACTCCTTGGCTATTTAAGTCAACGATGGGTTGAAAGTAGGGGACAATATCTTCTATGGAGAAATCCTCGGATATTTCGCGTATGGGCATAAACCGACCTCCTTGCAATAATGTATCTAATAGTGACTGATACGTCGCTGACACCTGCACTTAACAGCTATAGCAGACTGCACATCCGCACTATTCATAAATTAAATATAGTTGAGAGTGCAAAATTTTGCGGTACTAATTTGAAAGAAGTATTGTTTATCCTTGCAGGTCACATCACTAGGCAGCTAAAGGTATAGTGTGTCCGTCATGTTCATGAAAATTGACTAACTAGTCTGAATGTTTCACATAAGACAGTGAATTGGCGGTTTCTACCTCTTGGCGAGCATTGCAAACTGATGTAAAGTGCCACACCCTGAAAGTATTGTGATAAGTTTCAGGTTTGGCAACGAATGGACCGCGTCAACGCGCATTAGCCTAGCCGATATCTAGTTTTTATGTAGCAACGAGGTATAGGGGTTAAATAGCTGCTGTTTAAGAAGCATGCTAAATGGCTAAAAGGAAAAGTAAGTGTCAGGCCGGTATCCTACAAAACCGCCTGTTTATTTCGCCCAATAAATGTAAGCGAAATGTGTGATTGTTTAAAGTATGAGGTGTGTTGAGTGGGTGAAGCGCAAGTTAGTTTAGAGCACCTGTTTAGGGTCTTTACCAAACCTGAACACAAAGACTCAAAGCTGGCTCAAATAGAGCAGCATTTATCTGACAATATCTTAGATTTTTTGTCACAGCATGTAGTGACAAAAAAAACGTCGTTAGAAGAAATTGAAAAAGATTTTTCAGACTCCAAAGTGCCTGAGTCACCTGAGTTTGTGTCCACTCATGCTGAAAGCTTACTTGATAAGCTCGTTGCGCACTCTGTAAATACTTACTCGCCTACTTTTATTGGTCACATGACCTCTGCGCTGCCTTATTTCCATCTACCGCTTTCTAAGCTAATGGTAGGGCTTAACCAGAACCTGGTTAAAATAGAGACCTCTAAAGCGTTTACGCCCCTAGAACGTCAAGTGCTGGGTATGATGCACAACCTTGTTTATGACCAGCCTCAAGGTTTTTATGATGAGCACTTGCATAGTGCAGCTCACTCATTAGGCGCATTCTGTTCAGGCGGTACTATCGCCAATATCACTGCTTTGTGGGTAGCTCGTAATAAATTGCTCGGCCCACAAAAAGGCTTTTCAGGCGTAGCTAAAGCTGGTCTCGCCGCTGCTTATCGTCACTACGATATTAATAACTTAGGGGTGATGTGCAGTAAACGTGGCCACTACTCATTATCAAAAGCAGTAGACGTACTAGGTTTAGGTCGCGAGCAGCTGTTAACGGTAGCTGCGCCGAAACAAACCTTAGATCCAGCGAAAGCCCTCCGTATTGGTAAACGCTATCAGGAAGAGGGGAATAAGCTTCTTGCTATCGTTGGTGTGGGCGGTACCACTGAGACCGGTCACGTCGACCCGCTGGATGAACTTGCTGACGTTGCAAAAGAGCTGGGCTGCTGGTTCCACGTAGACGCAGCTTGGGGCGGCGCTACCCTATTTTCAGCGCGTTATCGCGACCGATTAAAGGGTATTGAGCGTGCAGACTCAGTCACCATTGATGCCCACAAGCAAATGTACGTGCCGATGGGCGCGGGCATGGCACTTTTTAAAGACCCACAAAATGCCAACGCGGTTAGACACCATGCTCAGTATATACTGCGTGCAGGCTCTAAAGATTTAGGCGCTACCACGCTAGAGGGCTCCCGTAACGGTATGGCTATGATGGTGTATTCGGCGCTGCATATATTTGGTCGCAAAGGTTACGAACTCCTTATTGATCGCAGTATCGATAAAGCCAAAGACTTTTCACAAATGATAGATAAGGCGAGTGACTTTGAATTAACTACTACGCCGACGTTATCGCTATTAACGTATCGAGTGTGCCCTGAAGAGGTACAAGAAAAGTTAAAGCACGCTAACGCCCAAACGCGCAATGCGATTAATCAGAAAGTTGACGCGCTTGTTGTCGCAGTACAAAAGCAACAGCGTGAAGCTGGTAAGTCATTCGTATCTCGTACTCGTTTAGAAGCGCCAGATTACCCGTCTCAGTGTATTACCGTATTTCGGGTGGTGTTAGCCAACCCGTTAACGAGCCATAATGATTTGGCCGCTATTTTGGCTGAGCAGCATCTTATTGCGAAAGAAACACAGGCGTGGAAGGACCTTATGGAGTTTGTTAGCGAAACAGAAACTCTAGCTTCTTAGGTGAAGCATCTTAAGTGCTAGCCTCTAAGGTGTTAGCTTTTTAAATTCGAGTAGTTTCTAGGCTAACGAAAAGCTAACGTTTCAAAACGAACAAACAAAAACGCCCGGTGCTGGCTCTGTTTAAGAGTGTTGCATCGGGCGTTTTTTCGTTTATAAGTGGCTTTCGCTTAACGTCGTGTAATTTGCATGTTATCGATTAAACGGGTTTTACCCATAGACATAGCAACTAGTAATACTAGCTCTTTGTCGCTATCGCTAGCCGCTTCAAACGTAGCTGCGTTAACTACCTGGCAGTAGTCTTTCTTAAAGCCTTTCGCTTCAAGGTTAGCAACCATGATATTTTCAAGCTCAGCAAAGTTAGTATTACCATTTTCGATGCTCGCTTTAACACGCTGCATCTCTTCAAAAATAGCGCTTGCTGTGGCTTTTTCAGACTCTGTCAGGTAGCCATTTCTAGAGCTCATTGCCAGACCTGACGCCTCCCGCTCGGTAGGTACACCATGAACTTTTACCGCCATTGACAAGTCGCGCGCTAAAGCGCGGATCACTTGTAGCTGCTGAAAATCTTTCTCGCCAAAGAAAGCATCGTCTGGCTGTACCATGTTAAACAGCTTAGTAACCACGGTTGCCACACCGCGAAAATGTCCTGGCCGACTGGCGCCACAGTGAGAGTCTGATATACCAGGCACTTCAACAAAGGTTTGCGCGTCTAGTCCTGCTGGGTACATCTCAGCGACGCTAGGCAAAAATACAGCATCAGCACCCACAGAAATAAGCTTAGCTTTATCTTCTTCTATGGTACGTGGGTAGGCGTCTAAATCTTCATTCGCACCAAACTGCATGGGGTTTACAAAAATGCTTACCACCACTTTATCGTTGTGTGCTTTTGCTTTCTTAACTAGTTTAAGATGACCGTCGTGCAGGTTGCCCATCGTGGGAACAAAGCCTACGGTTTCACCATGTCGACGCCACGTATTTACGGTGTCGCGCAATGCTGAAATACTATCAAGCACCTTCATATTTTACCCCGTTATTCGAAGCTGTGTTCAGCAGAAGGAAACGCACCACTTTGCACATCTTCAATGTATTTTGACACTGCTTTACGCATATCACCGGTTTCTACAAGGTAGTTCTTAGAGAACTTAGGCATATAGTTAGCGCTGATACCAAACATATCGTGCATCACTAGAATTTGGCCGTCGGTATCTTTACCTGCGCCTATGCCGATTACTGGTATAGTTAAGGCTTCGCTGACTGTTTTTCCTAACGATGAAGGTACGCACTCAAGTACTAGTAGCTGAATACCGGCTTCTTCTAATGCTTTTGCTTCGCTAAGCAGCTTTTCTGCTTGGCTTGCTTCACGACCTTGTACTTTAAATCCACCGAATACGTGAACTGACTGGGGTGTTAAGCCTAGATGCCCGCACACGGGCACGCCGCGAAGGTTTAAGCCTTTAATGGTGTTGCATAACCAGCTTCCGCCTTCCATCTTTACCATGCTAGCACCGGCAGCCATTAGTTTTGCTGCATTAGTGTAGGTCTGCTCTGGAGTAGCGTAAGACATGAATGGCATATCAGCTAAAACGAAAGCGCGCTCGGTACCACGTCGTACACTTTTTGTGTGATAAGCAATATCGTCGATAGTTACCGGAAGGGTGTCGTCTTCACCTTGAAGAACCATGCCTAAAGAGTCGCCGATAAGAAGGGCGTCTACGCCTTGTTCATCAAACATTTTGGCGAAGCTGGCGTCGTAAGCGGTTAAAGAGGTGATCTTTTCCCCGGCCTGCTTTTTCTTAAGCAAGCCAGATACTGTTACTTTCTTCATGACATGTCTCAGATTGATATTTGTTGATATCGTGTGGCGAACTATACGGATTTTGTCGCTAATTGGAAGTCTCGCAGGCGACTAAGTCCGTCTAGCGAGCAGTTAGCAACCCACGCTGAAATAGGCTTACCGTCGTGCATTACCATATTAGGGGCAATTTCAAACAAGGGGACCATAACGAACTCACGCTCTGCCATACCGTAGTGAGGAATGATCAAATCAGCAGTATCGATAGTTTCACTGCCGTATAGCAATATATCTAAGTCTAGCGTGCGCGGGCCCCAGCGCTCACCCTTACGCTCGCGGCCTTCTTCTAGCTCTATCCGCTGAAGTTGTTTTAACAGTCCGTGAGGTTTAAGCGATGTTTCTATTAAGCATACTGCATTAATATAGTCAGGTTGGTCTTGCGGCCCCATCGGCTTACTGGAATAAAGCGAAGAGGTTTTAAGTACGCGAGTATCTTCTAATTGACTAATGGCATCAAAGGCACGCTGCGCTTTTTCCTGACTATTACCAAGGTTGCTACCTACGCCAATGTAAACATGCTCTTTATGCATCTGGACCTCGTTTCGCTGCGGGTTTACGCTTGCGTTTTCGCGGTGCACCTTTTCCGCCACCCTCGCTTTTGCGAAGCGCGTTAAGCATACCTTTTTGTTTACCATTGTCAGCGTGCTGGAAGTGCGTCCACCACTGAGCTAGCTCAAGCAAATCGCCGCCTTCTATTTGGCCTCGAGCCAATAAAAAGTCATAGCCAGCTCTGAATTTCGGGTGAGTAAGTAATTGAAACGCACGACGACCAAAGCGTTTAGGAAGACGCTGCTGTAAAATCCAGATATCGCGTACCACGGTAGAGAAGCGCTTAGGGATCATAATGCGTTGCGTCTGACGGGCAATAACCTCGCCTGATGCAATGTTAAATGCATCGTGTGCGTTTAAGCCAGACTCGCTTTGCAAGCGTTGAGACTGCTCTTCAACCGGATACCATAATAATGCTGCATAAAGGAAAGCTGGTGTCACACGCTGATCGTTGTTAATGCGTTCATCGGTATTGGCAAGTACGCGGCGCACAAACTGCATTTCGCGGCTGTTTTCATCTTTTAAAAATGGCGTAAGCTGAGGGAATAAAGGCTCAATTAAACCGTATTCGTGCAGCATCAAGAAGGTTTCTTCCCCTTTACCCGATAAAAACAATTTAAGGGTTTCTTCAAACAAACGTGCGGGTGGTATGTTCTGGAGAAGATTCGCCAGAGATTTCATCGGTGCCGCGGTTTTTTCTTCGATGCTCATGCCAAGTTTAACGGCAAAACGTACCGCGCGTAGCATTCGCACCGGGTCTTCACGGTAGCGTGTTTCTGGGTCGCCAATTAGCTCAACTTCACGCTTTTCTATGGCGGCTAGGCCGTTAGCGAAGTCTTTTACCGTAAAGTCGGCCACGCTGTAATACATGGCGTTGAAGGTAAAATCACGGCGCTCAGCATCTTCTTCGATAGAGCCAAATACGTTATCGCGGACTAACTGACCATGTGCGTCACGCTTTGCAATAGCTTTGCCCTTCGGCAAGTTTTCGTCTTCGTCGGACTCTTGGTGGTGACCACGGAATGTGGCAACTTCAATAATTTCTCGACCAAAAACAATATGAGCTAAGCGAAAGCGCCTGCCTATCAGGCGGCAGTTTCTGAATAAACCCTTAATCTGTTCAGGTGTAGCGTTAGTCACCACATCGAAGTCTTTTGGTTCGTGCCCCATCAAAATATCGCGTACACAGCCTCCGACCAAATAGGATTCGAAGCCAGCTCCATTAAGGCGATACATTACTTTCAATGCATTTGCGCTTACATCTTCACGAGAAATACCGTGTTCTCCACGGGTCATTGTCCTTGGCTTCAAAGCGTCAGAGGACGAGCTCTCTTTTGAAAAAGCGCGCTTAACAGATTTAAAAACACGATGAATGATGATGGTATCTCCGCAGACTATAAAGGTTCGCTATAATAAGTGGATTCATGCTGTGGAACAATAATTTCGGGTGTTTTCACTACTTTTTTCCTATCCCACATCGAAATAGCCGCTTTAAGCGCTGAATCAATATCATCAAATTCTGATGCATTTGGAAAGGAAAAGCCTAAAAAGTCCATTACACGCACAATATTATTTAGCGCTGTATCGTTGTTAACGGGGGCTGCTCGGTTTTGTTTACTCAGTTTTCTGCCTGGCGCGACAGCCGCTACCGGCACATGCCCGTATTGAGGGGCGGTGTAACCGAGTGTTTTATACACCGCGCGCTGCAATGGCGTTACATCAATAAGGTCGCACCCTCTGATTACACAGTTAACTTGCTGAAATACATCATCCAAAATAACAACTAGATTGTAAGAAAACAAACCGTCACGTCGTTTAAGTACTACATCTTCGGCGTTTAAGCTGGCGTTTGAACTAGAAGGCGTAAACTTACCCATGAGCACATCTTCAAAAGCTTCAAGTGGCGTATCTACTTTTAGGCGCAGTGCACAGTCTTGGGTGGCTGAACACACTGTCTTGTCCCGACAATTGCCGTTATAGATACCGCCCATAGCTTTAATTTGCTTACGTGTACAGATGCAAAAATAGGCTTTTTCTTGTGTAAGTAAGTCATCGAGAAGTTCTTGATAACGAGGATGTTGCTGACTTTGGTAAATGACATCGCCATCCCAATACAAACCATGGGCTTCTAGTGTGGTAAGGATGTCCTTGTCGACACCTGCTATGCAGCGTGGTTCGTCGATGTCTTCCATGCGAAGCAACCACGAGCCGTTGTGGCTTTTCGCGTCTAGGTAGCTGGCAACAGCAGTAACGAGTGAACCGAAATGTAATTGGCCGGAGGGTGAGGGAGCAAAGCGCCCTACATAGTGGTTATGCATAATTAAGGTTTAACAAAAAGCCCCATCTTTTTGGGATGAGGCTTTCTATATCAACATACTCGCGGTTATTAGCTTAACCTTGAAGTTGTTTTTCTTTGATTTCAGCCATGGTCTTACAGTCGATACACAAATCAGCTGTAGGACGCGCTTCTAAGCGACGGATACCAATTTCGATACCACAAGAATCGCAGAAGCCGAAATCGTCTTCTTCAATGCGCTTAAGCGTTTTTTCAATTTTCTTTATTAACTTACGCTCACGGTCACGTGTACGTAACTCAAGGCTGAACTCTTCTTCTTGAGCTGCACGGTCTACAGGATCAGGGAAGTTTGCTGCTTCATCCTTCATGTGCGTTACCGTACGGTCAACCTCTTCACGAAGTTGATTGCGCCACGCTTTAAGCAATAGACGAAAGTGCTCAAGTTGGGGCTCGCCCATGTACTCTTCGTCAGCTTTTGGCTCGTACGGCTGCAAACCTGCCAGCGCTAATAGTCCTAGGGATTTTGTTTCTTTTCCTGTTGGCATCTGCCACATCTCCTACACTACGACATCCATCTTGTCCTGATTGGACCGATATCTATATCAGACTCGACAGCTTCAGGCAATCGATCGTGTCTATGTAATTATTATGCTGGTGTGTTGTTTCTAACATTTGCCAGATGTTTAATCATTTATACGACTGGCTACCAGCAAACGCATTAGTGCGTTCTCCCACTAAAACAAGGCGCAAATATGAAGGCGAAATGAAAAAAATCAACCTATTTTTTATAAAATCACAGGGAGTGATTGATTTAATAGGATTTTTTGTTCATCAATTATACAGCCTGCGGCAAGCACAGTTATGCCTGCATTAGCGGCAATCTGTACGCTTTCGGCATAAGTTGGATCAATATGCTTTGCAACTTGAACACTTTCAATAGCGGTATGTTGCACACAGAACAACAAGCTGGTCTTTATACCGCCTTGCGCTAGGCGAGCCAGTTCCAAGCAGTGTTTTGCACCTCGCTGGGTTACCGCATCGGGAAAGTAGCCTTTATTTTTTTCCGCTAAAGTGACGGATTTTACTTCCATGTATTCTGTAAGTTTTTGACGCTGCGCGTTTTCCCTAGTTAACGCGAAGTCGAATCGGCTGTTGGCAGTTGGCGGTGTTACTTCTGCTTTCCAACCGCCGATATCGGAAAATTCACCTAGCACCTTGTTATCTAGTGCTTCTGCCACCAACTTATTAGCATTGTGTGTGTTAATACCGATGAAGTGACCATCAAACGTTTGGGCAAGTTCCCATGTATACTTGAGCTTTCGCTTTGGGTTCGTCGACTCACTTAAAAAAACCGTATATCCCGGTTCAGCGCAGCCGGTCATTGCGCCAGTATTTGGACAATGAGCAGTAACGATTGAACCGTCGTCTAGCTCAACGTCGGCAAGAAATCGCTTGTACCTTTTAATTAAGGTGCCGCGTAATAACGAAGGTGAAAACTTCATGTATCGCCTTTTTTATAAAAATTAGGTTCACCGCGGAGACGTTCCCTGCTGGTACTCGTGTGCTATGGCATAGGGTTTATAGGGAACGCACAATATGTTCGCGGTATGCAGGCAAAAGAGAGTAACAAAGATTTGAGCAAGCGCAAAAAGCGCTTATCGAAAACATAACGATGTATAAGGAATAAAACGCGATGGCAGAATTTACCGTAAGCCTTTCAACCAATAGTGCTGAAGCTGTATGGGGCGAAAGCGCTAAGCTTTCTTTCACTGAATCAGGCGCAGTTATTCACCTACCTGATGACAAGCTTAACGAGCGATTAATTCAGCAAGCAGCGAGAAAGTTAGATGGTCTAGGGTTGCCTGCCGTTGCGCTTAAGGGTGATTGGCATAAAGAGCAACAGTGGGCCTTTGCACTTAGCTTTACCCGTGCTCTTAAGCCTGCCTCTATCCAATGGGCGGATACGGCTGACAAAGCTGCGCTAGAGCAGGAGTATGCGGCATTATTATTTACTCGTCAGCTGGTAAACGAAACTCCTGAAAACCTTAGCCCTGAAACCCTCGCGACACGTGCTGCCCAGTGGCTTAAATCGCTGGGTGGAGACAAAGTCTCTTACTCAATGACAGTAGGTGAAGACCTTAAAGAGCAAGGCTGGATAGGTATTTATAACGTAGGTCGTGGTAGTGAACGCCCGCCTGCAATGCTAGTCCTTGATTACAATCCCACAGGCAACGAAGATGCCCCCGTCGATGCTGTGCTAGTAGGGAAAGGAATTACCTTCGACAGCGGCGGTTACAGCATTAAATCTAGCGAAGGTATGTTAGATATGAAGTGTGACATGGGGGGCGCGGCAACGGTAACTGGCGCGCTAGGCTTATCTATTTCTCAAGGCAGCGAAAAGCGTATCCAGCTAATATTGTGCTGTGCGGAAAACCTGATAAGTGGTCACGCTTATAAACTGGGCGATGTACTTACCTACAAAAATGGGGTAACCGTTGAAGTTGTTAACACTGATGCAGAAGGGCGTTTAGTACTGGCTGATGGTTTGATGGCCGCAACGGAAACTGGCGCACCGCTTATTATCGACGCAGCAACGTTAACGGGTGCGGCAATGGTTGCCTTGGGCTCTGATTATCATGGTGTATTCTCGCTAGATGATAATGCACGCGATCAAATGCTTAAAGCCGCAAAAGCAGAGAATGAACGCTTTTGGCCATTACCCCTTGAAGACTTTCACGCAGACCGTTGCCCTTCAGCGTTTGCTGACACGGCGAACAGCCGCCCGATGAAAGGTGGCGGTGGTGGCGGTGCGTCAAACGCTGCTGGCTTCTTATCGCGCTTTGTTAAAGCAGAAGGCTGGGTACATTTAGATTTGGCTGCGGCCTATCACGGTGGTGCAACCGCTGAAATGCCAGTAGGTGCAACAGCAAAAGGCATTCGTTCAATTGCCAGAATGCTGAAAGATTTCACTGCATAAATAAAAAACAGAGGGGGCTTCACAGAGTGTCGCCCCTTTTCGTTAACTAGATCCCGCCCAAGCGTTCAGCTAGTTTCTTATAACGCTCAACGTCACCGCTATCAAAAAGTGGGTTACCGTCGGTATCTTTGTCTTTTGATACTAAAAGGCTTTCGCGCTCTAGACGCTCTACGCGTACTTCTTGCACACCCAGAAATGCCGCCACTTCTTTTACCGTCATCAAACTCATTACAATTTTTCCTATTGTGGTTGTTTTTGTTAGGTTTTAACCAAGCCTCTACTTTGGTCAAGGCTGTGTGATCTTGTCATTACATCAGAAGCGCTTTGTACAAGACATTACCTAAAAGGCGAATAAAATACTAAACATCCAGCTATGGTGAGCGTGCCTATTTACGCATTGCATAAACCAAAGGCTAGATAAGGTTATCGTTGCTACGCCTGTTGCATACTGCTTCCTATTGTTTTAGTTAAGCCCATTTTTGTTATTTTTCGAGTCTTTTTTACCGATTCTTTTAATGATCGCTAATGATGGGCACGCGCTTTTTGCTTAAAAATCGGAGTTAGATAGATATAAAGAGCAGCAGTCGAGTGTTAAAAGGTGTTTTTTACTCACTCTGCTTGGTTTACCATTGCGCGCCATAACCATCTATCTGCATGAATATTGAGTTATACTTTACGATTCACGCTAAAATTGGGCTTACGCTCTCAATCGGAGACAATAAAAAAATGGATACCTGGTCCGCTGCCGTCATGCTTTTCTTGATCATGGATCCGCTCGGTAATCTGCCGGTTTTTATGTCGGTGCTTAAATCCATTGAGCCTAAAAGACGTCAATTTATTCTTATACGAGAACTATTGTTTGCGCTTGGTATTTTATTCTTATTTCTGTTCAGCGGTCAGTCGGTTCTTAACTTTTTGAATGTAGAGCAAGAAACTGTGAGTATTGCCGGTGGTATCATTCTATTTCTTATTGCGCTTAAGATGATATTTCCGTCGTCCGGCAATCCAAGTGGACTTGCAGTGGGTGAAGAGCCTTTCTTGGTGCCTCTTGCTATCCCTATGATCGCAGGCCCCTCAACCTTAGCGGCGTTAATACTACTTGCTAATCAAGCACCGGATAGAATGGTGGATTGGTCACTAGCGCTTGCTGCTTCCTGGTCGATTAGCGCCGTCATCTTATTATTTTCAAACGTGTTTCATAAAATTTTAGGGGAGCGCGGCCTAGTTGCGATGGAGCGATTAATGGGTATGATCCTCGTTATGATCGCTATCCAAATGTTGTTAGATGGCGTTACCAAATATTTCATGCATGCCACTGGAGCCCTTTAAATGGCAAAGCAAAAACTTAATACCTTTGGGCGTGTTCGCGCCTTGGAAGGCTGGAAATCCGTTGCATTCGGCGCTGCGTTACTGGAACGTATGCTGCCTAACTACACGCTTTTTTGTGAGCTGACAGAAAGTGGTGATGCGAATGCCTTACGCAACTGCTTAAACTTGGTCTGGGAAACACTTAAGTCTCCTAAAAGTAAATTTAATATCGCAGTGCAGCTTGAAAAAGTGGAAGTTGCCACCCCGGATACCAGCGAACACGATAACTATGGCGTGTACCCTGCTATTGATGCAGCTATCGGATTAGCTGGCCTACTTAATCTAATAGCAGGTGACGACCCCCAAGGTGCTGTGGTAATCAGCAAACTATCTCAAGGTAGCGTTGAAGCTTATTTATTAGAAAGCGAAGAAGCTGATGATGAGACCGTGAAAGCTCATCCACTTATGGAATTTGAAGTAGAGGTACAAAACGAACTGCTCGATTACGTTGAGCAGGCTAAGTACCCTGCAAAGGCAGCAGACGAAATGAAAGCTCTCGCGCTGGAAGCGGGTATCTCAAACATAGGTCTTGAACTTTAAAGTAGCTAGGCCGTGCACTGCAGGTAGGTTCACGGCTTTGCGCTAAGTTAAGCGTACGTACGTTTTAGTTAGCTCACTTCTATTAACATGTAGCGCAGTGCGCTGGTGTGTTTTTCTTTAATAACTTGCCAGTGGGTAGGTAAAGAAGGTGTTGTGAGTGCACTCTCATGCTCTAAGTAAACTACACTGCCGCTTTGCACTAGGTTATTCTCTGCAAGCGATATAAGCGCAGGTGCTACCAAATCTTTGCCGAACGGCGGGTCAACAAATACTACATCGTAAGGTAATTCGGTAGGCGTTGAAGCGTTTAGCCCCTTCAATATGTTTAGCGCATTACCTTGGTAGACGTTGGCTGATGCAACCTCATTTACTTTAAGTAAAGAAAGGTTACTTTCTAGCTGTGACACAGCCTGATTATCTAATTCAATAAAATCGCAATGTGCCGCATAGCGCGATAATGCTTCTAAACCCAGTCCACCCGAGCCCGCAAATACATCTAGACAGCGTGCGTCGTTAACATAAGGCATTAGCCAGTTAAATAAGGTCTCTTTATTTCTGTCGGTAGTAGGCCTTAACCCTTCTGCGTTTAATACAGGTAGCTTCCTACCGCGCCATTGACCACCAATAATACGTATCTGCCCAGTGCTATTTGCACGGTGGGCTCTACCATTTTTTGGTGAATGAGGTTTTTTTGCAGAAGATGGTGCCCGAGTGGGGCGAGAAACTCGCTTCATAGTGGCCGACAATGGTATCATGCGTTCATACATTAGGCGGCAAGTGTAGCCGAAATTGCTAAGAATTTATAAGGATTTGTCCTAACGATGTCGAAACTTTTTGGCTGGTTCAGTAAGAACAAGAAAGCAGAGAAACAAAAAGCCCAAGCGGAAGAAGAAGCTCGCTTAAAGGCAGAAGCCGAAGCACAGGCGAAAGCCCAAGCGGAAGAAGAAGCTTGCTTAAAGGCAGAAGCCGAAGCACAGGCGAAAGCGCAAGCGGAAGAAGAGGCTCGCGCAAAGGCGGAAGCTGAAGCACAGGCTAAAGCCCAAGCGGAAGAAGCTCGCTTAAAGGCAGAAGCCGAAGCACAGGCTAACGCCCAAGCGGAAGAAGAAGCTCGCTTAAAGGCAGAAGCCGAAGCACAGGCGAAAGCGCAAGCGGAAGAAGAGGCTCGCGCAAAGGCGGAAGCCGAAGCGCAGGCGAAAGCCCAAGCGGAAGAAGAAGCTCGCTTAAAGGCAGAAGCCGAAGCACAGGCGAAAGCGCAAGCGGAAGAAGAGGCTCGCGTAAAGGCAGAAGCCGAAGCACAGGCGAAAGCGCAAGCGGAAGAAGAAGCTCGCGCAAAGGCGGAAGCTGAAGCACAGGCGAAAGCGCAAGCGGAAGAAGAGGCTCGCGTAAAAGCAGAAGCTGAAGCACAGGCTAAAGCGCAAGCGGAAGAAGAAGCTCGCGTAAAGGCGGAAGCTGAAGCACAGGCTAAAGCCCAAGCGGAAGAGGAGGCTCGCGCAAAGGCAGAAGCCGAAGCACAGGCGAAAGCTCAAGCGGAAGAAAAGCCGAAAGAGAAAAAGTCGCTATTTGCACGCTTAAAAGCCAGCCTATCTCGCACAAAAGAGAATTTAGGCAGCGGTATCGTTAGCCTATTTAAAGGCAAAACCATTGACGACGAGCTGTACGAAGATCTTGAAACACAGCTTTTAGTGGCCGACGTGGGTATGGATACCACACAGAAAATTATTGACCACTTGACTGATAGCGCGTCACGAAAAGACCTTAAAGACGCGGAAGCTTTACTGGAAATCATGAAGCAACAAATGTCGGGTATGCTGTCTGAAGTTAACCAGCCGCTTTCGAAGGTTATGAAAGCGCACGATTCAAGTGAAGGCCCATTTGTTATTTTGATGGTAGGTGTTAACGGTGTTGGTAAAACCACCACTATTGGTAAACTTGCTAAGCAGTTTCAGCAAGAAGGTAAGAAAGTAATGCTTGCCGCCGGTGATACTTTTAGAGCTGCTGCCGTTGAACAGCTTCAAGTATGGGGCGAGCGCAACGACATTCCCGTTATCGCGCAACATACTGGTGCTGACAGTGCATCGGTACTTTACGATGCTCTAGAAGCGGCCAAATCGCGCGGCACTGATATTCTTATTGCTGACACCGCAGGGCGTTTGCAGAACAAGAACAACTTGATGGAAGAGCTAAAGAAAGTGGTTCGCGTTATGAAGAAGATCAACCCCAATGCGCCTCACGAAGTGATGCTTACATTAGACGCTGGTACCGGGCAAAACGCTATTAGCCAAGCTAAGTTGTTTAACGAAGCCGTGGGCTTAACGGGTATCACCCTTACCAAATTAGACGGTACAGCAAAAGGCGGTGTTATATTCTCTATTGCCGATAAGTTTAAAATTCCTATAAGGTATATAGGTGTTGGCGAAAGTATCGATGATTTACGCCAGTTCGACGGCCAAGAATTTATTGACGCCTTGTTTAGCGAAATGGACACACCTGAAAGCTAAAACCAGCAAAGCGGTAGGGAAAAATAATGATAAAGTTTGAGCAGGTAAGCAAAACCTATCCAGGCGGGCAACGTGCGCTTAGTAAGGTGAATTTTCATATTGCCCCAGGTGAAATGGCCTTTTTAACAGGGCACTCGGGTGCAGGAAAAAGTACACTACTTAAACTTATCAGCCTAATGGAGCGCCCAACAGTAGGGCGCGTTCTTATTAATGGTCACGACCTTAACACCATTACCCGTCGAGATATTGCCTACATTCGCCGCGATATTGGTATGATCTTTCAAAGTCATCAGCTGTTAATGGATAAATCAGTTTTTGACAACGTCGCTTTGCCGCTAGTAATTGAAGGGTATACACACAAAGAAATTCGCAAACGTGTGGATGCCGCCCTCGAAATGGTAGGGCTTAGAGACAAAGCCCGCTGCTTGCCTATTACGTTATCTGGAGGTGAGCAACAACGGGTGGGTATTGCGCGAGCAGTGGTAAATAAACCTCCTTTACTGCTAGCCGATGAGCCAACCGGTAACCTCGACCCTAAACTTTCAATGGAAATTATCCGCTTGTTCGAAGATTTTAACCAAGCGGGAGTATCCGTGCTGATTGCGACTCACGACTTAGGGTTAATTGCTCGTATGCGCTATCGCACGCTCACTCTTAAAAACGGGCAAATGATTACTGATGGCCTAACCGACGATATGGGTGGCGCAGGTTCAGGTAATGGCGAAGGAGAGTGGTCTTGAGTATTTTATTTAAAGGTCGCGCCCAAGGCGCATCTGCAGCAAAAGTGGGCATGGTACAAACTATCGTCATGTTCTTTGTTAGCCATGTGCGACAAGCCTTGTCTAGCCTTGGTGAGCTTTGGCGACAGCCCTTAGCCTCGTTAATGACAATTGGCGTACTGGGTTTGAGCATAACCTTGCCAAGCACCCTTTATATCATGGTAAAAAACACTGAGAAAATTACCGCGGGCTGGGACCAGGCATCAGAAATTTCTCTTTTTCTAAAGCCTAATATTAATGCTGCAAGCTCACAACAGCTCGTGGCTAGACTGAATACCTGGTCTGAAATAGACAGTGTGGTTTACATTCCTGCCGATGACGCACTTAAGGAATTTCAGCATTTATCCGGATTAGGCGATGCTATCGCGTATCTGGAGAAAAACCCGCTGCCAGATGTTGTTTTAGTTACGCCTGGTGAAAAACATGCATCACCCACTGCTGCTAAAGCGCTGTTAGACAAGCTGCGCCAGCAGCGAGAAGTAGACATTGGCAAGCTCGATATTGAGTGGTTAGAGCGCTTGTACGCAGTTATTGATATCGCAAGAGACTTAGTTACTTTAATTGGGTTGCTCTTGTTTATCGCTGTGGTGCTCATTATTGGTAACACTATCCGACTGAACATACTCAACAAATACGATGAAATTGTAGTGATGAAGCTGGTGGGAGCTACCGATGCGTTTATTCACCGCCCTTTTTTATACACAGGTTTTTGGTATGGCTTACTAGGCGGATTAATAGCGTGGTTTGCCGTAATTATTATTTTGTGGTGGATGGATAGCAGCATAACCACATTTGCTGCCATGTATCAGAAAGATTTTAATATTACTGGGCTGACCGGTTCAGCATTGCTAACCATGCTAGGGCTTTCAGTACTATTAGGCTTGCTCGGTTCCCTTATCTCAGTGCAACGTCACGTAAAAGAGATTGAGCCCAAATAAACGTGATGAAATTAAAACCCTAGCTATTGTGCTTACGAGTATGTGCTAACTAGCTAATGGCTAACGCCTTGCATCTTTAATAGTTAAGCAGTAGCGCGTGGGTAGTGTGCAGAAATAGCACTGCGTACACCGTTGCCCCACGTAATAGCTTGGTTGTACAGCATATGTAGTTGCTTTTGATCAATGTTCAGCAACTTTGCTTGCTTGATCACGTTCATCCAAAGAGCACTCTCAAAGGCGCGAACTAACGTCATGTAGTTGTTCATTTCTAGGTTTTTGCCCAACAAGGCGTCGTTCACCTCTTCAGACAGCGGAAGCTGTTTAACAATGTCAGTCATAGACTGGTCGAGTAAACCTTCAAGTAACGAAAATAGCCCAACTAAGAAAGATATCGGCGGGTTATTTTTAATGCCCCTGCGCTCGGCAAGTAAATCAAAAAACTTGGCGCGTACGAGTGACATATGAATGATTTCTAAGGGCTTTTCATCGCCTAAATTAGTCAAACTTAATAACGCGATGAATTTCTTAATTTCAACTTCACCCATGTAATTTAGGGCATGCTTCAACGATGTAATTTTGTAACGCTTATTGATGGTTGGGTTATTAATAAACTTTAGCAATAAGAAACTAAGCGTGGCGTCGCGTTCAATAATTTGGCTAATGCGCTCAACATCAAAGCTAGTACTTGAACTCTCTCCCATCAAATCTACGATATTCATTTTAGAGGCTGGAAGCTGCTTAAGTATGCGCGCTTCAGGCTGTGAAAAGAAATAGCCTTGGAAGAAGTCGAAGCCTAAGTCTACACAAGTAGAAAAGTTATCTTGGGTATCGACCTGCTCAGCAACAAGCTTCACGTTAGCATCATGATAGCGGGGGATGTGCTTTTCGATGGTTTCAAAGCGAGTTTTAGTGACATCTACTTTTACTATGTCGATAAGAGGGAAGACATCATGGGTTGCGCCTACCATCATAGGGTCGTCGATGGCGAGCTTAAAGCCAAGCTGTTTGATGTGCTGACAAGCTTCATACAGACCGTTCGCGTTATCGGTAGGGTCGGCAAGTTCAACAACGACCGACTCTGGATTGAGCGAAGTTGGAAAGCGCGAAATAATGGTATCAGATGAGAATGTGATAAAGGATGTTTTCTCACCGCTTATATCGTCAAGCCCTAGCGGATGAAAATGTTCAGAAATATACTTAGCTTTTTGGTCGCTGTGTTCTGGGTATGCGCCAGATTTACCATCCCTGAACAAGAGTTCATAGGCAAATACGTTTTTGCTTTTGTCTAAAATAGGCTGGCGAGCTATGAACGCAAACATAAACTAATCCTGAGGCAACATGGTTTGACGAGGTTTTTATTGGTATCAAATGGACTTAGAAAAATTAAGCCCACACCCTAGTCTATGATATGTAGGTATAATCTAACAACAAATCAATGATTATTTTGAAAACCTATTCTTTTATTAAGCTGGTTAGTCATCTTTCAATGCTGCGTTATGAATGTGTTTTGCCCACTTTATTGCTTCATTGTAGTAGCTGTGTAATTGGCTTTGTTTCATTTCATATTTTGTCGCAAATTGCTTAACACCAGCCCACTTAGCTCGTTCAAAATATTGAACAACCGTCAAGCAATTACGCAGCATACCGGGAGTACCGCAAAGCGCGCCCTTAACATCATCACTGATTGGTACCTTGCTTACCAGATCATCAATACGTTGCTCCATCATGGCGTCAAGCAAAGACAATAGTCCAGTAAGGAAGCCTTTCAGCGGATTGTCAGACGTCTCGAGTTGGGTAAACACTAACTCACAAAATTTCGCACGAACCAGTGCCATCTGCATCAATTCGGTGGGTTGACCATCGCTTAAGTTGGCAAGAGCGAGTAAAGATATAAATTTCTTCACTTCTACTTCACCCATAAAGGTTAGCGCATGCTTAAGTGACGTTATCTTATGACGCTTATTTACCATCGGGTTATTGATAAAGCGCAGCAGCAGGTAGGTAAGCGATGGATCTCTTTCAATAATCTTATTCACATCATCGAAATTAAGCTTAGGTTGGCTGCTTAAGGTGAGCAGCTCCATCATAGTTAAGCTGCTTGGCCCCAACTTCCTATGCCTAACGATTTCCGGCTTAGCAAGAAAATAGCCTTGAAAATAATCAAACCCCATTTCTTTGAACTTATGGAATTCTTCATAGGTTTCAATCTTTTCGGCCACTAGTTTGATGCTGTTTGATTTGAAACGCGCTACCAAGGCGGGGATTTTATCGTGAGAAATTTCGGTGATATCAATTTTCACCACACTGGTGAATGGAATGAAGGCTTCCCATTTTCCCTTCATGTCATAATCATCTAGGGCAATTGGGTAACCCAATCCTCTGATATGTTTACACGCTGCAACTAAGGCGTCATCTACCTCTACCGTTTCGACGATTTCGATTACAACTTTGTCAGCATCTAACGACGTAGGAAAGCGAAACATTAGCGTATCTCGATGAAAATTGATGAACGCTTTTTTGTCACCGGTAATTTCTTCAATGCCTAAGCTTAAGTGAGTAGAAGTGAGAATTTTCGAGGTAGCTTCATCGGGAGGGATATCTGGAAAGCAATTTTCCTCGCCCACGCGAAAAAGCAGTTCGTAAGCGTAAACCTCTCGATTTACATTAAATATGGGTTGTCTAGCGACGTAAGCAAACATTAAGTTCCTCTTTGCTTTACTTGCCTTACTCCTTCCTTAAGTATTTCCCTTCCAGTTTTTTATTGTTGTTGTCTGGAAAATGCCATGCAGCGGTCGTAGTGCAAAATCGATTAATACAATCTAATATTTTCAATTTCCGAAGAGAAAAGCAAGGTTTAAAATACTCATATAATCAAGGTATGGCACTACAGCGAGCGTTTAAAAGAACGCTAAGAACGCTGATTGCTAATATTTACGTTATCGCCGATGTAGGTAGCGTATAAACGTTAGAATTCATACCAGTGAGATTAGCTTTTAATTCTTGCTATGTAATTAAAGTATAATAGCGTTGTGGTTAGATGACCTACCCGACTACCACTAAATGCAGGCCAATCGTTGAACGGATGTGGCGTTAGTGGAGTATGAAGTTAAAAGAGCTTGCGCTCATAAGGAATGGTGAGAGGTTTTGACTGAGAGAGCGCTAAATGGATAGTTCTTTCTTAAAGTTGAACTTTTTTTCTTATTCTAGGTCTTGATATTGTAGAAATAGTCACTATACCTACATATCGGTTAGACTTCATATCTTAATTAGGTCTCGCGCAGCTTCAGTTACTTTGTTAATATGAAGCGGCAATAAATGAGGTGAACAATGAGCAACAATTTGCAATCTATGGCCCTGTCAGTGCCACACAGCGGTAGCATTGAAGGCTACATTCAAGCTGTAAGCAGCATTGATATGCTTAGCGCTGAGGAAGAGCGCGAGTTGGCAGTGCGCCTTCGCGAAGACGAAGACTTACAAGCCGCTCGTAAGCTAGTAATGTCACACCTTCGTTTTGTAGTGCACATTGCAAAATCTTACTCAGGTTATGGCTTACCACAAGCCGACTTAATTCAAGAAGGTAACATCGGTCTGATGAAAGCCGTTAAGCGTTTCGACCCTACAGTGGGTGTGCGTTTGGTTTCTTTCGCGGTTCATTGGATCAAGGCAGAAATTCACGAGTTTGTACTTAAAAACTGGAGAATAGTTAAAGTTGCGACAACTAAAGCGCAGCGTAAACTGTTCTTTAACCTTCGTAAGGCGAAAAAGCGTCTTGGTTGGTTTACTCATGCTGAAGTGCAAACCGTTGCAGATGAATTAGGTGTGAGTACGAAAGAAGTGCTTCAAATGGAAGCACGTATGAGTTCTCAGGACCAAGCGTTTGACTTAACTGCAGATGAAGATGAAACAGGTAATTTCGCACCAGTTCAATACCTAGAGGACAAGTCTTCAGACGTTGAAACTGATGTGATTAACAATGATTGGGATACAGCGGCGAGCAAGCGTTTGTATTCAGCAATTAAAACGCTAGACGAGCGTAGCCAAGACATCATTGAAACCCGTTGGTTAGCAGACAATAAGATTACGCTGCAAGATTTAGCTGATAAGTATCAGGTGTCTGCAGAACGTGTTCGTCAAATTGAAAAGAACGCGATGAAAAAACTTCAAGCTGCTATGGTTGCGTAGTACGCACAGTAAATAGCTTGCACAAAAGCTTAACTTTGAAAAAAGCGCCTTTAAGGCGTTTTTTTTATGTGTAGATTTTTATCGCTAGTGGCAAAGCGAGAGCCCGCAACGCTACTCTTCTTCGTTTTTAGAGGGGGGAAGAACGTAGAAGACACCGTCAAACTCGGCTACCGGCGTATCGCCATCCAAAATAGCCACACTCAATTCAAACCGCGCTTTGTTGTCGTTTTCTAGCGGCTTAAACTTACCCGATAAGGTTTCGATATTACAGATGGCCCTTGGCTTCATAGTGATCGGCTTGTGGTAATGGATATCACCATCGCCTAATACAATGTCACCGTCTAATCCACGCTCTTTAAGCTGCAAGTAAATCATGCCCCAGCCGGTAAGTGTAGCTAAAGAGAAAATACTGCCCGCAAACATGGTGCCGTGAATATTAATATTTTTATTCAGCGAAGCGCGGGTTTCAAGGGTGCGCCCGGTATACTGGTATAGTTTTATACCCATGTGCTCAGTAATAGGTATGGTCTCTGACCAGGTTTCCTGCAGCGATTTACACCATTTAGGGTGTAGTATTAAGGAATTGTTTTCAGTGAATTTCTTAACCATTTGCTGGCGTTTAAGCATACCTAATTCGTTAGGGGCTTCACGCTCAATTTCAAAACCACACGCACTAAAAAAGTCGATAGATATTTCGCGGCTATTTGTCACTGCTCGCTCAGCACCTAAGTCTTTGGCAACGTTTTCCAGCGCCGCCATTATCATCTGACCTAAGCCTTTGCGTTGATGGTCCTGATGTACCGCGATATGACGAATTTGTGCTTCCTCAGCAGTGTTTAAATGAACACGACCACAGGCTACAATTTCGTTCTTACGGTTGGTAATAATACGATGCTCTGCGACCTGTTCATATTCGTCTTTCTCAGAGCCGGGAGGGAAATTCCATGGTTGGCGTAAGTGCTCCCATCGAAAATGAAAATAGGCTTCAAATTCGGCGTCGCTTTTTGGCGTAACTACCTTGTACACAATAAACCGACCTTCTTAAATGAATGAAGGAGTATTTAAACGTAAGAACCCATGAGGTACAAGTTTAATTGTGTAAGCAAACTTGGAATGCCGAAGAAGTACACAGTTACCTGTAAACTGATGGACCTAAAAGTTACGGACTAAAAAGCGAGGATTGCCCTTATCGCCTTCGCCTAGCTGGTAAAAATAAAGGTTCAGCCGCCTAGCGCAGGGAGACGCGCCCCTTGAGCTCTTAGACATTGAACTGAAAAGTAACAGGCCCGTCGTTAATAAGGCCAACTTGCATATCTGCACCGAACTCGCCTGTGGCTACTTTCATGCCTTTATTTTTAAGGGCCTGCACAAATTGTTCATAGATAGCTTGACCATGCTCTGGGGATGCACCGCGAGAGAAGCCTGGACGGTTCCCTTTTTGAGTGTCTGCAACAAGCGTGAACTGAGATACCACCAGTATTTCGCCATCGACTTGCTCAATATTTAAATTCATTTTGCCATCTTCATCGCTAAACATGCGATACCGACACAGTTTATTTGCAAGCTTCTCTATTTGCGCTTCGCTGTCTTCCTTTTCCACACCTAACAGCACTAACATGCCTTTGCCAATCTCACCAATAACGTTACCGTCTACAGCTACATTAGCTTCTGATACCCGTTGGATAAGTCCTATCACTTTGATGACTCCTGAATAAAGCGTGACATGTCGCGAGTAGCGCGGCAAAGAGCATATCCTATACTGGGCTCGGATGTGCTGTGCCCCGCATCCGGGATGATTTGTAACTGGCTCTGTGGCCATGCTTTGTGAAGTGCTTCAGCAGCTTCCGTTTTACATATCATATCGTAGCGACCGTGAATAATAGTGCCCGGAATATGACTTATTTTATCAATGTTTTCAAGGATGTAGTTTTCATCTAAAAAACACTTGTTAGAAAGGAAGTGGCACTCCAAAGTTGCTAGGCAAGTGACCAATTGCATGGGGTAATTGTCAGTAGAGTCACCTACGCCGGGTGGTAAAGTAATGCGCGATAATCGCTCTTCCCATTGATACCAGCGCTTTAAGGCTGCGTGGCGCAGTACATCATTGCTAGAGCGTACCATTGCGCTATAAAAACTGCAGACTGCACTTGAGGTCACCGGTGTAGGCACATCCTTGGTGAATTTGCGGTAGTACTCAGGAAATAACTGAGCTGCGCATCCATTTGGCGATAAAAACCAATCTCTGTCTTCTTGCCGGGCTAAAAATACGCCGCGAAGAATGAGACCTGTTACTCGCGAGGTATACTTGAGCGCATAAAGTAAGGCGAGTGTAGAGCCCCATGAGCCGCCGAATAGTAAAAATTTTGGTATAGAAAGGTGAGTTCGTAGTGCTTCTATATCTTCAACATTAGACCAAGTGTCGTTGTTTATCGTATCAGCGAGGGGGGTAGAGCGGCCGCAACCACGTTGCTCATAACCTATAATGCGATATTTGTTGCTATCAAAAAAGCATTTGTAGTTAGGGGGTAAGCCTGCGCCAGGTCCGCCGTGAATAAAAAGTACGGGGATACCGTTTGGATTGCCACTTTGCTCGAAGTAAAGCGAATGCCCACTTCCCACTTCGATAAATCCGTTTTCATAGTAGGTAACATCGGGGTAAAGTCGTTTCATTTTGTTTCTGCGCGTTGTGTGAGTGCCTGTTTTAGTTTAGTTTATTGTTATTCAAACGTTTGCGTGCTGACTGCTTCAACGCCGTTTTTGCTTGTAAATTAAGCAATGAACGCTAAGTCTATACTATAGAACAAGTGTCATTACGTGCTAGCTAATCATATTATAGTCATAAATGCGAGGATGTTGATATGGCAGGTCAAGGATCGGGCGGTAACGTTATCGCCGCAATTTGTAACTTCTTTATTCCTGGGTTAGGTCACCTGGTACAGGGAAGAATTTTAGGTGCATTGTTCTTTTTCATCACAGTAGGCGTATGTTATGCCTTAGCTGCAACTGTGGTACTTGCCATTGTCTTTTGGCCTTTAGGTGCCCTTTTGCATTTGATTTGTATTATAAGCGCAGCACGTTTTAGAGGTGGAGTAACCGCATGAAGTTAATCGCATCAGCATTTGTTGCTATGCTTGCCCTGAGTGGGTGTCAGTCTGCATATTACGCAGCATGGGAAAAGGTAGGCGTTGAAAAGCGCGATATCTTAGTTGACCGCGTTGAAAACGCAAAAGAATCACAGGAAGACGCACAAGAGCAGTTTAACTCTGCGTTAGAAGCATTCAGTGCTGCTGTTGCGTTCGATGGTGGAGAGCTAGAAGACGTTTACAATCGCTTGAATGGTCAGTACGAAGACAGCGTTGCTGCTTCAGAAGAAGTGAGTTCACGCATCGATAAAGTGGAAAGCGTTGCTGAAGCTTTGTTTGACGAGTGGGCAGAAGAGCTTGAAAAGTATGAGAATGCGTCGTTGAAACGGGATAGCGCGGCGAAGCTTCGCGAGACCAAGCGTCGCTACTCTTCATTAATGACAGCTATGCGTAAAGCTGAAAGCAAAATGCCACCAGTATTAAGCGCGCTTCAAGATAATGTGTTGTACTTGAAGCACAACCTAAATGCCAGCGCCATTGGTGCACTGCAGGGCGAACTTTCTACTATTGAAAACAATGTTGCTCAGCTTATCAGACAAATGAATTCAGCTATCGCTGAGTCTGACGCTTTTATATCTTCGATGAAAAACTAGCCATTAGTTAGGCATTAATTATAAAGAAGGGAGCTTGTAGCTCCCTTCTTTCGTTTCATACATTTTTTATAGAGCCGAGGCGTAAGGCTAATCATCATTACGCCCGTTTTAGGTCGGCTACTCCTTTGGAACTTTGCGCGGCTCGTTCTCTGCTTTACGGTTTTCAAAAGCTTCGCCTAAACTGCACGTGAATTCTGCCCCAAACAGCACAATTATCCACGACAAATACACCCATAAAAACAGGATAGGTACCACCGCTAGGGCGCCATAAATTAATTCGTAAGAAGGAAAGTTCGTTACATACAAGGCAAAGCCCGATTTAGTAATTTCAAAAGCTATGGTGGCAACAATTGCGCCTATGAAAGCATGGCGGGCAAACACTCTTCTATTTGGCACTACCATGTACAAGATGGTGAATGCGAGCATGGCAGCACCGCTTGGCACAAGGCTGAGTAAGAAGGTTCCCAATCCAGGCGTGTACTCTTCGGTAAAAGCAGCGAGGCCAGTTAAATAGGAACTTACTACTACGCTAGAGCCAATTAGCATGGGCCCTAAGGTGATCACCATCCAATAGATAGCAAAAGTGTACACTATGGGTCTGTCACTTTGCGTGCGCCAAATTCTATTAAGGGTTTTATCTACGTTTGATATGAGCATTAGCGCTACGACCAGCAGTGACAAAATACCAATAGCGCTCATTTGGGAGGCATTGCCAACAAAATCAGTCATGTACTTGTGTACCACATCGCTGGCGGTAGGCACAAAGTTACTAAAAACAAAATGCTCAAGTTTGCTTCTTACCGATGCGAAGGCAGGAAAGGCCGACATTATGGTAAAGGTCACCATAATAAAGGGTACTAAAGATAACAAAGTTACATAAGCCAAGTGCCCAGCAGAAATAGTAATATTGTCTTCTCTACAGCGCTTTATAAAGATGCTGAAGAGCTCTCTTAGCTGAGGAGTAACATTGTTATATAAGGTTTTAACCTTGTCTAAATCCACTCGACTTCTCCTGGCGATACCCTCTGGCAGACAAACAGCGTGATCTTTTGATGGGAGACCTTACGGTATCAATAGTTCAATTCATAATACAGCAAATGGTAACTGGCGTAGGCTTCAGTGGCAAAAGGTTAATCAATACTTTATACAACAAAGGCGCATGGAATGCGCCTTTAGTTATCTACTTGTATAGCTTTGTTACCGCTACACAAAATCAATCGCCGGAGCGCACACCTAGCATATGACAGATTGCATAGCTTAGTTCACTACGGTTGAGAGTATAGAAGTGAAAGTGCTTCACCCCTTCTTTTGCCAGTACCTTCACTTGGTCCATGGCAATATTAGCGCCTATTAGGTTACGAGTGGCTTGATCATCTGCATCAAGACCGTCGAACATCTTGTGCAACCAGCCCGGAACGTGCACGTCTGTAAAGCCAGCAAACCTTACTAACGTTTGGTAGTTAGTCACAGGTAAAATTCCTGGAACTATGTCTAAGTCTACTCCCGCGGCGGCTGCGCGGTCTCTAAATCGCAGGTAAACACTCGTATCGAAGAAGAACTGGGTTATCGCTTCGGTAGCGCCAGCTTCAGCTTTGCGTTTAAGGTTTAGCAAGTCGAACTGCGCATTTGGCGCTTCAGGGTGTTTTTCTGGGTAGGCAGCAACTGAAATATCAAAATCGGCAACGTCTTTTAGTAAGGCAACTAAGTCAGAGGCATACATCTCTGTTTTGTCTACCCCTTTAGGCAAGTCGCCACGCAAGGCGACAATACGGCGAATGCCAGAATCCCAGTAGTCTCTTGCAATTTGCTTTAATTCATCACGGCTTGCGTCGACACAGGTTAAGTGAGGAACGGCAGCAACGCCTGTTTGCTGTTGAATACGTTTTACCACATCGTGGGTTCTGTCACGTTCACCGCTATTGGCGCCGTAAGTAACCGACATGTAGCTTGGCTTTAGCGGGGCTAGACGTTCAACCGACTTCCACAGGGTTTGTTCCATGGCTTCCGTTTTAGGCGGAAAGAATTCAAAAGATACATCAATATCACGCAGCTCCGACAGGGACTGGTTTAATGCATCGATACCTTGTGCGTAAGAAACCATGGTTTATACTCTCAAAAATGTAATCTTATAGACGTTTAGACGTCTAAATTAAAGAATATATGTCTAGACGTCAAGAGGTTTACACTGCTCAATTGACCTTTTCGTGAACTTGTTTAGAATTTCTCTTCATAATATAAAAAGAGTAGACCGAGTTAGTACAATGGCAGAATGGAACGGTAAATATATTCACCCCTACGCAGAACATGGGAAAAAGAGCGAGCAGGTAAAGAAAGTCACTGTCTCTATACCTATTAATGTGCTTAAAGCACTTACTGATGAGCGTACCCGACGCCAAATCAATAATTTGCGCCACGCCACTAATTCGGAACTGTTGTGTGAAGCGTTTTTACACGCGTTTACCGGACAACCTTTGCCTAACGACGATGACCTGCGTAAAGACAACCCTAATCGCGTGCCGGCTGAAGCTAGGCGCATTATGGAAGAAATGGGTATTGATCCAAGCTTCGAAAATGATGTGTCTGAAGACGACTGATATCTATCATTAAAGAGACACGGCCCTGTATTGTATGTTAGCGGATGTAAGTAATTACCTACAACACAGCGCCGTTTTTATGTATCTTTATTCTTCCGGGTTTTCAGGCACTCGTGCAACGCCCGACTCAATAGCCGCCTTAGATACAGCGGTAGCAATACGCTCGCACAGACGTGGGTCCATAGGCTTGGGAATAATATAATCCTTACCAAACGTTAGGCTGTCACTTTTACTTGCGGCTAATACTTCCTCTGGGACGGGTTCTTTTGTAATAGCACGAAGGGCTTCAACTGCCGCCACTTTCATCTCGTCATTAATAGCTGTAGCGCGAACGTCTAGAGCGCCACGGAAAATAAATGGAAAGCACAGCACGTTGTTTACCTGATTAGGGTAGTCTGAGCGTCCAGTAGCCATAATTAGGTCTTTATGTACTTCGTGAGCGAGTTCAGGCTTTATCTCTGGGTCAGGGTTAGAGCATGCAAATACAATTGGATTTTCAGCCATCAAAGAAAGCGCTTCTGGCGGTAAAACATCAGGGCCTGATACACCGACAAAGATATCTGCGCCTTCCATTACATCTTCAAGGGTGCGCTTATCAGTGTTGTTAGCAAACAGCTTCTTGTGCTCAGTTAAATCTTCGCGACGAGTGTGGATAACGCCTTTCCTATCTAACATGTAGATACGCTCACGCTGGGCTCCACACTTAATCAGTAGCTCCATACAGGCAACCGCTGCTGCGCCAGCGCCCATGCAAACAATTTTAGCGTTCTCTATATTTTTGCCCTGAATCTCTAAAGCGTTAAGCATACCTGCGGCGGTTACAATAGCGGTACCGTGTTGATCATCATGGAATACTGGGATTTTACAGCGCTTAATGAGCTCTTGCTCAATTTCAAAGCATTCCGGCGCTTTGATATCTTCTAGGTTAATACCGCCAAACGTATCAGCAATATTGGCTACAGTATTGATGAATTCTTCCGTCGTACGATGTTTCACTTCAATATCAATGGCATCTAAACCAGCAAAGCGTTTAAATAGAAGCGCTTTACCTTCCATGACAGGTTTTGAAGCTAATGGGCCTAAATTGCCTAATCCTAAAATTGCCGTTCCGTTACTAATAACAGCAATAAGGTTGCCTTTACCCGTATATTTATAGGCATTATCTGCATCTTCGGCGATTTCTCTCACCGGTTCGGCAACGCCCGGGCTATAAGCAAGAGCAAGATCGTCGACACTATCGGCAGGCTTAGATAGCTCTACGCGAATTTTTCCAGGCGTGGGTTTGGCGTGATAGTCAAGTGCGCGTTGTCTAAAATCTGACATGTAAAAAAGTATCCTTAGATGTAGGGTTCATCGGTGTTTTCGTTCACGCTCTGTAGCTATTTTATTATCGTTGTAGTTATAGGTAGATAAACATAAGCGCGTTACAACCAACTAATGACAAAAGTGATTATAAATAGTTGTGGGCACTGGTGTGGTACGTTGGAAACTGCAGACCTAGCGTTAACGCTTTCTGATTTTCCTCACATATCGCTGTTGATATTAGGACTAACATTTAGACCTACATTTATATCCAAAAGCGCCACGAGCCTTTACAGTAAAGCATTATTCATAAAATTAATGCTCACTATCAAGGTGCCGATCGCAACTCTAACACAGCCAATCACTGTGTACATATCTGATCAGAATTCTCAATTATCAATGTAGGTTAGGCATACTAATTAGACCAGTAAAATAAGCCTATAATTGTCATTCATAAAATTTATTATTAATCCGCTTAATATTTTGAGGGTGTATTGTAATGGTATTGTAGATGCGGGTGCTTTAACGGCTAAAATACTTATCAATTTATATTCTTAAAAACAGTGCTAGATAATATTGCACAAAGATAAACCTCTTTAATTTCGCTTTCATTTATCTGATAAAATACGACAAGAAACCTTTCAAGCTAGCTTTTAAAACAAAGAATATGACAGAAAGAAAACTAGTCGCAGTGCTAACTGACGTGTGTGAAAACGTAAAATCTGACCATAATGGTTTTGTATGGCTTACGCATCTAGGGCCTTGGAAAGCGCCTAAAGTTGTTGCCGTGTTTAATACGGAGCGGGAGAAACAGCAAGCATTGATAAGCGGTTGGGATATGGACTTCATAAACCAGGTGAATATAGCCCTTGAATCTATAAAGTCTATTCCTGTTGGTATTTATTTTGACAGTGAAGAGGCGTGTAAAAAACAAAGTAGAGGAGACTGGGATAAACATCTGTCAGGAATCAAAAAATTTCATTAAGTATAATGAGTGTTTTGATTTTAAGTGTAAGCGTTATCGATATGATCAATTAGCTTTTAATTAGAGGCGCTTGCATAAGTGGAAGCTATTCAACAGTAGTTTCTGACATGAATAGTAACCTTCAGGCAATAAAAAAGCGCCATATAGGCGCTTTTTTCAAACTCGATATCAGGCTTACTTTTTGCCCAATGCACCGAAACGCTTCTTGAAGCGGTCAACACGACCACCAGTATCAACGTTACGTTGCTTACCAGTGTAGAATGGGTGGCATGAAGAACATACGTCTAGGTTGATGTCTTTACCAAGGGTAGAGCGGATGTTCAATACGTTACCGCATGAGCAAGTTGCTTTGATTTCTTCGTATTTAGGGTGGATATCTTGTTTCATTGGGTTACCTCAAATAATAAGGCCGTATCGCTATACAACCCGAAGTCGCACACCATACGTTACTTAATTCAAATGATAAGTCGTTCAACGAACAACCCATCGCAAAAAGAGCGGCGCATAATATAGGATGGAAGTGGCTTGATCAAGCGGTTTTTGTCCAAATGTTAAACAAGAGAACTCAACAAGACGCCTAAACAAACAACATTCCTTTCATGCTTACCAGTAAAATATGTTTAAATATTTGTCTTTCAAGGCTAGGCCCATATGCGCTAATGGCAAAATTGTGTGGTAATAGCAAAAGGTATAGCTAGGGGTGTAGCTAGCTGCTAGCAGCGCACATTGCTGTAACCTATAGGTATGCATGTAGCCTCTAAATAAATAGTTTCAGTGTAAGACGCTCAGCAAGCAATTTGCGCGCTGTAAAAGTCATCAAATAAGGTAGAACGTTCGCAATGGCCTTTATCCAAGTTGCCGTGCCAGTGCCACTGCGCCAACTTTTCACATATACCCACAACAACGCACTCAGTGCGGGTGTAAGAGTGGTTGTGCCTTTTGGTCCACGTAAATTGGTGGGTGTGGTCGTCGAAACTCTACAAAAAACTGAAAGTGAAATTGACAACGTCGATAAGTTAAAAGCTATCGAGTCGGTACTTGACGATAGCCCCATTATAGATGATGTGTTGCTGAAAATGGCTCAGTGGCTGTGGCAGTATTACCATCATGCGCCAGGTGAAGTACTGCACGCCATGTTGCCTGTTTTATTACGCAAAGGCGAGTCGGCGGCCCCCACGCCACAAGACATGCTAATGTTTACCGAAGACGGTGAGCAAACGGCTGCAGAAACGCTATCGCGAGCGCCGAAGCAACAAGCTTGCTTTTCCGCGCTGGCGTGTGGAGCTTTATTAGCGTCGCAAGCGCGAAAACAGTATGGTGCACCTGCAGTTAAAGCGCTTGTTGAAAAGTCTTTGGTACGTATCGAAGAAATAGCACCTGAATTTAAGCCAGGTAGTTGGCTTTCCTCGTTATCGCTTTCTGAAAAGCCAATTCCAGACACTGAACAGTCAGTTGCCATTGCTGCGCTTAATCGTCAGCAAGGTAACTTCGCGGTAAGTTTACTTGAAGGGGTTACCGGTAGCGGTAAAACGGAAGTGTACCTTCAGGCCATTGAACCTTTACTGCGCGACGGAAAACAAGTGCTTATACTTGTGCCAGAAATTGGGCTAACACCTCAGACGGTATCTCGTTTTGAGAAGCGCTTTGGCATTGCGGTGGGCGTTTTGCATTCTCAGATTTCTGATAAAGAACGTTTACATGTTTGGCAGCGTGCTAAAGCCGGTGAACTCGGTATTATCATTGGTACTCGTTCGGCTATTTTCACGCCGCTGCATAACCCCGGCATGTTGATTGTGGATGAAGAGCATGACGAGTCTTTTAAACAGCAAGATGGGCTTCGCTACCACGCCCGTGACTTAGCAGCCATGCGTGCCAAGCAGCACAATATTCCTCTTTTACTAGGCAGTGCCACGCCCGCGCTTGAGACACTCAACAATGCACTAAGCGGCCGCTATGCTCACTTACAGCTAACCAAGCGAGCGGGAGGTGCGAAAAGCACACATCAGCATGTGCTGGATGCGCGCGACCAACCTATTCATTACGGTATTTCGCAAGGCCTGCTAACCATAATGCGCCAGCACATTAGCGCAGGAAATCAGGTGTTGGTGTTTGTGAATCGAAGAGGTTATGCGCCAGCGCTACTTTGTCATCGCTGTGGTGAAACCGTAATGTGTAAGCGCTGTGACCGCCCTTATACCGTACACAAAGCCCAAAACCGGCTACAGTGCCACCACTGCGGTGGCATGCGCTCAATGCCATCAAACTGCGAAGCGTGCCATCACAATGAATTAGTAACGGCAGGTACGGGAACCGAGCAAGTGGAGCAAGGGCTTGCAAGTTTATTCCCAGGCATTAAACAAGTACGTATTGACAGTGACACCGTGCGGGGCAAAGACAAGCTTCACCAAACCCTTGATGCTATTAATCGCCAAGAGTACCAGCTTCTGGTAGGCACCCAGATACTATCAAAGGGTCATCACTTTCCTCATGTCACCCTAGTAGCAGTGCTAGATTGTGATGGTGCACTTTTTAGCGCGGATTTCAGAGCGCCAGAAAAGCTTGCCCAGCTTGTTACTCAGCTTGCTGGAAGAGCAGGGCGCGCCAGCAAACTTGGTGAAATGTGGCTTCAAACCCACAACCCCCATCACCCTTTGCTACAAGATTTAGTGCACAATGGCTATGGGCATTTCGCACGGCACGCTTTAATGGAGCGTAAGGCAGCAGGGTTACCCCCTTTTATTAGCCAGTTTGTTATTCGCGCAGAGGCTACCGATAGCAGTTTGGCTTATCGCTTTCTACAGGAAAGTAAGCAGGTGTTTAATCAACAGCACGCCATTGATATAAACGGTCCGTTTCCTTGCTTAATTGAAAAACGGCAAGGCAGGTTTCGGTTTATGCTGGTATGTAGCCATGAAAAGCGTGCGCCGCTTCATAACGCGCTGCGTTTGGCGCTGCCATTTTTACAGGCGTTACCGCAGGCTATGAAAGTAAGGTGGTCGATAGATATCGATCCTACCGATTTCAGTTAGCTTGTTGGGTAGCAATACGTTAAAATTTTAACAAGATTGAAGAGGCTGAAACACTAGCCCTTCTAATAGACTTGGTATATGACGTTTTCTTACGCATACAAACAACGATAACAAGTAGGAATATTGCCGACTATGGCTCAACGCGATTATGTCTCTCGTGGACGCTCTCCTCAAAAAAAGAAGGCTGCTGGTAAAGGTAGAAAACCGGCCACAAATACGCGATCAAACGCACAATCTAACGGCCCAGTTTCTGGGAAGCTTCCTATCGTTCGCCTTATAGGCATTTTCGCTCTAGTGATTGGCTTCGGTGTATTTTTGTGGTCGATAAAAGACAATGTAGAGGATGACGTAGATACTCAGGCTTCACGACCTGTTGCCCCAACAGAAGAGTCTTTACCTGAACTGCCTGAGGAAGAGTGGGAATACATCAAGACTCTGCCAGGATACGAAGTAGAAGTTGAAGTAAGAGAGCAGGAAAAGTCGGATAAACGCTATTTAATGCAGTGCGCCTCGTTTAGAACCCGCGCCCAAGCTGAAGAGATGAAAGCCAAAATTGCATTCCAGGGTTTAGAAGCTCTTATCAGACACAGCACCGGCAGCAATGGTGATTGGTTCCGCGTTATTCTTGGCCCTTATGAGTCTAAGCGCGATGCGGAGAAAGCCAAGCACAGCCTGCGTAAGGTGAACATTGCCACATGCCAAATTTGGTACTGGAATTTGTAGCGCTCTTTCCAGAGCGCTATCAGACAGCAAAGAACGAGCTCGCTTCTAGGCGAGCTACATTTATGTAGCGACTTCAATGTTGCTACTTTATCTGTGCTCTATTTCCTAGGCATTATTTCAATTGGCCATAGGCTGTATTGGCGAAAGTATGCGCTCGATAAATGACATATTCAATAAGCACCGTCAGCGCTAAGCCCATATAATATGCAGCGCTGAGCGCACATAATTCTATCCTACCCTTGAAATTAAAAAGCCTTCCCCCACTTATTTGTTATTGAATTATTACGCTGCTGCCCTAGTTCCGCTAAAAGGTACGTATAAAACGCAGCAGCGCCCAGCTAAACGGGGAAATAACGTGACAACGATTGTATCTGTACGACGTGGGAATCAAGTGGTAATGGCCGGTGACGGACAGGTATCACTGGGCAACACAGTAATGAAAGGGAATGCGCGCAAGGTGCGCCGTTTGTACCACGACAAAATTCTAGCGGGATTTGCGGGCGGCACGGCCGACGCGTTTACGCTATTTGAGCGCTTTGAAGCGAAGCTTGAAGCGCACCAAGGCCATTTAACCAAAGCGGCGGTTGAACTTGCCAAAGACTGGCGGACTGATAGGGCGCTACGCAAACTCGAAGCCCTGCTTGCCGTAGCCGATGAAACGGCGTCATTTATCATTACCGGTAATGGTGACGTAGTGCAGCCAGAGCAAGATCTTATCGCTATTGGCTCTGGCGGTAACTACGCCCAAGCGGCAGCTACTGCACTTTTAGATAATACCGAGTTAAGCGCTAAGGAAATTGCTGAAAAGTCGCTGACCATTGCCGGTGATATTTGCGTATTCACTAACCATAGCCAAACGGTTGATGTACTAGATTACTAAGTAATAGCGAAAGCTGTTATTGGCTTGTTGTCGCTCGTCTGCGTAGCAAGTACAACAAGTATTGTTAGAAAAGGGTTTATTCATGTCTGAGATGACACCAAGAGAAATTGTTCACGAGTTAGACCGACACATTATCGGTCAACAAGATGCCAAGCGCGCCGTATCTATTGCACTTAGAAACCGCTGGCGTCGTATGCAGCTTGAGCCTGAGCTGCGCCAAGAAGTTACGCCAAAAAATATTTTGATGATTGGTCCAACGGGGGTAGGTAAAACTGAAATCGCTCGCCGTCTAGCTAAACTTGCTAACGCACCTTTCATTAAAGTTGAAGCGACAAAGTTCACCGAGGTGGGCTATGTAGGTAAAGAAGTTGAGACTATCATTCGTGATTTAGCCGACATCGCGGTAAAAATGACGAAAGAAAACGAAATGAAGAAAGTGAAATTCCGTGCTGAAGAAGCCGCGGAAGAGCGCATTTTAGACGTTTTGCTTCCTCCACCAGAAGACGCGTGGGGCAACAAAGAAGACGTTGAAGATCGCGGCACACGCCAAGCATTTCGCAAGAAGCTACGTCAGGGCGATTTAGACGACAAAGAAATTGAAATTGACGTAGCACTTCCACAAATGGGCGTAGAAATTATGGCGCCTCCTGGTATGGAAGAAATGACTAATCAGCTTCAAGGCATGTTCCAAAACTTGTCGGGTTCGCAAAAGAAAAAGAAGAAGCTGAAAATTAAAGAAGCGTTCAAACTGCTTATTGAAGAAGAGGCTGCACGCCTTGTAAATCAAGAAGATTTGAAAGAAAAAGCCATTGAGTCAGTAGAACAGCACGGTATTGTGTTTGTCGATGAAATTGACAAAATTTGTAAGCGTGAAGGCAATACGTCAGGCGATGTTTCTCGTGAAGGCGTACAGCGTGACCTGCTTCCACTTGTAGAAGGCTCTACAGTATCGACGAAACACGGTATGGTTAAAACCGACCATATCTTGTTTATTGCTTCAGGTGCATTCCAAATGAGCAAGCCGTCTGACCTTATCCCAGAACTTCAGGGTCGACTGCCTATTCGTGTTGAGCTTGCTGCGCTGAAAGTAGGTGACTTTAAACGTATTCTTACCGAGCCAAATGCATCATTAACTCAGCAGTATGTTGCGTTAATGAAAACGGAAGGAGTTGATATCAGCTTCGATGATTCGGGCATTCAGCGTATTGCAGAAGCAGCATGGCAGGTGAACGAGCGCACCGAAAACATTGGCGCACGTCGCTTGCACACGGTGCTTGAACGCCTAATGGAAGATATTTCGTTTGATGCTTCTGAAAAAAGCGGTGAGAGCTTCGTGATTGATGCAGATTACGTTAACAGCCACCTAGAAACATTGGTGGACAACGAAGACCTATCGCGTTTCATCCTATAATTAATCGCTAAGTAGAAGCCTCTTCCTATAGTTGGGTCATTGCCCAACTATAGGGGAGGCTTCATTATTTTTTAAGCAAACCAAGTCGTCAATTTATAAATCAAAAATTGTATACTGTTAGGTGTCATGGATGGCAATGCATGAATGTGCCTAAACTCAAAGTAATAGTGAGACTATTAGCTAAAAGAAAATAAGCAGGCGGTTTAAAGTGGGAGAAGTTCATTCTTAGCTGTTTTTAAAAGATCCTTCCATTCTTTTGGTGGGTGACCAGATTTCACCATCTTTTCAAAAACTTTATAAGCATCTGTTTTACTTCCATAGGCTCGCTTGTTTGTCTCGTCATTCACCCATGCATATACAATAACCTTTGATTCAAGGTGGAAACGAAAAAAAAGTCGATACTGTTGAAAAAACTTTGCTCGAAACCAGTGTTTATTGTCATCGCCTAATGTATTCCCTTGGCGGAAATTTGCGTGAGTAGGATCATGGGGTATGAGTTCAAAGGCCAGTTTTTGGATAGCAACTAATCGCTTAGTTACATTTTTCTTTTTGTAATTTTGCGGATCTTTTTCCCGTAAAGCTTCAACCTGAACTTTAAGACTGAGATACTGATCTTTAAATAGTGGATGAGCATAGAGTGTCCAACCGTTTATGACCATTGGTATCGCTTTTTCCAAACTTACTCGTCCTCATCCAACAGAGGAGCGTCTAGGTCAACCTCAACACCTTGAATCAATTCACTCACGCTCTCACGCATGCTTGTAGATAACGGTTCTACCTTTTCTGGATTAGCCTGGATATCACGAGCAATGAACGCCAAAAACTCACCAATTATGGGATCGCTTTTTTGTGTTTCTACACGCGATATAACAACGCTACCGTCAGCCTGAATGGCATATTTAATTTTGTCTTTTTTGCTTAAACGTAATGCCTGTCGAACAGAACTAGGCACTGTAGTTTGAAAACGTTCGGTAAGTGTTGATTCCGTTTCTAAAGCAACGCGTGTCATAACAATCTCTAAAATATACAAATTGGGTTACTTCAAATTTTAGTACGACAACAAAAGTAATGCAAATGCATTACCTCTGTGCCTCAGGACATCGCGCATTTCGGCTTCTAATGTATAGAGGAACTTCATAGTACAATCCCGCATAAGCTCTTTGAATTTTGAAGCCTGAAACAACCCGAAAGAGTTAGGCACTTAGAATTAATCTAACCCTAATGTTTTAAAAGCAGTGCCACCAATTTGTCTGTTATATTCAGGCCGGTATCGTTCTCTACTTTTAGGAAATAAGGGCTGGGGTTTGCCTCTAGAAAAAAGTGCTTTCCCTTCGCACTTCTACGCCAGTCGATTGCGCACCAATGCATGCCTAACGCTTGGCAAATTTTAATAGCCATACGCTGCACCTCGTTTGGGATAATAGTCACAGACACACTGGCATTGTCGTCGTTTCTATAATCTAGTTCGCTTGAGTCGATTTGTACGCTTAGCACATCATTGCCAAGCACATAGCTACGTACATTTTCGCCCGCAATGTATTTTTGAAAGGTCACAGGGCGCTCATTTAAAAGTGTATTTAGGAGCGGGCGCATATTAGGTTGTTTATTTACAAATTGTATCGTGCGACCCCCACGAACCGGCTTATAAATAACTTCTCGCATGTTGTTGCAAAACTGAGAAGCGACTTCGGAGGCATTGCCAACAAAGGTGTAGGGTATATGTGCACCTAACTTGCCAGCAATGCGTGATTGATAAGGCTTACATTGGTGGCTTCTCACGGCATCGATAGAATTGACCCATTTGATGTTGCTATAGCTAAACCAACAAAGTAAAGTGCTTGCCCGTTCTTGCTCGGTCCAAGTAGCATTTTCTAGCAGTTTAGATGAATTATCATAAGGCTTTTCGGTCTTCATTTTGTTATTCAAAGCGTGATCGGGACGACTCTTCTCACCTGATGCTGTCAACGAAGTCCCCGGCAAATATTCATGCCAATAGGCTGCTCTGGTGTTCGAAAAAGTCACTCTGGGTTGGTCACATAGTGTCGTTGAATTGAAATGAACCAATCCGTCATCAAAATCAGGGTCATAGCTAATACTCCAGGCTGAACCGAATTGTTGCGTATTAGCGATATAAAAAGGGGTAGCTGTTTGACTAAGCGCCTTCGCTACGTGTTGAATTTGTGGGTCTTGCTCACTTCCTAAAAGTGCAACGTGCATTCGCGCTCCTTGCTAATGGGTTATCGATTAAGTACATCTGTTTGTCAAAAGCGCAACACATGGACAGATCGTAAACACTGGCTATCCATATGCTGACGCTAAGGGGTTAGAGCTATGACAAAATATCCGGTAGTTTGCCGCCACCTTCACCAATAGCCATGGTTATATAAACCGGCTCTTTGGGGCTAGGGCCGACTACCGGTACGGTATCGCTTAAACGAATGCGTAGACCGCCGGATACCTCAAACAGATGAGCTTCCGCTAAAGCAACGGGCTCGGTGCTTGCTGGTTGGTTTAGATTTGGTTGGTTGTTATTTGGTTGATGATGTTTCATAAAGTACGCTCCTTGTAGTGGCGTGTTGAGTTAAAAAGTGGATGCGCTTAAAGCGAAACCACTTCTCGGTAAAGGGTTCTAAAGCAGCAGGCGATAAGTGCTGAACGGCTACTGATATTGAGTTTTTTATAAATGTTGGCGCAGTGAAACTTAACGGTTCGCTCGCTGATAAATAGCTCAGAGGCGATCACTTTGTTAGAGCGGCCTTCCATTATTTTGTGTACTACCTGTAGCTCACGTTTCGATAGACAGTCCATGGGAATAACGGTGTCACGAGCGGTAATGCCACTCGCATCTATTTGCATACGCTCAGCAGCTGTCATCAATACTGCGGGTTCTCTTACTTCATGGTTTTTCATAGTGTTTCTCCGTGTTTACCAGATGTTGCGCTTCCTGTTACTTCAGAGGGAGAGCATGGTTGTAATGTGCCTTGTTCTAGGCGATAAACTTTGTCTGCCATGGCGATAGATTGGGGGCGATGAGCCACAATAATTCGGGTCATATTCAAGGATTTGAGGTGGTGATTTATCTGCGCCTCATTGGCCATATCTAAATGGCTACTTGCTTCGTCTAAGAACAAAATGTCGGGCTCTTGATATAGCGCTCTCGCTAAAAGCAAGCGCTGCTTTTGTCCACCGCTTAAGCTGCTACCCATATCGCCTACCAGCGAGTGGTATTGCATAGGCATGTGCATAATGTCGTGATGGATACAGGCAAGTTGTGCTACATAAACCATTTTTTTGAGGTTGGGGACTTCTTCAAAACAACAGATATTTTGGCCTATAGTGCCGCTTAAGCAGGCGTCCTCTTGAAGCACAGAAGCGATGACAGGGTTTACAGTACTAGGGTGTTCTATGCTACCTTGCGAGGCTGGATAAAGGCCCATTAAGCACTTCAGCAGCGTGCTTTTACCACAGCCGCTGCCACCTATAATGGCTACGATTTCACCGGTTTTTACTGAAAATGTCAGGTTTTTAAATACCCACTCGCTATTTTCCCCATAGCGGTAGCTAAGTGACTTCACCCTAAGCGCGGTAGCATCTGTCATAGCGCTACCGTCAAATGTGCTACTTTCCGGCAAGTCGGCATTGGGCTGGTGGAATAGGGGAGAGTTAAGTGAATCTGAGGTAGAAGCCGAGCGGTTACGCGTATGTGTACTGTGTACGCCGAGCGAACGCTCAGTGTTATATAGCGGCTGAACTTTAGTTTTTTGCTCTACTGGTGTAAGTAAAATATCGCTTAAGCGGTTGAAATGAACGCCTAGCATATTAAGCTCAATAAGCTTGTTAACTATACCGTCGATAGCACCTACAAACCTTGTCTTATATGCCATAAAAGCTAGCAACATGCCTATTGAAAGGGAACCTTGCATGACAAGGTTTGCGCCAATATAAACAACGACCAAGTTTTCAACACCGAATAGCAATTGGTTTGCCAGTGCGCTACCTATATTAAATTTCCCTAAGGTGATGTCTTTATTAAGCGTTGCAACTAGCTTGTTTTGCCAAATGCCGTGACGCTGTATTTCTTGTCCATACACGCGAATAGGTAAAATTGCCCGTACACTTTCCATAAAGTGGCTTTGTTCAGATGCTGCCAAGGCAATGCGCTCTGTGGTATGCCTTTTTATAAATGGCAGGAGTCCCAAACGAATGGCCAGATAGATAAGCATGATTACCACGACAACCAAAGTAAGTTTGAACGAATATAAACTCATCACCGCCAAGGTAACGATTGCCATTATTCCATCTAGCATGGCGGTAACGACCCCTGTTGTTAAAAACTCCCGAATGCTAGCCAAGGAACCAAAGCGCGATACCACATCACCAATATGGCGTTTATCAAAATAGTCCAAGGGAAGAGCTAAAAGATGTTTAAATACAGAGGCAGACATTTGTAGCTGTAGGCGGGATGAAACGGACAAGATAACGAACTTTCTTATACCGCTTGTAAAGGTTTCTATAACCAGTAATAAAGTAAAGCCAATAGCGAGAGCTTTGAGCAAAGCATCGTTGTTGTAAATTAATACATCGTCTACCACTGTTTGCATGTAGTAGGGTGCAGCAAGGGCAAAAATCTGCAGCACTACCGATAAGGCGAAAAGGGTTAGTAGGTTACGTTTAAAGCCAATGGCGCGGGAGAAAAACTGAGTAAGCCCAAGTTGGGGCGCAGATTTTTTGGGGCTAAATGTGTCACTTGGTGAGACCTCAAGCGCGATCCCCGTGACGTATTTTGAGGCTTCTGCAAAATTGAGCTTTCTTTTTCCTAGCGCGGGATCATTAACGAAAATATGCTTCCCTCTTACTTTTGTCAAAACAACAAAGTGATTCATATCCCAGTGCAAAATAGCTGGACAAGATAGCTGAGCAAGATGCTCCATTTCTATCTTTACCGCTCGGGTTTGAAAGCCTAAGTCACTGGCAATTCGCATTACGTCTTTTAGAGTTGTTCCTCGCAATGACACGGATATGCTTTGACGCAAAGTATTAAGATCTCGCTTGTCAGAGTAGTACTGTGCAATCATTGCCATACAAGCAAGCCCGCACTCAGCCGCTTCGCTTTGCAAAATAACCGGTACCCTACTTGTTGTATGAAATAGTTGTACCGAAAGAGGGTGTGTTGAACTCATCATGATTACAGCTTCCCTTTAATGCTATAAAGCGGTTCCATTAACCATTCCATAAGCGTGCGTTGACTTAATTGAACATCTGCCGAAAATGTCATGCCTGCTTTCAATGAAATACTGTTGCCGTAAGCCAATACTTCGTTTGTATCTAAGGTGGCAGTAACCAAGTAGGCTGGCTCGCTAATTGAAATAGGTACATCGGCAAGTTCTTCAGGTAAGACAAGCGACGAGGAAATATTGACTATTTCGCCTAACTGCACACCAAACTTTTGATAAGGGAAGGCGTCATATCGTATATGTAGGGCTTGTCCTTCTCGCAAAAATCCTGCTGAGCGCACGGGGACCGCAATTCGCGCTTGAATGTCAGCATTTTGAGGGAGCAGTGTGAGTAGAGGTCGAGAGCTATCTACCGTATAACCGGTCCTAACATGCAGGCCTGAAATTACGCCGCTGCGGGGCGCATAAATTATCTCTTCAGCATTACTTTTGTGACTTACAATTTGTTGAGTGAGATCGCTATATGTGTTCTCTATAGTTGCCAACTCATTGGCTTGTTGTTCAGGCAAGGTAGCTAGCTCATGACTTATTGCTGCTATGTTGGCTTGCTCGTTATTCCAATCCTTTTTCGCTAAAGCAAGTTTCTGCTCTGCATTTAAGCGATTAAGCGAATGGGTTTCAAAGTCGGCACGGCTAATATGTCCCTGTTCAAGTAAGGTTTGTGCTTTTGCCCTTTGTTTAGATGCTAAAAGCCACTGTGATCGGGTTAAAGCAATAATGTCTTTCAACGTTGCTGAAGTATGTTTAGCCTGAGAAAGCTGCTCTTCCAAGCGCTGTTGCTGTGCTAGGTGCAAAGTGCGCAGGCGCTTAATACTTTGGTAAGTTCGGTTTTGTTTCGATTCAAGTTCGGCAAGTAACTGTGTACTGACTCTATGGCCTAACGCATCCTTGCTGCTGTAACTAATTTTTATTAGCGGTGCGCCTTTTTCAACTAATTGACCTTCACTGGCTATAACGTCGAGCACTTTTCCTCGCCTTGCGTCTGAATAAAGCTTGAAAACACCATGGCTTGGTTCTAACCATCCAGTTACCGAAGCTTTTCGTGCATAACTTTCCATGTTTAGGTAAACAGCAACTGCCACAATCCACACGACAAGTAGCCCAGCTATCGCTGAATAGGCAGGTTTAGGCGTCATTAAAAATCTGCCCTCTACTGCGTTTGATTGCTCATCAATAGCTTCTTTTCTAAACAACCCTGTTCTCATCTTCATCCCTATATAATCCGCTACTTGCGCTTAGGTCCTGTTAAAGCAACCCCTTTTCTAGGTGCTAGTTTGCACATAAAGAGTATCTGGCTACCGCTTCCATACCGGCGATTAATCCTTGGCATCGCGATCCATGACGCCTCCTTTTGTTACTACCAGATACCTTGTGGTCAACGTTACTGCGGTGACGGTGTTTACTTTAGGCGGAGTGAGAAGCGAATGAAGAGTGCTTAAGGTCTACTTTTCGGTAACAAGCACCCTCTTTGGGCTTGGCGCATTTTTGAAAGCGCTTGGCCTAAATTTGAAAGTTGATATTGCGCAAGAAAAAGGTGAAGAAATATAAAGAAGTCATAGAAGTGTATAAAGAATGTGCTATAAAAAACAAAGAAATATGAAAACAACACGGTAAGAATACGTAGAAGGACGCCACATGTTTGTACCCAGCATACTTTTAAAGCAACTTTACACGCGTGCAAGCCTCACTAAGACAAATAAAGGCTTATCTTTTTCTCTTAAAAACAGGTTAAAAGACGCGACCATCAGGGAAGTAAAGTGGATTTCTCTTGATGGAGAAAAAATTCCTGAAGACAAAATTTCACTCCAGCTTACGCCTGATTCCTGTATTTCCGTGGATGCATTAAACAACTCGGACGGCGAGCCGTTTGGCTTGCGTCAAACTATTACCGTGCACTTGGATATTGATGAAGCGCCTTGCCCTGAAAAACGAAAGCTGGGTATCTGTTTTTCCGCTTCACCATTTGGAAAGCTTAAATTTGAAGTAGAAGATAATATTACGGCGCCAGGGCAACGCAGTGCGTTTATCCCCCGTGACGACATGGACGACTACGGCGAGAGCATTATAAAAACACGCCAAGAATATTTTGAAAGCGCTACGGGCAAGAAAATTGACCACCTAGGTAAGTACTCAATTGACCCGCAAGCGCTTAAAGGCAACATCGAGCATTTTATTGGCGTGGCGCAGGTTCCTATTGGTATTGCTGGGCCGTTGACTATAAAAGGCGAACACGCTCAAGGTGATTTTGTCGTGCCACTTGCAACTACTGAAGGCACTCTGGTGGCGTCTTACAACCGAGGTATGAAGTTACTTAACATGAGTGGTGGCGTGACGGCTACGGTAGTTGATGATGCCATGCAACGAGCCCCAGTTTTTATCTTTGAAAATGCCCGTGGTGCACGGGACTTTGTAAAGTGGATAAAAACAAACTTTGAAAAGATTAAAGAAGAAGCTGAAGCGACCTCAAGCGTGGCTAAGCTAACTTATATTGACCACTTCCTATCGAATAAATTTGCGTTTTTGCGGTTTAACTTTAAAACCGGCGATGCTGCTGGACAAAACATGGTTGGGCGCGCAACTTTTGCGGCTTGCGGGTGGATACTCGACCATTACGAGGGAATAGAGAATTTTTACCTCGAATCTAATTTTGCTACCGACAAAAAAGCCTCTCAAATAAACATTATGCGCACGCGAGGCAAACGGGTTACGGCAGAAGCCACTATTAAACGAGAGCATTTATTGGAGGTAATGCGTGTTGACCCTAAACAAATCGATTATCACGGCCGTGTGGCTGGAGTAGGGTCTTTCTTATCTGGTGTGAATAACACCGGCCTTCATTCGCCAAACGGTATTACCGCTATGTTTATAGCAACGGGGCAAGACGTAGCCAACGTATCTGAATCGTCAGCGGCCATGATGTATTCAGAATTAACAGACGATGGTGACTTATATGTGTCTATCACTATTCCCTCACTTATCGTCGCTACTTATGGCGGTGGTACTGGTATTGGTACCCAGCGCGAATGCTTAGAACTGTTAGATTGCTACGGACGAGATCGCGTGTATAAATTTGCAGAGATCGTGGCGTCAGTTGTGCTGGCTGGTGAGATATCGCTAGCGTCAGCCATTAGTTCGTCAGACTGGGTGTCGTCACACGAACAGTATGGGCGTAACCGATAGCAAGCAAGTTTAACTGACGGAAAGTAAAAAGGGGCTTCACAAAATGTGATGCCCCTTTTGTTTAGCGGTTCACTTATTAATGCTCCCAATGATAGTGGTGCGCTTTCGCTTCCACTTCATCTGCCGTTTGTTGCGGCATAAAGGTGGCATTGTCTTGTTCAAAGAAGAAGGGTTTGCGTTTTTCTTTGCTGCCTACTTCGTTCATGGTGGCCGACTCGTATACGCGTCCATTTAGTACAGTGTATTCTACGAATTCACTCTTTCTAATGTCGCTTAATACGTCGCCATCAATCACCACTAAATCAGCAAGTTTACCTTTTTCGATACTGCCAAGGTCCTTGCCCATACCTAGGTGTTTCGCGCCGTCAATAGTACCGCCGCGTAGCGCTTCCCAAGGCGTGAAGCCGCCTTGTTCCATGATCCACAGTTCCCAGTGCGCAGCTAGGCCTTCACGCTGACCGTGAGCGCCAATATGTACACTGACCCCATTATCTCGAAGTTCTTTGGCGTAGCTTGCTACGTTTTGGTGGTTGTACTGATTTTCTGGCGCAGTTGGTCTGCGAATAGCGCGGCTATCTAAAATAGTCGACGGGGTATAACGAAGAAGACGCGGGTTCTTCCACACTTCAGTTTTATCGTACCAGTACTCTTCACCCATCATGCCGCCGTACGACACAACAAAGGTTGGCGTATAGCCAAACTCTGTGGCTTTCCATAGTTGAGTGACGTCGCTGTAGCCTTTTTCCACAGGAATGCTGTGCTCAAGACCCGTATGGCCATCTACCAACATAGTCAGATTCTGCTGAAGCTTACCGCCTCCTTCAGGCACTACCATCATCTCTTGATTTTTTGCTGCCCACAGCACTTGCTGACGCTGGTCACGACGGGGCTGGTTGTAGCTTTTCACTGAAATAGCACCAGCTTCTTTCAAGCGCTCTACGTGGAAATAGGCATCTTCATAATTGTTGATAATCGCTTTGTAACCTAGTCCTTCTGCACCGTATAAAATCGTGCCGGTAGAGTAGATACGCGGCGCAACAATATCGCCTTTACGCTGTAATTCTGCCGCAGCAAAAATTTCTGTCGTGTCGTTTGAAGGGTCATGAATGGTCGTTACGCCGAACGACACATTCGAGTACTGACTCCAGTTTTGCTGGGGAATAATCTCATTACGTCCTTGCGAACCATGAGCGTGCGCATCAACAAGCCCTGGAATAATGGTTTTTCCCGTGGTGTCTATTTGCATTGCATCATCAGGAATGGTCACATCGCCACGCTTACCCACCGCTTCAATGCGGTTGTCTTTAATCAGCACAACGCCATCTTCAATCACCTCTTGGGTGTTGTCGGCATCGCGCATGGTTACCACTTTACCGCCAACCAAAGCTTTGTAACCAGATGGCTTGTCAGCTTTGGTGGTAAACGACAAGTCCATACCTTCAGCTACTGGTTCAGGTAAGGTTTCCGCTGCGCCATCAACAAAGGCAAAGGCTTCATCAAGTGAACGGCTAAATAGCGTAGGGCCGTTAAACCAGCTTAGGGTTTTATTGTCAGGAGACCACGTTAAGTATTCACCTGCACGGCTTGAAAGCTGCGTTACCGGCAGTGAGGTCATGTTCGGGCCAATGGTAATGCGCTTGCCATTTTCAACAAACGGCGCCACGTACGTTTTGAACTGGTAAACAAACGCAACCCATTTCTTATCGTGTGAAAGTTTGTACTCACTTACCTTATCTGCACCGTAAAGGTGAGTTCGCTTGTCGTTACCCTTAAGGTTAACACTTGAAAGCTGGGTTTCGTAATAAGCTTCGCCACCCGCTGATTCGGTGAAATACACTCGATCATCGTTACCCGCGAAATGCGCGTTGTAGCCGCCTTCAGATACTTTTTCTACGGTGTCTTCTTCAAGGTCTGCTACGTAAATACCTGGCTCAACCGAGTATTTGGGGTCTAGTAAATAGCCGCCGGTAAATTTGCGGAACACCACTTTCTCGCCATCGGCAGAGAACGACGGCTCAATGTAGTGACCTGGCTGCTGGGTAATAACCTTTCCTTTCCCGCCACGAGCAGAAACCACGCGAACTGTGCCTAGGTCTTGGTCATTCCATGTCGTATAAACAATCGACTTTCCGTCGTTAGAAAAGCGCGGATAGTATTCGTCATGGTCGTTTTGTTTCGTTAAACGCTTAATTTTGCCAGATTTAACGTCGCGCACATAAAGTTTACCTAACGCTTGGAAGAGTACGGTTTTTCCGTTGGGCGACATTTGAGACCAGCGGATCATGCGAACGTCAAATTCATCAGGTGCAACGTCTACATCAAAGCGCAGTGCATCGGCAAATTTCACCGTGCCTTCAACGGTCACGTCCACGGTGCTGGTGGTTTTATCTTTCACGTCGATGGTGTGGAACTTACCGCCTGTCCAATATACGATTTTTTTGCTGTCTGGCATCCAGTCGAAGTAGGCAAAGTAACCTTCTGAGCCAAAGCCTTCCTGCATATCTCGCTCTAGCTCCAACGTCAGCGGTGTTTCTACCCCTGTCTTAATGTCTTTAATGAAAAGCGCGGTTCTGTCTTTAACCCTGCGCACAAAAGCGATGTATTTACCGTCAGGTGAAGGGGTGGGGACTACCGCGCCGCCCGTACCGCTAATATAGCGGCTCTCTTCGCCGGTTTCGCGGTCGTAGCGAGTGATAGCAAAAATGCCTTCTAACGGGTCGCGGTTATATTCAAAGCGGGCGCCCGGAACGGTATTTTCGGTAAAGTAAATATACTTGCCGTCATGAGAGAACACAGGGTCGGCAATGTTTTGCTGGTCGCGCTTTCCGCTGTTACGGGCTTTAATTTGCAGGCCGTCGCCACCTGATTTGTGGTACATCCAAATCTCGCCCGCCGGAATACTACGGCTAGACATGATGCCTTTGGTTACCACTAGGTATTCGCCGTCTGGGCTCCATTTAGGAGAGTGGATAAGATTGCTTTTCTCTTTGGTTACCTGACGAAGATTACTGCCGTCAATGTCCATAACCCATACGTTGCTTAACCCATCTTTATCCGAGATAAATGCGATGTGTTTGCCGTCTGGAGAAATTGAAGGGTGAATATTCCAAGCAAAATCTTGGGTAAGCGGGGTCGCATTGCCGCCACTCATGCTCACTTTGTACAAGTCGCCCAGCATGTCAAAAACCATAAACTTGCCGTTTGGCGCAACGTCTAAGCTAGACCAGGTGGTTTCGTTTGTTTTGATGGTGACTTCGTTTAATGCATAAGGTGGGTTACTAACTTCCCACTTATCAAGTTCATTTTCTGTTTTTTCTTCACTGTCGTTTTGGGCGTATAAAGTTGGTGCAACGCCTAAGCCTAGGGCGCCTACTAGCGTGACGGCCAGTAAACGTTTCTTTGTCGTTATCATAATTATGTTTCCAAGTGCTTGTTATTTATATTCTGTCTACATCAGAGTACATGATTAAACGTGAAACACCGTACTCTTGGGTTGTAAAACTAACGTTAATATTACTGCAAAATAATCGAATTTCATTCAGCTAATGCGATCATGGGTACAAATTTAACGTTCAACGATTGCATCATCACTTTCAGTGATGCTTGTCTATTACAGCAATAATCGCTAATTTCATAACAAATCATTAACAATGAATTGTGTAGGAATTACCGTGAGCAACGCTGAACAACAATTGCATTACTCTACTTGTACATTATGTGAAGCAATGTGTGGTATTGAAGTAGCGACGAGAGGCCGTCAAATACTGTCAATAAAAGGTGATAAAGATAACCCCTTTAGCCAAGGCCATATTTGCCCCAAAGCCAGTGCGCTAAAAGATTTGTACGACGACCCTGATCGCTTGAAGCGCCCAATTAAAAGAGTAAAAATCGACGGAGAAGACAGCGCACGGGAAGACAGCGCATGGGAAGAAATCGGGTGGGATGAAGCCTTTGATTTGGTTGCAAACAAGCTACACCACATTCAACAGGCGCACGGTAACGATGCGGTAGGCGTGTATTTAGGGAATCCTAATGCACACAATATGGGGTCTATATTGTTCGGGCCTTATTTCTATCGAGCCCTTAAGTCTCATAACCGTTATTCAGCTACATCTGTTGACCAGTTGCCACATCACATTGTTAGTAGACGGCTGTTTGGTCATATCTCTCAAATTCCCATTCCAGATATCGACCATACCCAGCATTTTATGATCATCGGCGGGAATCCGCTGGCATCCAACGGCAGCATTATGACGGTGCCAAACGTGAAAAAGCGTTTGAAAGGTATTCAAAAACGCGGTGGGAAGGTCGTCGTTATCGACCCTAAACGCAGTGAAACCGCTGATATCAGCTGTGAACATCACTTTATTCGCCCAGGCAGTGATGCGCTTTTGCTACTGGCTATGCTGCATGTATTGTTTGAAAAGCAATTGTACAAAGTGGATGAAATTTTACCTTATGCAGAAGATATAAAAGAGGTCGAAAAATACGTTCGCGATTACTCGCCACAAAAAGTCAGCGAGCTTACCGGTATATCGGCGTCACAAATAACTCAGCTTGTTTTGGATTTCTGCAATGCCGGGTCTGCAGTTTGTTATGGAAGGATGGGGGCTAGCGTACAAAGGTTTGGCACGCTCACCCAGTATCTTATTATGCTGTTTAACATGCTTACCGGAAACTTAGATAAGCGAGGTGGCATGATGTTCACCCAGCCGGCCGCTGACGTACTGCCAGTTTCAGGTAGGGGCAGTATGGGCGGGTTTAGCTCTCGCGTAAGGGGGCTTCCAGCCTTTGCTGGTGAGTACCCGGTAGCGTGTTTAGCCGAGGAAATCTTAACCCCCGGAGACGGGCAAATTAAAGCTATGGTAATTGGTGCTGGCAATCCCGTGGTTACTACGCCCAATGCAGAGCAGCTTGATAAGGCGTTTTCACAACTCGATTTTATGGTTGCCGTAGACTTTTATGTTACCGAAACTTCCCGCCATGCTGATGTAATTCTTCCTCCAGTAACCGCGCTAGAACGCGACCACTACGACGTTGTTTTTCACAACTTCGCTGTGCGAAATTTCGCTAAGTATTCTGAAGCGGTGGTGGACATTGACGAAGATCAGCTTACCGATTGGCAAATTTATTTATCTTTGGCGGAAAGGCTCGATGCGCTAAATGGGAAAAGCACGGCTCACTATGCTTCGCTTTGGACCAAGCAACCTAAAGGTGTGGTTGATGATTTATTGCAAGCAGGTCTTTATGGTCGAGCAGCAAGTAAAAGTGAAGGTGCTGCTGCAAATTCAAGTGAAAGTTCAACTGCTGTTCCTAAAGGCGGGCTGTCGATTGAAATGCTTAAAGCACACCCGCACGGAATTGATTTGGGGCCGCTACAGCCTTCCTTGCCTCATGCTTTGTTTCACGAAGATAAGAAGATCCACTTGGACTTTGATTACTTTATGGCTGATTTGAGCAGGGTAAACACGCATTTCTTTGGAAAAGCGAGCCATGTTACAGCGCAAAATCAGCCCCTCGTTTTGATAGGGCGCCGGCATATTAAAACCAATAATTCTTGGCTACACAACAGCCCCCGTATGGTGAAAGGCAACAACCGCTGTACGCTGCAGCTTCATCCTGATGACGGGGCAAAATACGGCATTGCAGATGGTGATGAGGTATGCGTGAAATCTCGAGTGGGCCGGCTAACGATAGAGGCTGAAATCACAGATGCAATTATGCCTGGCGTGGTATCTATACCCCATGGATGGGGGCACAATAAAAAAGGTATTAAACTGTCTGTGGCAAGTCAGCACCCTGGGGTTAACACCAACATTCTTACTGACGATTTACAGGTTGACGAATTGTCTGGTAATGCTGTGTTAAATGGTGTGCCCGTTGAGCTATTTTAGCTAGACGGGAACAGCAGGTTTGTTGGCTGAGCTGTTAGCCAACAAACCGCTAATTTTCAAAGGCAAACTTATTTAACTGTGAAAAAGTCTGTATGCTCTCGAAGTTCTTTTGCGAGGGCATTGAGGTTTACCGCAAATTCTTCATTTTTGTGATAAAGATTTGTTGAAGTTTCGCCCATAGAGTTCGCAGTAGATATTATGTCGGTGAGGCTTTTATTCAACTGTGCCATAGTTTTTATCTGTTTAGTTGACGCATCAACTACGTCATTTACATGATGTAATGATTGTTGAGATTGCTTATCTATTAATGTTAAAAGTCGGCTAGACTCATCTGACAGTTCGATGCCTTTCTCTACTTGAGGAAGGCTAGAAGACATTATATCCATCGTCATAGATGTCTCAGACTGTACTTCGTTTAACATTGTCGATATCTCTGCGGTTGCCTCTCCCGTCCTTGATGCAAGGCTTCGAACTTCATCGGCTACCACTGCAAAGCCTCGACCCGATTCACCAGCGCGTGCTGCTTCAATAGCTGCATTCAGCGCAAGCAAGTTTGTTTGTTCGGATATCGCGCTAATAGTGTTTGTAATACCGCTTATCTCTTGAGTTCGCTTCTCCAGTTTACGTATATTTTCTACCGCAGATTTGACTGTATTAGCTAAGCTTCTAATTTCATCAGTGGCATTAGATACTGCGCGCTTACCCAATTGAGACGTTTCAAATGCTTCAGAGGAATTTTGCTTAGTCTGTGCGAGCAACTCCTCCACGCTTTGTGCATCTTCCCGCAGGCTATCCATAATAGAAATTGCTTTATCGCTATGTGCCGATTGCATGTTTGATAGAGAATCTAAATTAGCACTATCATTTTCTCTATTAGACTGTGTCGATATGTTCTCAGCAGCACTATTGATACCAATAACAGTGCTTTTGAGCTGGTTTTGTAAACGTGCGACGGAATGCAAAACACTGCCGTCATGCTTACTCTCTATGTACATTTCCAAGTTGCCGTTCGACATGTCTTGTAGAATACCTGCAATTTTGTGTGGTTCACCTCCCAATTCTTTTCTGAAATAGGATATAAGAAACCAAGTCACTAAAATTGCTATAGCGATTGCCGCGGCAGTAGCTAAAAGCATCATTCCAGAAAAGTTGCCCGTGGCGATGCGAACAGTTTTTGTTTCTAGTTGATTTTGCTCTTCCTGATAATCAATGAAATCATTAATTGCCGCCAGCCAGTTGATGAACTTCGTTTTAGCTTCTGTCAACAGTAACTGTTTAGCTTCTACAACATTATTGTTAAGCCTTAATTCAATGATTTCATCTACTAAAGGTAGGGTATCAGACTCAATTGATTCGATACGGTCAATCATTTGCTGCTCTATGGGAGAGCTGCTCCGCGCTAGCATTTGAGCCATAGGTTTGGCTGATGCTCTATAGAATTCTGCGAGCCGATTTATTTCACTGATAGTGTCATTCACTTCAGATACAGAGTCTAAAAGAACAACATCTCTGACCGCTATAGCACGATCATGCACCGAGCCGCGGAAATTAATCGCATAGCGCTGCTTAACACTATTAACGTCGTTTATCGTCGTCATTTTTTCATCTATCGACTCAACCTCCCGTGTACCTACAACTGTAACTATGACGAGCATAGCAATAACTAGGCCAAAACCGAAAAGTAAACGATGGCTTACTCTTAAAGAATTAAACATCCAAACATCCCTTTAAAAAGTGTTAACACATAGCATTCTGTTCAACTTTGCTTAAAAAACATTGGAATCAGACTGCAAAAAGCTAAGCATATTGTGATGAAGTTTAGGGGTGCATACGTGAAATGCTAATGAAAAATTAAATCCGAGTTGATAGTGAAAATTGATTAAATAAACGTTAATTTACCATTAAGAGAAGGTGGAGGGGTAGCTTAAGGCGCCCATTCATTATGAACAAGCGCCAGCGTTTTTAATGCAACGAAAACCTTTAGGTCATAGTAACAAACTCTTCCGCGCTGGTAGGGTGAATGGCCACACAGGCATCAAAGTCAGCTTTGGTCGCGCCCATTTTTATGGCAACAGCGAAACCCTGCAGAATTTCATCCATACCGTGACCAATACCGTGTAGGCCTACCACTTTTTCGTCTTTACCTGCACACACTAGCTTCATCTTGGTCATTTGACGGTGGCGGGTTACCGCGGTGTACATAGACGCAAAGCTAGAGGTGTACACTTTAATATTGTCTTCGCCGTATTCTTCAATAGCTTCTGGTTCAGTTAGGCCGATTGTGCCAATAGGTGGGTGGCTAAAGACTACGGTTGGAATCATTGAATAATCCATGTGAGCGTCTTTTTGGCCGTTGAATAAGCGTTCGCTTAGCAAGCGGCCCGCTTTTACTGCTACTGGAGTAAGTTCAGCCTCGCCAGTAATATCTCCTACTGCGTACACATTTTTGGCTGTAGTGTTTTGGTACTTATCTACTTTAACTGTACCGTCATCACTCAACTCAACATCGGTATTTTCAATATCAATTTTGTCGGTAGACGGCTTACGGCCAATTGCCCAAATTAAGCAGTCAGCTTTTAGCACTTCACCATTGGTTAAATGTACTGATAGTTCGCCATCGTCAGCCTTTTCCACTTTCTCTACGCTGGCATGGTCATGCAGTTTGCAGCCTTCAGCGTGGATCATATCCACCAAGGTCTCATGAATGATGGGATCAAAGTTTCTAAGCGGCGCGTGTTTGCGAACCACCAAATGTGACTCTGTTCCTAGCGCATGAAGTACACCAGCTAACTCGACGCCAATGTATCCAGCACCAACTACAACAGCGCGCTTAGGTTGCTCTTTTAATGCAAAGAAACCATCAGAATCAATGCCGTACTCGGCGCCTTCGATATCCGGAATTACTGGATGACCGCCAACGGCAATCGTAATATGGTCAGCCGTATACTTTTCACCGTTTACTTCTACTGTGTTGTTATCAATAAACTTTGCGAAACCGCGAATAAGTGTTACATCGTTTGCAGTAAGTACGCGGTCGTAAGAGGCATGAATACGCTCAATATAGGCTTGGCGGCTGGCAATAAGGCTGTCCCAACTAAAGTGGTTTACTGACAAATCGAATCCATACTCTGGGGCGTAGCGATGTATGGCCTCAGCCACCTGAGCGCCGTACCACATGGCTTTTTTCGGCACGCATCCAACGTTTACACAGGTACCGCCAACGTCTTTTGCTTCAATAATAGCGGCTTTCTTTCCGTGCTTTGCCGCACGGTTCGCAGATGCAATACCGCCACTGCCACCACCAATACAAATATAATCAAAATGTGTCATTCAAAAAGCCTTCTTTATTGGGTTTACGATCGTGCACACAAGCATAAATGCTTAAACACGTTCGCGCAGCAAATCATTTTTAAACGGTTCTGTTTGTAAGATTAATCAAAAGACCGAGGTTTGCTCAATAGTGTTTCAATTAGTTAGTCAATGGGGACAATGCAGACTAAATAAAAGGGCGTGGCGCAACCCGCCATAATTTATGCTGCGCCAGCCCCATTTAAGCTCAATGCCTTCAGAACTTACTCACTTATAGTAGCAGAAAGCTCTTCTGGTTCTATTTGAATACTAAACGCTTTTCCACGCTCTTCTTCAAATTGCACGAGTTTTTGAATGGTAGCGTCACTAAATACGTGACCTTCAGGAAGGATTAGAATATGGCTATCGTTATATAAATTTTGAGCAAGCACCATGCCCGCTTTAAGCTGTGAGGCCTTCAATGATGTAGAAAGTAGCTTAGATGTAGTCACATCTTCTGCTTCTAGCAAAAGGTCTAAAAACTCGCCGTCGTAGCGCGTGTTTCTGTGCTTTTTCATTTCAAGTTTGGCATCGCGAGGGCTCATTTCAACACCACTCATTCTGCCTGTAACTAAGCGCCAGTAGTCTCGGGCTATTGCTAAAATACGCGCGCCTGCGGGAATTTCTTTCGCCACTTTATTGTACAAACCAGAGCCATTGTAGTGCTCGAATTGAAACTCGATGATATCTGAAACTTGATGAAGCTCATGTGCCGGGGCAAGTATCAATGCAGCCTGTTTGGTCTGCGATAAGTAATTTTGCTGCTGTTGGTATTTAAGCTTTGAAAATGGCGCGTTAAAGTCTTCGGTTTCAAGACCTAATAGCCCAAGCTCACATATAAGACCTGCGTAGCGAACTTGTTTGATTTCGTCTTTCTCCAAACGTGCAATACGTGCAAGCTTAGAAGACAACTCACTTACCTCTATGGCAAATTTCCCGTTAATATTTGGGTTAATGCTAATCACGTTGAACAGCACCTGCTCCATGGCAATATTGTGCTTTTCAATTTTGTTCAGCGCAGCTTTAATTTGGCGAGTACGCTTTTGAACCACTTGCTCTAGCGATGCATTTACATCTCTAAGCTTTCTATTCTGAAGGCGTGTAAGTTTTTGAAGACGCGTATTTTCAGCTTTTAATTTAACTCGCTCTAACCCTTCTTCAACCACAGATATTAACTCTTGGTTATCCCATGGCTTTTGAAGGTACCGATGAATCTTGCCCTGGTTAACTGCTTTAATCGTAGATTCGATATCAGCATAGCCAGTCAGTACTACTCTAAATGTGTCGGGGTAGTTAATAGCCACCTGTTCAAGAAGCTCCGCGCCAGACATTTGAGGCATTTTCATATCTGAAATTACCACGTGTACTTCGTTGTTACTCATCAACTCGAGTGCCTTGGCTCCGCTATCTGCAAGCAGCAGCGTTATATCCATGGTGAAGAGCGCACGTTTAATGGCACGAAGAATATTAGGTTCGTCGTCGACAAATAGCACGGTATAGGTTGTAGCTTTTTCAGTAGGCTCTGTCATAAAAAATTATCCTTATTCGCGACGTAACTAATATCGCATGCAATGGCGCTTTTGGACACTGTAACGTTATGCATCATTAGTCTCACCGGTATCTTGTGAGTCTTTAGAGACGGGGTTAATTGGAAGAGCTAGCGTAAATGTACTACCGTCTCCTTCGCGGCTTGTTGCTGAAAGCATTCCACCGTGTTCTTGCGCGATACCAAATGAAATTGAAAGACCTAACCCAGTCCCTTGCCCTTCTGGCTTAGTCGTGAAGAAAGGGTTAAATAGTTTATCAAGGTGACTAGGCGGAATTCCGCAGCCTGAATCCTCTACCCGCAATTCTACAAACTCGCCAACAGTGCAAGTTGTGATAATTATTTTTCCGTTTTGGCTAGTTGCCTCTACAGCTTGTCCGGCGTTAATGAGCAAGTTGGTAATAACTTGAGAAATTTTACCCACGTTCATGTCTACATCCGGAACCCTTCCTAAATGGGTTTCTACCGTACAGATATATTTCAGTTGATTGTTAACCATAGCCAAGGTGGTGCGCACACAATCATTTATATTGTGTTTTTGCATTTGGTCGCTATCAACCCGTGAAAACAACTTTAGGCCTTTAACTATTTCTGCAACGCGCAGCAAGCCTTCGCGAGAGTCGCTCAGTAAATCTGAAATGTCTTCGTTTATAAAGGCCATATCTTGTTTATCTAGCAATTTCTCTAGTTCAATCAGTGATGCTGCCCGTTTGTTTTCATCTTTCTCGTCTATAACAGCTTGAATTTGAGAGAAGATCATTTGATAAGTAGCAACGTATTCACTAAGTGTTGAAATATTACTGCTTACAAAACCGACAGGATTATTAATTTCATGGGCAACACCAGCGGCAAGCTGGCCTACTGATGCCATCTTTTCTGCCTGAAGAAGTTGAACTTGGGCTTCTTTTAAGTCTTTGTTTGTTTCTTCTAGTTGGTAATTTTTTTGATTGAGTAGAGACGTTCTGTCTTGCACTTTTTCTTCAAGAAGTGTGTTTAGTTCTTTAAGCTCATCCTGCGCACGCTGACGTTGTTCGTGTTCTTCTTTTAACCGCTCTACAAGTTGATTAAAAGCTTCAGCGAGCTCGCTTAACTCATCTTTGCCTCTAACTGGAACAAACACTTCTCTGTAATTATTGTACTTAACTGCCTCGCCAAGGTGTTTAGCACCCTGCAAAAGCTGCTGAAGCTGAGACATTAAAAACGAACCAAGTAAATATGAACACAAGCCAACTAGAACGAACTCCATCAAAGCGAGCGTGACGGTCCAGTTTCTTACTCTTGAGACCGATTCAGTTACAGAAGCGATGTTTAATCCAATTTCTACATAGCCGTAAACAGTGTCGTTGACCATAATTGGGGCGCGGGTATCGTATACCCCATCGTTAGCTGCCGACACCGACAAGTCTGCTTCAAAAGGGCGGCTAAGCGCGACCTCGCTGCCTTTCTCTACAAACACATTGCCAAGTTTATCCTTTACCTTCACGTAGGAAATATTCGGGTTAGTGAGAATTTCAGATACATCTGCGTCGAGTGAAGCTAAGTCGTAACTTAAAAATGCATTTTTTGTTGTAGAAACGAAAAGCGCAACAGAGGTATCAGCAGACTTTTTAATGTTGCTATCAACAAGATCATTTAATAATTGGAACACGGTTACGATTAGCACTAGCAGCAAGAGCGCTGCGATGCTTGCAATGCCAGTTATTGTTTTAACTCGTAACGACAGCTTCATCTGCTCGTTTCTCATAGATGTGGTCTAGAAAGCGATGCAATACCCAGCTCTCTAACGTCATTCCAATCACTGTCGTTAGATTCAACAAATTCACTCAACCCAATTTTGCGAAGAATTGATGACTTACTACTGTCATTAGATAATGCAATCAATGCATTAAGAATAGCTTGTCTATCTGCTGACGCCATTTTGGGGTGGGTAGCTATAGCGTGTGGCGTGTAACCTTTGCTTTTCCAAAGCACTCGTAAATCACTTTTCACTGCCTCAGGTGAGATGTTTAGCGTTCGAAGAATGCCTCCACCCGCTTTAAAGAAATCGCGCTGAACCGACAAGTACACTGAATCGTGCGAATTTACATAACGCGGAATGAAAGCAACATTGTTGTTGCGCAGGTGGGCACTGGTAATAATAGTGGCCGCAAATGCCGCGGGCGCAGGGAATGCTATTTCGGCACCACTTAAATCTTCGATTGATTGAACAGTACTGTCCTGATGAACCACGATTAATCCGCGAATTTTTTTGTCACGTTGCCTAGCAAGAGAGCGATAGCCTGCAGATTCGTTAAAAACTACAAAGTGATAGGGGTTCATGTAGGCAATGTCGTAAAGCCCAGCAGTCAAGTTTGCTTCGAAAGTGGGTATATCTTTAGCTGTCTTAAACTCGATGGCAAGTCCAGTATAATTACTCATATAATCAATAAGCGGCTGCCACCGTTCAGCCAAAGTTTTGGCTGACTGCTGTGGAACGACGGCGAAAGTTAGCGTTTTTGCGTTAGATGAGAGCGTAACAATAGTAAGACATAGAGCTGTTAAAATGAACATTGCTAACCGCGACATAGTGCACACTCCCTCATCCAAATTACATCGACATGAATTGTTCTAAAACATTCGTTAAATCATGGTTTGAGAAAGGCTTTTGAAGCGTGGCATCGGCGCCGATTTCTAGCGCACGTTCAAGGCTGATATCGTCTAGGGCAGAGATAACAATAATTTTTAAATCTTTGTGCTTGTTTTGCTCTCGAGTGAATTCAATAACACTGTAGCCATCCATGCCTGGCATACTCAGGTCGAGGGTCATCACTTTAGGTTCATACTGACTTAACATGATCCCGGCTTGGAACCCGCCTGTCGCAATGTATGAATCGAACCCTGCACGTCTAGCCACACGCTGTATTGATTTCGCTACCGGCATCTCGTCATCAACAATGAGAACAGATGGCGAAGCAATGCCTTTGAGGGCATCAGGAATAGGCATATCGTGGCGTTCAAGGAACTCAATAAAGTCTTCAACAAGAATACGGTTGTTACCACGCCCTGGAAGCTTAAAGCCTTTGAGCTTCCCGCTTTCAATCCATCGAATTACAGTACGAAGGTTCACATCGCAATACGACGCTATTTCGCCAGAGGTTAAGGTTTTCATATCTAAGCCTTGTAGATTTATTAACCAGAATTATAGCTGTTGTACTACATGGAGACAAAGTAGACAAAAGGATGAAATGTGACATTTGTGACAGGGGGCTTTTCGGCGTCACCAGTTGTTGACTCCTTTATTTATATTTATCAAAAGTACGTCTCGAGCACACTGAGCTCAATAAATCTTCGTGATCCTTACTTTCAAACTAGAAGTAACTTCAAGATAGGTCAACTGCGGCTTAAACAATAGCTTGCTTTTAGTCAACGAAACCCCATCATTATTCTATCAACGTGTTAAGAGTGAAAAAGATTATGACAACCCCTGCAATCGAGATGGTAGACGGCCTACCAATTTTTTCTGCTATTGAGCCAGCCTCTATTAAGCCCGCTATCGAAAAAGCCATTGAAGCTTGTAAAAGTGAAATAGAGGCAGTCGTAGCGTCAAATGATTACTCTTACAAGAATTTAGTATTACGCCTTGAAGAGGTACACGACAGCTTAAGCAAAATGTTCTCACCTGTGTCTCATATGAACAGTGTAGTAAGCAGCGATGAATTGCGAGAGGCGCATGATGCGTGTTTGCCACTTTTATCTGAATATGGTACTTGGGTAGGTCAGCACGAAGGCCTTTATAATGCTTATGCTTCATTAAAAGCGTCTGACGAGTTTGAAACCCTAAGCGAAGAACAGCAGAAAGTCATTGAGAACGCGGTTCGCGACTTTACGCTTTCAGGTGTTGCCTTGCCTGCACAACAAAAGAAACGTTTTGCAGAAATTCAGGCAAAGCTTAGTGAGTTATCGTCAACCTTCTCAAATAATGTGATGGACGCCACCATGGGCTGGACCAAACACATTACCGATGAATCTGAGCTTGCAGGTATGCCAGAGTCAGCTTTAGAAGCGGCAGCGCAAGCTGCGCACCAAAAAGACTTGCAGGGATGGTTATTTACCCTAGATATTCCGTCTTATTTGCCTGTTATGCTGTACGCGGATAATCGTGAGCTTCGCGAAGAAATGTATCGTGCTTATTCAACCAAAGCGTCTGATCAAGGACCAAATGCAGGTAAGTGGGATAACACCGACATTATTAAAGAGACCTTAACGCTGCGCACAGAGCTCGCTGAATTGTTAGGGTTTGCTAGCTATGCAGAGCGTTCACTGGCTACCAAGATGGCAGACTCTACCGATCAGGTAATAGGTTTCTTGCGCGACTTGGCGGCTAAGTCTAAACCTCAGGCGGAAAAAGAGCTTGAAGAAGTAAGAACGTACGCAAAGGACAAACATGGTGTTACTGAGCTAGCAGCATGGGATTTACCGTATTACAGCGAAAAGTTGAAGCAAGAAAAATACACCATTTCTGATGAAATGCTGCGCCCTTATTTCCCTGAAGACAAAGTGCTATCAGGTCTTTTTGAAGTAGTGCATCGCTTATATGGTTTGAAAATTATTGAGCAGCCTGGCATCGACACCTGGCATAAAGATGTGCGTTATTTCACTATAACTGACGATGCCGACGCATTGCGTGGTAGCTTTTACCTAGACTTGTACGCACGTGCTAAAAAACGTGGCGGGGCATGGATGGATGAATGCCGAGTACGCCGAGAAATGATAGACGGTGAGCTACAGCTGCCGGTGGCGTACCTGACTTGTAACTTCAATGCCCCTGTCGGCGATAAGCCTGCGCTGTTTACGCACGATGAAGTAGTCACCCTTTTCCATGAGTTTGGTCATGGAATCCATCACATGCTTACAAAAATGAGCGTGGCTGGTGTATCTGGCATTAACGGTGTGCCATGGGACGCTGTTGAACTACCAAGTCAATTCTTAGAGAACTGGTGTTGGGAAGAAGACGCCCTAAACTTTATCTCTGGTCATTATGAGACCGGAGAGCCGCTTCCAGCTGATTTGCTCGACCGCATGCTTGCTGCTCGTGATTATCAATCTGCTATGCAGATGGTTCGTCAACTTGAATTTAGTCTATTTGATTTCTTACTGCACAGTGAAAAGGGCAGTGAAGTAGACGCGCAGGGCACACTGGACAAAGTGCGCGAAGAAGTTGCCGTAGTTATTCCGCCATCGTTCAATCGCTTCCAAAATGGTTTCGGACACATTTTTGCAGGTGGATATGCAGCGGGCTATTACAGCTATAAGTGGGCTGAGGTTCTTTCTGCCGATGCCTACAGTAAGTTTGAAGAAGATGGCATCTTCAACCGCGACACAGGCAAAGCCTTTTTAGAAAACATTCTAGAAATGGGCGGCAGTAAGCCTCCTATGGATTTGTTTGTTGCCTTTAGAGGACGCGAGCCTAAAGTAGACGCCTTGCTTCGACACAGCGGCATCAAAGGCTAAGCGGCTATGCCTGAGTCTTATCAAACTATCTACCGCCGAGCGTGTGAACGCAAAGGCGGTGAAAGGGGGCTTGAGGCTATGCTTCATGCGCCGCTTTCTAAAGCGCAAATTGAAACCATTAGTGATGATCGTTTTTTAGCGGCCATGACTAAGCAAGTTTTTAAATCTGGCTTTGTATGGCGAGTCATCGAGCAAAAATGGCCAGATTTTGAAACCGTATTTTTTGGTTTCAACGTGGATAAAGTGTTGCTGATGCCAGATGAGATGCTAGAACAAAAAGCGTCGGATAAGCGCATTGTTCGCAACTATAAAAAAGTGATGACTGTGCGAGACAACGCCATGATGATTAAAGACGTGGCTATGGAGCACGGCAGCTTTGGCAAGTTTGTCGCCAGCTTCGATAAAGACAATATCACCGAACTATGGGCGTTTTTGAAAAAACGAGGCGCGCGATTAGGTGGCAATACAGGCCCCTACATGCTTCGAGCATTGGGTATTGATACTTTTTTGTTTTCTCGTGACGTTGAAGATTACTTGCGAAAAAACGAAGTTATTGATGGCGGGTTAACATCGAAAAAGTCGCTGTCAGCAGCAAATGCAGCATTTGCCCAATGGCATAAAGAAAGTGGCCGTTCGCTGCAAGAAATCAGTGCCATTGTGGCATTTAGCTGGGGCACGAATAATCTTACTGCTTAATACAGGTTAGCGTTGAATGGGGCCCCTAGTGTATTTAGTAAACAGATGTGTCTCGCAGGTTCTCGCACAGAGCAAGATAACGGTTTGCTTTTCAATCTAAGGCAGTGGGCATAAAGCTTTTGCTTCAGCACACAATCCTATACACTTCGGCATTAATAAAAATATTCAAATTACAGGACTGTCATGAGCGACAATCAAACTCCCGCTACGCAAGCAGACTCTGCAATCGACAATGCTAGCGAGCATACGACACACTTCGGTTTTAAGCAGGTAGATAAAGGGCAAAAAGCCTCTTTGGTTGCTAATGTTTTTGATTCCGTTGCTGCGAAGTACGACGTAATGAACGACTTTATGTCAATGGGAGTACATCGTTTATGGAAGCGATTTACCATTGACTGCAGCGGTGTGCGCGCGGGTAATAAAGTCTTGGATATTGCCGGTGGTACTGGCGATTTGACCGCTAAGTTCTCTCGCTTGGTAGGCCCGACAGGGCGCGTAACCCTTGCCGATATCAATTTGTCTATGCTGAAAGTAGGCCGTGATAAGCTTCGCGACCGTGGCTTGGTTAGCAATATAGACTATGTACAGGCGGACGCAGAAGCCTTGCCGTTCCCTGACAACCATTTTGATGTTGTGACTATGGCATTTGGTCTTCGAAACGTGACAGAAAAGCAAAACGCGCTAAATTCTATTTTCCGCGTGTTAAAACCCGGTGGTCGATTACTGGTTTTAGAATTTTCTAAGCCAACGTCAGAGCAGCTAAGCAAACTTTACGACATGTATTCGTTCCACATTTTGCCGAAAATGGGGCAGCTGGTGGCAAATGATGCAGAAAGCTACCAGTACTTGGCAGAAAGCATTCGTATGCACCCAGATCAAGAAACCCTGAAGGGGATGTTTGAACAGGCTGGCTTTGAGCAATGTGATTACCAGAACCTTACCGGCGGTATTGTGGCTCTGCATAGAGGCTACAAGTTTTAATGCCTACTTCAGCGCTTGTTACCGCTACGGTTGAATCGGCACTAAACAAATTGCTGTCTTTAGATGAAGATAGCGAAAAAAGGTTAAAAGCCCTTAACGGCGCCAGACTCACTGCGTTTATTTCGCCGCTGCCTTACGGTATCACCTTGTCTTTTTCTGACCGAGTCGACGTACTCAGCGAGCAAGGCTCGTTTGAAGATGCCGTTGCATCGCTAGGAGCAAAAGATTGCTGTATTAAAACGTCGCTACAGACTTTGCCTGAGTTAAAAGAAACTAGCCAGCTGACCCGCCTTATTCAACAAAAAGCACTCTTCTTAGAAGGGGAGCTAAACGTTGCCCAGCAAGTCAGCGCTTTGTTTCAGCAGCTCGACATCGACGTTGAAGAGTTGATTGCTCAAAAGACGAATGACGTTATCGCGCACCAAACCGTGAAAACGGTAAAAACAGTGCATAAAAAATCGATGACGGCGCTGGCGTCTATGGCGAAGGTTTTCGGCAATGCCGTGGTAGAAGAAAAACAGCTAGCTGCACATAAGCTTGCGGTAATGCACTTTAGCGATGAAGTAAATGCGCTTCGCGACAGGGCAGAAAGTGCCGATGCGCGACTGCGCCGTTTAGAAGAAAAACTTAAGTAAGATTGAGAGAAACAGGCTCATAAATGCGTATTGTTAGGTTATACCGAATTAACAAGGTATTGTTGGAACACGGTTTAGATGAACTTATTCCAGCAAAGTGGTTACCCTGGTACGCGCGAATTATGCGCCATGCCATTTTTTGGGTGCGCAATAAGCATAAAGGAAAATCTCCTGGCGAGCGCATTACTCTTGCATTGCAAAACCTTGGGCCTGTTTTTATTAAATTCGGCCAGATGCTCTCTACCCGCCGAGACTTGCTTCCCCCTGCCATTGCTAACGAACTTGCCCGTTTACAAGATAAAGTGCCACCTTTCTCGTCAGACGCAGCGCAAGACATCATCAAACAGGCACTAGGGCTGTCTGATCTGAACGAGTTGTTTAGCGAATTTGAAACCGCGCCACTCGCGTCGGCTTCTATTGCGCAAGTTCACGCAGCAAAGTTAAAGCACAACAACGAAGACGTTGTAGTAAAGGTATTAAGGCCAGATATTCGCGATACCATAGTGGCGGATATGGAGCTTTTATTCAGCCTAGCGAACGTCCTACAGCGTTGGTTACCGGACGGCAAGCGCTTACGCCCTGTAGAAGTGGTAGTGGAATATCGCAAAACCATTGTAGATGAGCTTGATCTGCTCCGTGAGTCAGCTAACGGTATCCAGCTAGGACGTAATTTTGAGGGCTCAGATGCCTTATACGTACCTAAGATCTACAGCGATTACTGTCGCAGTAATGTCTTGGTTATGGAGCGTATTTACGGCTTACCTATATCTAATATCGACGCTTTGTTGACCCAAAATACCAACATGAAAAAGTTAGCAGAGCGCGGGGTTGAAGTGTTCTTTACTCAAGTATTCCGCGATAGCTTTTTCCATGCGGACATGCATCCAGGCAACATTTTTGTATCTACGGAACATCCTGAAAACCCAAAATACATCGCAATCGATTTTGGCATTGTGGGTACGCTTAATCGCGAAGATAAGCGCTATTTGGCCGAAAACTTTATCGCCTTTTTTAATCGCGACTATCGCAAAGTGGCGCAACTTCACGCCGACTCAGGTTGGGTGCCGCAAGATACCAACATTGATGAGTTCGAAATGGCCATTCGCACAGTATGCGAACCTATTTTTCAAAAGCCTTTGGCAGAAATATCCTTTGGTAATGTGCTGCTACAGCTATTTAACACCGCGCGACGTTTCAATATGGTTGTGCAGCCGCAGTTGGTGCTACTGCAAAAAACCTTGCTGTATATCGAAGGCTTAGGTCGTCAGCTGTATCCTCAACTCGACCTTTGGAAAACCGCCAAGCCATTTCTTGAAAACTGGATGAAGGAACAAATTGGTTTTACGGCTATGATGGGGAAAGTAAAAGACAACTTACCTTTCTGGTCTGAAAAACTCCCCGAAATGCCCGACCTGCTTTACGATAGTCTACAGCAAATGAAGCGCTTGCCATTGCAACAGCAAAGGGCACATTTGGCCCTAATTCAAGAGCAAAAGAAAACAACTCAGACCACTCACTTGAGCCTAGTAGGGGCAACCTTTGTACTGATGACAGCAATATTGCCAATTTATGACTTATCCTGGTATTTCCCTGCAAGTACAGGTGTAATTGGCGCAATTTGTTGGTATTTAGCGTGGCGAAAAGGGCTGTGATTTTTGTTACGCTGCGGTGAAATATTTATGAAAACCGTAGTTAATTAATTAATTTGTATAGTAATCGTCCCGAAGAGTGTTATAGTGGATACGGCTCTAAGCCAAAGTCTTTAAATAGACGCGATTTTGTATTATTTGCTATATGTAAAACCACTCGAGTTACCCGGTAATTTGTTGTAAGTTGTTTGTCCATTCGTAAGTAAGACCCAATACTCCGCCAATTTAAAGACTCTAAAGAACTTTGTTACACGCGCTTATGCGCAATTTAATACGATATTTGAGGTCTATACGACATGTCTAAAGTTACAGGCACAGTTAAGTGGTTCAACGCTGATAAAGGTTACGGTTTCCTAACTCAAGATAACGGCGGCAAGGACGTTTTCGTTCATTTCCGTGCGATCATCTCTGACGGTTACAAAACGCTTCCAGAAGGTCAGCGAGTAGAATTTGAAGTTGAAGAAGGTCAAAAAGGTCTTCAAGCTGCTAACGTGCAAGCTATCTAAGAATTCAAAAACGGCGGTCATTTGACCGCCGTTTTTCTTTCTATTGTCAATATTTCCCACGCTCACGCTAAACGCGTGACAACGCTCAATCATTCGCCCCAATAAATTCGATGCTCACAGCATATTCCTAATATCAGTGCTCTGCGGTGTTGCGTAGTCATGACGTTTAATGCTTTACTCGTTATTATGATGAATACGCCTTCAGGGAGTGCTTTATGCGCATCACATTAACTATTCGTTCCACACTGGCTGCTCTACTTCTTCTTTGTTCAAACTCTACTTACGCCGCCCAAGCAGATGGTCTAGACGTTGGCGAGAGTGTTTTGGCGACAGTGCTCAATACCGAAATTCGAGCAGTAGACGTAATGCCCAGTGAAGAAAAGCGTCAAAGCATGAAGGAGCAGGCGAAAGATACCTACGCCGAAGTGCTCGAATATGTCACACGTGTAAACGCGTCTAACAAAATTTTCGAACTAGTGTTAGAGGACTACGCTAAGGAAAGAGGTATTGCTCTTGACCAAACGCTAGTAAATAAGTTTATCGATAAGTTTAAGAGTCAGGTATCTAGCGAAACTTCATCTAAACCCATCGAAGAAATAGCGGTTAAGCAAGTAATGCAATTCCAAGCAGAAAAAGCCATGTTCGAAGAGTTTGGCGGTCGTGTTGTTTTTCGTCAGTCTAACCCGCAAATGCCTATTGATGGTTACAACGAATTGCTCTCTCACTATCGTGATGTGGGTAAACTAAACATAGTGGATGAAGACCTTCGCGAAGCATTTTGGGACTTATTTAAACCTCCCTATCAGTATGAAATTGCAAATGAAAACGTGGATTTTTCTAAGCCTTGGTGGCTTTAAATTAAGCATGAGCAACAAAACAAATGTACAACTGAAAGTGTTGGGGATGAAGGGCCAGGTTCCACTATGGCTAGTGATAAAATGAGCGTTATAGACGCAATAGATAAAGCCATTTTGGCCATGCTTCAGAATAATGCTGATACGCCTGTTGCAGAAATCGCCGAGCAAGTCGGGCTAACGGTCACGCCCTGCTGGCGTCGCATTCAAAAGCTAGAAGATAAGGGCATAATTTCTAGGCGAGTGGCGCTGTTGCAAGCAAAGCAGCTAGGCCTTGCAATGACGGTTTTCGTTCAGGTGAAAGCAGGAAGGCACGATGGAAAATGGCTAGCAAGTTTCGCCAAGCACGCCGCGTCATTTGATGAAGTTGTTGAATGTTATCGTATGTCTGGCGAGTACGATTATCTACTAAAAGTCCTTGTTACCGATATGGATTGCTTCGACCACTTTTATAAGCGATTGGTTAACGGTATAGAGTTTTCAGACGTAACCTCTAGCTTTGCCATGGAACAGATTAAGTACACAACCTCAGTCCCTTTAAATCACATTTAATACGCCAAAAAAATGGGGCCGGTTTGACGGGCCCCATATAAATTAATGATTTTGGTCTTCAACGTGCTGGTCGGCAAATATCTTGGATTTCTTTTTAATTTTACATCCTAAGATACGCTGCGCATTTTTACGGCCGATGTAATGAGCGACTGTATAGGGGTGCGCGCGTTTGAAGAACCGTGAGAACGAATGGAATACATTTTCCATAGTATTGGCTCCTTCTAGTAAAAATTGCCCCAAATAAAATATAGTAATATTACATTTTGATGTCAACAAAATAATTGTCATTAAACAATTTAGATATCTCGTTCACATAATAAGGATAGACTAAGTACAACTAGGCATCCTCTATTCATTGGTATACATTGTTCGAGAGAAAGGATCATATTTTGATCGCAGGTTTTTAAATCGAGTTTCCACGCAGGTTATAGTAGTCGCCGAAAACGCCACAGTTCAGGAAGTAGTTGGAAACAGAAAAAACTCACAGCGTATAAGCGCTAATTATAGCGCTGAATAGAAAGTGAACACCACTGACTATCAGTGATGTTCACTATTGTTTTGAGTAATTGGGATCTGCTGAGATACCACTATTAAATGCTAGTAGTATGAAAGCTTCTCTGATTTACCGGAGAAAATTTTATATACCATGGCCGTATAAGCCAGAATAATAGGTACAACAATAACTACACCTACTAGCAAGAAGCGAAGGGAGTTAGCATCACTGAGGGCATCCATCACCGTCATCTGCCCAGGTATAATAAAGGGGTAGTAGCTAATGCCAAATGCGCTAAAGCAAAGTAAAAATACAAGCAAGGCTATAAAGAACGGAAGCCATTCGCCTTTACCTTGAGCATCAGGCAGCTTTTTAAGCAACACGCCACATAAGGCTAAAAGCGCAAAACATGCTACAGGTATAGCAAAAAGCACATAACCCCAAGGTGCTGATAGCCATAAGTCTCGCACATCATCGTGTAAGGTTAAGTTAGCGATACTTACTGCAGTAATTCCCACAGCCAGTACAACCAAACCTCGGCGTGCCCAATAATACGCTTTTGCTTGAAGCTCTCCTTCGCCTTTAAGTATTAACCAGCATGAGCCAATAAATGCATAGGCTGCGGTTACTCCAAACGCCGCAAGTAGAGCAAAGCCTTGAGCCCAAATATCAGTGCGAAGCCCCGTTACATAAATGCCTAACATGTAACCTTGCGCGAGCGTAGTTAATAGAGAACCGTACTTAAATACCAAATCCCACTTGCGCTTTTTCACTTGCACAACTTTAGCGCGAAAATCAAACGCCACACCGCGCAAAATAAGCCCTAACAACATGAAAGTTGCAGGTAAGTACAGAGTTTGCAGAAACTCGCTATGGGCTTCAGGAAAAGCGATAAGCAGTAATCCTATGGCAAGCACAAGCCAAGTTTCATTGGCATCCCAGTAAGGCCCAATAGAGGCTATCATGTCGTCGCGGAAAGCCTCTGTTCTCGGCGGTATTAATACACCAACACCTAAATCATAGCCGTCTAAAATAGCGTACAGCAATACAGATAAACCAAGTAAGCCGACATAGATGTTTCCAAGCATTTCTGCTGATATATTTTCAAACATGTTTGCTCTCCTTATACCGTGCTTGGGTCAGGTTCAGAGGGTTGCATCTTAGCCTTCGCTACTTCGCGCTCTTCCGTCGTTATTTCCTCGATTTCCACTGCTTTTCGGCACATCAACATAAGCGTTCCCATGTATGCGATTAAAAGCACCGTGTAAATAACAAGGTAAAGCGTGAATGACAGCGCTATATTAGCAGGTGGTAGTTGAGTAACCGCATCAGCGGTTCTTAAGACACCACTCACTAAATAAGGCTGTCGACCTATTTCTGTAACGTACCAGCCAGCGAGCGTTGCTATCCAGCCGCTAAATGCCATGCCCGCAAACGTGCGTTTCAGCCACGCAGGGAATTCTTTCTTGCGAATAAGGTAAAGACTACCCAGCCATGAAACAGCGAGCATCAACATGCCCATGCCCACCATAACCCTAAAACCGAAGAAAACAGGGGCTACAGGTGGGTGCTCTCCCTCAAACTCATTAAGTCCTTTTATCTCTCCTTTGAGTTCATGGGTAAGAATTAAACTTGCACCATAGGGAATGGGAATTTCAAAGTGGTTCTCTTTGCTTTCTTCATCTGGAATAGCAAAAAGCAATAAAGGTGCACCTTCAGTGGTTTCCCATAACCCTTCCATCGCCGCCACTTTTTGAGGTTGATGTTCAAGGGTATTTAAACCGTGCATGTCGCCCGCAAAAATTTGCAAAGGAATTAGCACGGCCGCCGTGTAGGTGGCTGTTTTAAGTGCTAATTTTGGGGCAAGTTTATCGTCACCTTTCAACATTCGGTATGCTGAAAGTCCGGCAATAAGGAAACTAGCCGTTAACCCAGACGCCAACATCATATGAGCAAAGCGATAAGGGAAAGATGGGTTGAAGATGATTTCTTTCCAGTTGGTGGCATAAACCACACCATCGATTACTTCAAAACCTTGTGGCGTTTGCATCCAGCTATTAAGCGCTAGTATCCAAAATGCAGACGTTGTGGTGCCAAGAGCGACAATAAGAGTAGATGCCGTGTGCAGCCAGTTAGGAACTCGGCGTATACCAAATAGCATGATCCCCAAGAACGTGGCTTCTAAGAAAAATGCGGTAAGTACTTCATAGCCTAGAAGGGGGCCTGCTACGTTGCCAACTTTTTCCATAAACCCTGGCCAGTTGGTGCCAAACTGAAATGACATAGTAACGCCGCTTACTACACCTAATGCGAAGCTTAGAGCGAAAACACGTACCCAAAAGCGATACATGCGCATCCACACAGGGTGACCTGAAATGTTAGAGCGCAGCTTAAAATAAAATAGAAACCAGCCCATCGCCATGGTGATGGTTGGAAACAAAATATGGAAACTAATATTTAACGCAAATTGTAAACGAGACAGCAAGAATGCATCCACAGAGAGCCCCCTTAGTTAACGCTGTTTTTCCCCAGAAGTAGCTTGTCCTTAAGCTCAAGCATACGGCCCACGCCAGAACCTAACTTCATCAACGTGTTTAACTTTTCAGGCCCAAGATTCTGAAGCTCTTCAGACCATGCCGTAATTGATTCGAGTAAATCATGAATTTCGTTCAGTTTATGTTGAGCATTCGCCTCCTTTTCATTTGCAGGTGCATCGAGAAGTAAATCCCGAAGCAGGCTCATGGTTGGGTCTATTTCACGCTTTCGGCGCTCTTCAAATACTCTGTTCGCCAGTGTCCAGATATCACCCGCGGGAATGAAGAACTCTTTTCTCTCGCCGGGAACATGGTGTTGTTTAACAAGGCGCCATGACTGTAGCTCTTTTAAGCCCATGCTAGTGTTGCCTCTGGATATATTGAGCGCATCGGCAACTTCTTGTGCCGAAATGGGCTCTTCGTTTAACACAATAAGAGCAAGAATTTGCCCAACTGTTCGATTGAAGCCCCAGCGACTTCCCATTTCGCCAAAGTGCATAACCGCAGATGTTATTAAAGGCGTCATTTTCATTCTTATTTTCCAGAAGTTTCAGAAATTACTGAAAGTTTATTGTCAAAGGTCAATAAATACAAGTGTTATTCATGTTATGAGCCGCATAAAACAAAAATTTAATGTTTATAGAAATACTTAATTACACCAAAATTTTTATCAAAAAAGCGCTCAAAGGCAACATCGGGCGGGCGATTGAGAATTTAAATAGGGAGTTACCCCTAGAGCCTTTCCTTATCCTTATGTCTAGTTTTCTTACTAGATCTATCGTTGTATCGTCCGCGCTTCATAACGCTAACTTATTAATAAACAACAAATATTAGCTATTGTTTATTTATTTTTAATATTTGATTTGTTGGCGAAATCGAAATCCTTGAACTAACGTTCAAAGTCTTGTCGAGAGCTTTTTAAAAAAGTTTTCTCAATTAAAGATTATGGAAGAGAGCTATCTCTCTAATAAATATACGCGCTAAAGGAAAGACATGATCCGCACATTGTCCAAAGCCATTATCGGTACTTCATTACTTCTAGGTGCATTACAAACTGCACAAGCAGCAACCCCTGTTATCACCAACACAGCGCCGCAAAGTGCTTTTATTGGAGAGTCATTCTGTTACGACATACCACTAACTAACTCAGGTACCACTGGCTATGGTCCTTATTTGCGTGTTATTCATGATGCCGACTTAACCTTCAATGGTGCGACATTCATAGGAAGCAATAGTGATACCGTTAATGTCGGCACATTCGACCCCATTGCGAACAACAATGAACTTGAAGATCCTATCATCGCTCAAACCGTTAGCGGAACGCAGGGGTACAGTTTTTCAACGGTAGACATACCGGTGGGCTCGGTTGTAACCAATGGCCCTGATCTAACTACAAATGTTTGTTTCACTATCGACAGCAATGCAACGCCAGCGGAAGCGTTTGCTATAGAGGTAACGCCTGTTTATGAATTTGGTGACACAGCAACAGGTGATAACGGCCCAATAGTAGGAACAACGCAAAGTGCGTCGGTTGAGGCTGCCCTCTACCAAGTAACTACGCAAAGCTCTGCTGCGGAAAACGAACTTGCTGCGGGTCCAAGCTTTTCAGCAACCGTTACCCATACAGTAGATGTTGCAAATGGTCCTACGATAGACAACTTACAGTTCACAGATGTTTTAGACAATGGTGTTCAGTACAGCGCGCAGGCTACGATAACTGGTGGAACTGGGTGCGCTATAGATAGCGAACCTTCTACGACCAGTACTGGTGGTACTTTAGATGTTTCATGTGCTTCTGCTACGGGAACAAGTAGCGAAAATGATGTGCGCGTTAGCTACCCCATGCATTTTACTAACGTCCTGAATGCGCAGCAGTGTAGTACGTCAAGTATTGTTCACCCGTTAGATTTTAATGCCAGTTTTAATGGTAATGGGCTTACTCAAGTTTCTAGCAATGATACGGTTTCGGCAAAGCATGTTGCGATTCAGCAACGCGTTAACGCCGCCCAATCAAGCCCTGGCAACACCCTCACTGTTACTAACTCTATTCAAATTTCTGACTATATATCGGTAGATTCTTTAATACTTAACGATACCATTGCCGATGGCGTAGATTTTTCATCAGATATCACGGTTAGCTATGGTGGAAGTACGTTTAACATAACTAGGCCTGCTTCAAGCACTGATTCCAGTCAAAATGAGGCCATCACTTACAACGTTACTAACGCAACAGGCACGCTTCCGGGGGGAAGCGTTTTGACGGTTTCTTACACCGTAGATATTCAGCAAAATTACGTTGGTGGTTACACAGGAGTTGATAGTAATGCCCCTGTCGTAGCTAACGATTCACTGTCGTTTTCTCAAAGTGCTCAATATAACCTAGTGAATGGCGCAGTGAGCTGCTCAGAAGGCTCAAGTGACTCAGTATCTATAGAAGGAATAACCACCACTAAATTCCTCGTAAATTCTGACAATAACACGACTACAGAAGTTCTTGAGTACGCACCGGGTGAAAGCGTGACTTATCGCCTTCACATGAATATCCCATCGGGCGATACAAACGACATTGTTTTCAAAGACTTTTTACCGCTTCCTGTGTTCCTAGTTTCCTCGTCAACAATTAGTACTAGTTCAGATTTTTCGACTAACGCTAATTTCGCTTATGGCCCTGAAAACACAATAACGTCGCTTACACCTACCATCACGCTATCGACCACGGAGAACAGCGTAACGCTAGATTGGGGGGATATTTCAACATCTACGCCTGAAGTGCTAGAAGTTGATTTTACTGTTGAGGTTACCGACGAGCCTTACGCCGACGGTCTAAGGTTAGCTAACTTGTTCCAAGGAACATCAACCAATACACCAGACGCTGTTAGCGCCGATCTTAAATCTGCTGAGATAATAGTTCGTGCACCAGAATTGACCGTTTCACTTACTACTTCTGCAGGAAATGTAGATGCCGGTGATACGGTTCAGTACACCTTAACAGTAACTAACGAAGGTGGTGCTACATCATTTGACACAACCGCCAGTGTTCCACTTGTTGCTGGCGTGGCTTCGCAGAGCCTTGTATCTGCAACGCTTAATGGGAATAGCACAACGTTAGGTAGCGGCTCCTTATCTGCGGGCACCTACAGTGTAGAAAACCTCGCTGCAGGTGATGTTTATGTACTTACCTTCACACAAGATATTGCGCAAACCGCAGAGCCTAATGATGTCATCACGTCCGAAGCGACAATAAATTGGGCATCGGCTTCAGGTCAGACCGTAACCTTTGACCCACAAAAAGATGACGCATCGGTTACCGTTTCTGATATTGCTATCGCGTCTACCATAGTAAGCCCCACGGGGAATGTTGTGGTAGGTGATACCGTACAGTATCGGGTAGACGTCACCCTGCCGGAGGGTACCACGAACGACTTAACGGTAGACATGACGCTTCCTGCTGGTTTTGAATACAGCAATACGTTAACGGTAAATTCAACAGGTTTTGACGGAACCGTAAGCGCCAGCCCCACTGTGACATCGTCGGGAACGGTCGAAAGCGGGCAAACTGTCAAAGCAGTGTTTAACGGCAGTACAACCACCAATAATGATAACGATCCAAGCGATAATACATTTTCAATTACGCTTGAAGCCTTGGTGCAAGATGTCACACAAAATGCCGCTAAAACGTCAACGCAAAGCAAGCAGTTACAGGTAAATGCGGGAACCAACAATACCACCAACAATGCGTCAGCTACGTCAACTAATCAGTTTTCAGAGCATGTATTAAGCGCAACAACAAGCGTGGCGCCTAGCTCTGGCGTAGAAGCAGGTGATACGGTAACTGTAACAATCAACGTTGAAAATACAGGTACAGCTACCGCTTATGATGTCGACGTTGTCAGCAATGTAAATACTGATATTTTCACAAATGTAACTGAAGGAACAACCCCGTCTGGGTTTACGTATGCATTTGAAAATACCCCGGACAGAGTAACCTATTCAGGTTCAGAGCTTGCTGCTGGTGATAGCGTGCAGTTTACTTATACTGCAGAAGTAAAAGCAGGTGTACAAACGGGTTCGTCATTTAATATTAGTGCGCAAGCTACTGGTGATAGCCAAACTGGCGACCAGACCGTTGAGCGTGATTCACAGTCAGAAAGTGCAGATACCACGGCAACCAAAGCCATTTCCGCTAATAACATAACATTAATTGCTTCGTCTGAAGCCTTTACCAATGACACCGGCACACGAGAAGCCGCTATTGGTGAGGTGTTAACCTATTCGTTCACCACTATCGTTCCCGAAGGGCAGACAAAAGAGACCGCTAATCAGGACATTATAGAAGTTATTTTGCCTGCTGGGATGTCTTATCAAACCGGCACCGCCTTAATTCGTGGAACATTTGATACGGGCTTTACGACTGCAAACGGCGTGTCGATTACGGGGGCAGATACAACTATTACCCCTGTTGTCAGTGGTCAGTCTGTTGTCTTCGATTTGGGTGATGTTACAAATAATGACAACGATGCAGGTGATGAAAGTATCACAGTTACACTTAGTGTGCTTACCTTAAACACCAGTAACAATAACCGTACAAATAATAAAACGGTAACAGGTGAAGTAAACTATTTAAATGAAAGCAGCGCTAACCAAAGCAACAATGCTACACAAAATGTTCGTATTGCAGAGCCTAATTTAACAGCAACAAAGGCAGCATCGCCGTCAACCGTTGATGGTGGAAGCGAAGTAACATTCACCGTTACGTTAACAAATACTGCGGGCTCTCGAGTTTCTCGCGCTTACGATTGGTACATCAACGATAACGTACCTGCACGATTTAATACGGTTAGCTTGGTAAGCGCGACGCATTCAAGAGGGGCAGGTATTGACGTTTCAGCCTGTGCAAGCATCAGCGGCAACGAGTTAACGGTTGAGTCTGATAGCTGCGCGGTTAGCGACATTGATTACCTGGAAGCGGGCGAAAGCGTCACCGTTGTGTACACTGCTCAGGTCAATTTTGATATTGCTTTTGAAGAAACCGTAACCAATACCGTTTCAACTTCGGCAACGTCTTTGCCAGGCGCATCAGGTACTGGAAATGCGACGCCAGGCGCAGCCGGTTCAGATACCGGTGAACGTACTGGTAGCGGCGCGAATAACGACTCAGGCCAAAACGTTAACGATATCGCTGATTCTGCTATGGCATCAGTGACCGCCAATGCGCCCACGCTTACGCTAACGACTACTGCAGCCGATGCTGCTATTGGAACTGTGGTTGATTTAACGGCAAGTTTCTCTATACCGACAGGTACAACAGACAACTTTGTTTATACGTTAGATCTTCCTTCAGGCTTAACGTATACCGGCGACGCCATTACCATTACAACACCAGTGTCAGATTTCACCAGCACAAATACACCTAATACCACCCCTGGTGAAGGAACCGACCCAGTAGTATTAGATTTTGGTACCATCACCAACAGCGCTTCAACGTCTCAACAAGTTACCATTGCTGTGCCTGTTGAAGTCGCCAACATCTTAAGTAACCAAGCAGGAACAACGCTAACCAGTACTGGTTCACTTAGTTACCAAGACGTAAGCACGCCAGCACCTTCTGCGAATGTTGACGTGGATGTTATCGAACCGAATTTATCTATTACGCAAACCATCATTGCAGGTGCGACATCAAGTGATAGCGGTGATACGGTAACGTATCGCACAGTGGTAACCAACACGGGGAATACTGCAACCGCGTACGCCGTTACCTTTGAAGATGTGATGCCTGCAGAATTACTTGGAGGGCCTGACGGCAGCGGTTCTGGTGTTACCTTCTCAGCAATAACCCTGACCAACCCAAGTGATGAAGCTGTATTAACAGGCACGAACACAGCACTGACCGCAAGTGATGTTAGTGAGACTACTACGACCAACACTAGCGATACGCTGTCGGTTGCAGCATTCGACCTACCAGCACTTGCAAGCGTTACCGTCGAATACAGCGTTATAATGGCTAACGAAGCAAGCGCTGGTGAAACGCTAACTAATTCAGTTGAAGCAACCTATAACAGTCAGCTAGACGGCAGCGGACGTAGCAGCGCCGATGGTGGAGATGACGACAATAACGCTACGTTAAATAACTACCGTGAAACAGCTAGTAGTAATGTAACGGTAGATAACACACTGGCTATTCAATCTGCACTTAATGCTACACATAGCGATAATGATTTCGCAGTGGGAGAGTCGGTTTCTATTGATGCGCGTATCGATTTAGTAGAAGGCACAATTGACGGTGTTTCTATTGTAAATACACTGCCAGCGGACATTCGCTTTGACAGTATTAGTATTAACAGCCCAGCACAAATTAGCTATGACGGCGCAGCAACCGCTTCGGTGTCTGGCAATGATGTCACGGTTGATTTTGGAACTGTGAGCAACACCGCAGATGGCAATAGCGCAAATGATTACATAACGGTTACGTTTACCGGTGTTGTAGAAAACGAAGTAGGCAACGGGCAGGGTACAACACTTACTAATAGTGTGAATGCATCAGGTGGCGGCGAAAGCGCAGGTCCATCTACTCTCGAGATCGATATCGTTGAGCCAAATTTAGACTCAACAATGACGCTCGATAAAACCTCGGTATCTTTGGAGGATACCTTTACCCTAACTATTGACGTAGGCCACAACTCTAGTTTTGCCGACGCGTTTGAGACCACATTTAACGTATCGGTTCCTAGCGGTCTTACTTATGTAGCAAATAGCTTCATGGGGCAAGGTACGATCGATGATACGTCATCTACGCTACTTGTCGTAGATATGGGCAGTATCACACTGGTCGAAGGCAGCAAACAAGTGACAATGCAGTTCACTGTAGATAGTGATGCCGACGTGGGTAATGCACTTTCAATTGGTTTGACCAATGGTGCTTATAGTTCAATGAGCGGCGACACAGCTGACGAACGTGATTACAGCTTTGCTGATTCTATTAACGTGACAGGTGATATCGCGGCATTTATCGGTGCAGCTCAGTCAGTTGTGCTATCTGATGATGTAAATGGCAACGGATTTATTGATGCTGGTGACACCGTATTAGTCACTGCAACGCTAACTAATGAAAGCGATAGTGCCACAGCCACTGACGTTGTATTTACTCATGGGATTCCTGCAAATACAAACTATGTAGCAGGGTCCGCGACAACGACGAAAGGCACTCTTGATGACAGTGCCGGCATCGCGGTAAATGTTGGGGATATGGCATTTGGTGAATCTGAAACCATTACTTTCGAGTTGCTTGTTGATGCCAATGTAGCAAACAACACGTTAGTCTCACTGCAAGGTAGCGTGGATTCATCTGACACAGTAGCAGAACCAACTGACGCCGATGGTAACGATGTAAACGGCGACCAGGCAAACACCTTCAGAGTGGGCACACCTGCAAGCACAGCAGATTTAGATATTACTCAGTTGGTAAGTCTATCAACCGATGCTGATACTAATGACGTCATTAGCCCTAATGATACGTTAACCGTTACGTATTTACTTGAAAATACGGGTAGCCAAGCGCTATCAAACATTGCCCTAAGTGACGCTATACCCGCAGGTCTTACTTACGTCGCTAATTCGGCGCAGGTAAGCGGTGGACATACGGTTAGTGTAATAGGTGGTTCACTAAGCGCAGATTTTATCACGCTAGCAGCTGGCGCCAGTGAAACGGTTTCTTTTGATGTTACCATCGATTCACCGCTGGTTGATTTCAACGGCAATGCCGCAAACGAAAGCTTCTCGCTACAAGGTGAAGCAACGAGTGACGAAACTGATACTGTCTATGCAGACAATAACCGTGCAGATAGCGATGGTTTCCAGCCGCTCACGTTCAGTGCATCGACAGGCGCGGGCACGCCAGAACTAGAGATTATTCAATACTATGAACTTGTTAACGATGTAGACGGTGATGGGGTTGTTGATCCAGGTGACAGCGTACGCATTTACACCGTGGCAACCAATCAAGGTTCAGCGACTGCAGAAAACGTTTCGTTTACTCAGCCGGTCAATGCAGGCTTAAGCGTAGTAGCTAATACAGCTGTTACCAGCCAAGGCGTTGTAGTAAGCGAAACGCCGTTTGACGTAAACGTGGGCGGAATTGCCCCAAGTGAAACGGTAACCGCTTCTGTGGTGCTAACGCTAGATGCTAATGCAGCTGACAACACCGTATTTTCAGTTCAAGCGCTGTTTAGCGGTGACAACCTCGGTGCCAACCAGTTAAGCGACAACGACAGTAACGCTTCTGATGGCGAGAATGCTCTGCTTATTCCGGTTACTTCGCAAGCGCAAACCGTATCTGCGCCAACCTTTGCCCTTACCGATACCAGTGATGGTGGTACATCTGGTAACAATTTTGTGCAGGGCGAAACACTAACCCTTACACAAACTGTTACTGTACCTAAGGGGACAACAGACGATTTAAGCTTAAGCGTTACCTTACCTGCTAATGTTTCATTGCTCGCAGAGGCGGGGGAACTTGCTCGTATCTTTAATACTGGCCTTTCTTCAGGTGTCAATCCAGCAAGTATTAACAGTGCTGCTAGCGGCACAGCGGTTAACGTGAACGGCAATATTAGTGTGTCTAACAATACGCTAACGCTTGATTTAGGCAGTATTGTAAATAGCGATAATGATGGTGACACTGAAACCTATGTGTTTAGCGTTGAGCTAGACACCAGCGCCCTAGTGCCCAGTGCGGCTACCCAAGATTTAACTATTTCTTCTGCGCTTAGCTACGTTGATGGCGCAGCTCAGCCTCAGTCATTAAATGCTAACGACGTGACGGTAACCTTACTTAACCGTATACCATCAGCGAATGATGATAGTTTCACTGTAGATGAAGATACAACCAGCAATACGTTAGCGGTCCGTAGCAATGATAGCGACGCAGACAGCGGTCAAAGTATCATCATTACCTCTGTAGCTACGCCAAGTAACGGCGGTACGGTAACTACAGATGGCGCGAACTTGATTTATACGCCGGCAGCTGATTTCTTCGGCACCGAAACCGTGCAATACACCCTTACCGATAGCGCAGGCGGTAGCGACACCGCCACAGCAACATTTACGGTAAACAATGTTCAAGATGCGCCTGTAGCACAGGCCGACTCAGCCAATACCACTGAAGACACACAAGTGGTAGTAAATGTCTTGGCAAATGATTCCGATGTGGATGGCGATTCACTGTCTATCACAGCGGCTAATTCTAGCAACGGTGCGGTTTCGTTCGCGGGAAGCAATATCACCTTCACGCCTGCACAAGACTTTAACGGTCCAGCACTTGTGACCTATACGATTTCTGATGGAAATGGGAACAGTGATAGCGCGAATCTAACGGTAGATGTGCAAGCAGATAACGATGCACCGGTTGCCACAAACGACAGTGCGAATACTAACGAAGATAATGACGTAATTATTGATGTGTTAGCTAACGACAGTGACGTAGATGGCGATGCCCTAAGTGTTACTGCGGTGTCGGCAAGCGCTGGTGCGGCCTCCGTAAATTCAAATGGCGATGTTCTTTATACGCCGCCGGCCGATTTCAATGGCCCTGTTACACTTAATTACACGGTTTCTGATGGAAATGGCGGAACCGATTCAGCTTCTGTATCGGTAACGGTTAATGCGGTAAATGACGCGCCAATAGCTAACCCTGATTCAGGGACGGTGAACGAAGACAGCAGCGTAATTATTGATGTTTTGACTAACGATACTGACGTAGATGGCGATGCGTTGTCGATCACCAATGCAGCATCGCCAAATGGTTCAGTAACCTTTAACGGAAATAATATTACCTTTACACCTACGGCCGACTTTAATGGCGCAACAACCGTAACTTATACCATCAGTGATGGTGCAGGTGGTACGGGATCAGGTACGGTGACTATTAATGTTACTAACGTTAACGATGCACCAGTGGCAAGTGATGACACGGCCAGCACGAACGAAGACACGGCGGTAGTTATTAATGTATTGGCTAACGATACCGACATTGATAACGATGCATTAAGCGTTTCAAGTGTATCGGCGACCAATGGTACTGCGGTAGTTAATGGTGACGGCAATGTGGTGTTTACCCCAGCGGCAGATTACAACGGTAGTGCCACAGTAGCCTATACGGTAACAGACGGTAACGGCGGCAGTGACAATGCGTCGGTGTCTGTAGCGATTGCAGCGGTTAACGACAACCCAATCGCTAACCCAGATACCGCAAGTGTCAATGAAGACGAGTCGGTTAGCATTAATGTACTTGCTAACGATACCGATGTTGACGGCGACACCTTAAGTGTGGCGAGCGCCTCTGTTTCAACCGGTAGTGTGCAGGTTGTAGGTAACCAGGTGAACTACACGCCAGACGCTGACTTCAACGGCAGCGCCACTATTACTTACACCATCGAAGATGGTGCTGGCGGCAGCGCCAATTCAACGGTGGCAGTGACGGTTGTAAACGTTAACGATGCCCCCGTTGCGAATAATGATACAGCTAGCGTTGATGAAGACAGCAGCGTTGTGGTTAACGTTATTGCTAACGATACAGATGTAGACAACGATACCCTTGAGTTAACTGCGGTTAATGCTAGTACTGGTACGGCAACCATTAATAGCGATGGTAATCTTTTGTATACGCCGGATGCCGACTATAACGGTGCTGCAACAGTGACGTATACCGTTTCTGATGGAAACAGCGGCTCTGATTCAGCAACAGTGTCAATTACGGTAAACCCAGTAAATGACAATCCGGTGGCTGTGGCAGATACGGCGAGTGTACAGGAAGACGAAACGGTAATTATTAATGCGCTTTCGAACGACAGTGATATTGACGGCGACACGTTGCAACTGTCGGCTGCAAGCAGCAGTCAAGGCACTGCAACTATTACCGGCGATAATACGATTAGCTTTACGCCAAGTGCCGACTTCAACGGTACAGCCACGATAACTTACAGTGTATCGGATGGTGCTGGTGGTAGCGCCTCATCGACAGTCACAGTAACGGTGGCGCCTGTTAACGACGCACCAGTAGCCAATGATGACGCCGGAAGAGTTACCGAAGATTCAAGCACTACGCTTGCTGTATTAGACAATGATACAGATGTTGACAACGATGAATTAAGCGTGACATCTGCTAGCGCATCTGAGGGGACTATTACAGTTAATGCAAATAACAGTGTGACCTATACACCACCTGCTGATTTTGATGGGGCGGCAACCGCCACCTACACTATTTCAGACGGAAATGGCGGTACCGCCACTGCCAGCATTAGCTTTACGGTAGAAGGGGTGAACGATGCTCCTATCGCTTTGGACGACACCGCTGTTGTTGATGAGGACGCTTCAGTAACAGTAGCTGTTCTCGCCAATGACTCTGATATAGATGAAGATGTGCTTTCAGTTTCGGTGGCCTCGTCAGCGCAGGGTAGTGCAGTGATCACGGCAGATAGCCAGGTTACTTTCTCGCCAAATGCTGATTTTAATGGCGAAGCGACAGTGTCATATACGGTAAGCGATGGTAATGGTGCCACTGATACAGCAACGATCACTGTTACCGTTAACCCGGTTAACGATACACCGATAACGGTGGATGATACGGCCACAGTCGAGGAAGATGGCTCTGTTGTTACCGACGTGCTCGCGAATGACTCTGACATTGACGAAGACGTACTGACTATTTCAGACGTAACCGTTGACGAAGGTTCAGTCGCTATTCAAGGTGGGCAAGTAAGCTACACACCAGATGAGAACTTCAATGGTACAGCAACCATTACCTACACAGTTTCTGATGGCAATGGAGCAACGGCAACAGGTACGCTTGTTGTAACGGTTACCGCTGTTAACGATGCACCTACACTTGCTGATTTCACTGCTGCAACGAACCAAAATGAAGCGTTAACTATCGATGTTATCGCCAATGTTGAAGATGTAGATACAGATGATACGCATACTATCGTAAGCGCAACATCTTCAGACGGCACGGTTGAAATTGTTAACGGCAAACTGGTTTATACGCCGTCTGAAGATTATTCCGGTGAAGTAAGCATCGATATTTGTATTCAAGATGCTGAGGGCGAAGAGGCTTGTGCCCGTATTACCGTTACTGTGGTGTATACAAACATTGGTCCAGTCGTTGAAGATCTCGAGTTCACCATTTACGAAGGGGATAGCCTACCCATCACCCTAACGGGTACCGACGCAGACGAAGACGTTTTAACGTTTGAATTGGTGACGTTGCCAACAGGTGAAGTGTTAGGTTCTGCTCCTTCTTTGCTGTACGTTACTCCAGAAGATTACAACGGTACGGTACTGTTCAGCTATAAGGCGAATGACGGTCAAGAAGATTCGAACACTGCCAATATCACAGTGAATGTGATAGCCGTGAACGATGCGCCTGTCGCCGTTGCTGATTTAGCTGAAGCGACAGATCAGAACAGTGTAACTATTGATGTACTAGCAAACGATAGCGATATCGAAGGCGACCTGCTAAGTATCGTTGGTGCAAACTCTGATTTTGGTAGCGTAGAAATTATCGATAATGCATTGGTGTTTACGCCAGGTGAAGGCACTTCAGGAGAGGTACAGGTAGAGTACACCATTGTTGACCCTTCAGGTGCGACATCAACCTCTTATGTGGTGGTGAATGTAGATCGCACGTCTGACCGCAACGATGCAAACCCGAGAGTAATTGCGCCAGCTGATATTGAAGTTGACGCGAACGGATACCTTACGCTTGTAGACTTGGGCGTTGCAACGGCTACCACATCTCGCGGTCAATCATTACCAGTGACCTTATTGAACGGTCAAACCCGCTTTACGCCAGGGCTACATACCGTTTATTGGCAGGCAACTGACGATGAAGGCAATACGACAACGGTTAGTCAGACTATCCGCGTAAACCCTCAAGTGTCATTAAGTGATGATGTGGTTGTAACCGAAGGTGGTGCAGCAAGTTTTGATGTACTGTTAAGCGGCGATGCACCTAGTTACCCAGTAACAGTGAACTACACGGTTTCAGGTACTGCAGATACTAGCGATCACGACCTTATCTCTGGCACTGTCACTATTGAGGGCGGTACACAGGCAACCGTTAAATTCAATATTATCCCCGACTCGATTATCGATGACGGCGAAACGGTAATCGTAACGCTGAACGAGAACGTAAATGTCGGAGAAAAAGCGTCGCAGACCACAACAATTGCAGAAGCACCAGTGGCAGCAGTTGTAGCGCTGTCAGTTGAGCAAGGTAACACGACAACGTTAACTGTTGGCCAAAATGAGGGTCTAGTCGACGTACTAGCGGCCATCAGTCACACCAATCCAGCCGCTGACTTTATCTACGACTGGAGTAATTCATCATCAGAGCTTGCTAATGTTTCAGGTGATGATGGCGTATTTACTTTCGACCCTGCTCTAGTAGCGCCAGGTGTTTATGCGGTTACGCTACTTGTGGCAGACAGTGAAAACCCCACGCTTGTAAGTTCACGCACAATTTATATTGAAGTGGTACAAACCTTACCCGAGCTTACAGGTGCAGACACCGACGGTGACGGCCTGCCAGATAATATTGAAGGCGCAGGTGATGCCGACTTAGACGGTGTGCCAAACTACTTAGATAGCATTGCGCTCTGTTCCCTAGCACCAGAAATTGCAGGTGAAAGCGCGCAATATCTTGTTGAGTCAAACGCTGGTACATGTGTAAGTGCGGGTGAGTACACCCGTGGCACTTCAAATGCTGGCGTATTGCTACTTGCTGATGACAGCGCAGTAACAAGTCGCATTCCGACAGATACGGAAGCTAACAATGTTGGTGGGTTGTTTAACTTCGACGTGGTGAATAGTCAGTCTAATCAAGCACAGTTCGATGTGGTTATTCCACAGCGCAATGCCGTACCAGAAGACGCATTTATGCGTAGCTGGACTGCTGAGCTAGGTTGGTTCGACGTTATTGCAGACGGCGACGCAGTGATTCACTCAGCACCAGGCGCACCAGGTTTCTGCCCTGTCGTTAATAGTAGCGAATGGCAAGAAGGTCTTGTTGCAGGTAGCTGGTGTGTGAAGCTGACGCTTATTGATGGCGGAAGTTACGATGCTGACGCTACAACCAATGGAGCGGTTAGCTTTGTTGGTGGAGTAGGCACATTTGTTAATGGCAATACACTTCCTGACGTTCAAGACGATCAGCTGGCTATTAAGCTTAACGAAGCGGTAGAGGTTGACGTACTGGCTAATGACACAGATGCAGATGGCGATGCACTTACGCTTACCTCAGTATCGGCTGATTTTGGAACGGCGACTATTGTTAATGGATTAGTGTCATACACGCCTCCGGAAGGTTTCGTTGGCACAGTAACGGTTACCTATACCGTGTCAGACGGTATGGGCGGCACGGTAACGGGTACCTTGGCGCTAACCGTTGCTGAGAACAATATCCCTGTTGCAAATGATGACAGCTTTACGTCTGAAGAAGACGAGGCGGTAACCTTGGAGGTGCTGTCTAACGATACCGATGAAGACGGCGATACGTTATCCATTACCGAAGTAACAGCATCTACAGGCACGGTGATATTGTTGCCAAGCGGTGAGTTAAGCTATCAAGCGCCTGCCAACTATAACGGGGTGGTCACTATTGAATACGCCATTTCAGATGGTCATGGTGGTACTGATACAGCGCAGGTAACCTTAACTGTCACTGCGGTGAATGATGCCCCTGTTGCCGTTGATGACACAGCAAGTGTTACCGAAGATGGCAGTGTTACTGTAACCGTACTAACAAACGATAGCGACGTCGACGGCGATGTACTAACGGTAACCATGGCAAGTACTGAGAACGGCAGTGTAGCGGTCAATAACGGCACTACTGTTACCTATACACCTGTTGCCAATGTAAATGGTGAAGCAACATTTACCTACACTATCAGTGATGGCTTCGGTGGTACTGATACCGCGACGGTTACCGTAGTCATCGTTGCTATTAACGACGCACCAGTAGCAAACAACGACCAAGCTAATGTAAGTGAAGACAGCAGTGTCATTATTAATGCACTTGCCAACGATGCTGACATTGACGGCGATACGTTAATCATCACAGATGCAACGGCTAACTCGGGCACGGTAACCATTAGTAGTGATGGAAACATTGTTTACACGCCGCTGCCTAACTTTGTTGGAACGGCGATCATCACCTACACCATTTCAGATGGTAATGGCGGTGTAGCGACTGCACAAATTATGGTGACGGTTGAAAACGTGAATGATGCACCGACCCTTGAAGGTGGAGAAGTATCTACAAATCAAGACACGCCGCTTAGTATTAACGTGTTATCCAATGCAAACGATATCGACGGTGATACGCTCACTATTGCTAGTGCCGAAGCGACTAACGGCACCGTAGAAATCATCAATGGCGTTGGGACATTTACGCCTGCAGATGGTTTCCACGGCACTGCCACCATTACGATGTGTGTGGCTGACCCTTCGGGCGCGCAAGCGTGTGCGACCTATACGGTAACGGTAATCGACACTAACGATGCGCCAACGGTGATGGACTTAACGTTCACAATGGAAGAAGACGCAACACTGCCAATTCGATTACAGGGTAGTGACGCAGACGGCGACGCGCTAACGTACCAGTTGGCAACATCACCAGACGGTGAGCTTGTTGGTCGCTTGCCTAGCGTATTGTATGCACCTGAAGCCGACTTTAGTGGCACAACAAGCTTTACCTATACCGCAAATGATGGTGAGGAAACCTCCAACGTAGGTACCGTAACCATCAACGTGAACCCCGTGAACGATGCGCCGGTTGCCCGTGATGATGAGATAACGTTGGGTAACTACAACCCAGTTGCAATTGATGTACTGGCCAATGACTCTGACGCTGATGGCGATACATTACGCATCATCGGTGCCCGCGTTGAATTAGGCGACGTTTCTTGGGCTGACGATTCACTTACCTATACGCCGCTTGAAGGTTTTGTCGGTGAAATAGTAATTGACTACACCATCACCGACCCTCAAAGCGAAGTTGCTCGTGCGACAGTGATTGTAGATGTTATGCCTGATGACCTGGCCGACCGCCCAGTTATTGAGGTGCCAGAAGACGTGTTTGTAGATGCTAATGCACTATTTACCAAAATCGACCTTGGGGTAGCGTCGGCTGTCGATAAATTTGGCAATCCGTTACCTGTGTCACTAGTTGATGGCCTTATCTTCTACGAGCCGGGTAACAATACGGCATACTGGCAGGCGACCGACGAAGACGGTTTAACCTCTGTGGCGAGCCAAGCTGTTCGCGTACGTCCTTTGGTTTCTATCACTAAAGATCAGGTAGTTCTGGAAGGCCATGAAGTTGAGTTTGGCATTCACTTAAACGGTACGTCACCTGTTTATCCGCTAGAAATACCATACACAGTAAGCGGTACGGCAGATAGCAGCGATCATGACCTGGTTGACGGCGTCATCGTGATAGAATCAGGTAGCGATATAACGGTGAGCTTCAATGTATTCCCTGATGCGGATATTGAAGGTATAGAGACGGTCACAATTGAGCTATCTGATGTGCTTAACATAGGTAATAAGTACATTCACGAAATTACAATTCGCGAAGATAACGTGAATCCTGACGTTGACTTGTTTACCGAGCAGGACGGCGAATCAAGAATACTTGTTGTTCCCACTGGTTCTGACGTATTGGTAAGCTCTACTGTTGACCATCCAGATCCAACGAATGAGTATGAGTTTGTGTGGACATCACTGGATGCGGACATTGCAGATACCGATAGCGTTGATGACACCTTTACCTTTGACCCAAGTGGACTGGAAGTGGGTGTTTACCGAATTCGAGCTACGGTCACAGACGCAGATGACACGGCCTTTACAGACTCGGATACCTTATACATTCAGGTAGTTGATGCGTTACCTACACCAGCTGAGCTTGATAGTGATGGCGACGGGGTGCCAGATGTTGTAGATGGCCTTGCTGATAGTGACAGAGACGGTATTTTGGATTACTTGGATCCAACGCCTGAATGTAATGTGCTTCCACAAGAAGTGACGTTTGTTGACGGTTACATGGTGGAAGGTGACCCAGGCGTATGCTTGCGCCTAGGTAACTTCTCTGTAAGTAGTGAACTCGGCGGCGCTAAAATCATTGATGGCGACATTGCAAGCGACGATGACATTGTTCCTGACCCAGAAGCGACAAATATTGGCGGCATTTTCGATTTCATTGCCTATGGTTTACCTGAAGCGGGTCAAACGCTGAATATTGTTATGCCACAGCTTAAGCCAATACCTGCAAATGCGGTGTACCGTAAGTTCACGCCTGAAAACGGTTGGGTAACCTTTACGGAAAACGCGAACAACCGGTTATGGTCTGTTGAAGGTGAGCCAGGTTATTGCCCACCTCCAGGCGGAGACTATTGGACAGAAGGTCTAACTGAAGGCCATTGGTGTGTGCAGTTGGAAATTCTTGATGGTGGTGTAGATGATGATGACGGTTTAGTTAACGGAACGATTGTCGACCCAGGCGGTGTAGGCGTTCTATTTAATGGCAATAGCCAACCTGTGGCAACTGACGATGCAGTAACTATCATTGTTGATGAGTCTGTAACTATTGAAGCCTTAAGTAACGATGCAGACCCAGATGGCGATGACTTGCGTATTACCTCTGCTACAACCACCTTCGGCACAGCTGTGATAGCGGGGGATACCATTGAATACACGTCTCCACTTGGCTTTATTGGCGAAGTGATTGTTAATTATGGTATTAGTGATGGAAACGGAGGTTCAGACCTGGGTGTAATTACGGTAACCATTATTGGTAATAATCCTCCACAGGCTGTAGACGATACTGTAACGATAGACGTTGACCAATCTGTAACCGTTAACGTGCTTGCCAACGACTTCGACGAAGATGGCGATAGTATTCGTGTTGTAAGTGCCCAGGCATCAATCGGTAGCGTATCTGTTAACCCTGACGATACATTAACCTTTACGCCGCCTGCTGCATTTACGGGCAATGCTGTAGTCACCTATATTATTGAAGATACACAGGGCGGAACGAGCGAGGGTAGACTAACCATTACTGTTCAACCCGTGACCGTTAGAATTGAAAACTCTGGCGGAGGCGGTGGTAGCATGAACGCTGTCCTGCTGATGTTACTGGTATTTGTTATGACATTGCGCCGCTTATTGGCGGCGCAAAGAAAGGGAGTAAAAGCGTGAGCGTAGCTAAGATGAATAGAACTTTTAGGTATGGGATTGTTAGCGCTGTTGCAATGGGAGCAATGTTTTCATTTCCAACCATGGCTCAGCAATCTAATAAAGAAAGGGATGCTTCCCCTTTTTTAGCTAGCAAAACTCAATGCTTAACTAAAGAGGATGTCTCAAAACTTTCTAAAGAATATGAAAAGTGCACGGCTAAACAGTTTTTCATAAGCGGAAGTTGGGGTAGCGCATCAGGAGATTTCAAGGAAAGCGATGTGCAACAAGAAGCCGCAGAGCTGGGCTTTGATGTCTTTGACATAGATATTGATGACACCCGCAGTGCGTGGAAAGCGGTAGTAGGTACCAATATTACCGAAAACAGCTTTATTCAAGTCGGTTATACCGATTTAGGTGATGTATCGGCAGCATTTTCAACTACGACCAATGAGCCATCTCGCTTTTTCAGCGAGACATCGCGTATCCGCCCAACATCAGTAGATGGCTATACATTAAGTGTAGCCTATCAGTTTTTACGTCATGAGGACTGGTTTTTACACGCCCATGTAGGTTTGTACTTTTGGGAGGGTGACTACGATTCGTTAGACGTTTTTGAAGATGAAGCACTACTTCAAGATGTTGATGATGAAGGCACGGATTTGTTCTATGGCATTGGCGCTAATTGGCGTATCCACGATGATTGGGTTGCAACGATTGAGTATGAACGTTACGACTTACAAGATAATACTACAGACCTTTTTTCTATTGGATTAAGTTACTTGTTTTAACACTTACTTATATCAAGACGTAAAAAAGTAATTGAGAGCGGATAAATGGGGGGGGCGTTTAGCCCTCTTTTTTATGTAGTAGACTTTAGGATAATGCATGCTTTCTTCATGATAAGTTGTTATCGTGGCGAGAATTACTGTTCTAATCATGAAAGCTCGCTTTCCAAATTTCTCGGCGCAAGGTAATGCAACAAAATCAATACTCAAAGCCTTCACTTCAAAATTGTGAAGATGAAGCCATTCATTTAATCGAAAGTGTTCAGAGCTTTGGATATGTCATTGCGATAAACCCCGACACTAAAAAAATTCAAGTATTCAGTGAAAATATAAAAGAGCTATTTAAAGTAGATATAGTGGCGGGTGAAACGCCAGTTACGGATTTGATTGACGTACCTTCAGCAGACGCTCCCACGTTTAAAACTATACATAACTCAGTAAAAGGCAGAAGTGTTCGCCACGCCTATCAGTGGAAGTTTGCAAAAAATGCACTTTGGCTAGATAACTGGGAAAAAGAAGGCAGCGGCGTTGCCTTCGACTCTAACGGTTTACTGGTAATAGAGTTAGAACCCACGCCTCAGTTAAGTTATGAAGCGGCCCAGCAATGGGTACCGATGGATGTAGATATTCGCGCTTTGTTACCTAACGTAGATGACAAGGACTCGATTAATGATGTCGCAGATGCGATAGCGAAGGTGTTTAAAGATTATATCGATTTTGATGCAGTGATGGTTTATCAATTTGATGATAGATATTGCGGCGAGGTTATAGGTGAAGCCGCTGAACCAGACTCGCGTTCATTTAAGGGGTTGAAATTTCCCGCATCAGATATTCCCAAACAAGCCCGAGAGCTTTACCTTAAAAACCGTGTTCGCTGTGTATTTGATGTTGAAGAGAAACCTGTACCTCTACAGCCGTCTTTAACTGTGGCTGGACGTCCGTCAATAGATCTTTCAATGTCAATGGTACGTTCGGTATCACCTATCCATATTAATTATCTGAAAAATATGGGCATTCGTTCATCGTTTTCTGTATCCCTCGTGTTTGAAGGGAAGTTGTGGGGGCTGCTTGCTTGCCATAACAATGAACCAAAATATATTGACCAGAAGAAACGATTGGTATGCGAATCACTTGGGCATCTTTATGCTTGGCAAATGCATACCAAAGCGCTTCATACCAAAAAAGAGCAGTTTCAAGCACGTCAGCGCAAGCTGAACAACATTGTGCATCAACTTACTTCCTACTCAAATCCACTTGAGGCTATCTCACACAAAGAAGCCCCTTTGCTGGAGGTTGCTGATGCTTGTGGCATGGCGGTGATTACACCCACGGGTAATTACTTTGTTGGAAAAACCCCTTCAGAGGAAACCTTAACCCGGCTGTTAGGTAAATTTTCCATCAGCGATTCAGAGCAGTCGATAGCCATTAATCGGTTAGCCGACGAGGTTTCTGAAAACTGTTCGCTAAACGGTATACGCGGTATGTACATTTCTTGTGTATCTGCCAAGTTGGGTTACTTTACCGTCTGGTTTCGAGAACAGCGTGATAAGACAATTCGCTGGGCAGGCCGAGACGCGGCTAAAAAAGATATTGGAAAGTCACTAACCCCCCGTAACTCTTTTGATTTATACCTGCAAAGCGTGGCTGATGAATCGGTAGAATGGAGCGAAGATGATAAGCTAATCATTGATGGATTTGACCACTTGTTTATCCCTTATGCTCTCAGTCTAAAAGCCTCTTCTGACCAGCAAATTAGCAAGTTAGAAGAATTGGACAAGGCTAAAGATCAGTTCCTTGCCAGTATTTCACATGAGCTTCGTTCACCGCTTAACTCTATCGTTGGGTGGACAGACTTAGCCCTGATGGATGTGGGGAATGTAGATAGAATGAAAGACGCGCTAGGTGTAATCAAACGCGCTGCGTCTACGCAAGCTGCGTTAATAAACGACATCCTAGATTTATCTCGGATTATTTCGGGAACGATGAAGCTAAGTACCCATTCGTTAAATATTGCCTCGTCTATTTCCGAGGTAGCAAAGTCATTTGAAGCAGGCTTTGCAAGTAAGAACATTCAACTTTCAATAAATTGCGAAGACGAACATACCCAGATATTAGGCGATAATTTACGCATAAAGCAGGTTATAAATAATTTATTAAGCAATGCTCTTAAATTTACGGCAAAAGGCGGTACTGTGCATGTACGTGGTAAAAGAGAGCATTCAAACTACCTATTTCGTGTGAAAGATAACGGGAAAGGTATGACACGCGAACAACTAGCCCATGTGTTTGAGCGCTTTTACCAAGGCAAAGATTCCCACAATAAAATTGGTCTTGGGTTAGGCTTGTCTATTGTAAAAAGCTTGGTTGAAATGCATGGAGGAGAAATTTACGCAGAAAGCGACGGGCCTAATACGGGTACTACGTTCTACGTTACTCTGCCTATCGCACCATTAAGTTTGCACGATGAAATTATCGAAACCAAAAACAGTGAAATCAGTGATTTAACCGAGTCTTTACGGTTAAGTGGTTTACGAATATTGGTGGCGGAAGACGAGCGAGACGCCCGTGACTTTATAAAGCTCTTTTTAGAATCTAATGGTGCTCGCGTAAACGTAGTTAAAAACGGCTTGCTGGCATGGAAAGAGCTGAACGAGATGCCTGAAGCCTTTGATCTACTACTCTCCGATATAGGTATGCCTGAATTGGACGGATTAGGATTGGTAACGAAAATAAGAGCCAGCCAGAACCCAGAGATTGCTAATTTTAATACGATAGCCTTAACGGCTTATGCCTATACATCAGATAGAGTAAAAGCGCTTAAGGCAGGTTTCAATAACTATGTATCTAAGCCTGTTGATGGCGAAGAGTTACTGACTATTTTGGAAATGTATTTACCAGAGACGTCACTTTAACACTTGCTACTTGCACCTGTAAGCCTTATTAGCGGCGAGTTTGCTGATAAGGCTAACGGTGTATCAGGTTATTACTTCACAGCCTTTGAAGTCTGCAATTGTGCTACCTAATAAGCTAGTGATATCTGTACTTCGATTTGAGTGTTTAACTTACCAGCGGCGAAGCAGCTGTTTATAGACACTTTTATCTAAAAGTGACTCGCGGGCCGATAAGCTTTCTTTAGCTGAAAGTGCTGCGCGTGCCTCTTCTAACGATACATATTGCTCACCATCAACATAAAACATGCTGCTATCAGAGGTAGGCTTACCATCTAGCGAGTAAGCTGCCTCTAGTAAGTCAGCGGTTGTAGTTATGTTGCTGTGTCCAATAAAATCAGCTACACCATCGCCATTTACGTCTTTGCTTAGCCACGCTAAGGCGAGAGGCAGATTGAATTCACCGCTATTTTGCAATGTCGATACCGCCTGGTTAAATTTCGCAATAATGCTTTTAGCACTGGCAATATTTTTACTGATAGCTATTTGAAACCCCGTTTTTGCTAAAGGCTTTGATGAAAAGTGCAGGGTTTCTTCGTTATCGTTAGCCAGCAATGTGTTTAGCTCGCGAGCGAGAAGCTGAGTAGTAATTAAGTAAGGTGCTCTATCATCGGCAAGTTGGCGAAAGGCATCAAACGTAGTGGGGTTGCGCGACCATTTTATATCTTTAAGTAGTCTGAAAGAGGGCGTGTTTGCAAAGCGGTTTTCAATCGCAACCCGATTGCCTTTTAAGTGGGGAAAAAGTTTTATGTCTTCTACGTTTGCCTTCTTACTTACCGCATAAAGATAAACAGGTAAGTAAATATCGGATAGAAAATAATTACTGCTGTCTTCGCCCAAATTTACGTAGGCAAACTCACCGTCTAGTTTCCCTGTTAGTACAGAACTGCCTAAAAAAGCTTGTCGCATAACCTGAAGTTGAATATCCAACTCCGCTTTTTCGAACACCTTTTCAAGCAAAGCATTAATTCGAGCAGGCTCACCATCATCACTAATATAAGTTTCAAATGTGGCGGCACCCAAAGTCGTTGTGGCAGCTTGTAAAGGAGAAATGTTAACTAAACAAAGTGCTAGGCTGATGCCTAATAAGGCAAGGCGTCGAGTGAAAAAGGAAAGCGAAAGCGCGCTGAATCTTACCAAAAGTGAACTCCGAACTGCCGTCATGCATTTACTACACTGTAATGCAGTTAGTCACTTAATTCCAATAAACCCGCACTGGTTTAAATTAACAAAATGTAAGCGGCATCAATAGATTGTGCGTAATGCTGACGTCTAGGCAGGCTTTTGTTGAGTAAAGTCATTCGTGACGTTAAGCCAGTTTCATTACCAACTTAACGTCACAAACTTGTTTGGATGAGTGATTGGGTGCGTGCTTGGGTGCGTGCCTGGGTGCGTGCCTGGGTGCGTATAGATACGCTGAAAATAAACGCTCAATATAAACGCTTATTCTCCAAAGCTTCCCGCGGGACCTGGATAAACCACAACGCTTTCAACACCGTCTTTATTCACGCTGGCAACGCCAAAAAAGTAGTTGTCGATAACTACATTCTCAAGCATGGCTTCGGTCACATTGCCCACATACTTACTATATTCCCACTGCGGCGCATCAGTATGCCGCCAATATACTTTGTATCCTTTAAGCTGAGGGTTCTCTTTAGCATCTAACGCATCCCACTTTAAAAAAGTTGAAGGCTGAACGGCGCCGGCAATTTGTACGTTTGCAGGTGGGTTCGGTGCCCACGCCATTGCTGCAAGAGAAACAGCGTTTAAGCCGGTAAGCTTAGCTGCGTAGTCAAAGTTAACGCCATCTAAAGTATCACCATAGGCAATACCGTCTTCTACACGAAGGTCTTGGTGCTGGCGGGTATAGTTTTCGTTAGTTTCCATAATACGTATACCCGGATAGCCCAAGTCGTTAAACGGGCGATGGTGACCACCACGACCAAAGCGGTCCAAGCGATAAATCACCATAGTGTCTAAGTTCTCAATATACTGATCGGCAATTTTATCAATATAGCGGGCAAGGTTACGGCTTGGTGAGTCTACTTCACCACCGGTGAAACGGCGCATGCGAGCTTCATCATCTGTTTCTGTTACGCGTGTACCTTCGGCAAATAAGCGAGCGGTGGTGTTGTTGATCACACCGTTTACCCCTTCGATATTGCCAATCATGTCATTATTGAGCACGGCTTTAATTCGCCAGCCGTCTTTTTTTGCTTGGTTCGCCATAATACGTCCGCCGAAAAGCCCTTGCTCTTCACCAGATAAAGCGGCATACACGATACTGCCGTTAAACTTGTACTTTGATAATACTCGCGCTGCTTCAAGAGTACCGGCAACACCAGAAGCGTTGTCGTTGGCTCCAGGTGAATCAGAGGTGAAATCCATTACATCAGACACCCTTGAATCAATGTCGCCGGACATGATTACGTAGCGGTCTGGGTCAGTAGTACCACGCTGGATAGCAATAACGCTGACCACTTCCACTGGGTCTGGAATACGTTTCTCACCACTAATCACTTCTGATTGGTAGTACACTTCTAAGCATCCACCGCATTCGGCTGAAATTTTATCAAATTCAGATTTAATCCAGCGGCGCGCAGCGCCTATACCACGTGTATCAGACTCGGTTTTAGAAAGGGTATGGCGAGTGCCAAAATTGACCAGCTTAGTAATGTCTTTTTCAATGTTTTCAGCAGAGACATTTTTGGCAATATCGTAAAGGGATTGCTGCTGCTCGCTTTGTGCGTATGCAGTGAAAGATGCAGTGCTACTTAATAATATGGCAGAGGCCAGCAAACTATTTTTTCTCATTTTGGCGCTTATGTTAGCGAGTGCGGATAGGTTTTTTATCATTGTTCTCTCCAGTATTTATCTTTTCACCATAACCAATACGTGGCTTGGCTACAATTGGAGTAAACGATTTAAACTAGCCAACTGTCGCAAGCTTAAAACTATCTATTCTTTACTTTCTGATAAAAAGTAAAGATGATAGTATGATAAATGAACAGTTGAGAGGTGTGGAGATTAAATAACAATGGCAAAAGTTAGTATGAAACGGCAGATAACGCTACCCGCAGAGTTGTGTAGCATTGCAAATATCCGTGCGGGCGATGATGTTGAAAGCTTTGTTGATCGTCAAGGTGTTATCTCTATTGTGAAAAAACAAACTGGCGCGGCAAAAGGAATTTTGAAAAATATCACTGTTAATCACAGCTTCAGTGATGAGGCGTCGCTCCATAGCGCGTTAGAAAAATGATAGCTATAGATACGAATATCTTGCTCCGCTACCTACTTCAAGACGAGGAAATGCAAGCTAAGCAAGCAAACAAATTGATTTTGTCTTCTGAAACAGTATTGATTACAGATGTGGTATTAATTGAAACCATCTGGACGCTAAAAGGTAAGCGCTACAGCTTAAATAAAGAGAAAATTATTCAGGTTATTCATGCACTAGTTGCCGAGCCAAATATTGTGTTTGAAGATAATCAGGCTGTGTGGGCCGCACTGAAAGATTTTACCAATACTAAGCCTATAAAAGCAGGCGAAAAAACCAAGCAAGCAGATTTCCCAGATGCTCTCATTATTAATAAAGCCAAACGTCACGCGCAGCTATATACGCTAAACCTTACAAACCTGTTTACCTTTGATAAGACGGCTCAGGAGATTGAAGGTATGACTGATCCTCAATATCCATAATAAAACGCCAACGACGATTCGATGGCGATAGGTTTTAACAAGCCCTTATGTAATTGGCTTAAATAAACGCGAACGCGTCGCCAAACAAGTTCTCAACTTTTAAGCCGCGCTGAGTAAAATCGTCGCGCACGACTTTTGCCATTTCGAAGCGGCCGGCAACATATACTTGAACGTTCGCAAAGTCAGCGTGATCAGCCATTACTGCGTGATGCACCCAGCCCGTTCTGCCTTTCCACTCATCACATGCAAACTCAACAACCGGCACAAAAGTGAAGTGCTCATTTGCTTCAGCAAGCGCTGTTAGCTCATCGGCTAAATACAAATCAGCCGTGTGTTTTCCACCCCAATAAAGGGTAAGTGGTGTTTTATCACCGCTGTTAAGGTGCTCTTGCAGAATTGAGTAGGTATACGAGAAGCCTGTACCACCAGCAATAAGCACCATAGGCAGGCCATTACTTTGTAAAAAGGCATTACCATTACCCACATTTACGGTAATTTCGCCATCTGCACGCATGCGCTCTAGTACTTCGCCGGCGTAGCTGTTGCCAGGCTCTGCACCAATGTGTAATTCAATGCGGCTATTATCGAAGGCGGCATTAGCAATAGAAAATGGACGCATATCTTTTTCGCCCATTACCACCATAGCGTACTGACCCGCCTTAAACTCAACAGGGCTTTCTGGCGTTAATTCAACTTTTTGAACCACTTCGGTTAAAGGCGTGATGCTTGCAACCTTACACTTAATTTCTGACATGTATTCTCTTTAAACCTTCTTGCTAGCGTGTCGCCTTTTTATGCGCTTTAAGACAAGCGCATGCTTAATACAAAATAAATAGCACTAAAAATAGTCGCTACATAATACCAAGACTGTCCCAAATATCATCAACCCGTTTTTTAACGTCTTCGTCCATCACAATGGGTACGCCCCATTCACGGTCGGTTTCGCCCGGCATTTTATTTGTGGCGTCCATACCCATTTTCGAACCTAGCCCTGAAACCGGTGACGCAAAGTCCAAGTAATCGATAGGTGTATTCTCAATCATCACCGTATCGCGGGCTGGGTCCATACGGGTAGTGATGGCCCAGATAACATCGTTCCAGTCGCGCGCGTTAACGTCGTCATCGCACACTATCACAAATTTGGTGTACATGAACTGTCGTAAGAAAGACCACACGCCCATCATCAACCGTTTAGCGTGACCCGGGTACTGTTTCTTCATGGTAACTACCGCCATGCGATAAGAACAACCTTCTGGCGGCAAGTAAAAGTCTACTATTTCAGGGAACTGCTTTTGCAAAATTGGCACAAACACTTCGTTTAAAGCTACACCTAAAATGGCGGGCTCATCGGGTGGACGGCCCGTGTAGGTAGAATGATAAATAGGATCTTTGCGATGGGTTATATGGGTAACGGTAAACACAGGGAAGTCGTCGACTTCATTGTAATACCCCGTGTGATCGCCATAAGGGCCTTCAGGCGCAGTTTCATCCTGAGCAATATAGCCTTCAAGCACTATTTCTGCGCTGGCAGGAACTTGCAAATCGTTACTAATAGACTTAACTACTTCGGTTTTATCACCGCGCAGTAGGCCTGCAAAAGCATATTCTGAAAGTGTATCCGGTACAGGAGTAACCGCACCTAAGATTGTGGCTGGATCTGCACCAAGCGCCACAGACACAGGGTAGGGTTCGCCCGGGTGGGTTTGACACCACTCACGAAAATCAAGGGCGCCACCACGGTGTGATAGCCAGCGCATAATGAGTTTGTTTTTGCCAATAACCTGCTGTCGGTAAATACCCAAATTCTGGCGCTTTTTGTGTGGTCCTTTCGTAACGCTTAACCCCCAGGTTACCAAAGGTGCAGCGTCTCCAGGCCAGCAGCGCTGCACAGGAATTTTTGATAAGTCTACATCGTCACCGGTAAGCACCACTTCCTGACAAGGGGCTTTTTTTAACACTTTAGCAGGCATGTTCAGCACCTGTTTAAACACAGGTAACTTTTCCCAAAGATCTTTAAGCCCTTTTGGTGGCTCAGGCTCTTTTAAGTAAGCCAGTAGTTTGCCCACTTCGCGCAGCGCTTCAACAGAGTCTTGCCCCATGCCCATCGCTACGCGTTCTGGCGTACCAAATAGATTGGCCAGTACCGGCATATCGTGGTTTTTAGGGTTTTCAAACAACAGCGCAGGGCCGCCAGCACGCAAAGTCCTATCGGCAATTTCTGTCATTTCAAGGTCAGTATCAATGGGCTGGCTAATGCGCACCAACTCGCCTTTTGCTTCAAGTTGGCGAATAAAGTCGCGTAAATCTTTGTACTTCATCTGTTTGGCGTATCCACACACGTTATTTATGGCAAGAATATACCATTTTCCAACAAAGTCCGATCAGTTAGCGGTGTGAAACCAACATTAAACGTTCTACAGACAAATTAACCTTTACAGTGACGCTATTTAGGTGTGATATAGCAATATGTTATGAATTTTAACAATTACGGGCCAATAACACATGGCGTGCGTATTCTCACTTTAGCTCTTTTATTTTAGTGCTTTGCGATAACACGCTGCAGCAATGTGCGTATTAAAACCTTAATAACCCTTTTTTGCCTAAGGTGGTTACATGAGTTCATTCGATCAGGACATGCTAGACGAGTTAAATTTGCTAATGAAATTTCCTGCAGACAGTCTGCTTCAGGGGCTGAAAATCCATCACGATGCCAGTCAAAGTATGGTGAACGCGGCGTCCAGGCTGTACTCGAAAGGCTTAATTACCCAGCCTGACGGTGGATACTTAACTGATTTAGGTATTGATTTAGCCGACCATGCCCGCCATATCCAATCCGCCATGTGCCCGCGAAAAAGTAGTCATTAGCCCAAACGCTTTTTGCTATATCTTTTAACCAAGAGGCTAAAGTGGAAAATGCTTTGGCCGCTTGTGACTATTTACGTAAAGAAAAGCGTCTATTGGTTAAGTTAATCTATAATAGGTCGATAACTAAACTAAGTTTGCGTTATCAACATTTTTGCTTAGCTATGAAACGAATTATATCTACTGCTTTATTAATCTGTGCCTCCGTAGCGGGGTTTTCTGCTCATGCGCTTGAAGGTGAGACGATAGAAGAGCTTCGTGCAGTTCAGCTATACAGCCAAGACGCGCTCATCGACATGATTAACGCGAATACTCACCTAGATAAAGTGGTAGCAGACAGATGTCAGCTTGTTCAAGACATTGAAGCTCGCGCTGATGTGTTAAAAATTCCAGCCTACCAATTTTTATGGGGCGATATGCTGGCGTGGGGTGTGTGCGTAGATGCTGAACCTGCTCGTGGTATTGGTTATATGGAAGATGCAGCAAATCAAGGTTTGCCTGCGGCACTAGAGCAGCTTGGGCGTTACTATGCAAAGGGCACGCTTGTACAACAAGATAAATCTCGCGCAGTGGTGTACTTACGAGAAGCCGCGGCACTTAAAAACCTAAAAGCGCAGCTTCGTTTGGTCGAGTTGTTTTTAGACGGTCACGGCAGTCCTTACGACTATGAAGATGCGTATCACTGGCTTTACAACTCGGTGACCAATGATAAAAAGCAGCACCAGCAAATAGCGTCATACCTCGCTCGCTTAGAAAAACTTATGCATCCCAAAGCGGTGCGTGAAGCAAAGCGGCCTTTAGATAGCTAAATATTAGTGGTACATAATCGATAGCAAACGCCTAAATGATTAAGATAGATTGCGGGGGCTTAGCGCTTCCGCCAGCCAGTAAGCATAGGGCGAACTAACTGAATATTTCCCATATATTGCACAGCAAACACTGCTGCGACGTGTACTAGCACACATGCGTAAAGCACATCGGCCATAATGCTGTGTATCCATTCCAGCGTACTATTACCGAACATGGCATCTATTTCTTCCATCAGAAAACCGGTAATACCTAATCCCAGCATTAGCGTGATAACGGCCATTATCATTAGCCAGCCGAAAGGGTTGTGCCCATGGTGAGTGGGAATTTTCTTTTGTTTTACGTGCTGAATATGTTCAGCGAAGGCTTGTTGATGCAATGACACGTTAGAAAAGCTTGCGTATTCAGTGGCAACCTTTTTATTAGCTTCGAATTTGGCTGATAAAAAGCCCCAGCCAATCCTTGTTAATATAAGTGCTACTGCGATATAACCAGCTATTTCGTGATAAAGGCGACCTGGCTCCACAATAAAATAGTTGGTCACAAAGGTAGCGACAAGGCCCCAATGGCATAGGCGCACTACCCAATCCCAAATATAAATATCCGAAGGCGTATCTTTAGGTCTGTACATTACATAACTTTCTTAAGGTAAAACAAAAACGCTGCAATAGTTTGCAGCGTTTCATTAAGTTTTAAAGCAAGCGCTCTATGAGCGGTTTGCTAAAACACACCTAATGCATTTCTTTTTTAACAATGCTGCCATCAACAGGGTTAAAGTAAATTTCTACTTTGTTTTCTTCTTTGTCGAAGCCGTAGATTTCGTAACAGTTGCCACCAGTCACTTTAAACTCGTTAATTTTGTAGCCTTGCGCTAATAGCTGAGCCTGAAACGCATCTTGGTTCTGCCATTCAGCTTCAGGTGCAGTCGTACACTGCGTAGTGCCATGCTCTGCACTACAAGCACTTAATAGGGTCGCAGCGCCAATAGCCGTAGCCATCATTAATTTCTTCATTGCAGTCTCCATTTCGCTTTTTAGTTAAAAGTTATTTTTGTCCTACGTGGAATGAGTGTACTTAGTTTGCTCTATGATTCAAAGGGGCGTTTTTTATTATTCCAATTATCGCGGCGCAGACTTTTCTTATTGTCGATAAATGAAGTCATCAGGATATATCTTTAAAAATTAGCGCGGTAAAGAACAATCGTTAGCGCGAGATGTGGCTTTCTTTTTTATGAAGGGTAATCGAAAGTTCGAACCCACAGACATTCGCATATTTGAGTAGAGTCTTCCAACTAGGGTTGCTATTCTCTTTTTCCAATCGGCTAATATTACTCTTGTGTGTTTGCATTTTTTGCGCAAGCTGTTCTTGAGTTAGCCCTGCCTCTTTCCTCATAGATATCAGCTGCTCTATAAGTGTGAACTCGCTCTCTAGGCGATCATACTCCTGTTTTACATCTTCATTCTTCAATGCTTCATGCTTAAGGCTTTGTAAAGTCATGGCTAGTTAACCTCTTTTATTCTCAATCTGGCGATCTGTATTATTTCTTTCGGCGTTTTCTGAGACTTTTTCATGAATGCATATAAAATATGTATCTGTTTTACTTTTGTATAGCAGAATAGCGCCCTACCGATTCCTTCTTTTGCTTTAGCTCTGACCTCGAACAACCCATTACTCATGGATTTAGTATGAGGAGCCCCTAAGTTTGGGCCATGCTTTTCCATAAGTTCTAATAATCGTATAAACCGTGCCTGCACTTTAGGTGGCATAGCCAATATTTGCTCTTTAACGCCTCTGTGAAACTTGATCTCCCAATTCATCATTATTCCTATTGGGGTTATCATTAATGATAACTTTTGTTGTGTATTTATTCAACAAAAGTTACATAGAGCTTTACTTAATAACAACTGAGCTCTGGTACAGAGCTAACTAGGGAAAAAGAAAGGGAAGGTCGTTTGTCACAAAATTGCCTTTCATTTGTAACCTATACTTCATCGAACCGTCTCAAAAGCGCTCTACATTCTTGTGCTTCGATAATTCTAAAAGGTAAGCAATGTCGCCAATCTATCGGTGAACTGCTTATAAAAACACATAAAACACCCTATAAGCACACGAAAGGAATGATTTAATGCGCCCTCTGTATCCACGTCCCGTTTGTTCACGCTCTTTGCTTGCCACAACAATTGCGTTTGCTTTATCAAGCGCAACAATTGCACAAGAAGTAGCGCCCGACACTGAAAACGAAAATGACTATATAGAAGAGATTACGGTAACCGCTCAGATGCGAGAGCAGTCTGTAATGGATGTGCCCGTTACTATGGATGTTATAGGCAGCGAGTTTCTAGAGCGCACCAATATTATGGAGCTTGATGAGCTTTCTCGTATTTTGCCTAACGTTCAAATTCAGGAGCAGGCCGTAAGCTTACCGTCTTTTAATATTCGCGGTGTCACCGATGATGTGTCGTCAGTGTCGGCAACGCCTCGCATATCGGTATATCAAGATGGCTTTGATATTAGTAAGAAAACTGTAGCCAGTGTTGCGCTTTACGATATTGCCCGCGTAGAGGTTTTAAAAGGCCCACAGCCAACCCTATTTGGTGTGGCGGCAGCCAATGGCGCGGTAAGCATTCATTCTAATCTTCCTACCTTTGAGCAAGAGGGTAAAGTGCAGGTTGGCTATAACTCAGAACAGGGCCAAGAAGTAGAGTTTATGTATAACCAGCCTATTAATGATAATCACAGTTTTCGTATTGCAGGGCTTTACCGAGAGATGGACGGCATTGTAGAGAACAATGCGTGCAGTGCTGACTCTTACTATGGTAATGCGAATATGTACAACCACCTGGGTGAAGAGGTACCGTGCAATAGCGAAGATCTTCAGGGGGTATCGGTGCAAGCGTTACGGGCAACATGGCTAGCGAATTACGAGCAACTTGAAATCATTGCGCGTGCAGCAATGGAATACAACGACCAGCCGGGCATCGCTTTCAAATCTGGCTCTATTGCTCCAAACGGTGGAGATACTAGCCCTTTTACCGATGCTGAGTTCAGCTTGGGTGGTGAATTAGGTATTGAGCGTACGCTTCAAGCCTATGACTTAACCGTAAACTACGATTTCAATCAGATGCTTAGCCTACACGCCGATGCCTACTATAAAGATGTAGAAGTAAGCGAGGGATTTGATGCTGATGGTTCAGCGTTGCGTATTCAAGATGCTTATTTCGATAACGACGCCACGCTTCAAGGCGCATCAATGCGTTTAGTGTATGACTCGGGTGATAAGTTGGCCGCGTTTGTAGGCGCGTCTATTACTCAAGACGATTCTATTTTGCCTTACTATGTGATGGTAGACCCATTTATACGCGGTACGTTTGATACAGTAAAAGCACAGTTAGAGGCTAGTTCTAATATTCCGCTTAATCAGAATATAGCGACCAATGCATCGCTAGAGGAAATAGAAGCCCTGCGCGCAATATTGGTGTCTCAGCTATTTAATGCAGATGGTTCGCCTATTTCTAACCCTGCGCTGCCGCCTATATTGACACAAGGGCCGTTTATTTTTGAAGCTGAGTTAGACATCGCATCCTATGTTGCTGAAGTGTCTTATTACGTGACCGACAACATTAATGTAACGGCGGGTATACGCTATATCGATGAAACCCGTTATACGCGAAATACCTTTACCACCGCAGACGGTGCGTTCACTTTCGATGCCGAGCGCGACTTCAACGATACGTTGCCACGCTTTGCGGTGAGTTACGATGTGAACAACAACTGGAACTTATATGCGAACTACGCCAAAGGTCGTCGTTCACCGGTTGTGGATGCAAACGCGGGTGGCGTTAATGTGACTAAACCTGAAATAGTAGACAGTTACGATTTAGGTGTTAAGTATCAAAGCGCCAACTTCCTGTTCTCAGGTGCCATTTTTACCTACGAATATAGCGATTATCAGCAAAGCTTTACCGATGCAGAAACGTTACAGTCGATTACTGTAACGGTAGGTGATTCGACCATGTCGGGTATTGAAGGTATGGCTACCTATAATTACAGCGAAACGTTAACCCTAACAGCAAGCCTTGGTTTCCTTGATGCTGAATTTGCTGATAATACTGCTGATGGTTCTGAGTTCCAGTACGGCGGCAATAAGTTCCGCTTAGCGCCAGAGGTTAGCGGCGCGATAAACATCAATAAAGTGTTTAACATGAATAGCTTCGACATTGATGTTAACTGGCTAACCAGCTTCCAGTCTGAAGTGTTCTTTGAAAGCAGTAATTATCCTGGCCTTTCTCAGGATACTTACTCACTGACCGATGTATCGGTGAAGCTGCTTCAAGACAACAGCAAGTTTGCCTACGAGTTTTACGTAAACAACCTGTTTGATAAAGAGTTCTTAATTGATGCAGGTAATACAGGCGGCGGTTTAGGTATTCCTACCTTCGTACGAGGCATGCCTCGTATTGCCGGTGTGCGTGTTTACTACGAGTTCTAGAAGTAAAGAATAAGAGATTACCTATTCCCGTCAACATGCTCTAGCTTTGATGGGAATAGGGCGTAATTTAAATTATATGGGTTATAAGAAGGACTATTAGAGACTCTGTTTTTAGTTGGTGCAATTTAACTATAATGTCTTGCACTCTGTCTTTGTTGATGGAAAGCAAAAGAAGACATTTAATGCTAGTGCAGTTACAATAAAGATTCTCAAAGAACCTCGGAGAATCTGTGTGCCTTTAAAAGCTACCTCAGTAAGATTAGATGACGAAACACTTGCACGTGTAGGCGAAATGGCTAAAGCGATGGACAGGCCTAGGGCGTGGCTGATGGCCGAAGCTATCAAGCAGTATGTCGCTCGCGAAGAATGGTTTATCCGAGAGGTGGAAAAAGGAGTGAAGTCCGCTGATGAGGGACGTTTGACCGACCATACTGATGTCAAAGCTAAGTGGGAGGCTAAGCGTGCAGCTCAAATGGACTGATCTTGCAGGTACCGATTTAGAGAAAATTGAAGCTCATATTGCTCAAGAAAATAGCCCCTCTGTAGCTATTGACGTTGTCATGAACATTATTGATAGTTCGCACCTAGTCTTATCAGAACATCCTAGAGCAGGCCGTCATGGCCGATTGAAGAATACGCGTGAACTTGTAATTAATGGCCTGCCGTTTATCGTTATATATCGAGAAAACATCACTACAAATTGCATCGAAATACTACGTGTTCTTCATGATGCTCAGCAATGGCCCAACGCAGATTAAAAACAAACTATTTGTGGAAAGCACTAAGCTCGTTGTCAGACTTGTAAGGTAGCGTTTGTAGCCTTTAACTGCATAAATAACGTGCATAGGCTCAAGCCTATACACGTTTATAAACTTGTAGAACGCTATGCCTTAATCTCATAGCTATGCGTGTTAACTACTTTTCCAGCTTTGGTTAAAATTGCATCCACATAGTGCCACGTGGCTTTTGCGCTGTCTTCGCTGACGGTCAATGTCATAAAGCCGCGCTGGTGAAGATTACAGTACTGCAAATCTTCAATTAGAAGCGGAAGATCGTCGGCAAGCGTTTCTGCCATTTCATCATTCATGCTTAGATAATGTTCCATACCAGGTGATGTTACGCCTGGTGTAGCAAGTTCAACCCCCACTTCTGTGCCATCTTTAAGAGTCAATTTGTTGTGCCATGCGTTATGTGTATCACCTGCAAGGGCAATAACTGGCTTGCCGATAGATTTAAGCTGCATCAGAACCTGTTCCCGTTCAATAGGGTAGCCGTCCCATGCGTCTAAGTTGTAAGGCATTACGGTATTGATAAGCGCAAGCTCTTGCTCACTAAGTGCGCCACCTTGCTTTTGTTTGCGTTTGATATTCGCGAGCCTATGTACATGAGCAGGAATTTCTTTTCGTTCAACGCCGTTAAATATCGATACGGGGAAAAGCATGCGGCCTATTAATAGCTGTTGGCCTAACACCTGCCATTTAGCCTGACTTTGCTGCATAGATGAATGTAGCCAGTTACGTTGGGTTTCACCTAAAAGCCCACGACTAGGGTTACTGATATCTTTCATAAAGCCAGCTTGGTCAAACGCTTTTGTTTCAGCATCGCGATAGTCGCCGTACTCAAGCTGTTTGTCGCGAGCAAGTACGCGGGTATCGAGCATATATAGGTCAAGAAGCTTACCAAAAGTAAACTGGCGATAAATTTCTAAACGCTCTGTGCCAAAGGGCGGGCGTATAGGTAGCCACTCATAATAAGCTTGCACGGCCGCAGCGCGGCGCTCATAAAAATCACCTTCATCGGCTTGATGATTTTCAGCACCGTCTTTATAGGTGTCGTTAGTAATTTCATGATCATCCCACACGACGATAAATGGCTTATTTTGATGCAACGACAGCAAACCTTCGTCCGTGCGGTATAGCGCATAGCGATTGCGATAGTCGGTCAGCGTATAAAGCTCGGTATCGTTATCAGGCGCATAGGTTCGGCCAATCTCTTTTGCGTGCTCAGTTGCGTATCCCTTTCCATCGTACTCATAAATGTAGTCACCAAGGTGCAATACATAATCGATGTTGTCGTTTTTCGCTGCCTCCATGTATGGCGTGAAAAAGCCAGCAGGGTAGTTAGAACAGGAAAATATGCCGAACGTAACGTCAGTCACATCGGCTTCAGGCAGTGTGCGGGTTTCGCCTACCGGGCTTGTATTATCAGCGCTTTTAAAACGGTAAAAATAGCGGCGAGCGGGACTAAGGCCTGTTACGTCTACCTTTACGGTAAAATCATGGGTTGCTTTCGCTTCAACAATGCCGCTGCTTACTATGTCAGTAAAGTCGGCATCGCTCGCCATTTCCCACAAAATATCGGCTTTGGCTAAACCCGAGCCTGAATCTGCACCTGTACCAGAATCTGGCACGGCGCGCGTCCAAATAATAACGGCGTCTTTTAAGGGGTCTCCACTAGCCACACCATGAGTAAAGGTAGCGCTTGTTTGCGGTTGGCTATTTGCTGAAGTGCTAACGGTACAGCCCGCTAGCCCGGTAGACACTGCCACGCTCGCACCTGCGAATGACGACAGCTTTATAAACGTTCTTCTATCCATATGCCTGCTCTTTATAAGTTTGTAAGGTAACTGGTGATGTCATTGTTTTGTTGAACGCTCATGCAACAAAAACGAAAACCCATGTTTATACTTAGTGTTTATGACATAGAGATGTCAGGCTGTGATGAAACTAGAACAGGACTTTAGATCGAAGTTGCTGCATTGATAACTGGGTAAAATGTGTACATGTTTTTGAGAAAAAATTACCTCTATGGTAATCTTAATTGGAGTTCCATTGGCAATAATAAGTTTTGTCCACGATAAGCTCCTTACAATGTGGCAGAGTGATGATGATGAATGGCTTCCTGTAGCATATCGTCACAAGGTTTGGGACGCGCTATTTGACTTAGATGCTGCATCACAAGTTTCAGATTTGATAGATATTGGTGCCATAAAAGCTGAAGGAAGCGGTCTTTGGTATGTAACGGTGACAGTTAATAACGTAGAACCGTGTGGAGCGGTAACATGTTTTTTTAATGATGGCGATTGTTTCAACCTTGATTACAGAGAATACAACCCATGAAACACAGTATGCACATAGGTATTGAATACAATAGTGACCGGGGCAAAGCACTATTCGATACTGGAGAGCGAGTATCAAGACCTGAACATCTAAAAAGGCCTCATCCAGGTGAAGTGTTTAAACGCAGGTGCATGTCAAAGTCATCGCTGAAGCAAAATGAGATTGCACAGTGTTTAAATATCTCAACAAAACATTTATCAAGGTTTATTAACGGGCATTCGAATTTAACCATTGAGTTTGCTCGTAAGCTTGAAGCTGTGAGCGGTATTAGTGCCCAAGCCTGGATGCATTATCAGGTTGCATACGACCTATATAAAACCGCAAACAGCAAACCCGACCTAAAGTCAATCTACTAGCAAGTATCTCAGTCTACAAAATTATTGCTGTAAATTTCATATGTGCTGACTTAGCAATAGATTTTCTATTCTTCGCTACTGAAAAAACGCTATTCAAAGTGGTAGACCCCCGCTCGTAGCAAAATAGTCTGCTAAACGTCGTAAGCCTAATAACGCACAATCTTTTACTGCAAATACTGTTATACTGTGCAGCAAATAACCACATGAACCAAAAATGGTTTATGTGTCTAAAAAATATATTTCAATGTTTTCCATAGTGCTTTGAAGAACTAAGCCTCCAACGAAGATATTGTGAACAAAGTAATTAAAGGTAATTTAAAAATACATGAGTGATGATCCGCATTATCAGCGCGAGAAAGAAAAGTACGAAAATCCGGTAGCCAGCCGCGAATATTTAATGAGTTTATTAAAAGAACACGACAAGCCATTGTCGTTTCTTGATATCTGTAACTTGGTGAACGCCTTTGACGAAGAAGCGCGAATTGGTATTCAGCGCCGACTGCGTGCCATGGAGCGCGAAGGGCAGGTGCAATTCACTAAGCAGAAAAAGTACATACTTCAAAACCGTGATGAACTCATTAAAGGCAGAATTATTGGTCACAGAGATGGTTACGGCTTCTTGCGTCCTGAAGATAAAAGCGGTGACTTATTTATTAGCGCAGGGCAAATGAATTTGTTCCTCCACGATGACGTGGTAGAAGCGCGTATTAGCGGTACCGACCGTCGCGGCAGAAAAGAAGCGTTTGTAACGCAAGTCATAGAGCCGCGCAGCGAGCCTATTGTTGGTCGTTATTTTGTTGAGCAGGGCTTTGGCATGGTAGTGCCAGACGACAGCCGTTTGCAGCACGAAATTGTAATTCCTCCAGAAAGCACCAACGGTGCCCGCATGGGGCAGGTGGTAGTGGTAGAACTTACTCAGCGCCCACGCCGTAAAATGAGCCCGGTGGGTAAAATCGTTGAAGTACTTGGCGAGCATATGGCGCCAGGTATGGAAATAGAAATGGCGCTTCGCACGTTTGATATACCACACCAGTGGCCAAAAGGCGTGACTAAACAGGTGGAAAAACTTACCGATCAGGTGCCCGATGATGCCAAAGAAGGTCGTATTGATTTACGCCAGCTTCCCCTTGTTACCATAGATGGCGAAGATGCCCGCGACTTTGACGATGCAGTATACTGCGAGCCACTAGATAATGGCGGCTGGCAATTATGGGTAGCCATAGCCGATGTAAGTCATTATGTAAGAACAGGCTCAGCGCTTGATGATGAAGCGCAGCAGCGCGGTAACTCAGTGTATTTCCCTGACCAAGTTATTCCAATGCTACCAGAGGTACTGTCTAACGGTTTGTGTTCACTAAACCCTGAAGTAGACCGACTTTGCATGGTGTGCGAAATGACCATCAGCGCGAATGGTAAGCTGGAAGAATTCCAGTTTTACGAAGCGGTAATGAATTCACATGCCCGGTTAACTTACACCAAAGTGTGGAATATTCTTCAAGGAGACAAAGAGCTTCATCAGCGTTACGAGACTCATGTACCTCATCTTCGCAATTTGCACGACCTTTATCGCGCGCTTAAAAAAGCCCGAGCCAAACGCGGGGCCATTGAGTTTGAAACTCAAGAAGTGAAGTTCGTTTTCAACGCCCAGCGCAAAATTGAAAATATCGTGCCGTTGGTGCGTAACGATGCGCATAAGCTTATTGAAGAATGCATGATCATGGCAAACGTGAGTGCTGCTTTAATGTTAGAAAAGCACGAAGCGCCAGCCTTGTACCGAGTGCACGACAAGCCAGATGCAGACAGACTTACCGCTTTTACCAGCTACTTAAGTGAAATTGGTATCCCTCATGCCATTGTAGAAGATGCTGAGCCAGCCGCGTTTACCGATGTGGTGCTTAAAACCCGTGGTCGAGTAGACGAAGAGCTTATTCAAACTATGCTGCTGCGCTCAATGAAGCAAGCGGTTTACGATGGCGAAAACGTAGGGCATTTTGGCTTGGCGTTAGAAGCTTACGCACACTTTACATCACCTATTCGTCGTTACCCTGATTTAGTGGTACACCGCGCGCTCAAAGGCATTATTGCTAAACAGCAGGGTAAAAAAGCGGTAAGCGGAGCTAAAAACTACACTGTTGATGAAATTGAGCAGCTTGGTGAACAGTGTTCAATGACAGAACGACGCGCTGATGATGCTACCCGCGACGTGGCCGACTGGCTTAAATGCGAATTCATGCTTGATCACGTAGGTGACACTTTTGAAGGTGTGGTGAGCTCGGTCACAAACTTTGGCTTATTTGTTCGTCTTACCGAATACCATATCGACGGCTTAGTGCATATAACCTCACTAGATGACGACTATTATCACTATGATGATGTGAAACAAGCGTTGGTAGGTGAGTCGGGCCATCGTCAGTTCAGACTGGGCGACACAGTCGAGGTAACTGTTGCGGCAGTAAACCTTGATGAAAGAAAGATTGATTTATTACTCGATAAGTCTATGCTGCGCAGCACTAAAGGCAAGAAGGTAAAAGTGAAGACAGCTAAAAAGTCTTCAGACAAACCTACTCGCTTTGATAACAAGCCCCGCTCTGGTAAAGACTCCCGTTCTGATAATAAAGGGAGAAAAGGTAAAGGCGGCTCAAGCTCGTCTAGTCGAAGCGGTGGAAAATCGTCAAGTCGCGGCAGCGCAAAAGGCGGTAGCAGCGGCAAAACACTGTCATTGAATAAAAGAGGTAAGCGTTAAATGGCGCAGCAAGAATGGTTATACGGTTTACATGCCATGCAGTCGGTACTTGAAAAAGAGCCCGAGCGTGTAATGGAAGTGTGGGTTTTAAAAGGGCGTAACGATGAACGCTTGACCAACATTGTTAACCAGGCGCGCCGTTTCGGAATTTCAGTTCAGTTCAGCCAGCGTAAAGCGCTAGATGACAAAGTAAACGGCGAACAACACCAAGGCGTGGTAGCAAGAGCGAAACCAGCCCGCGTGCTAGATGAAGCTGACTTAGACAAAATTTTAGAAAGCGAAGCGCAGCCTTTAATCTTGGTACTAGACGGTGTTACCGACCCGCATAATCTAGGTGCGTGCCTGCGTACTGCAGATGGAGCAGGGGTGCACGCGGTAGTAGTACCGAAAGATAAATCAGCAAGCTTAAACGGCACAGTCAGAAAGGTGGCCTGCGGCGCAGCTGAAGTGATGCCGCTAATTCAAATTACAAACCTTGCCAGAACCTTGAAGCACCTTCAAGACAAAGGGCTCTGGATTGTGGGAACTGCCGGTGAAACCGATAAAACCCTTTATGATGTTGACCTGAAAGGCCCAACTGCATTAGTAATGGGGGCTGAAGGTAAGGGCATGCGTAGGCTTACCAAAGAAACGTGCGATGAGTTGGTGAAGCTCCCTATGGCTGGCAGTGTAACAAGTTTAAACGTGTCGGTAGCTACAGGTGTATGCCTGTACGAAATAGTGAGACAGCGTGGATTGTAATGCTCCCTAAGCGTTTGAACGCGACGCGAGAGCGTCCAAAACAAGAAATGTTAAAGGCACGCAGAAAGATTGTTGCGCGCCTTTTTTCTTTTTAGAGTATTTACTTAATCTATGCAAACTGTGCTTGGTTGTCTGAAATAGCACTTTTGGTTGCGTCAACCGTTGCATATGGTTGCCAAGCAATAAGTTAGTAGCAATCCGTTGCTATCACGAGTATTTATATTAAAAAATAGGGTTGTTTAGTAGTTCTGTCGCTTTTTCTTGAGCTCTAAGCCAAGCGACGGTTTTCTTGCATCGCCATGACACGGCTTCTTCAATTAACGGCAGTAGCTGGGTTAATGTAGGCTGATTAAAAATAGGCTCATGGTGAGCAATTCTATTGCGTTGCTTCCTGATTATGTCGCAACCGTTTTTCAGTGTGTTTCGAATGGTAGATACTGTATTTTCCGTTGAGTTGGGAAAGACTTGTTCGATAAAAGGCTTCCAAATACGCCCCTCATGTCTTTTTGCCAGCATGTTTTCATACCAACTCAGTTTTAGCTCTGGCAAAAGTTTACCTACACCTTGATAATCTTGAGTTAGTCGTACTAAGTCTTGCTTGTCTTTGTAGGGCAATGAATTTTGGAATACGACGTTTGTTGGCCAGTCTTCGCCGTAGCGCATTGATATAGCCTCAGAAACCGCATTCCTTAAAACGACTTCATATATGTGAAGCGGGAAGAACATCACGGAAGAAAGCTGTGCGTTCCATTCGTAGAGCTTAAGAGTTGTCGCAGTGCAGTCATTTCCTATTTTTTTACTACCGCATTTCTAAACGTTGTTAATCGGCTCAGAGACAACGTATTTTCAATAGATTGGTACGGCACAAATCATTCCCTTTAATTAACCATTTGACAATTGGTGTTCGATTACTTACGCTCTCAAGCGAGAGCTTTGGATATCCCTGTTTAAGCAGCCCACCAAAGACATAAGACTCGAACGAGCCTACGCTTATAGCGTGGGCTTTTTCATTTATAAATTAGCATATTATCTTTTAAGTAGTGATCTTTTTTACACCGCCATTGCATTGCCGCTGGGTGATAAGTATCTAAACCTTATGCCCGAGCGCACAACAACTTCCTGGCTCGTCAACGCCAAACTAAATAATATAGTTACTAACCAGTCTTGAAATATTGCATTGCTTAATGGCTCAGCCAATTAAAGAAAACCAGACGAAGAAATCTACAAATCACTACTGAATTCGTTTAATAAGAAAAGCTAAACAGGTAATTAATATTTTGTTACATCTCAAATTGTAATTTAAATGTTAACCATAGTTTTTTATTCCTACCATGAATCTGCTCGTAATACACATTTGGCGCGCTCTTCATAAGTTGTGTTGTTTTTTTGTGCATTTTTAAAGGTATTAAAAATGCTCACCAGGGTTAAGGCAACATACTCAACTGTTTGATTAGCCGCCTAATATGAGCTCTATAGCTAGCCTGCCTACCGCGGGTTAGCTATTAACCTGACAAACGGGTAGGTCGTTGCAACGCTGTTGCGTCGGTTGTCATGGATGAGCTTTTCGTATGAGGTAATGGTTATACCTGTATGTCATTTAATAACAAATAGCTTCAAAAGCACGGGTTAAAACAGTGCTGAAGTTAATAAGACAGATACAACAGGAAATAAATTTTGAACTCAAAATTAAATAAGAAACACACATGTCTAACAGCAGCTGCACTAGCTGTATCATTTGGTTTAATGACTAATTCTGCAATGGCAGCAGGCGAAGGCCTGGTAAAAGTTAAAGAAAAACCGCAAACCTTAAAACAAGCACTAGGCAAAAAACTCACTGTTGACCGCCTTGTAACGGTGGATCAAGAGCGCTATATCATTAAGTTTAAAGACGAAATGATAAGTGAAACTGTAGAGGTCACCAGTTCAAGCGATACGCTTACCAGCAGCAAAGCCAAATCTAAGGTTAAGTCTAAACTGAAAAACAAGAAGCCTTTCAGCATTGCTTCAGCTAAATCTGAAGTTAGAAAAGCCGGTGGTTCAATTAAGAAAGAGCTTAAGAAGCATAAAATGGTGGCGGCTACTATGAGTAAGTCTGCACTAAACAAGCTTCGCAAAAACCCTAATGTAGAAAGTATTGAAGTAGATGTTCGCCGTAAGCCCATGGCACAAACTACGCCTTACGGCTACACCATGGTACAAGCAAATCAGTTTGGTCAGTCAGATACTACAGCTCGCAAGGTATGTATCATTGATACGGGTTATAACCTAGGTCACCCAGATTTGCCTGGAACCAACGATGGTGTTACGGGTCAAGCAAACAATAGTGCTGTTGGTAACTGGTATAACGACGGAAATGGTCATGGTACTCACGTCGCCGGTACAATTGCGGCCTACGACAACAATGAAGGTGTTGTTGGCGTTTACCCTGGCGTGGATATGCATATTGTTAAAATCTTTAACGATAATGGCCAATGGACTTATGCATCTGACCTAATTGATGCGATTACTCAGTGTCAAGACGCGGGCTCAAACGTAGTTAACATGAGCTTAGGTGGCGGCAGTTCATCTACTACCGAACGAAATGCTATGCAGAGCTTTACTGATGCCGGCATGTTATTGGTCGCTGCTGCAGGTAACGATGGTAATAGCGCGAAGTCTTACCCAGCTTCTTACGATGAAGTAATGTCGGTTGCAGCGGTAGACTCAAACGAAAACCGCGCAAGCTACAGCCAGTATAACGACCAAGTTGAAATTGCTGCGCCAGGAAGTGCCGTGCAATCTACTTACCCAACTAATACCTACGCATCTTTAAGCGGCACATCAATGGCTACGCCACACGTGGCAGGTGGTGCTGCATTGGTGTGGAGCTACTTCCCGCAGTGTTCAAATAATCAAATACGTAATGCGCTAAATGCAACAGCCGAAGACAAAGGCAGTGCTGGACGCGATAACTTTTATGGCTATGGTTTGATGCAGTTAGCTGATGCGTATAACTACTTGAACACCAATGGCTGTGATGGAAGCGGCACGGGTGGTGGTGGCGGCTCTGAGCCTGGCGTAGAGCCAGTATCAGGTCAACTAACAGGCCTTTCAGGTACTCGCAGAAACTGGGATCGCTACACTTGGACTATTCCAGAAGGTGTAACGCAAATGACCATTCGTACCTCTGGTGGCTCAGGCGATGCTGATCTTTATGTGAAGTTTGGCTCACAACCGGAAACCAATAGCTACGATTGCCGCCCTTATCAAAACGGTAACAGCGAAGTATGTACATTCGATGCACCAGCATCGGGTACTTGGCACATAGGTATCCGCGCATACTCATCATATAGCGGTGTGACGCTGTCCTATTCTTATGAATAATTAACGCCATAACCAAACGATACTTTCAAAGCCTGCACTTGCAGGCTTTTTTATTTCTTTTCTACCTGCATTTTATCAATACATTCCTCGTCAAGATAGCTTCTACAAACGTTCCCAGCGGTTACGAACTGTCAAGTTATACAAAGAAAAGTCAGCTTTGCAAAGATAGCGTAAAGCTCTGAACTAAGCCCTTCTCAGATAGCCATATCGCTGTATTGTGCGAGCCAATATAAGCACTTTCTACGTGTGCCTGCTTGTGTTAACGCAGTCTTAAACCAATAAAGAACAACTTCAAAGGACATTCAATTTATGCAATTGACCTCTCACTCTTTGCTAAGGGGAACCTGGTTCCGTGCAGCGGCAATGGGGCTTGTAGCGCTACTAGGGCTTACCGCATGTGGTGGCTCAGATAGCAGTAGCTCAGATTACTCTTATGCTTACATACAGTTTTATAACGCATCACCTAATGGCGCGAATGTTGAAATGCGAGAGGTTGATGGAGATAGCTTTGGTTCAGCTCAATTTGGTGACGCTACCTCAATGTACTCGATGGATGATGGCGAATACGAAATTGAGTTCATTCGTACTGACTCAGATGACCAAGAAGTTTACATTGACGAAATTACCGTAGATTTAAAAAATGGCTATAAAACCATCGTTGTGATGAGCGGTGATTTTAGCAACCCGACTTTCACTACCTATTCGTATGAGCGCGAAACACTAGAAGACCATTTCCGTTTGTTTGCGCTCTCTGTGGCCGTAGATGACTCATCATATGATTTCTACATGAGTGAATCGGGCGATCCGTTTGAAGCGGCTAATTTTCTTGGCACAGTGACCACTGGTGACATGATAGAGTTCGACTATTGGGATGCTGACGACGACAGCGAATACTTCGATGAAGATGAGTATACAATTTACCTTACTGAACCAGGTAGTGATGAGGTTGTATTTGAATCACAAACAATCGATTTTGTATACGAAACTGAGTATTTAATGACCCTTCGTGATGTAAGCGGCGCTATTCAAGAAGGGCTTGTGGTAGACACGGTATTAAATTCTTCAACAGTAACAGCCTTGACCGATGTTGAAGCTGATTCGCAGTATCGTATATACAACTCGACTAATTTAGATGCTGAGCTAAACGTTACCTTTGGCGGCAATACAGACGAAGAAGATGTGAGCTTTACGCTAGCCGCGGGTGAAATGTCTGAATTTAGTGCTATCCGCTATGGCGATTATCGCGTAACCGTTACTGACCCGTCAGGTACAGTTACATCGCTTAGCAATAAGCTAATCACCCTTAACCAAGGTGAGAGTAAAGCTATTCTTATCTACAACACTAACAACCAGTTAGGTGCAGCTACCTTTGTTGAAAGTGGTTTGCCGCAGGCATATGACAAGACCGTTAACTTCATCAACTTGGTTAGCGACTTCGATGATGTGGACTTTTACTTAGTAAGAAACGACGAAACCATTGATACCGCAGAATATGATATACAGAACCTGGAGTTTGCAGAAAGCACCAGCGAAGTGCTGCCGTCAGATTACTACGAAGTAATTGCGGTGTACGAAGATGAGAACGAAGAGCAAGTGCTTCTAGATAGAACCTCTCTATATGGTTTTACTGAAGAGGAAAACTACATCGTGACGGTAGAGCCAGCAGACACAGCGACAGGATATGAAATTAACGTGCTTTATTAATTAGTTAGTCTATTTATTATACTAATTGATAATAGGGAAAACTTTCATCTCGCGAAATATCCCATAAATTTAAAAGGTCAATGTTAATACATTGGCCTTTTTTATTTGCAGTCTGGGAGGGCTAAAATCCTCATGAGTATTATCCGAGACCTACAAGAAATATCTAATGATAAGGCTTTGTCGTTAGATAAAAAGTTAGAGAGTTTGCTGTGTATCGGTACAGAAGCGCTTCGTTTAGAAACAGGGATCGTTAGTAATATTCAGGGAGAGCGGTATAGTGTACTAAGTGTTGTCACGCCCAACGGTGACATACCAAAAGGCGCTGAATTTTCCCTTTGCGATACGTATTGTGCTGATGCAGCTAGGGCCGACTCTGTCATTGCTTACCATAATATCGATGTGCAACCTGGTGCTTCGCACCCGTGTTTCGATAAATACACACTAAAAAGCTACCTCGCTTCTCCTATCCGCGTATTCGGTGAGTTCTACGGTACGGTAAACTTTTCTTCACTGTCTTCAAGAGATGAACCGTTTAATGAACTAGAAACCGATTACTTACTACTGCTTGCCACCTGGATTGGCAATGAACTCGAACGACAGCAGTCTATGAGTAATCTAAATGCCCAAAAGGTCGTGTTTGAAGAGCGAAACTCTTTGTTAAAACAAGTCACAAATTTGGCTGGAGTCGGAACATGGGAATTGGATATAGAAAGCGGTTCAGTAATCTGGTCGGGCGCGCTAAAGCGCATGTTCCATGTTCACAGCGATCGCTCCATGCAGGCCGAAGATATACTAAAATTCATTCCCGATGACGTCCATCGTAAGAGGTACGCAGAACAGTTTGAGCAAATGAAGCAAACAGGGGAGGATTTCCTTTACGAAGTAGAGATTCGAACCGATGCAGGTGAAACCCGCTGGATTGAAAGCAGAGCCCATCCGATAATGGATAACGGCAGGTGCGTAAAGGTAGTAGGTGCTACCGTCGACATTACGCAAATGCACATAGACAGGGCTGTACTTCAACACAAAAGCGATTTGGCGCAAAACGCTCTCAAAGCCAGGGGTGATTTTTTGGCGAATATGAGCCAAGAAATACGTACCCCAATTCATGGTGTTCAGGGGATGTTAGAAGCACTAATGGCATCGCCTTTAAATCCGAAACAAATGGAATTAGCCTCCCTAGCTGTGCAAAGCGCAGACTCCCTCTTAAATATTGTGAACGACATTTTAGATTTTTCAAAAATAGACGCAGGGGAGTTGGCCTTTGAAGACGGGCCTACCAACTTTGAAGAAACCATTGAAGAACAGATACCCATGTTCACAAGGCTTGCACAGGAGAAAGGAATAGCGTTTAGCGTAAATACAGCGGCACTTAAGGGGAAAACTTTTATTGCCGATAAGTTGCGGTTAGGGCAGGTACTCATCAATCTTGTGAACAACGCATTTAAGTTTACCAAAGAAGGTGAGGTGACGGTTGAGACGAGATGTGTGCGTTACGGTAAGGGGCGCTATCGAGTTAAATTAATAGTGACTGACACGGGAATTGGTATCAGCGCTCAGCAGCAGAAAATCATTTTTACCCCGTTTATGCAAGCGGACAGCTCAACACAACGGATGTTTGGCGGTACAGGCTTAGGCTTGTCAATTGTTAAACAAATAGTCGAGCACTATAACGGAAAAATTGAAGTGAGCAGTGAGTTAGGTATTGGCGCTCGCTTTACCGTTACGCTTACATTAGATGATGCAAATGCGGGGGCTATTGCAGATAAAACAGTAGCGCAGAACGATGCCTACATACCAAGCAAAGAGGAGCTAAGGGCGTTTAAGGCACTAGTTGTTGAAGATAATGAGATAAACCAGCTCGTCATTAAAGAACAGTTAAGAGAGATAGGTATTATCAGTGATTTAGCAGTAAACGGTGAGGAAGCTTTAGAGAATGTTAAGCGTTCAATGGCTGAAAAAGCTCCCTACGCGCTAATATTCATGGACTGCCACATGCCTATTATGGATGGGCTAGAGGCAACCAAACAAATTAGGCTATTGGACCAAGAGACTGCGCAAATACCCATAATCGCCTTAACAGCTAATGTTTCGACGGGAGAAAAAGAAAAATGCTTGAAATCTGGCATGGATGACTTCATATCTAAACCTGTTGGTGTAAGCCGTTTAAAAGAAATTGTTTTTCGGCACTTAAGTAAGCAGTTTGTAAATAAGATTTCTGCGCTAAAAGATCCTGCTTGATAACCTATGACGTGGTTATCAGCCCCGGCTTTTGGTCGGGGCTTTTTTATTGCTCACATAGTTTAAAAATAATTCAATTTACCGCTATCACTTCCCAAAGTTTTCTGTTATTATTTCGCGCCCTTTTTATGGGGGTATGTACATAAAAGCAACGATATCCAGTTGTTTTTAGCAGCACTAACGACTCGGGAGAGTCTTAATTTTAAGAGCGGAGCACTAACATGATCCAAATGCAAACTAACCTGGACGTTGCAGACAACAGCGGCGCTCGCAGGGTTCAGTGTATTAAGGTTCTTGGTGGCTCGCATCGCCGTTATGCAGGTATCGGTGACATCATCAAAGTTACTGTTAAGGAAGCAATTCCTCGCGGTAAAGTTAAAAAAGGTGACGTACTGAATGCAGTGGTGGTGCGTACTAGAAAAGGCGTTCGTCGTGCAGATGGTTCTACCATTCGTTTTGACGGTAACGCGGCTGTTATGCTTAATGCTAACAAGCAACCAATTGGTACGCGTATCTTTGGCCCGGTTACCCGTGAGTTGAGAAGTGAAAACTTCATGAAAATCATCTCATTGGCCCCAGAGGTACTATAAGGAGTCACGATAATGGCTAATAAAATTCGTCGTGATGATGAAGTAGTCGTATTAGCGGGTAAAGACAAAGGCAAACAAGGCAAAGTCCTTAAAGTGCTTATTGCTGATAACCGTGTAATTGTAGAAGGCGTTAATCTTGTCAAGAAGCACACTAAGCCAAACCCACAACTGGGTGTAGCTGGTGGCATCGTTGAGAAAGAAGCTTCTATTCACGTTTCTAATGTTGCGATTGTTAACCCGGCAACGGGCAAAGCAGATCGCGTTGGTTTCCGTTTCGAAGATGAGAAGAAAGTACGTTTCTTCAAGTCTAACGGCGAACTTGTTTAATTATATTGGAGAGTACGATGGCGAAACTGCATGATTTCTATAAAGAAACAGTAGTAGCTGAACTTGCTAAGCAGTTCGGATACAAAAGCGTCATGCAAGTCCCTCGGATTGAAAAAATCACTCTAAACATGGGTTTAGGTGAAGCAGTTGCTGACAAAAAGGTACTTGAGAACGCTCAAGCTGACATGACGGCTATCGCCGGTCAGAAGCCTGTTGTTACAGTTGCTAGAAAATCAGTAGCGGGTTTTAAAATCCGTGAAGGTTATCCGATTGGCTGTAAAGTAACCCTACGCGGCGAGCGTATGTGGGAATTCCTAGAGCGTTTGATTTCAATCGCTATTCCACGTGTTCGCGATTTCCGTGGTTTGAATCCTAAATCATTCGACGGACGTGGTAACTACAGCATGGGCGTGCGTGAGCAAATCATTTTCCCTGAAATCGATTTCGATAAAGTGGATAAGGTTCGCGGTATGGATATTACTATCACTACCAGTGCGAATACTAATGACGAAGCACGTGCTCTGCTGGACGCGTTTAACTTCCCATTCAAAAAGTAGGGGTGTAGGGTTATGGCAAAAGAATCAATGAAGGCACGCGAAGCTAAGCGTACTAAGCTAGTAGCTAAGTATGCTGAGAAGCGCGCCGCACTTAAAGCGATTATCAGCGATGTTAACGTTTCTGAAGAAGAGCGTTGGGACGCTGTTCTGAAGCTACAACAACTGCCACGTGACTCTAGTTCTTCACGTCAACGTAACCGTTGCCGTGTAACTGGTCGTCCACATGGTTACCTACGCAAATTCGGTCTTAGCCGTATTAAGCTTCGCGAAGCAGCGATGCGCGGTGAAGTCCCTGGCCTTAAGAAAGCCAGCTGGTAAGGAGTAGCTGATAATGAGCATGCAAGATCCTATCGCGGATATGTTTACCCGCATCCGTAACGGCCAGATGGCACAGAAAGTTTCTGTGACTATGCCTTCTTCAAAACTTCGCGTTGCAATCTGTGAAGTATTGAAAGCTGAAGGTTATATCACTGACTTCGCTGCTTCTGGTGACGTTAAGCCTGTTTTAGAAGTTACGCTTAAGTACTTCGAAGGCAAGCAAGTAATTGACACTATCGAACGTGTAAGCCGTCCTGGTCTGCGCATCTATAAGAAAAAAGATGAGCTTCCAAAGGTTATGGGTGGTTTAGGCGTAGCTATCGTGTCGACTTCTAAAGGTGTGATGACTGACCGTGCAGCGCGTAACGCTGGCATGGGCGGTGAGATCATCGGTTATGTAGCATAACGGAGGAGTTGAAATGTCACGTATAGCAAAAGCCCCAGTAGACGTTGTATCAGGTGTAGAAGTTTCTATCTCTGGTCAAGAAGTTACTGTTAAAGGTAGTAAAGGCACTTTGACCCGCGTTTTCAACGACGCTGTAGAAGTTGCACAGGAAGAGAACCAACTTAAAGCACTTCCACGTGAAGGTTTCGCTGACAGCTGGGCACAAGCAGGTACTGCTCGCTCTATCCTGAACGCAATGGTTCAAGGTGTTTCACAAGGTTTCGAGAAAAAACTTACTCTGTTAGGTGTTGGTTACCGTGCACAAGCACAAGGTGCCAAGCTAAACCTTACACTAGGTTTCTCTCACCCTGTAGTATACGAAATGCCTGAAGGCATTACGGTTGAAACTCCTAGCCAAACTGAAATCGTCGTTAAAGGCGCCGATAAGCAGGTGGTTGGTCAGGTTGCGGCGAACATTCGTGGTTACCGTCCACCAGAGCCTTACAAAGGTAAAGGTGTACGTTACGCTGACGAACACGTACGTCGTAAAGAAGCTAAGAAAAAGTAGGTGGGTGATACGATGGATAAGAAAACAGCTCGCATTCGTCGCGCTACTCGCGCACGAGCAAAAATTCGTGAACTGGCCGCGCATCGCTTGGTAGTTAACCGTACACCTCGCCACATCTACGCTCAGTTAATCGCTCCTTGCGGTTCTGAAGTGTTGGCAGCGGCTTCAACTGTTGAGAAAGATCTTGCGAAAGATCTTAAGTCTACAGGTAACGCTGAAGCAGCGACGGTAGTCGGTAAAGCAATCGCAGAGCGCGCGCTTGAGAAAGGCATTAAAACAGTGGCTTTCGATCGTAGTGGTTTCCAATACCACGGTCGCGTTAAAGCATTAGCTGATGCAGCTCGCGAAGCTGGTCTTCAGTTCTAGGAGTTTATAATGGCTAAACAAGACGTTCAAAATGGTGAATTTCTAGAGAAATTGATCGCTGTAAACCGCGTTTCTAAAGTGGTTAAAGGTGGTCGTATCTTTAGTTTCACTGCATTGACAGTAGTGGGTGACGGTAACGGTCGCGTTGGTTTTGGTTACGGTAAGGCACGTGAAGTTCCTGCTGCAATCCAAAAAGCAATGGAAAAGGCACGTCGCAACATGGTTGACGTAGACCTTAACGGTCACACGTTACAGCACCCGATTAAAGGTCGTCACTCTGGCTCTAAAGTTTACATGCAGCCAGCATCTGAAGGTACCGGTATTATTGCCGGTGGTGCGATGCGTGCAGTACTTGAAGTAGCTGGTGTACAAAACGTACTTTCAAAATGTTACGGCTCTACAAACCCAATCAACGTTGTACGTGCAACAATCAACGCGCTAACAGAAATGAATAGCCCGGCGAAAGTTGCTGCGAAGCGTGGATTGTCTGTAGAAGAAATTTTGGGGTAATCAGACATGGCAACGATTAAAGTAAAGCAAACTAAAAGTGCAATTGGCCGCTTGCCAAAGCACAAAGCTACGCTTAAAGGTTTAGGCCTTCGTAAAATCAACCATGTTCGTGAACTGGAAGATACCCCAGCCGTTCGTGGCATGATCAACCGTGTACATTACATGGTTGAGATAGTGGAGGAGTAAGACATGCGTTTAAATACAATTTCTCCAGCCGAAGGTTCAAAGCCTACTGGTAAGCGTTCTGGTCGTGGTATCGGCTCAGGTCTTGGTAAAACAGGTGGCGTAGGTCACAAAGGTCAAAAAAGCCGTTCAGGTGGCCGTGTTAAGCCAGGATTCGAAGGTGGTCAGATGCCTATCCAGCGTCGTCTTCCTAAGTTCGGTTTCACTTCACGCAAGAGCTTTGTTACTGATCAGGTAACTCTTGCTGAAATCGCGAAGGTTGATGGTGATACTGCGTCTCTTGAGACTTTAAAAGCAGCTGGACTTGTTAAGAAAGAAATCCAGTTCGTTAAAGTTGTAAAGAGCGGTGAAGTTTCACGCGCTGTTACAGTAAGCGGGTTAAAGGTTACTAAAGGCGCTAAAGAAGCGATTGAAGCTGCTGGCGGTAAAGTAGAGGAATAAGCTAGATGGCTAAACCAGGATTGGATTCAGGCGCTAAAAGCGGCTTGAGTGAGCTTAAGGCAAGATTGTTGTTCGTACTTGGTGCGATTGTTGTATTCAGACTAGGTTCTTATGTTCCTATCCCTGGCATCGATCCAGCGGTACTTGCTGACTTGTTCGAGCAACAAAAAGGCACCATTGTAGAAATGTTTAACATGTTCTCTGGTGGTGCGCTTGAGCGTGCATCCGTTCTGGCTTTGGGCATTATGCCATACATTACTGCATCCATTATCATGCAGTTGCTCTCGGTGGTTCACCCACCGATGGTGGAGCTTAAAAAAGAAGGCGAAGCAGGCCGTCGTAAAATTAGTCAGTACACGCGTTATTTAACGCTTGTATTGGCTATCTTCCAATCTATTGGTATTTCGACTGGTTTGCCTAACCTGATTAATGGATTGGTGATAAACCCTGGCTTCGGATTCTACTTTACGGCAGTGGTGAGTCTAGTCACAGGAACTATGTTCCTTATGTGGTTAGGTGAGCAAATTACCGAACGAGGTATTGGTAACGGTATCTCTATATTGATTTTTGCTGGTATTGTTGCCGGTCTGCCAACAGCGATAGGTCAGACTGCGGAACAAGCAAGGCAGGGCGACATTAACTTGTTGTTCCTACTGTTGATTGGCGCAATTGTTATCGCTCTTACATACCTAGTTGTATTTGTAGAGCGCGGACAGCGCAGAATTGTGGTAAACTATGCAAAACGTCAGCAAGGCCGTCAGGTTTTTGCTGCGCAAAGCACCCATTTACCGCTAAAAGTCAACATTGCTGGTGTAATTCCACCAATCTTTGCTTCTAGCATTATTCTGTTCCCGGGTACCATCGCAGGATGGTTCGGACAGAATGAATCAACAGCGTGGTTGCAAGATGTAGCGCTTATGCTATCTCCTGGTCAACCGCTGTACGTGATGTTATACGCAGCTGCGATTATCTTCTTCTGCTTCTTCTACACGGCGTTGGTATTCAACCCGCGTGATACAGCAGATAACTTGAAGAAGTCTGGCGCGTTCATCCCAGGCATCCGCCCGGGTGAGCAAACCTCACGATACATTGACAAGGTAATGACTCGCCTTACACTGGCTGGCGCACTGTACATAACCTTTATTTGTTTAGTGCCTGAATTCATGCTAATCGCTTGGAATGTTCCGTTCTACTTCGGTGGTACGTCGCTTCTAATTATTGTAGTGGTTATCATGGACTTTATGGCACAAGTACAGACACATTTGATGTCTAGTCAATATGAGTCTGTGCTGAAGAAAGCTAACCTTAAAGGCTACGGCCGATAAGTTAGCCCCTTAATATTGATAGAAAGGGGAAAGATGTAATGAAAGTTCGTGCATCAGTAAAAAAGATTTGCCGTAACTGTAAAGTTATCAAGCGCAACGGTGTTGTGCGTGTAATTTGCAGTTCTGACCCAAAGCATAAGCAGCGTCAGGGCTAATCAAAGCGGAACAGAATATTTGCAAGACTAAGTGAGCAGAACCTGAATTATACTTGTCAGGTTCTGCTAGTTTTGTTTAAAAGTATTTTGAACCTTAATTTGCAATTTAGTCGACGGGTAAGTATCCTATCGGGCTTTTTAGGTCGTCGACAAATAAACAAGAGGAGTGCTGTTAATGGCCCGTATCGCTGGCATTAACATTCCTGAGCACAAGCATGCTGTAATCGCTATCCAAGCGATCTATGGCGTTGGTCCCACACGTGCGAAAAGCATTTGTGCGGGTGCTGGTGTTGCAGAAAATACAAAAATCAAAGAGCTAGACGAAGCTACTATTGATAAGCTTCGTGACGAAGTGGCTAAATTCACCGTTGAAGGTGACCTACGCCGTGAAGTCTCTATGAGCATCAAACGTTTGATGGACCTGGGTTGCTTCCGTGGTATTCGCCACCGTCGTAGCTTGCCTCTACGTGGTCAGCGCACTAAAACTAATGCGCGTACCCGTAAAGGTCCTCGTAAGCCAATTAAGAAGTAAACGGGGAGTAAGTTATGGCTAAAGCACCAGCTCGTAGCACGCGTAAGCGCGCTAAACGTCAGGTTGCAGACGGAATGGCTCATATCCATGCGTCTTTCAACAACACAATTGTGACTATTACAGACCGTTCAGGCAATGCACTAGCATGGGCGACATCTGGTGGTTCTGGTTTCCGTGGTTCACGTAAATCTACCCCATTTGCTGCACAGGTAGCTGCTGAGCGTGCAGGTGTTGCTGCACAAGAATACGGTCTTAAGAACCTTGAAGTATTCGTTAAAGGTCCAGGTCCAGGCCGTGAGTCTGCGATCCGTGCTCTTAACGCTACAGGTTATAAGATCACAAACATTACCGATGTGACCCCTATTCCTCACAACGGTTGTCGTCCACCGAAAAAACGTCGCGTTTAATCGACGGACAGTTGGAGAAAGATCATGGCAAGATATTTGGGTCCTAAACTCAAACTTAGCCGTCGCGAAGGAACTGACCTGTTCCTAAAAAGCGGCGTTCGCGCAATCGATTCTAAATGTAAAATCGATACAGCGCCTGGTCAGCACGGTGCCCGTCGTGGCCGTCTGTCTGACTACGGTGTTCAGCTGCGTGAAAAACAAAAAGTTCGTCGTATGTACGGCGTACTGGAAAAACAATTCCGCAACTACTATAAAGAAGCTGCACGTCTAAAAGGCAACACAGGTGAAAACTTGCTACAGCTTTTAGAACAGCGTCTTGATAACGTAGTTTACCGTATGGGTTTCGCTAGCACTCGTGCTGAAGCACGTCAGCTAGTTAGCCACAAGGCGATCATGGTAAATGGTCAAGTTGTGAACATCCCATCGTTTAACGTTTCTGCCGAAGACGTGGTTTCTGTTCGTGAAAAGGCTAAAAAGCAAGCGCGTATCGTTGCTGCTTTGGAACTGGCTGACCAACGTGAGAAGCCAACCTGGATTGAAGTAGACAGCAGCAAAATGGAAGGCACTTTCAAGCGCGTTCCTGAAAGAACTGACCTGTCTGCGGAAATTAACGAACAGTTGATCGTCGAACTTTACTCTAAGTAAAGCTAACTAAAGAGGAAGCATTGTGGGTTCTGTGACTGAATTCCTAAAACCGAGATTAGTTGAGATCGAAAACGTTTCTCCTACTCGTGCCAAAGTAACTTTGGAACCACTAGAGCGCGGCTTTGGCCACACTCTAGGTAACGCCCTACGTCGTATTTTACTGTCATCTATGCCAGGATGTGCAGTTACCGAGGTAGAAATTGACGGCGTTCTTCACGAGTACAGCACCAAAGAAGGTGTTCAGGAAGACGTAATTGAGATTTTGCTAAATCTTAAAGGTTTAGCGGTTCGCCTTGAAGGTAAAACTGAGGCAACCCTAACTCTAGTGAAATCTGGCGCTGGCCCTGTTGTTGCTGGTGATATTCAGCATGATGGCGACGTAGAAATTGCAAACCCTGAGCATGTTATTTGTACTTTAACTGGCGAAGCTGAAATCAGCATGCGCATTAAAGTAGAAATGGGCCGTGGTTATGTACCAGCTTCTACCCGTCGCTCCTCTGAAGAAGATGATCGTCCAATTGGTCGTTTGTTAGTTGACGCTTCATACAGCCCAGTTGAACGTATTGCTTACAGTGTAGAGTCTGCTCGTGTTGAACAACGCACAGACCTAGACAAACTAATCATCGACATGGAGACGAACGGTACTTTAGATCCTGAAGAAGCGATCCGCCGTTCTGCTACTATCCTAGCTGAACAGCTAGATGCATTCGTAGACCTACGTGATGTATCTGAGCCAGAAGCGAAAGAAGAGAAGCCAGAATTCGATCCGATTCTGCTTCGCCCAGTAGATGACCTAGAGCTAACAGTACGTTCTGCAAACTGTTTGAAAGCAGAAGCTATCCAGTACATTGGTGACCTGGTACAGCGCACTGAGGTTGAGCTACTTAAAACGCCAAACCTTGGTAAGAAATCGCTAACTGAAATCAAAGATGTTCTAGCATCTCGTGGTCTTTCTCTAGGTATGCGCCTAGAAAACTGGCCGCCAGAGAGCATCGCTGAAAAAGATTAATCAGGTTTTTATCAAACTGATTTGTAGAGAAGGATAAAACTATGCGCCATCGTAAGAGTGGTCGTCAGTTGAATCGCAACAGCAGCCATCGTCAAGCTATGTTCAAAAACATGGCCGGTTCTTTGGTCAAGCACGAAGTGATCAAAACTACGTTACCAAAAGCGAAAGAATTACGTCGCGTAATCGAGCCTCTAATCACTATGGCTAAAGAAGACAGCGTTGCAAATCGCCGTCTAGCTTTTGCCCGCACTGGTGACAAAGAGGTTGTAGGTAAACTATTCAACGAGCTTGGTCCTCGTTACGAAGCTCGCCCAGGCGGTTACACTCGCATTCTTAAATGCGGTTTCCGTGCTGGCGACAATGCCCCAATGGCATATGTTGAGCTAGTTGACCGTCCAGTTGTAGAAGCTGAAGAAGAAGCAGTAGAAGCAACTGAAGAGTAATTAATACTCGATTAGAAAAAGGGGCCTGAGTGAAAACTCAGGCCCCTTTTTTTTGTGGCCGGAGTACGATGAGTATAAGCCGCGCCCACTCACAAATAATGAACGCAGACTTCGCGTCAAAAAACGCATAGCTTACTCAAGCGCAAATAGTCGAACAAGCGGGTATTTCTTTTCGGGACCTGACTAAGTCTAGCGATGAGCAGGTTTTTTATTGTGTATTACTCATATTTAAAAACTAATATTCTCTTCATTTCGCCGCGTACCATTGTAATTACTTGCACTAAAAGTTTACAATTGTGGTCCTTACGTCATAAATCTAAAGCGACATACATAAATGTGTGCACTTCTCCCAGCGAAGTATGATTCGGTCGCTGTCAGAAAAACTGCAAATTAAGAGTAAGTTAAATGGAAAAGCTTCTACTACCATCGGCATTAACCTTCAATGTCCCAAACATTGACGTTGTGTATGTGGAAGGTGTATCAAAAGTCGAGGATGAAACCACATGGCTAGTAATGCCTTTCGAAGGCTGTCTTTATTATTCTTTAGCAAATAATAGCTCGTTAGCAGCCATTAATGAAGTTTGGAGTCGCTACGTAGAAAGTTTGTACAACATTTATAAGGCTAACAGTCAAAAAATAAGCTTCAAGTCTCTGAATTTTGGAACAATGTTACTAGATAGAAAGAAGCTGCAACTTGCTGGTGTTAGTTACCTATTAGCAAATTCTTATTCGACGTCAGAACTAAGTAGGGCTTCAAATATATTCCAAACAATTGTGAAGCAAGATATTTTAGCGAACACCACTGATTTGTGCACTTTTGTAGAAAGTATTGATTGGCTAGAGGATGTTGAGTCAGTTAAAGCTGATAATGAGCAACAGAAGATAATACTCTTTGAAGAATTAGAAAAGCTCCAATCCAAATATGAAGATATTCATGACTCAAATTTACAGTATTCTAACGATCTTAAAGCTCTTAAGAATGCGAAGGTAGAGTTGGAAAAAAAGGTTATTTGGCTTCGTAAGAAAAAGTCAGATTCTGAAGCTTCTGCAGTGAGTATAGAAAAAAGCTTTCAGCAAGAAATTGAAGCTCAAAATTCTGTGTTACGGGAATATAAGAAGAAAGTTGAAGAGCTGGATAAATATGCTAAGTCGATTAGCATAAAGTTAGACAGAGAACGTAAAAATAATGAAAAGTTAAAGAGAGAACTAGCCTTAAAAGAACTAGCTTTAATGCACTCAAGAAGTGCGCTACGTTCATTTGAAAATAACAAGGCAGTGAAGGCAACTAAATCGCTCAAAACCATGCTTTCTAAAGTGTTAAATAACAATGAGCAGGAATTGGAAGATAACATTAACCTCTTGAAAAACTCGCCTCTCTTCAATAGAGAATGGTATCTAAAACAATATCCAGACACTCAAGGTACCCAAATAGCAGCCGAGGAACATTACGCTACTACCGGTTATCTCGAAGGCAAGCAACCAAGTGAAAATTTTGATGGCCTGTCTTATTTAAAAGCATATCCCGACGTGGCAAACCAAGGGGTCAACCCGTTAATTCACTATTTGCGTTATGGAAAGAAAGAAGGGCGAGTTTACCAAAGTAACCTGTTAGTACTAGTTAATGGCAAGAATGATGAACAATAATTTCTTAGAAGTTGAAAACATCGTTTGGCTTGGTTGTGGAGATTGTCTTTTCAATGGAACGGTAAAGCTTGGTTGCGACACGCTATACCTAATAGACGCCTCAGAATCAGCAGTATATAACAACCCTAGCGATAACATCGTAGCAACACAAATCGATAGAAAAAGAGCGCTTATTGCTCAACCAGGTGATAGACAGTTTCACGTTCTTTCTCCCGCTAATTTATCAAGTGTTGGGGAGTTAAATACTATACTGAGCGAATTTCCGGGCTGTAGACATTTAGAAACTATTGATATAACGCCCAAAAGCATATTAGAGATAATTGACGAGATTGAGCTAAAGTGCTCTACGAGCTTGAACGCTTTAATTATAGACTTTGTACAAGTAGAGCACGAGGTATTAAGAGAATTTTTATTAAGTACGCAAAGTCAGTTCTTTTCAACGATATTTCTAAGGTTAACAAGAACTAGAGATGGAAGAAGTAAGCCATATCAATACATCCACCTAATGGAATTACAAGGCTTTTGTGTTACTGAAGTTCTTAATGATGATTTTAATGCAATTTATATGTTTTCTCGAGATGAAGTGCAAGAGGCTGTTTGTAGACTAAACACTAAGCAACAAGAGCTAACTTCGACGTTCCAAGTGATCAAGGGTAAATTAGACGTACTAGACTCAGAAATAGCAAAAATTAGAAACTCTGCAAAAGAAACGGTGGAGTTAGCAAGTGACGTTAATAATCACTTTGGTGCTGTTCTGACAGCTCTTGAAAGTATCTCTACTTCCATCCCAAGTACTATCGCTGACACCTTGAAAAGCACTAATGAAAGCTTAGATAAGTTACCGAAGTTGTTTTCAGACTCATTAGTAGAAAACAGGCTTGAGTCTTCAAGTAAAATTGATTCAATAGTAAAAAGTAGAACTGCCAACGTTGTTACTCAATTAGAAGCATACGACACTATAAAAAGGTTTTTACAATACGGTGTATTACCTGTTCATTTTCATGGTTGGCCTGTGAGCCCTGACGTTGGTGTGCGTCTAATCGATATGATTACTTCCCAGAAGTTTGATTTGATAATCGAATTCGGCAGTGGAACATCTACACTAATTATGTGCAGTGCACTTGCTAAAATGAGCGCAGCTCAAACTCGTTTTATAAGCTTTGACCATTTAGAAAAGTATTACAACAGTACTTTAACCATGCTTAGGAAGCATGGTGTTGAACAGCACGTAGATTTATGTCACGCCCCGCTTACCAGCTTTGAAGCACTAGGCAACACGTATATGCATTACGATTGCGAGACCAAGCTTGATCAAGTCTACAATGAAAACATTCCTGCTAACGTACTTGTTCTTGTGGATGGTCCTCCTGGTGCGACAAACAAACATGCGCGTTATCCTGCATTCCCTAAAATTATCAATATTTTTGAACAGTCTAACCTCACTATATTTATGGACGATTATTCAAGAATTGATGAAAAAGAATGTGTAGAAATGTGGGAGAAAGAAGCTGAACTTAAAAGTAGACCTTTTGACGTAACGTCACTGTCAGCAGAAAAAGGCTTAGCGATTATAAAAGTTGGAAAAAGAGAAGTTTAAAGTGAATAAATCAATAAAAGTTCTGAATTTGCTTGAGAAAGCAAAACAATATGGAAATGACTTCGGAGCGCTTAAGTTTTTATTGAGTCACTACACTAAGGAAAATTTATTACAAAAAGCTGAGTATGTATTGGATGGCTTTGAGCCTAAGGTAGCAAAGTATACTAATATTCACACTCTGGCTTATGACTTATGTAGAGCACCACTAGCTCAAGAGAAGAAGAACTTGTTGAGGTACATGGACGGACTTCGCTTTGTTCAAATGTCAGAGACTTACTTGAACCAAGTAAAGTCATTCGCAATTAACTTTTCAAACTTAGATAAAGACGAGAAAAATTATTTCGCGAAGCACGTAAGAAACGCATTTCTATTGAGCCAAGACGAAGAGTTACTTGAGTTGGTGAAGGTAAACCACCCCCTTATTTTACCAATGCTTTCAATACCGACTAAAATATCTAGCAACCTAACAAAATTCTCTTCGAAGGACTTTTCCCAGAAGGTACAGCAAAACAACGTTATCTTCGATAACTTCGACAATAAAGAGTTTTTAGAAAATATAGAGCTTGAATCTTTTGAGCATATTCAGCACAGGCTGGGTCTTGGGTTGAATAAAGCTAGGCTTAAAAATGCTGAGAGCTATAAGTCAGCATTAAATGGTTTGCTAGCACACTATGACTTGTCTAACGTCGTGTCTTTATCGCTCGATGAAAATGTTTTAGATTCATTAGTGTTTGAAAGGCCAAATGTTAAGAGAGGACCGCTAGTCTCGATAATAATGTCATGCTTTAACTCGGATAAAACAGTGGCATATGCGATTCGCTCTCTGTTGAATCAAAGCTACCAAGATATTGAAATTCTTGTGTGTGATGACAACAGCGATGATCGTTCTCTAGAAATAATGAAGTCTTTAGCGTTAACCGATAGACGTGTCAGAGTTTTTTCATCAAGAGAAAATCAAGGCACTTACAATATAAGAAATGCGCTTATTCCCCTTTGCCGAGGAGAGTTCATTACTTTTCAAGATGCAGATGACATAGCTATCCCCCAACGGATAGAGCGACAAGTAAATGATTTAACGGTTTCTCAATCGCTCGTTACAAGTTGCCGTTGGATAAGAATATCACCAAAGGGAGAGGTCATATTTTTCCCAGATGGTCTAATCAACAGATTTTGCGTAGTGTCGACAATGGTAAAAAAAGAAGTGTTTAGTATTTTGCCTAAGTTTAGGCAATCGCTTGTAGCCGCAGATACTGAATTCCATGAATTATGCTTGTTTATGCTTGGTGCCGAAAACGTTAGAGTGCTAGATGAACCGCTGATTCTTGGGCTGTGGGGCGATGGTTCTTTGACAAAGCGCCCAGGCTTGGCTGCGGAAAATACTGGCTGTGTAGCACCTAGACGCAGAGCTTATTCAGATATTGCGGCGAGACAAAGAGTTATTGGCAGCCACATAGTGTCTGACGAAGACGTCGATAATGTTCTGAGGGATCAAGGAATATACAGAGAATATCATGGTGTTCAGTGTGAAGGTGAGGCGATATGATTATTGCATGTATGTGTACTTTTCCGGCGCGTGGTGAATTGATTTTACCTGCGATTGACTCTCTTTATAACCAAGTTGATAAAATACATCTATGCCTCAATAATTACGAAGAAATCCCGCCCTTTCTAAATAAATATAAGAAGTTAGAAGCAATAATTCCTGCCACCGATCAAAGAGATGTTGGTAAATTTTTAGATATTGATGTAGATGATGAAGACGTTATTTTATATGTTGATGATGATATTATTTATCCAGAGAATTATTCATTTGTGATGTGTCAAAAGTTAGCAAAAAATGATGAAGCAGCATATGGACTTCATGGTGTTATTTACCCAGATGCCTATGATGGTGATGTAGGGCTTCGTAGGGTGTTTTCATTTCCAAGGGCGTTAGAGAAGGACCGTTTAGTTAACCAAGTTGGAACAGGTACTGTAGCAATTAAAGCTAAAAACAGGCCTCGACATGCGTTTATGAAAGGTTCTCAAAAATACGTAGATGTTAGATTCGCTGTGCACTGTTCTAAAAAGGAATTGCCCATAGTTTGTATTGCAAGAAAAGAAGAGTGGTTAAGAGAAATTAAGCATGGGCAAACGATCTTTTCCACATTTACTACCAAGTGGCCCTTAAATGTAACCAAAGAAGTTCAATTGCTAACTGGGTATTCTAAATTATTTTAGTGTCTCGCTACGAGTTCAATTTCAAACCACTGGAAAAATATGTATTCACTAAACAACTGGGATTTTACCGAAAGGCCTGTTTCAAACACCTATACTATTAAAGTAGATGGTGTAAGTATTGCCTATACTTACATACGTAAAAATGCTTGCAGTTCTTTTAAAAAGTTTTTTTCTCATTTTTCTCATGGATGCTTTTCTGAATATAAAACAGATTTAGCGGCCTTAAATCAACTTCATGTAGAGAGTTCATTAGATAAGCTTTGTTCATGTGATTTTAGAATCTTCATATTTAGGGATCCTATAGATAGAGCTATTTCTGTATACAAAAATAAGTTCATTCAAAATACTGGAAACAAGGATATTTTCCAAAGTTATGAGAAAATTACTGGAAGGGATGCATTTAAGGCTAGTTTCGAAGAATTTATTTCACTATATATAATGAACCAGCAAGTAAGCGAACGAGAGTTAGATCCTCACCTTTACTCTCAACATCTTCATTTGCGAGATATAAATTACAATGCTGTTATTCCCATGAACTCCTTGTATGATTCAATGCAGTTAGTCGTTGGAACTGCTCTAGCTCAAAAGTTTTTCGAAAAGCCTGTCAATGCGAGTACTAGCAATATCGAAAGCGAGAGAGAGGGGAATGTGGTTACTCAGTCTGCTGAAGAGCTAAATCAAATTTTTAAAAGCGAAAAAAGAATTCCTAAAAGTGCTCTTTTTAGAACTCCTAAAATCGAAGAGCAACTGAAAGCTTTTTATGTAACAGATTACGAGCTAATCAATAGCTTAAAGGATAATAGCAAATGATTTTTTTATACACACGATTTAGCTTGGTCAATAAAAATATGACAAAGGCTTGGAAAACGAGTGCTTTAACTGTACAGGAGCAAATCGATAATGTTGTCGCAAATGACGAGCGCTTGCGTGGTCGATTAAAAATATTTCTTGATAGAACAGTTAAAAATATTGAAAAAGCGCATAAAGAGGGCGCACAAGTAAGGCATTTCGTTTTTGCTTCCACTCTGATTAGTTCGTGGGCACAAGACCTATTGTCTAGCGCAGAAGAGAATTATAGTTGGTTGAAGATAATCTGGGTAACATATGAAGAAGATTTTAATATAGTCGAAAGTACCAGAGCATTAATAAGCGAAGAATTTCAAGGAAGAAATCAGGGAGGGGTATATTCTCTTCTAAGATTAGATGATGACGATATTCTTGCACCTCACTTTTTTGAGTATATATCAAGATACGCTGTAGATGCTTTTGTCGGCAAAGCGCTATCGCTACCAGCTGGTGTTAACGCATTATATGATTCAAAGTTAGATACATATACACATTTTGTCGAAAGCTATGATGAAAAAATTGCAATCGGGCTGGGTTTTATAAATCACTGCAGTGAGACCGGTGAGCACAGAATAAAGTCTGCTGTTCCCAATGTTTCTCATAAAAAGATTGATAGGCAAGTACCACTTATATTAGACGGAACTATAAGTTACTGCTGGATAAGGTCTCTTCACGAAACGAATGATACCTATGTTCAAAGGTTGGGAGAGGGAGTCGAGATACCTATTATTAACAAGGTCAAGCGATCTGAGCAACCCTTAACTAAAGATTTGGTAGATAAATATTTCGTATTCTTATAGCAGATAAATATGAAAATTGTAGTTGTAGGCACATCAAATTCGGTAATTGGGAACAAGGGGTTTATACAATCTCTCCGCCTACAACATGAGGTCATTCAGCTCTCATGTGGTAGAGTACCTTTTTTTTACCACCTAAAGACTTTAATAAAAAATAGAGAATTAGTCGAGAATTGTGATCTGTTGATACTAGATCATTACATAAACGACGTTAATGTTTATAGAGGAATTCTAAGTGATGAGTATCAACATTTGTGCGAGGAATTTTACAAATTTCTTAGCACATTAAACGTTAATATTGTCAATGTTTTTTTTCCCGTAATTGGATTGAGAGATTACAAGTTTAATTCTTTCTATGACACCGTTTTAGAACTTTGCCATTTGAATTCTATATCTGTAATTGACCTTAACGAGCTCAATTTTTCTAAAGGCCATTTTAAAGATAAAATACACCTAAGCCATCGTACGTCTTATTTTTTCGGTATTATTTTAGGAGGTGTCTTAGCTAGTCACGAATATAGATTAAAGAGAAATAGACCTTCGGGAGGACAGTGTAAAAACAACCCCTTTTCAATTGTCAATATCCCAGAAGTTGTTGGCAATTCTACCGAATTTAAGAATGACCTTATCCATATTGAATATGCAGAAATCAAAAAAGAATTTTGCGTCAAATGTGATGTCAGGAACAAGTTGCTAGCCATAGGTTACTTTGGGTTAAAGGGAGCTGAGGGGTCACCAGGATGTGTAATTAACAAAAAACATAAAATTGCGCTTTCTGGTTATGGTTACTTTTTTGAAGCTCTAGATTTTGATTCGTATGGCGATGTGGTGATTTCTCCCTTTTTTTCTGATAGTGACTGTTTGGATACGCTGATGAAAAGAGGGAAGGTAGACGGACCGTTTACATACTTATATCTAGTTGATCTTCTTTTCTACAATGGTGAACAGTTAGAATACACTTCAGCGAATAGAGTGGTGTTTAATTTTGATGTGTCTAACCTAATTGAACTATCAAGTGTCTTCGATAAATTTTATTCTTTTCCCTCACTGTCCGCCAAGTCGATAGATTTGATTAGAGATGCTGCGGTTAGTATGGAGGTAGAAGATACAATTATCGCACGTGAACTTATGCTTTTGGCAAGTATAGCAAGGCCGAATGGCCCCTTTATAAAGAGAAAACTTGAGGAGTATAACTCGTTGATTGAATAGCTCGAAAGTCAGTGCCTGATTATAGCGACGAGAGGTTGTACACTTCCCCTAAACAGTGGCAGTCTGAATAATTACACTAAGAATTAGGGGGTTAGGAAACGACAGAGAAATAGCTTTTTACTGGCTAACATGCTGTGCGTAGAAATGAATATGTTAAACCTCGGTAACCTGCATTTGGCAGCTTACCGAGAAAAACTAAAAAAACTAACTTGGATCGTCTTGCTAGTGGTCAATTGGAATCCAGTAATGCAGATTATTTTTGAAAATTACTTTATATCACTTTAAAGCGTAAACTTTGTTATCGAACTAGCAGGGTTGAACTGTAATCGTCTAAATCCGCTTTTTCTCGACTCCAAGTTACATTGGTTCTAACGATTCGAGCGGGCGAGCCAACAACAACAACGTTTTCTGGTATTGCACCAGTTACAACGGAGGCCGTGCCTGCTATAGAGCCGCTGGCGACTTTGGTGCGAGCAACAAGGGTGAATCGACCAGACTTCTCTAGACACTTAATTGCTTTATAATTATGTGTACTAAGGAGAAAAGATGTCTCAGCGATTTACAGAAGAATTTAAGATACAAGCCGTTAAACAAGTTACTGACCAAGGTTATTCGGTGGCAAGCGTTTCTGAGAGGCTGGGAGTGACCAGCAGTTCACTTTATAACTGGATAGAATCCTACGGCCCAGATAGTGAAGAACATAGGCAGTCTCAAGAACAATCCGACCGAATTAAGCAGCTAGAAAAAGAGCTTAAACGCGTAACAATGGAACGCGACATCCTAAAGGAAGCCACCGTATTTTTCGCGGGCGAGTCAAAGAAAAATACGCGTTCATAAAAGCCAGGCTCAAGAATTACCCAATAAAACTCATGTGTGAAGCACTCTCAATACAACGAAGTGGCTTTTATGCATGGGTGGATAAGCCGAAATCAAAGCGACAGTTAGAAGACGAGCGCTTAATGGGGTTAATTAAGCATTCTTGGCTAGAAAGTGGCTGTGTCTATGGGTATAGAAAAGTCACGAGTGACCTTAAGAATTTAGGCGAAGCGTGCAGCAAACATCGTGTAGCCAAATTGATGAAGCTAGAAGGTATAAAGGCACAAGTCGGTTATAAAAAACATAAAGGCCACTTCAGCGGCAAGCCTGCGGTTGTTGCCGATAATGTGCTTGATAGGCAGTTTACGGTTGCTACACCGAACAGATACTGGGTCACTGACATTACCTACATCCGCACTCATGAAGGCTGGCTCTACCTCGCCGTCGTTTTAGATTTATACTCTCGCGCTGTTGTTGGTTGGTCGATGAGTTCTCGCATGGAATCTGAGCTTGTTACTCAAGCGCTGCTAGCTGCGGTGTGGCGACGAAAGCCCAAAAAGCAGGTACTTATACATTCAGATCAGGGAAGTCAATTCACTGGCTATGAATGGAGCGACTTCCTAACTGAGCACAATCTAAAAGCCAGCATGAGCCGTCGAGGGAACTGCCATGATAATGCCGTCGCGGAGAGCTTCTTCCAACTACTTAAGCGAGAACGAATAAAGAGAAAAATTTATACAACACGTGAACATGCAAGAGCCGACATATTCGATTATATCGAAATGTTTTATAACTCTAGACGCAAGCATGGTGAAGCGAATAATATGCCTCCACTGGCTTATGAAAAGCTAGAAGAATTCAAACAAAAATCTGTCTAGTAAAGTCTGGTCGATTCAGCCGAGTTTTACTGAAAGTGTAGATTTTATTTACATTTAACGTTATGAGATGTTAAAAATAAAGCAGAGATTAAGGTTACAGCGTTTTTTAAAATGAAAAAAGTACGAATTCTTGGTAGTTGTGTAACTCGGGATGCACTTGAAATAGCAACAGATTTTGAGTTAGTTGACTATACGGCAAGAACCAGCTTGGCGTCATTGGCAACCAAAAGCAGAAAAGACTCAAAATTACTTGATAATATTAAATCTACTTTTCAAAAGAGAATGGTAGAAAGAGATATGACCAAGCGATTTTGGCTTAGTTTAGAAGACAGTCAAAATGACATTATTGTTATTGACCTAATTGATGACAGATTTAATCTGAAGTTGTTTGATGATGATTCGTCACATACTGTTTCATCGGAGTACAAGAAAGCAATGAACTCTCAACGTCAAGAGGGTCGTATAGTAAAAAGCTCATCTGGCGAATTTAAAAGTTTATGGGAAACTGGTTTAAGACGTCTTAAGAGTCATTGTGACGAGCTAAAGTTAGATAAAATTTTTGTTAATTGCGTGTATTATCAGCCAACAGGCGATCACTCTATAGATTCTTCATCGAATATTGCAGAAAAAAACCAATATTTGCGAGAGGCCTACCTCAAGTTAGAAGACGCTTTCGGGCGTCACGCAATGATAGAGTACCCCGAAGGAATAATAAAAGCAGATGCTAACCATAAGTGGGGGTTGGCGCCTTTTCATTTTACTACGGACACATACAAATTTTTTCTTTCTGAGTTGCAAAAGAAAACTTCACAAGATTTGTAATCAGTTTAATTGTCAATTTTGGTTTGCTGATTTCAATATGAATATATTAGCCCGACGTAATATTTTAAAGCATTAATTCTTTTAACTCTAATTATTCCTTTGCTGCTTTTCATAAAAAGGCAAGAGATAGTTATAGGGTATATGCTTTTAATTAAAGTAAACTGACGAAAAGTTGCGAAGAGTCAAAAGTTCTATATTTTGAATTTACTTAAAGCGTAAATTTTATATTTTTATTTTTTAGTATGCATATTTGGATATTTGCATATAGCTGAGATTATTGAGGTTTTATTTTTGTGAATTACTCATCGATGAAAAAAATTGGCTTCCCTATTTCCGGGAGAAAAGGAGAGCGTGGGAACTGGGAAGAGGCTAGACCTGGCGGAGCCGATTTATCAGCTCTTGATTTGGCCGTGAAAATGTCACAAATGGGGTTTCAAATTGTCGTAATTATAGATAACGATGGTCCCACCGTTGATTACATTACACGCCTAGGTTTAGATTACGTTGTTATTGAATTGCCAACAATTGATAAAAGAGCCCCATTTGACGACTCTGTTATTGACGGTATTTTGCATCATTCTGCTGATGTCGAGAGGCATTTGTTGAGAGAGTCTATTGGTACTATTCATACAAATGATGCTGGTATGCATAGGATTTGGGGTGCCTTGAAACAAAAACTTGGATTTATTCACGTATGGCATGAGAGAGGATTGTTTCAGCATCCCGCTAAAGCTGAAGAGTTTCTGCTTGCGGCCGAAATGGTGCTGACCATCACTATGTTCGTTAGGGATCGCGCACCCGAAAGTATCAGAGAGAAAGTTATAGTAGTAGATGATCCCATTACTATTGATGGAGTTTATGATCGCAAACAAGATAGTTATTGGCTAAAAAAAGAATTTGATATTCCATTAGACGCCAAAGTATTTACGATGATTGCCAATGGTAATAAAAGAAAGCGTTGGGAGATGTTTTTTGAGGCAGCTGCAAAGTCTATAAAATCTGATAAGCGTCATTATTTTATTTGTCTTGGGTTAACGGTTCGTAGTGAAATTAATGATTTAAAACGAAAGTACCTACCATCAGACGTTTCAAAAAACTTCATTATTGCTGGTTATCGTTATGATGCCTTGCGAATTGTCTCGGGAACCGATGTATTAGTTTCTACTGCCAAAAATGAACCTTTAGGACGTACAATAGTTGAAGCTGGTATGTTGGGTACTCCGATGATTATTTCCTCTGAGGGAGGACATAAAGAGTTACTCCAGCAGCTCTCTCCATTCTGTCTTGTCGAAAATGTTAATGCCAGCAAATTTAAAGATGAATTTAATAAGGTTGACGAGCTATCTCAGCGTTATGTAAGTGTTAGGGATGACGTGGCAAACAGTATGTCATGGCGTTTTGCGCCAGAAAGGCATGTAAAGAGTGTTGCTAATCTATACATGTCAGTTCTTGATTTTACTATATAAGTACGGCCGGATTGTTTTCCACTATTTAAAGTACCTGTTTGATAAAACAGGTACATTTTTGCAGTGGGAGAACGGTTATGTCCGGTAATCCCTTTTAGTACCTAGCAATGTCCAATTATTCTATATGGATTTCTGGCTTTCGGAGTTCATATGGAGAGGTCATCAGCGATACTAGACCGCATGACATTAGGACCCTACGAACTGCTAGGATCTTGAGCCTAATTTTACGGTGAACGCATAGTAAGGAATGATCTCCTAACATTAGGCGCTCACTGTACAATTGGCTCTATTCAGCCGCAAGTAAATGACTTCCAAATTAACAGTTCTTTTTGCTACAAGTGAATTGCTGTTATACTGCGCACTTTAGTAAGAGTAATAAGGCCTTATTGCTACAATTTTTATAGGTAAGACAAACATTAAAACTTTTTGTTCGGCTCCAATATCTGTTATTTCAGTGCCTTCTCAGTAGATTGCTGAGAGGCCTACACGATACTCTCGAAATAGATACCAACGAATTTACTTATAAGGAAACAAGTCCGTTTCCAATTGAAATTTAGAAAAGTAGTAATGAAACAAATTAAAGATGTATCGACCTACCCAAAACTTTTCGTTTTACTGATAAATTAAGTAGGTATGTCGTACATTTTTACTGAAACATGGAAACTCATAATGTTCAAAGCATTTAAGAAAAGCTCTCCGTTTACGCGAAACGTTACAAAGAAGCAAATAGAGCTTATAAAGCGCTCAAACCTTTTTGATTCTTCTTGGTATATGAGCGAAAATCCAGATGTAGAAGCCGCTGGTATGGATCCAATCGAACATTACCTTATAAATGGTGCGAATGAAGGTCGTAATCCAAGTAAAGCGTTCGACTCAAAGTGGTATATAGACTATTACCAAGATGTGAAGGAGTCGGGAATTAATCCGCTGCTACATTTCATCGAGTATGGACGAACGGAGGGCAGACTGCCTCTGCCTTCTTTGTTGCACTCTTCTAAAAAAATTGCTTCTAGGTACAAAACAGCCCCTACTCAGGTAGCGGATCTCAGTAAAAAGTTATGGGGCGGCTTTAGTCAGTATGCTTCTGCAGAGTTGGCTAAAATAGCTGATAATTCTGCTGTTAAGATAAAAGAACGTGTAGCTGCAATATATGTTCTAGCTCGCTGGCATGCAACGAATAGCAACTGGACTTGCACCGTCGAAAATATACGAAAGATTCGTAAGTTAGATATAAAGTCTTATCGCTCAAAGCGTACAAAGTTGTTGTTAGTCGAGGCATTGCAAAAGCTTGGTAAGTACGAAGAAGCTTCTAACTTCATCAAGCCATCTTTAGAATATAGATTTGACAGTGACTTTGTCTGTGCGTTATCGAATCAAGAATTACCGGCAGAGCAAAGACTTTCTTACATCAACGAAATTTACAATTATTACTCATTAGCCCCACTTAGCTTCAATGATGCTAGCAAAGGAATGAGTTTTGGTAATTTGAAAGCAGAGAAAAGTTTTATACCAATTAGCAATGGGCCCAAAGTTAGCATTCTTGTGCCGGTATATAATGCTGAGGACTACATTAAGGTTGCTATCAACTCGTTGTTGGAGCAAAGCTGGTCGAACATAGAAATTATTGCTGTAGATGATTGCAGTAAAGATCGTTCTGTTGAGATACTAAACGAATTAGCGGAAAACGATACTAGACTCAAGGTGTTTGAGAACGCCGAAAACTTAGGGGCTTATGGCACTAGAAATAAAGCACTTAGCCTTGCAACAGGTGATTTTATAACAGTCCACGATAGTGATGACTGGTCTCACCCTCAAATGCTTGAAATTCAGTTAGGAGCGATGTTTAGCAACCCCAGGTTAAAAGTGACTTGCTCAATGATGGCAAGAGTTTTGCCAGACATGCGCTTTATGCTTAGGCCACAAAGAAATAACCTTGAGTACGTTCATAGAAGTTACCCATCTGTGCTTATAAGAGCGAGCGACTTGAAAGCTTTGGGTGAATGGGATGGTGTTTCGGCTAACGCTGATGATGAATTTGTTCAAAGAGCTAGAATTCTCTGGGGCAAAGAATCTGTTCAAGATATTTTGACTGGCGTGCCCTTATCATTCTTTTTAGTTCATGAAAACTCCTTAACTCAAAATGCAAAAACGAGTTTGAATAGCTTAACTTTCGGTATACGCCATGAATACTCTAGACAAGCTAATTACTGGAAAGAGTATAAGGTTGAAGATGATAGCGAAACTATTATTACTGAAAGAACAAGCTTAAAAAAACCATTCCCGATCCCCGCTGGTTTAGCGCCAAATAATTGGCCGATAAATAATCATTATGATCTGGTCATAATATCTGATTTAAGTCTCCTAGGTGGCACAAGAAGGTGTAATGAGGGTTATATAGCAGCAGCTTTAGAGTCAGGTCTCAGAGTGGGGCTTTTCCACTGGCCAAGGTATGATTTGAAGCTTGCCGATATTGCTAATGAATATACGGAACTTACTTATAAAGATAACGTCGATATGCTTGTTCATGAAGACGAAATATCTGCAGATTTAGTTATTATACATCACCCGCCGATATTGAAGTACGAAATAGACGCTGTTCCTAAAATTCAATGTGAAAAGCTTGGAATACTTATTAATCAATCTCCAATGCAGTTATGGAGTCAAGAACCGCATTACTATAACGAAGACGAAGTTAACCAACTGTGTGTCAAGTTATTCAATAAGAAGCCTACTTGGATCCCAATTTCACCTATTGTAAATAAAACCATGAAAATGGCTGGTGGAGGGCAACATCTTCATGACCAAGTTTGGTACCCACCGTACTCTAAAAGTCTAGTTGGCAAAACACCTGAACTACCTGAAAACTTTGGGGGCGAAAGGAAAATAATTCTGGGGCGCCATAGCCGTGACCATTGGACAAAGTGGCCTTCGCAACCTAAGCAACTACAAGCAGCTTATTGTGCAAACAGTAAACAGGTAGCTGTAAAACTTTTAGGTGGGGCTAAAACACCTAAAAAGATGTTAAAAACATTACCCAAAAACTGGTCTGTATTAGAGTTTGACTCCGTAGCGGTTGATACTTTCATCAGCGAATTAGATTTCTTTTTACACTTTACTCATGAAGATTACATAGAAGAATTCGGCAGAAATATAATGGAAGCAATGGCACATGGGCGTGTTGTTCTTTTGCCTCACAGTTATGAAGTGATTTTTGGCGATGCTGCTGTTTACTGCTTAGAGAAAGACGTGGAAAAAATGGTTTTAGAAATGTGGAGCAGCGCAGAGAAGTACAGTGCACAGGTCCTAAAAGGCTATAGCTTTGTCGTGGACAATTGCAGCCAAGAGAAAGTCGCAAAAAATATTGCTGGGCTATTATCCTGCTAAAAGATCTAACATTAAATGTATAAGCAAACCCATTCATTTTACGTAGATAAAAAATGGTATCTCGAAACCTATCCGGATGTTGCTGCAGCCGGTATTGATCCTGTTATCCATTTTGACAAACATGGTAGGAGAGAGGGAAGAATTCCCTGTGAGTTGCCTTCACTTTCTATTGAGCGCGACTTATGGGCGAACGCCCTCGACATAGAAGGTCAGAAGCAATTTCTTGATAAACTAATTGAGTATTCTGATAAAACGGATGCTAATGGTGTCTACGCGCAAAAGGTATTAACTGAATTTTTTCTATTTCGTTTAGAGTACCCTCAAGCTCTATATTTTTCAGAAAAAGTTCTGTTAAACATAAATGTAGCTTCAAAACTGTTTGACTCTACTTCGCTTTTTTTATTGTGTTTTGAGTCACAGTTTAAAAGTAAAGAGTTAAGCTCGGCTAGAAAGTTAATTGAGCATCCTTTATGGGTGGAATCCAACTCTAAACTACTAGCTAGACAAATGTTAGAAGCTCAAGATTGTAAGCTAGGACAAATAAATTCAATTTATCGTTCCTGTAACCTTGCAACTATTGAGACAAACGCCAGCGAAATCAATATTGACTGCATTATTGCGAAAAAGCAGAAAACAAAGATTACACAACGTATTCTCAAAACTTTTTTCCGAAAGAAAGTATCTGTAATTGTTCCAGTATTTAATGCTGAAAAAACTATAAAAACAGCACTAGACGCTTTGTTAGCGCAAAGCTGGAGTAATATAGAGATAATAGTGATTGACGATTGTTCAACAGACAATACGTTGAAAATATTGGAAGAATACAATGAAGAACCAAACCTCTTCGTATATCAAAACGATGAAAATAAAGGGGCCTACCCAACTAGAAACAAAGGGGCGGTTTTAGCATCAGGTGATTTTGTGACGGTTATGGATGCAGATGACTGGGCACACCCCGAGAAAATAGAGCAGCAAGTTTTACCGTTTTTATTCAAACGTAAAGTTAAGGCTACGGTTACTCACTGGGTGAGATGTACTGAAGATTTGTCATTTACCAAAATGAGAATTGACGGCTCTCTCATCTATAGAAACGTCTCTTCGCTAATGGTCGAAAAAAGTGTTTTTGACGATATTGGAATGTGGGATGAACTAAAAGCGGGTGCAGATACGGAGTTTTACCATAGGCTCATTGCAAATTTTGGGCATAATAGTGTGCACGAGGTACTTCCTGACGTTCCTTTATCCTTTGGAAGGGTTGTTGAGACTTCACTAACACAAAGTTCCGCTACCCATTTAGTAACGCAGTTTGGTGGTGCGAGGCAGGAGCATTTGGCTTTTGCTCAAGTGTGGCACAGAAATACGCCAACCCCAATTAAGTTTGATTTAACAAAAAGTCTATTCCCAGTGCCTCATGAGCTTTGTCCAAACAAGGGGGCGAGGTCACTGCGAAATGATGATTTGCATCGGTGGTATAGGGCTTTTAACAATAACTGGTATTTAAATAGCTACCCAAATGTCAACAAGATGGGGGGGAGTATTTACGACCATTACCTGTCATTGGGGGAGCGTTTGGACATGTCTCCAAATCCATTATTTGTCCCCAGCGCTTACCAGTTTAAATTTCAGCTACGGAACCAAGAGTCTCCAACATGGCACGCGTTGAAAAGCACTTGGTCTTTCGAGCATCCAGTAACTCTGGATGGCGACTCAAAAAACTCTCGAAGGGAAATTGCATTGTTTGCACACAGTGTTTCCCAAGATATTTTTGGTGCAGAAAAAAGCTTCTTGGACATAGCAGAGGCATTATCGGAAAGCGGGTATTGCCTACATATTTTTCTCCCCAATGCCCTGAATAAAAGTTATATAAATAAACTAAAACGGTACGCTGTTAGATTAATTTTTATCCCCCTAATTTGGTTTAGCAAAGGAAGAGACGCCAGCGCTATGCAGGTGGAATATCTCTGTAATTATTTTGAGCAAAGTCGCATAGAGCTTGTATATGTTAATACTATCATGCTTTTCGAGCCCTATTGTGCAGCTGCCAAAGCAAATATAAAAACGTTAACACATGTAAGGGAGTTGCCGGAGTTTGACGAACATATCCGGAATGTTCTTGGTGAAGACGAAGAAGAAACTCGAGAACGCATACTCAAAGTTTCTACCCACTTAGTCGCTAATTCTAACCTTACTGCCGAGTGGCTAGACGCTAAAGATAAATGTACTACTGTTTATAATGTTGTAAATGTTTCAACAGCAACCTCTGCCATCGATACATCTAAACCGTTAAAAGTTTGCATGCTAAGTAGTAACTTGCCTAAAAAAGGTGTCGAAGATTTCTTTGAAATAGCCAGTAGGTGCATAGACAGCAAAATAACCTTCTCGCTTTATGGTCCAGTTACCTCAGAAGTTGAAGCCGCGAGTAGGCGTTTCACCACAAATAATGTGAGGATACGAGGATATACTGAGAAGGTGAGTACTGAAATATTAAATAATGACATTATACTTTGCTTGTCGTCATTTAAAGAGTCCTTTGGCAGAACCGCTGCAGAAGCAATGATCCACAGAAGAGTGGTTGTTGGTTATCAGTGGGGCGCTATCGAAGAGCTTGTAGATGAATTGAGTGGTATTCTTGTACCATTCAAAAATGTCGAGCAAATCGCAGAGAACTTGAAAAAACTATCTGAAGAAAAAATAATGCTGATTTCATATGCCGACAATGCTAAAAGACGAGCTGATTCACTATTTTCTCGGTCATCTTTTAATAGTTCAATGAAGGCCATCGTTGAGAAAATTATACTGCAGTAGAGATTGATATTTTTTACTTACAGACTTTTTCGACTGATGGTTTATTGTTGAGTTGTCCTCGACAACTTTTAAATGCTGCCATAATCACAAATTGAAACGTAAGGTTGCTGTTACTCTCTATGAGTAACAATGTAACTAAAACTAAGCGTTTAATAGCAGCAAATTTTATGGTGTAATGCCAAATAACATAGCAAGTTAGTAACTTATGTCTTATCGGATACATCCACTTTGGAGACTAGAGCGATTGATGTCGCCTTCGATGTACTCGCAAAGTTTTCCTCACCCTCGTGTGACTTTTCTCTCTCATCATATCCCGAAAACCGCCGGAAGTTCACTGAGAGTTGCTTTCGAGCAGTCATTAGGGAAAAGAGTAGTATACGGTGTTTATGATAATACAGGCGCATCTGAAATGTCCGCTGGGAAAGCTGTTTGGTTACCCTCCAAAGCTAAGATATTACATGGGCATTTTAAACCGCACAGTAATCATGAGCAGATGTTCCCTTTTGCGAAGAGGGCTGTATGGGTGCGCGATCCTTTAGAGAGGTTATGGTCATTAGTTGGCCATCTTATGTCATTAGAAACAAGGCATCCCCAGTATCAGCTATTAAAATCAGCGTTACCAAAGACTAACTTTAAGTCTCAAACAAGTATTGTGAATGACCTAGTTACCGAAGACGCAGTGAAAGTGTTCACTCGGGCTTATAGTAATTTTTTTAGAGATGTGCCGATAAGTGATTTTGCTTTCGTGGGGTCCAAGCATCATTACGAAAAAGGGTTGAGTAAACTTTCTGCGTTGTTAGATTTAGAGCTAGAAATTAAACAAATCAATAGAAGAAATAATATGAGTCATTGTATACCTACTAGCATTCGGCGCCTGGAATCCTATCTTCAGGAAGAGTACGAAATAGTTGGAGATTATCTGTAATGTTTTATGGCAAGGAACTGTAGTGGCAGTTTATTCAATTAGTACACAAAGGATGGGCGCAGATGATGAAACACAGTTTCGTTGGCATTTAGACTTCCCTGTACAGGGGGAAAATATTGATGGCACCCTTTTACATAAACAAGGATTGCTACTTCAAGGTTGGTTTTTAGACGATAGTGACTCAGCTATATCATTGGTTGTTTTAAATGATTGTGACGTTATCCCCTTACCCTTATCTCGAGCCAGGCCTGATGTTATTTCAAAAATTCTAGGGGAGTCGCCCGAAAACCACCCTAAGCTGCATTGTGGTTTTTCTCAGCAGGTTAAACTTAAGCATTCTTCCTTCTCTATCTGTGTTGTAAAAGACGGGCGATTCATTCAAATTTTAAGGGGGGCGATAGAGGGAAAGTTCCAAATACTTAAAGGAGAGAACGGGTGGCTATTTCTAGATAATGATACAAATAAAAGTATTGAACAACATACTGGTAAGTTTAGGCTGTCACGCACAGCAAGGGCAGAATGGAAAGAATACTTAGGTTCTTTAACTAATTATTCTCTTTCAAAAAACTTGCCTGTTTGTTTACTTGTTGCACCTTCAAAAGAAATGGTATATCAACAATATTACCCATATAAGTTCTCTAAACAAGCGCCGATTAGGAAACTTACTAAATTAATTCCGGATACTCTTAATTTTGTACTGCCCATACAAGAATTGAGAGATCTAGACCGTCGGTCATTTCGAGTTTGTGATACCCATTGGAGCGTTCATGGAGCGAGGCTTGCTTCGCAACTAGTTTCAAGCAAACTTTCACGTAAACCTGTCAGCGAACTAGATATTTTTAACTCTGATGTTTATCAAACAAAAAGATTAAGTGGAGATTTGGGCTCAAAACTTTTCCCTGCTCAATTACACGAAGAAGATAGGCTTACTAGCTTTAATTACAGGGAAAAGATTGTATATGACAATAATATAGATAACTTTGGCAGAGTTATTTGCATGTTTAACCGGGAAGCTTTACTTAGTGAAACGCTCTTAGTATTTGGGTCGTCATCTTCTTACACTATGTTTGACTACTTAACCCGTTTGTACACAAACATCGTGTTCGTTCATACTGCTGGTAATATAGATCATGACGTAATTGAAGCTGTTAGGCCAGACTGCTTATGCTTGCAAACTAACGCACGTTTTGTGGTCAAAGCTCCTAAGTTCGAGGATTCAGTTCTTGAGTATATAAAAGCGAAGAGAAAAAATAGTGAGACAAAGTCTCCTTCTGTTGCTGAAACACTTCCAGAGCATAGTGCTTCTTATATAAAGTTCTTTAACGAAATGTTGCGTTAGAGTCTTTTGAACCTCTGTCGATTCCGTGAGAATGAGAATTAAAAAAAGTGTATGGTGAATGTTCGTCATAACTTACTGGAGTCTGTACCTGTTTTAAAAGTTGTAAAAGAAAAAGTAGCGCGAGTTTAAGGAGCATTAGGTTCATCTGCTCTGCTCGTTCTCAGAAAATCTGGAACAGAACCGTTAATTCGTGTGATGATAGAAGCAGCTACAGATATGGGAATTGCTTCTGAGTTAGCCAATAGCTTGGCCGAAGTTATTAAAGAAAACTAAAAAGGAATAACTATGAAACGGAAGGGAATAATTTTAGCGGGTGGTTCAGGCACGCGATTGCACCCACTTACAAAGGTAGTTAGTAAACAGCTTATGCCTGTTTACGACAAGCCAATGATATATTATCCCTTGGCTACACTCATGATGTCTGGGATAAGCGATATCTTAATTATCACCACACCAGAAGAGCAGCGCCGTTTCATTGAGTTAATTGGCGACGGTAGTGACTTGGGTATTAATGTTCAATATGCAGTTCAACCTTCGCCCGATGGTCTAGCACAAGCATTTCTTATAGGCGAAAGCTTTATCGGTAGTTCTCCATGCACACTTATTTTGGGTGACAACATCTACTATGGCCACGACTTAAAACTATCGTTGCAGAATGCGTTTAAGCAAGAGCAAGGTGCTACTGTATTTGGTTATCACGTTAACGACCCTGAGCGCTATGGTGTGGTCGATTTTGACGATGAATGGAATGCTCTCTCTATTGAAGAAAAACCAGCCGTTCCTAAATCAAACTATGCGGTAACAGGCCTTTATTACTACGACAATCGCGTAGTGGATTTCGCTAAAGAAGTGAAGCCTTCACCTCGTGGAGAACTTGAAATTACCGACCTAAACAACCTGTATCTTAAAGATGGCTCACTTAAAGTAGAGCTAATGGGCCGCGGTTCAGCATGGTTGGATACAGGTACGTTAGACTCGCTACTAGACGCAGCAAACTTCGTCGCTGCAATAGAAAAACGGCAGGGCCTAAAAGTGTGCTGCCCAGAAGAGGTGGCTTATAGAATGGGCTATATCAACGCTGAGAAGCTTGAAAAGTTAGCCGCACCACTTAAGAAAAGTGGGTATGGCGATTACCTTCTGAAAGTTCTAAAGGACAGAGTAAAAGTTTAATCTATATCTAAGTTCAAAAAAGGTGGCTTTGCCACCTTTCTTCTTATATTCATTTGCACATTTGTACGGAAAGTAAATGCAAGTAATTAAAACAGACCTCCCTGATGTAAAAATCATCGAACCTAAAGTATTTGGCGACGAGCGCGGTTTTTTTCTAGAAACCTTTCGCACCGACTGGTTTAAGAAAGAATGTGCAGATGTAGATTTTGTTCAGGATAACCATTCTAAATCTAGCCAAGGTATTCTTCGCGGCCTTCATTATCAAATGGAGCAAACCCAGGGCAAATTAGTACGTGTAGTTAGCGGTGAAGTGTACGATGTAGCCGTGGATATGCGTAAAGACTCACCTACATATGGTAAGTGGGTTGGGGTGACATTATCAGCTGAGAACAAACGACAATTGTGGGTACCTGCCGGTTTTGCTCACGGCTTTTACGTAACCAGCGAGTCTGCCGAGTTTGTTTATAAGTGCACAGACTATTACCACCCGGAATCTGAAATATCAGTTAAGTACGACGACCCAACGTTAAATATTGACTGGCCATTAGTAAATGGTGAGAAGCCTTCTCTATCAGGTAAAGACGAGGCGGGCTTGGCATTTATAGACGCACCTACGTTTTAATTGTTATCGGTTTTTTACTGACTTTTTATAGAGTACTAGCGATTAATGAATATTGTAATTATAGGTAAGTCTGGGCAGTTAGCTTTCGAACTTTCTCGTGAACTAGATAATAGCGAGCACCAAGTTACGTTTTTAGGGCGCAATGATATTGATATTACGAACGCCTCTAATATTGAAGAAACACTATCGCCTTTATCGGTTGATGTTTTAATAAATGCGTCGGCCTATACGGCTGTTGATAAGGCAGAAGAAGATACAGAAGCGTGTAATGCCATCAATGTGTTTGCTGTTGAGGACTTAGCAAAATTCTGTAAAGCAAACGGCGCTTTTATGGTTCATGTGTCTACCGACTATGTATTTAACGGTCACAAAGGTTCGCCTTATCTCACAGATGACCCTATCGAGCCGCAAGGTGCTTACGGCAAGTCGAAAGCAAAAGGCGAAAAAGCGCTGCTTGAGATCCTACCTGATGCCAGTTGCCTAATTCGTACTGCTTGGGTTTACTCTTCGCATGGTAATAACTTTGTGAAAACCATGCTGCGTTTGATGGCAGATAAACCTCAGTTAAGCGTAATAGATGACCAAATTGGTACACCCACATGGGCTAAAGGGTTAGCTGAAGTTTGTGTTACTGCCGCTTTGAATAAAACCAGTGGCGTGTACCACTGGACTGATGAAGGCGTAGCTAGTTGGTACGACTTTGCGCTCGCTATTCAAGAACTAGGTGTTGAGAAAGGTTTGCTAGATAAATCGATTCCAGTATTACCTATTCCGTCAAGCCAATACCCAACGCCTGCAAAACGTCCGCATTACAGTGTATTAGACAAGCAAACCGCACGCGAAGCGTTTGCGTCATGTAAGCCTACTCACTGGCGCAAACAACTAGCCAGCATGCTTGAAGAATTGAAAGCCTAAATGGCAAAAACAGAATTATACTTTTGGTAAAAAGAAAATGAGTAAAACGATTTTAGTAACAGGTGGCGCGGGCTTTATTGGCTCAGCAGTAGTTCGCCATCTTATAAACGACACTGACCACACTGTGGTTAACTTAGATAAGCTAACTTACGCGGGTAATTTAGAATCACTAACACCTGTTTCAGATAGCGACCGCTATAGCTTTGAACAGGTTGATATTTGTGATGCTGAAGAAGTAAAGCGCGTTTTCAATACGCATCAGCCTGATATCATCATGCACCTTGCTGCTGAATCTCATGTAGATCGCTCTATCGATGGGCCAGGCGAGTTTATTCAAACCAATGTAGTTGGTACGTATACCTTGCTTGAACAAGCAAGAGCATATTGGTCTGAACTGGAAGACGATAAAAAAGCAGGCTTCAAGTTCCATCATATTTCTACTGACGAAGTATACGGCGACCTACCTCACCCTGATGAAGTTGAGCCAGGCACAGAGCTTCCACTCTTTACAGAAACTACCCCGTATGCACCAAGCTCGCCGTACTCAGCAAGTAAAGCAAGTTCAGATCAGCTAGTGCGTTCTTGGCTTCGCACCTACAAGTTGCCAACCCTTGTAACTAACTGCTCAAATAATTACGGCCCGTATCACTTCCCGGAAAAACTTATTCCGTTGGTTATTCTAAATGCCCTTGCTGGAAAGCCGCTACCTGTATATGGCAAAGGTAATCAAATTCGAGACTGGTTGTATGTTGAAGACCATGCACGAGCATTAGTTGTGGTTGCACTAAACGGCGAAATCGGTGAAACCTATAATATAGGTGGTCACAACGAAAAGCAGAACATTGAAGTTGTGCAAACTATCTGTTCAATTCTGGATGAAGTTCAGCCAAAAGATAGTAAATACGCTGATCAAATTACCTACGTACAGGACCGTCCAGGCCACGATATGCGCTATGCCATTGATGCTAGCAAAATTGAGCGTGAGCTAGGATGGAAGCCACAAGAAACCTTCGAAAGCGGTATTCGTAAAACCGTTGAATGGTATTTAGCGAATGAAGGCTGGTGGAAAGCGGTTCTTGATGGAAGTTATCAAGGTGAGCGCTTAGGTACCGGAAGCTGATACCCATACAAACTTACAAGTGTTAAACTAGAAAGCCGCTTTAAATAAAGCGGCTTTCTTTATTTTTAAGGCCCTAAATAGTCTACATGAAAAAAATTGCTATGCGGTCAGTGCGTGCCGCCCTTCAACTTATTCCTAAAAACTTAAAAAACAAGCTCAAACAAAACGAACGTTTAACTGGCTTGTATGTAAGGTCGGTAAGGAAGTCGGGGCTATTTTTCGATGCTCCAACGCCTAAACAAACGCAGGCGTTATACAATTATTGGCTTGAAGTAAATGAGTCTGTTTTTTCAAAGCCAGCAGGTAAGGTTGATGGATGGCAAGCTATAGTATTTGGCACCGACAGCCAAGGCGTAACTGAAGAAAGACTTAAGGCGCTTGGTGTTAAAACCTGCTTTATTGTGGGCGATATAGATAAAAGTACGTTAGAAAAGAATATTGCTAGACTGGATGACCGAATTCCTACGTTATTACTTAACGGTGGTGATTCATTACAGGAAGTTGCTATTGGCCACCTATGTGATGCTTTGCAAGAACGCGACTTAGTTTATTGTGATACGGACGAACTTAATACTAATGGGGCTAAGTCATCGCCACGATTCTTACCTGATTGGAACCCTGAGCTTCAATTCTCTACCGCTTATATTAATACTGGGGTAATGATCAAAACAGCACTTTTAAAGTCGCTACACATTACTAACCAAACAACAATTGCAGAGATAGTTACAGAGCTTTCCCTCACTATAAAAAGTTTGGCTATTAATCATTTGCCGCTGCCCTTGGTGCACCAATCACCAGATAAAAAAGGTGAATCAAACACGCTAGAGCGCGTTAAAACAGTGATAGAAAAACATACAAACGCGAAAGTCGAACTAGACGAGCAATTTAGCGTAAACCGCGTGTGCTGGCCCAATAGTAGTCCCTTGGTAAGCTTAATCATTCCCACGAAAAACGGGAAAGCTTTGGTGAAAGCATGCATCGAGTCAATTCTAGAGAAAACTACCTACCAAAATTATGAAATATTGCTGATTGATAACGGCTCTGATGAACAGGAAAGTATTGAGTATTTTAGTTATCTAGACACGTTGGAAAAAGTAAGAGTTATTCGTTACCCGGCGCCATTTAATTATTCGGCAATTAATAATTTCGGTGTTGAACATGCAAAAGGCTCCATCCTTGGGTTAGTTAATAACGATATTGAGGTTATATCGCCGGCTTGGCTTACCTATATGGTTGGCCATGTGGAGCGCAAAGATGTTGGCTGTGTTGGTGCAAAGCTGCTTTATTCTGATACACGGCTACAACACGCTGGCGTTGTTTTAGGCTACGGCGGTGGTGCTGGCCACGCTCACAAGAACTTTCCTCGCTTTCATACTGGTTACTTAAACAGGATTGTCGCTACAAACAACTATAGCGCCGTAACCGCAGCGTGTTTACTAGTTAAACGCACGCATTTTAATGCTGTAAACGGTTTAAATGAACAGGACCTTTCTGTTGCCTTCAACGACGTAGATTTTTGTTTAAAGGTTAAAGGCTTGGGCGTTAACAATGTTTACTGCGCAGAAGCAGAGCTTTTCCATCATGAATCGGTTAGCAGAGGCTTAGATATTTCACCTGAAAAAGCGGCGCGTTTTAATCGCGAATTAGCTTATCTCCAAACATCGTGGAGTGACTTCATTGCAAACGACCCCGCTTATAATCCAAATCTTACGCTAAAGCGTGAGAACTTTTCGATAAGAAGCGCGGTAGAGTTGAAAAAGTGACGCATAAGGCATAATTGATGCATAGTGCATCAAACAGAGCTTTGATACACTATTTAAAAAATTAGGCGAGTTAGCCGTAGTATTCATCATTGTTTAAAATTACTATGCAATGATAGTAATGAAGCTTTCGTAAATTATTTGTACAAAACTGGAGAGAATTTAAATGGATAGTACTATGCAGAAGCTTAAAATAGCTGTAGCAGGCACAGGCTATGTAGGGCTTTCAAATGCAGTGCTACTTGCACAACACAATGAAGTGAAAGCGGTCGACCTAGTCCCAGAAAAGGTCGAGATGCTTAATAATAAGAAGTCTCCAATTGAAGACAAAGAAATAGCCGAATATCTAACAACGAAAGAGTTGAACCTAGTTGCAACTCTGGACGCGCAAGAAGCGTATAAAGATGCTGACTATGTTGTAATCGCAACACCAACAGATTACGATCCGCAAACGAACTACTTTAATACAGGTAGTGTAGAAGCGGTTATCAAAACAGTAATGGAAATTAATCCTAATGCGGTAATGATTGTTAAATCTACGGTTCCTGTTGGGTTCACCCGAGATGCAAAGGAGCGTTTCGGGTCAGAGAACATCATTTTTTCACCCGAATTTTTGCGTGAAGGTAAAGCGCTTTACGACAACCTTTATCCTAGCCGTATCATCGTTGGTGAGCGAACTGAGCGAGCTGAAATTTTTGCGAAGTTACTTCAGCAAGGTGCAATTAAAGAAGAAATTGATGTGTTGTTTACCGACAGCACTGAAGCAGAAGCTATCAAGCTCTTCGCGAACACTTATCTAGCGATGCGTGTTGCTTACTTCAATGAATTAGACAGCTATGCTGAAAGCCATGGGTTAGACTCAAAACAAATCATCGAAGGTGTAAGCTTAGACCCTCGTATCGGCAGCCACTACAATAATCCAAGCTTTGGCTATGGCGGTTACTGTCTTCCTAAAGATACTAAGCAACTCCTAGCTAATTACAGCGATGTACCTAATAACATGATTCAAGCGATTGTTGATGCTAACCGTACGCGTAAAGATTTTATTGCTGATTCAATAGTTAGCCGCCAGCCGAAAATCGTAGGTATTTATCGCCTTATCATGAAGTCTGGTTCAGACAACTTCCGCGCAAGTGCGATTCAAGGCATCATGAAGCGTATTAAAGCGAAAGGTATTGAAGTTGTGGTTTACGAACCAGTACTCAAAGAAGAGGACTTCTTTAACTCACGAGTAGTAAACGACCTAGAAGAATTTAAGAAGATCTCTGATGTTATCGTCGCTAACCGTGTAACAGGCGATATTGAAGACGTACTAGATAAAGTATACAGCCGCGACCTATTCAACGCTGACTAACCCAAGTTCTGGGGTCAGAGTACATTATTCCTTCTAAACAAAAAGAGCCAGGTTTATAACCTGGCTCTTTTTTAGGCTCAATAAACAGTCTTACACTGCGATTATTTATCAGATCGCCCATACCTATCAGAAAAACGGACAATATCGTCCTCTCCAAGGTAAGCGCCTGACTGTACTTCGATTAGTTCTAGTGGAATCTTTCCAGGATTCTCTAATGCGTGAACAGCTCCAATTGGGATATACACCGACTCATTTTCTGTAAGCATTTGGACTTCCTCACCAATAGTCACATTGGCAGTACCTGATACTACTACCCAGTGTTCAGCTCTATGGTGATGCATTTGAACCGATAATTTTTCGCCTGGCTTCACAGTTATGCGCTTAACTTTAAATCGCCCGCCGTTATCGATTGAATCGTAACTTCCCCAAGGCCTAAATACTTCGCGGTGGAACTCAAATTCGGGGCGCTTTTCAGTTTTCAGCTTGTTTACTACTGTTTTGATATGTTCGGCATCTTTCTTATTTGCCACCATAACAGCATCTTTCGTTTCAACCACCACAACATTTTCTAAACCGATAACAGCAACTAAACTATGTTCTGCATTTACGTAGCTGTTTTTGGTGCCTTCTAATAGCGTATCGCCAGTAGTTACATTGCCGTTTTCATCTTTGTCACCTGTTTCCCACAAGGATGACCAGCTTCCTACGTCAGACCATCCTGCATCTAGTGTTACCATGGCGGCTTCTGATGTTTTTTCCATCACCGCGTAGTCAATAGAGTCACTAGGGCATGATGCAAAGATTTCTTCATCTATACGTACAAAGTCGAGATCTTTTTCAGTTTTCTCGATAGCTTTTTTACAGGTTGTGAATATATCTGGGGCATGAGCTTCAAGCGCTTTTAAGAAGGCACTAGCCTTAAACATGAACATACCGCTGTTCCAAAAATACTCGCCTGAACGAACGTATTCTGTGGCGGTAGGCATATCAGGCTTTTCAACAAAGTCACTTACAGCGAAGCCAATATTGAGTTTGTTGCCAGCCTTTATATATCCATAGCCTGTATGGGGTTGGGTAGGAATAATGCCGAATGTGACTAACTTACCTTGTTCCGCTAAAGCTTGAGCTTCCTTTATCTTCGACTGAAATGTATCGCTATCTTGAATTAAGTGATCAGCTGCCAATACCAGAAGAACGGGATCTTCACCCCCTTCCATAGCTTGAAACGCCGCCAATGCGATAGCTGGTGCTGTATTTCTTCCTACAGGCTCTAACAGTATATCGCTTTTATCAACACTTATTTGTCGCATTTGCTCAGCAACTAGAAAGCGATGCTCTTCGTTACATATAATAGAAGGCGGTAGAGACTCTATACCATTAAGTCGTAGCACAGTGTCTTGAATCATAGTTTTGTCAGAAGTAAGTGACAAAAATTGTTTAGGTAAAGCGGCGCGAGATTTTGGCCATAGGCGGCTTCCAGTTCCGCCTGCAAGAATGACTGGCTTCATTAGCGTTCCTTGATTTTTGGTATATATATTCTTGACTCAGTATACTGGGTTATGAAAGAGTTAAAAACGGTTCAGCACAACAATTCTAAGCGTCATTTCAATGCGTTAATCAATCTAATCCCGTAAGCGGGAAAGTGTTCGTCCTTCGTTAATATTTGCAGTCCTTCGGCTTGAGCTTGGGCAATCAACATTCTGTCAAATGGATCGCGGTGGTGCATTGGCAATCTCCCCACTTGCTGGCCGTGAAATAAATTGATAGGTAAGGCGCTAAAACCTAACTCTTCAATAAGCGACTCAATATCGTCTGGTATCGTAAGTTTTCCCAGCTGCTGCTTTATCGACATTTCCTAAACAGAAGCAGCGCTGATATAAATATCGTTTTCAGTATTTGAGATATGCTTCTGAGCACTAAGACCTAATTGCTCATCTCCATTCATCCACCAAATTAAAACGTGGGTATCCAGCAAGATTCTTTTCCTTACAAACCGAACATATTTGCTATCTCTTCGTTAACCTCTTTCGAATCGAAGTCTTCGGTTGCATGAACTTGATCTTTGAACTGCCCAAAAGTGAGTTTCTTTTCTGTTTTAAAAGGCACTAGCTTCACAGCTGGTTTTCCCGACTTGGCGATAACAACTTCTTCACCGGCCTCTGCCCGTTCGACAAGTTGGGATAACTTACTTTTTGCTTCATGCATATTAGCTAGCATTCAAAACCCCTCATGGACTTAGCTAAACTTAGCTATAATAATAGTTTGGAAAAACAACAGCTGCAATCGCGTCCTCTTTTCAGTTCATATCTAACGCTTGTAGCTCCAAAGTCTGACAAGCAGCCAAACCAAATACCTATCGTGTCAATACTTCGGTATCTCTAATCAACAAAGTTCATTCACAAAAAAACTTCCCAAAACCCAAAATTCAAAATAAAATCCGCGCCAATTCAACCCCTGCCATCAAGCCTCAAGCTTACTCACACCCGGCGGGGAAGAAGCATGCTTTAAATTATGGGGTCAGAGTCACGACTCTGACCCCACTACTGACTGTTTGTTAGCTCTCAAAGTTTTCAATCAGTAAAACGAGTTCATGCCGCCTAACATACAACACTGCATGAACATCTATTTGTTTTAGTTTGCTTTTATTAGCGGAGTCGTTATGAATAGGCTGCGTGAGCTTTCCAGCCAAGTAATGGATGTTTACCAAACTCTTTCTCAAGAATTTAGCGCATATCAATCAAGTCAGTCATTAAACTGTGTTGAGAAATGCGGTGCATGTTGCAATAAACCCGATATTGAAGTGTCGCCTTTAGAAATGTTGCCATTTGCTTTGCATTTGTTTGATATAGGGCAAGCCGAACAAGTATTCGATGAACTTCAAAGTTATAGCGGTTTTGCATGCAAGCAATATCAACGCTTAAGTTTGGACGGTACAGAAGGTTATTGCGGAATTTACGAATACCGCCCGGGAATTTGCCGTATGTTTGGTGCGGCAGGCTATAAGACAAAGTCAGGCGAAGCAACGCTTTCGGTATGCAAACCAATAAAGCAAGCCGTACCTGAAAAATATGCAGCCGCGTTAATTGCTATACAGCCAGCATGGGGTCAGAGTAACAGCTCTGACCCCACAACTACTTCAGGCCGCAAACCTCCAATGATTGCTGAAGGTAGGCAGAAACTTGCGCAGTTGGATTATGGGTTAGGCGAAAAGCTGATGCCTATAAATGAAGCACTTAGCTTTATGTTAGGAAAAATACTTACAATCAGCCTCTATTCTCAAAACATAGATGATGGTGTTGCAGCGTAATAGATAGCAAGAGATAGGGTCAGAGTCCCGACTCTGACCCCCAAATTTTCTATTGCTGGACTTTGTACCAGATTTTCTAGGTACAGGATTGTACTCCGCAAAAGTCCACTTATCATCGATAAGTAATAACGACTAATCGGAGCTATAGTATGGCAAGAAGGAGAAGGATTTCCCCAGCTGGTTTCCCTGTACATGTTATTCAACGCGGCAATAATCGTTCTAATTGCTTTCTAAGTGAAACGGACTTTATTGCTTACGTAAAATGGCTCAATGCCTACGCGAAAAAGTTTAATATACATATACATGCCTGGGTATTGATGACAAATCATGTGCATTTACTTTGCACACCTCAAGAAGATAATAGGGGGGTAAGTGCAATGATGCAGTCAATCGGTCGAATGTATGTAAGAAGATTTAATGCAAAATATGAGCGTACCGGAACATTATGGGAAGGGCGTTTTCGTTCCTGTGTAGTGGATTCAGAGAAATACCTAATGACAGTGTCACGCTACATTGAGCTCAATCCAGTAAGAGCTGGCCTGGCGAAACACCCAGCTAACTATAAGTGGTCAAGCTATCATCGCAATGCACGTGGGGTTCACACCTCATTATGCACTGAGCACCCAATATATACATCATTAGGCACAGATCCTGAAGCTCGGCAAAAGTCTTACAGCGCACTTTTTCATGACGAACTTTCAAATAAAGATATAGAGCGTATTCGAACATACAGTCAAATAGGTAAGGCGCTTGGCTCAGAACAGTTTAAAACGCGACTATATGAAGCATTGGGGACAGAGTCCCGACTCTGACCCCATAACTCCCGACTCTGACCCCATAACTTAAACTCAGAGCGTTACGCTAAAATTTCACGTGCCGATTTCACGATCGCTTCACTAATCGTATAGTCGGCACGGCTTTTACCGGTAATGGCGTAGTACCTTTCGTTAAGCGTATTGGCATTACCAATACAGTGCACACCATACTGTTCCTCTACGTGTTTCGAAATGGCCGAAGGTGCGCAGAATACGCCGAAATCTTCGCTGCCGAACAACTTCAGCAGCGCAGTATCATCGAACTCGGCCACAATTTTGGGGTAAAGCTGTTCGGTTTCAAGCCAGCTTGTAAGTGCTTGGCGTATGCCCGACGTGTTACCTTGTATAAGCAACGGCATTTGGTTTAAACAGTCAGGAAACTGTAAGCCTTCACTAAGGGGCGACTTAGCGAAAAAGCTTAATGAGCTTTCCCCTAAGAAGTAGCTGTTAGCGCTAATTTGCGTACCGGGCGCTATGCCTCTGTCGGCAACAATAAAGTCGATAGCGTTAATGGCCAACTCTTTTAGTAAACCATCAAAGCTATCTTCTTTAACTACGTACTTTACTTGCGAGTATTTGCGCATGATGTCGTGCACAAAATCATAAAAGAGCACTTTTGGAATGCCATTTGTAATACCTATTACGAATTCCTTCGTATTTACTTCATCGCTATTGTTAAGTATTTCAGCCAGTTGGTTACCCTTGTGAAATATTTCGCTGGCATACTGATAACTTACTTTACCCCGTGCGTTTAGGTACAGCCGTTTGTTTATTCTGTCGAATAGTGAATAGCCAAGCTGACTTTCAAACGTACTGAGTTGCCCGCTTACCGTTTGCGGAGTAACGTGGAGTAATTTAGCGGCTTTAGCAATGCTACCTTCGCGGGCAACCAGATAAAAATAATATAAATGATGGTAGTTTAGGTGATGCATACTTTAGCGACCTGTTAAAAGAATTGGAGAAATGTACTCTGACCCCACTATTCGTAAACACAATTATTTTCGATGAAGTATTAAGAATATAACAGATTTATTCTTACTAGCCATTGCAATACACTGTATGTGCTGTTGCATATGCTATGTATAACAACGCATAACTAACTTTTCTGAGCTAGCGGTATATTGAAGACATAACTATGGCCAAAACAATAAACTTACGTAAAACGCGAAAAACACTGTTTTCGTTATTGAAACCGGAGGCTGGCTTTTTTTGGGTTGCAATCGCTTATGGCGTGGCAATCAGTTTGATGACACTGGCAGTACCTATAGCGGTCCAAACGTTAATAAACAGTATTGCCAATATTGGCTCAACCCGTGCGGTTATTATCCTTGCCGTTATTTTGTTTCTTACCTTGTTTATATCAGGTGTGTTCAGCGCACTTCGTATGCGCGTAATGGAGTTTTACGAGCGTAAGGTGTATGCACGTCTTACCGCAGATTTGGGGCTTAAAACTATTCTTGCCCCGCACAGCTTTTTCGAAGGTCGTCAGAACGTAAGTATTACGCAGCGTTACTTCGATATTATGACGTTTCAAAAGAACATGCCTTCGCTGATGATCGACGGCTTCGCTCTGGTACTGCAGATGCTAGTAGGGTTCACGCTTGTCTCGTTTTATCATCCTGCGCTTTTTGCGTTTAACGTAGTACTTCTACTGACTATGTATGCCGTATGGAAGATTTGGGGGCGGGGCGCTAAACGCACGGCCATCGAACTTTCTCACGCTAAGTATGACTCGGCGAAGTGGCTACACGATATCGCCATCGCTCACGAATTCTTCAAATCGGCGGATCACGTTGAATATGCCGGGCGCAGTACCGAAGGCTATATTAGTAACTATGTGAAAAAGCACAAAAGCCACTTTAATTACACTTTCGCGCAAGTGGTAATGTTTCTATTAATGTACGCAGTGGCAAGTGCGTCGCTACTTGGTATTGGTGGCGTTCTTGTTGTGCAAGGCGAACTGTCTATTGGTCAGCTAGTCGCGGCCGAGCTGGTAATGTCTGCCGTATTCTTTGGTTTATCCCGCTTTACTCAGTACTTAAAGCTTTATTATGAACTATATGGTGCGGCTGAAAAACTAGGTGGAGCTTTAGCTATGCCCCAGGAAGAGCTAAATGCTTCAGAGCACATTCCTGCATCGTCTAAGTTAGTATTTAACAATGTAGAGCTTAAACATGGCAACGATACCTGCCATTTAAACGTTGTGTTCGAGCCTGGTACTAAGTACTTCGTTACTACTGATAAAAGCTGGGTTCAAAAGCAACTGTTGGGGCTGGTAAAGCAATACGACCGTGTGAAGTCAGGCGATATATTATTAGGTGAATTTAGCCTAAACGATTATGACACCCATGAGCTAAGGCAGGCGGTAACTATTTTAGATCGCTCTTTAATTATTGAAGTGTCTATCGAGCGATATTTGAAGCTGGCTCATCCCGACGCGAGCATTGCCGATATTCGCGCAGCCCTTGAAGAAGTTGAAATGACGAAGGTTATCGATAGCTTACCCGAAGGTCTGCAGACTAAAGTGTCGGTATTAGGTGCGCCTCTACAGCTGCTAGAATTTTTACTGCTTAAACTGGCTGCCGCTATTATAGGTAAGCCCAAACTTCTTGTATTAAACCAGCACTTTGATGCCATACCGGTCGATTTACGAGCAAGGCTACTGAGACGTTTAAGCAAGTACGATTTCACTGTGATGTACTTTACCAATATGCCAATAACAGACTGCTTCGAAGGTGTGCTTCATCTACATGATAATGCTACGGCTATGTTAAACAAATATAGCGCTAGCGATACGCCAGTCAGTGAGAAGCATATAAGTGCTAACGTTAATAACGAACAAGATAATAACTTACACAGTAATGATAAGGAGGGTGAGTAAGTGAATAACGCAGAACGTCGCTTTTTAGACAACATTACATCGTTACCCTCTTTGAAAGTGCCCAAGCTTCACCGCGTCATCACAGGCGTGATCATTTTCTTGGTACTGGCTGCCGGATTGATACTGTACTTTACTCCTTGGATCCAGACCGCCTATGGTACAGGTATGGTAGACTCGCTCGACCCTAAAGACCGTACTCAACCAATTAACGCACTTGTTGATGGGCAGGTTAAAAAATGGCATGTGAGAGAAGGTCAGCAAGTTAAAGCGGGCGAGCCTATTGTTACGCTTATAGATATTGATGCACAACGTCTTGAAAAGCTTCAGTCGCAGCTTTCGGCAGCAAATCTGAAGAACCAAGCTAACGAAACGGCGGTGAGAAATGCCGAAAATAACCTGGCGCGCCAAAAGTCACTGCAGGAACAAGGCTTGGTGTCTCGTAAAGAAGTTGAACAAGCTGAGATTAAAGTACAGGAACTAAGAGCTAAAGCCGCAGCGTCGGTATCTGAAATAAACGAAGTAAGCATGACGCTCTCTCGTCAATCTACCCAAACCAAATTTGCGCCGGTAGATGGTACCGTGGTGCGTTTGCTGTCGGGTGGTGTGTCTACTTTTGTGAAATCTGGCGATATCTTAGGTCAGTTTATTCCTGCCGATGCCAAGCGTAGTGTACGGGTAACGGTAAGAGGATTAGATGCACCATTGGTAAAGCCTGGTGCAAAAGCGCGATTGCAATTCGAAGGTTGGCCGGTTTTCCAATTTAGCGGGTGGCCGGGAAGTGCAATAGGTACCTTCGGTGGTGAAGTGGTATATGTAGAGCCAGTGGCAAACGCCACGGGCGACTTTAATGTTTGGATCAGACCCGACGAGTCAGATGTTCCATGGCCAGCAGAAAGTTCGGCCCGTTTAGGTAGTCGAGTAAAAGCATGGGTGTTGCTAGAAGAAGTGCGATTAGGTTATGAAATGTGGCGCCAGTTAAATAACTTCCCGCCATTACCTACACAGCAATCATCTTCAGGAGGGGCAAAAGGGTCAGGAGCATCAATATGGTAATGCGCAGATTGTTCTTTACTGCAATTACATTAGCTACATATATAGGTGGAAGTGTACCTGATTCATTCGCGCAGACACAAAATACGAATCAGGTGCAAACTCAACAGGGTAGGCAGGCACCAACCATCGAAGCGTTAGTCGATAGCATGGTTAACTATCACCCTTATGTGCAGGCAATTAACGAAGGGAACTATCAAGCTGCCGCTGAACTTGAAATTGCAAGGAGCAGCTTCGACCCCTTTATTGAACAGAAAACCAAAAGCCGAGTGTCAGGTTATTATGATGGGACCAACCTCACTCAGCGTTTCACAAATCCAATTGAAGACTTCAACGCGTCTGTATTTGGTGAGTATCGCATCGCAGCGGGTGACTTTCCTAGCTATGAAGGGTATTACGATACGCTTTCTGCCGGCGAGGCTAGTGTGGGTGTTGCCATGTCGCTTTTGCAAAACCGTGAGATAGATAAACAAAGAACTGAATTGCGCAACGCGGGGCTAGCTACCTCTCAGTGGCAGGCACTAGCTACAAGCCTCATCAACGACTTTGTATATAAAGGGGTGAGTGAGTACATTGCGTGGTACGAGAGTGCGTTACAAATTCAAGCCGTCACTGAGTTACTTAATACGGCATCTGAACGTGAAAAAGCCTTGGTTACTCGGGTAGAGAAGGGCGACTTAGCCAGTATCGTGCTTACGGAATTTAAAGCCAACTTACTTCAACAGCGTTTAACTTTGGCTGAACTTAAACAAAAGCGAGATACGCACGCGCAAATGCTGTCTTTTTACTGGCGTTCACCTAATGGTGATATGCTAGCAATTAACAGCGAGCAGCCGCCAAATGAAATAAGCTGGCCCTTTTGGATTGGCAACAGCCAGTTGGTAACGCTCCGTAATGCGCTTCGAAGTCACCCAGAATTAGACGTAATGAAGTTAGAACAGCAGGTGGTAGAAAACAAAGTTGCACTAGCAGACAACGCGCTACTCCCCAAGCTTGACCTTACAGCCTCTATCGCCAGAGATGTGGGTGCAGGCTCTGAAACGTTGGAAGGTACAGAAACCAAAGTGGGCTTATCGTTTTCTTATCCACTAGGCAACAGAAAGGCAAAAGCAGAGCGCGCACAATTGCAGTCTAAGCAAAGAGAGCTTTCACACAAACTCACTTCAACACAACAAGCTATTGTACAGCGCTTTGAACAGGCGTTAATTTACTGGGCTCAAGCAAAGGATATTGTGTCGCTTCAAAGCGAAAATGCTGCGTTAGCAAAAACTTTGTCAAAGGTAGAGAAAACGCGATTCGATGCTGGAGATAGCGATATGTTCGTATTAAATGCGCGAGCGCAAAACGAGATTAAAGCAAAGATCAAAGAGATCAAAGCCAAGGTCGACTTATTAAAATCGGAGCTTATGCTATATAAAGAAGCGGCGATGCTGCATTCCTTCGACAACTAGCTTTTTCAAAATCTAGACATTGTAATTGCAATATGGGGATGTGTACGTGCTAAAAATACTATAAGTACGTTGTACTGGTACTTACTACGAACCCCATACCAAATGAAGTTACTACAAAGCCACAAACAAAAACGGCGTATTGATTCACTCAATACGCCGTTTTCAGTTAAGCATTAATTACGAGTTAAGGCACTAATTGCTAAGCGCGCTATTAACATCGTCCTCGCTCAGCCCTGCTGACATCGCATATTCTTTTAACTTGTCTTCTGACACACCGGCATGTTGAGCGGTGTTTAAGATACGCATAACTTGTTCGCGTTGCTGTGCTGATTCTCGTACTGCTGTCTCAACCACAGTTTCCGCTTCGTTAGGAAATACAGCCAAAAGCGCATCTACTACATATTCACCCACAAAAGGTACAGCGTTTAACGCGCTTGTCATTATATCGACAATCTTGTTTGGATGTTCCTGAGACAATGTTTGCACAATGCTGTCAGCAGCATCAGGTTGCGTTAATACGGCAACGCGTACAATCTCATCTAACTCTTCAGGCGTAGAAACCGCAGCTGCTTGCACAACAAAATCTACATAAGTCGGTTCCGCTGTTATTGCTAGCTGTACAATGTTGGGGCAACTGCTTACTTCTTTTTCAATAGCCAGCTGAACAATCTCTTCAGTTGAGGCCGGTTGTGCCGAAATAGCCGCAAATATAATTTCTCTGTATTTATCTGGGTAAGTATCTAGCGCTATATCTACGATAGATACGATTTCTTGCGGGTAATGACCAGCTATTGAACTAATAGCTCTGCCCACAGACATAGTTTGTTCAACCTGACGCTTCAAAAAGGCAGTTTGAAAATGATTCGATTCATCAACGGCGACTACATTACTTGAAGTGCTTGGTTGAATGCTCTCACTCGAAGACGCATCTTGTGCCATTGCAACAAAACTAACCTGAGAGGCTAGTACTGCAGATGATAGCAATGAAAGAGTTCGTAACATAAACCCACCTTTATAATTATTGCGTAGTCAATTTATGACACAGCCAGTATTAATACATTTAGAAAGAACGCAAAGCGTACATCGTTTACGCTTATATATATTCTTATACGTATTCCCTTACGCTGGCTTCAATATCACTAACTAATATCAAGCACTAATATAATAACGGCAGCATCTACTACTACTTTAAGAACGACTACTTTATAGGATCTGAATCCCCATCCTATTAGTAATTAGTCCATATTGTCTACTAATTATCACATTTGAATGAAAAATAGACGGTTAGTTCAGTTTTTTCATC
>NZ_JBTZUG010000008.1:0-208171 GCF_054890645.1 Alteromonas sp. HB246098 | reverse complement strand
CCCAACTTTGGGGCACAAATACATGGGCTGTAATAACGAGCGAAGCGAAGGGAGCCCATGTATTTGTGTCCCAGCGAACGCAGTGAGCGTCAATAGTTGTTTGTTAGCTACGTTACAAAAAAAGAGCTTTAACATCAAAGCTATACAAAGAAAAAAGACTAAATAAGGCAACAATAACTGGGGCAATTAATTCTAAGATTAGGCGAGATGCATATACCGGTATTGTAGCTTGGTATGATTTGCGAAATTTTTCATTTAATTCGTTTTTCAGTTCAAGCAATTCGTCATTATACTCAACTTTGTTATTTGCTATAGAATCTAGCCTTTCTATATTTTGAGCAGCAGATAATACATGTAAGGCTTGATATTCTGATGCTGAATAAACGATAAAGGCGAACAAAAAATATAAAATTATAGCTGATAATAACGCTATCAAAGATTCAATATTTGACAACGAAAAATCAACGCCAAAAGCAGTTATTTTGGTTGGAATAAGGCCAACCCTAGAAGCAATTATGCCCAAAATGGAAGAAATTAGTAAATTACGCTGAGATTTCCTTGTTGTTTCGTTAAAGGGCTCACGAAGTCTGTCCATAGAATGTTTCATTACTACCTCGGTGATAAAATTAAGCTCTAAGTAGCTAACAATTTAGTGTCCGGAAAAAATCCTTTATGCAAAGTGGAAAATATCCGTATATCAGTTTTGTGTTGCTTTAAGTTATCACCCTAAACCAACACATTAAACTAAAAATAAATGTATCTGAGCTTAAAAGCCGGAAAACATCCTTTTTATTTTTACTTATCGTAAAAATAGTGGGCGCTGTATATAAGCACAGTATTTACTTTATTTGTTATAAATAGGCGTCAGGGTGTATTTTGTTTACCTTCCATTCGCCATCTTCTTTTATCAAATCTAGGCTTCGAAGGTCTTCTACTTTGTCGCCATTATAGTTTCCGCTCAAAAATACGGTAATAGTGGATTTCTCTGAAAATTCGTTTCTACCAATCTTACCTGCACTTTGCGGGGTTACGGTTACAGTGTCGTACTTTAAATTAAGCAAATGTCGTTGAACGTTACTATTGGTGTGGTATCGCGTTAGTATGCGCGACATTTTTTCACTGGATAGGCGTATTGCTGTGTCAAGATTATCGTCTTCGTAAACACTTTTTAGGAACATAACTGTGGTGTATTCAGGTGTGCTTTCGTCAAGCATGCCATACCGCCCAATTCCTTCTTTTTTCTCACCACAAGCCGATAAAATCAAAACTGTAAAAAGCCCTAATAGGGCGTACCACATACGCGTTTTCATTTGGGTTACCTTAATATAAAGAGGTCCGTTTCTTATTGATAGTTTCATATCTTAGCTAAGTCAATGTAACGACTGCCAAGAAGTTTGCTAAGCGGATTATTCACAAAAAACTGTATAAAAGCAAAGTGACGATAGGGTTTTACAAATTGTTGTTAAAACAAGGTTTTATTTGAAGCATAAAAAAACGAGGCACCGGGCCTCGTTTTAGCATTATTGAAATTGAAAGGCAGTTATTGCACTTCTTCTTGCTCGTCGAACGCACCAGCAAATAGTGGGCTGCTTAAGTAACGTTCTGTACCACTTGCTAGAAGCACTACAACTACTTTATCTTTATTTTCTGGGCGTTCAGCAAAACGCTTAGCGGCAACAACGGCAGCACCAGAAGAAATACCCGCAAGAATACCTTCGTCGGTCATTAGCTTGCGCGCCATGTCCATACATTCGTCGTTGGTAACTTGTTCAACTTCATCGATTAGGTCTAAGTCCAGGTTACCTGGAATGAAACCTGCGCCAATACCTTGAATTTTGTGTGGTCCAGGGGTAAGTTCTTCGCCTGCAAGCGCTTGAGTAATTACTGGTGAGTCTGTTGGCTCAACGGCAATAGAAGTAATTGCTTTACCTTTTGTGTTCTTAAGGTAGCGACTTACACCCGTAATAGTACCGCCCGTACCTACACCTGCTACAAACGCGTCAACTTTACCGTCGGTATCTTCCCAAATTTCAGGGCCCGTCGTTTTTTCGTGAATAGCTGGGTTAGCCGGGTTATCAAATTGTTGAAGTAGTACGTACTTGTCTGGGTCTGATGCCACAATTTCTTGCGCAGCGGCAACGGCACCTTTCATGCCCTTAGGCGCTTCAGTAAGAACAAGGTTTGCGCCCAATGCTTTTAGAAGCTTACGACGCTCAAGACTCATGCTGCTGGGCATGGTTAGCGTAAGCTTGTAACCGCGAGAAGCCGCAACAAATGCCAAAGCGATACCTGTGTTACCACTGGTAGGCTCTACAATTTCTTTACCTTCGGTAAGGACACCGCGCTTTTCAGCATCCCAAATCATGTTAGCGCCAATGCGGCACTTAACGCTGAAGCTTGGGTTACGCGATTCAATTTTTGCGTATACATTACCTGATGTTACGCGATTTAGCTTAACTAGTGGCGTGCGGCCAATAGATAGGGAATTGTCGTCAAATACGTTCATTATAAATCCTTACCTCGTTCCTTATTTTATAGGAAACCCCGTCTGTCGTGATCTGTACGACCTTTTTAGTAGTTAATAATTCAACGAATGTGATAGTTAATAATTCACAGCCTGAATTAGGGGATTTCGTCATACCCCTATATCATTGGTCCCAATCAGTAAAATGCAAAGTGCTTTTTAGCTATATGTTATATCTATGGGCAATCATGAGAAGGCCTTGATATTATAGTTAAAATTGCAAAGACGAAAAATTATACGGAGTACAACAATAATGGCTTTTAGTGGCACGTCTAATTATATCGCAACTAAAGACTTACAGCTGGCGGTTAACGCTGCTATTACGCTAGAGCGTCCGCTTCTAATTAAGGGCGAGCCAGGCACTGGCAAAACTATGCTAGCTGAAGAGTTGGCCGAGAGTTTAGGCACCGAATTAATTCAGTGGCACATTAAATCAACCACCAAAGCACAGCAAGGTTTGTACGAATACGACGCGGTGTCACGTCTACGCGACTCTCAACTAGGCGATGATCGCGTTCACGATATTAGCAACTACATCGTGAAAGGTAAGTTGTGGGAAGCGTTTAGCGCTGAAAAGCGCCCAGTGCTGCTGATTGACGAAATCGACAAAGCAGACATTGAGTTTCCTAATGACCTGTTGCTAGAGCTCGATAAAATGGAGTTCTTTGTATACGAAACACAAGAACGTGTATTCGCGAAGCAGCGTCCTATTGTTATTATTACATCGAACAATGAAAAAGAGCTACCTGATGCTTTCTTGCGCCGCTGTTTCTTCCACTACATTCAGTTCCCGAATCCAGAGGAAATGCAAGAAATCGTTAACGTACATTTCCCAGATTTAAAGAAAAAGTTGCTTGATGAAGCATTGAAAGCTTTCTTTGAAATTCGCGATGTTCCAGGGCTTAAGAAAAAGCCTTCTACCTCTGAACTTATCGACTGGCTTAAGCTTTTAGTTGCTGAAGATATTCCACCTGAGGCGCTGCATTCAAAAGACGGTAAAGCAGCAATACCGCCATTATACGGCGCATTGCTTAAAAATGAGCAAGACATACATTTGTTTGAAAAACTGGTCTTTATGGCGCGTCGCTAATGCTTATTCAGTTTTTTTATACGCTGCGAAAATATCAGGTCAAAACCACGTTGCGCGAGTTGCTGGATTTGCTTAGTGCGCTTGAAAAGCACGTGGTGTATGCCGATATCGAAGCGTTCTACAGTTTGTCGCGTACCATTATGGTGAAAGACGAAACCCAATACGATAAGTTCGATAGGGCGTTTGCTGAGTATTTCGAAGGCGTAGAGTCTATCGACTTGTTCGGTAAAGACATTCCTGAAGAATGGCTTCGTAAGGAAATCGAGAAAAACTTAAGCCCGGAAGAGCGCGAGGCGCTGCGTAAGACAGGCGGCCTCGACGAACTGATGGAAACCTTAAAGAAGCGGTTAGAAGAACAAGAAAAGCGTCACCAAGGCGGAAACAAATGGGTTGGCACGGGTGGTACCTCGCCATTTGGTGCCTATGGCGACAACCCAGAAGGCGTGCGAATAGGGCAAAAAGGGAATAGAAAGTTCTCGGCGGCTAAAGTGTGGGATAAGCGCGAGTTCAAAAACTTAAGTTCAGATGTTGAGCTGGGTACGCGTAACATTAAAGTGGCGCTAAGAAAGCTGCGCAAGTTTGCTCGCACGGGTGCCAGCGAGCACCTAGATGTGCCTACGACGATAGGCGAAACCGCAAAAAAAGGTGGCTTGCTTGATATTCATATGGCGCCAGAGCGTCATAATGCGGTAAAAGTGTTGATGTTCTTTGATGTGGGGGGCTCTATGGACCCTCACGTAAAAAGCACCCAAGAGCTTTTTTCAGCAGTGCAGACCGAGTTTAAGTACCTTGAGTACTTTTACTTTCATAATTGCGTGTATGAAGAAGTGTGGAAAGATAATCTTCGCCGCAATAAAGAGCGTATTCCAATCTGGGATATCATTCATCGCTACGGCAAAGACTATAAGGTTATCTTTGTAGGTGACGCTACCATGGGGCCGTATGAAATTACCTACCCAGGGGGCAGTGTAGAGCATTGGAATGAAGAGCCTGGTAGTGTATGGATGCAGCGTTTGTTAAACCACTTTAATAACGCGGTGTGGCTTAACCCTCAGCCTGAAAATTATTGGCCGTATTATTCGTCTATAAAAATTATTCGCGAAATAATGGAAGACAGAATGTATGGGCTGACTCTTGAAGGGTTAACCGCTGCAATTAGAGGGCTTAGCAGAAGCCGCTAAGCCTTTGCGTTTAGCTGCCTAAAAATTAACGGATGTTAAATTGAATTCGAAAGACCATAAGGTAGCGTTTGTGATGCTGGCAGGTGGGCAAAGCTTACGCTATTGCGGCAACAAGCTTTTATCAGCTCACCCAAATTCAAAGTGCCCTCTTATTCAGCACTGCCTTAGCGAGGTAATAAGCGCACGCGATGAAATAGCGTTAGTCGGCGAACCGCCAATTACTGTGGTTACAGGAAAATGGCACGACAGCGTAAAAACACACCTGTCTCTTCATGCTCCTCAATTTCCCGTTAGTATAATTTACAATCCTTCATGGGAAGAGGGCATTGCATCCAGTATTCGTACTGGCCTCAAACATGTTTTAAATACGTCATCATCGGTGACCGAGGCCTCTGAAATTCCGAGGGCAACTCACATATTATTTACATTGGGCGATTTGCCTAGCCTCAATGCAGACGATCTTACCCGTCTTATTAACGCCTCTAAAGCTAAGCCATGTAATATTGTGTGCAGTGAATGGCGCGCAGATGGTGAAACGCAGTCACGCTTAACGGTACCCGCAATTTTTCCTGAAACCGTGTTTCGCGAACTATTAGCACTTAAGGGCGACGTAGGCGCTAAATCAGTTATTAAAAAGTATTTGAAGTTAGATGCAGTAACAGCGGTGTCTATACCAAATGCACAATATGATATAGACACGCCCCAAGATTGGAAAAATTTAAACAAATATAGTTAAAAACCGGGCTATTGAGTCAACTTGGAGCCGTTTAGTTAAAATAACAAAGCGGCTTTTACTTTTAGAACATTTTTTCTTTATTTTTCAATAATAATTGAGCCAAAGAAAAATATCATAACACCCCCAAAATATACGATTAGTCATTTTTTCAAATAGTTACTGGCTCATATTGAATGGTTGGGGATGGGTATTAGCGGGAAATATCTTGTTCTTAATTACCAAAAATAAAAAAACTGACCAATTTGATCAGTTTTTTTATTGTTCTAAAGCTCTTAGATTAAACTTTCTTTTTGAATTTCCTAGAAGCTAAACCCATTAAACTTAATGCAAAAACAGCTACGGTTGATGGTTCTGGTACTTGAGTAACGCCTGCTGCAATAGCTCTTCCCGCAACTGATTCATACCCCCACCCAAGAATGCTTTGTGTTCCATTATCGTTTTCAGAAATATTTACCCAACCATAATGTGTTTGACCAGCTAACTGAAATGATAAACCGAATATGCCAGAGTCACCGAAACTCATTATTCCTGAATAATCTGTTGTTCCAACAAAAAAGTCAGTATTACTCCAGTTACTGCTTGCTCCTATCATTTCTCCGAATAAAAATAAATAGCCTCCAGTTCCTGTACCAATATTAACCATATCACCATCAGAAGCACTAAAATGGAAATCGCCATGATCCGTAAGAAAAAATTCACCCACTGCACCTAAGGATGATGTTGAGGTCGCATCTGAAAGCATATCCCAATACAAATCGGTATCTTGAGACACTGTTGATGTTCCTGATGGTGTAAATGTTATTAATCCTGCTTGAGCAAACCCACTTACAGCCAAAGCGAAACTAGCCAATAGGCCTTTTAAAAATTTGTTTTTCATTAGAGTTTTCCTTTTAATCCCGGTCCTCTGAGGAGGGAGGTACTTAATTGAGTTAAAATTAAATACTGCGCCTTAAACTAAGCAAAAAATACACCCATTATTTTATTTGTAAAAAAATACAAAAGGTTATCGAGTGTAAGTTATTTTGGTGTTTGACATTTGCAAAATAACCTGACACTAAAATTGGTTACTCGCGAAGCTAGGCAGGTGTTCAATTTTGTTACGATAAACCTTATTAATGCGAACTTTATCGAGGCTAAATGACAATAAATCTTCTGCGATGTAAAGCTTCCTGATTAATCCAAGTCTCATAGCTGGGGTTGATGGTTTGGGTTTATTATTACCTGAAAAATTTCGGTCAATAGTGCGCTCATTGGTCATGCAATAGGAGGTTTTGGCGAGTTTTAAATAACTCATTGAAAATACTAACTAATCGTACACTTTTTCAGTTGTGTTAACAGTGGAATTCAACTTGCATTAGAAATTTATTCTTTATTTTTTAACTGTATGAATTGAAAAAAAAGCTACTATCCCAAAATAGTAGCTCCAAATTAACTCAATAGCCGGTTAAAACCGGCTTTTAAATTGTTTAACGCACTTACGCATTCGCTATACGGTGTGCAGCACTCGGTCTTTGAATATAAAGAAGCCGCGCTCCTAGCATTACTGCTGCCGCACTTAAGCCTACGATAAATCCAATCCAGAACCCTGCTGCAGCCATCGGCTCAGCCGTTATCCAGTCTGTTCTTCCCAACACTACACCCGTAGGAAGACCTATTAACCAGTACGACACAAAGGTAATGATAAACATCGCTGTAGTGTCTTTGTATCCGCGTAATGCATTGGCAGAGATAACCTGAACGGCGTCTGATAGCTGAAACAGTGCAGCATATATGAGTAGCGCGTTAGCTAACGTGTAAACAGCATCGTCGCTGGTATATAGCCCAATAATGAAACCTTTAGCCAGCAGAGTGAAGCTCGCCGTACATGCTGAGGTGAAAAAGCCGATAAGAATAGCAGTACGGGCTGCTATTTTAGCCTGACGCTGATTTCTTTGCCCAATGCGATACCCAATGCGGATAGCGGCAGCCATCCCAATACTCATAGGAAACATAAACATAAGCGCCGAGAAATTCAGGGCTACTTGGTGGGCAGCTACCGTGGTGGCACCAAATGGTGCTAATAACAATGCAACTACTGAGAACAGCGTTACTTCGAACAAAATCGTCATGGCAATAGGCAAGCCCATTTTAAAAGTTCGGCTTATGGTTAACATGTTTGGCTTGTACAGCTGACTAAACAAATTGTATTTTTGCAGAGCAGGGGCGAAGCGCACATAGATGAAGGTTGCAATCAACATAGTGTAAATAACGATGCCAGTAGCAATACCACAACCAGCGCCGCCCATGGCAGGCAGTGGGCCAACACCGTAAATAAATAGGTAGTTTCCAACAATGTTAGCCATCAAGCCAATTACGGTAATGATCATCGTAGGCTTGGTTTTACCTAAGCCTTCACAATAGTTTCTAAGCCATTGGTACAAAGCAAAACCCGGCATGGCAAATAGCACGTAAAGCACATAGTCTACGGTTATGCTGTGCAGTTCAGGCGCCATTGGAAAAAGCGCTACCATATTTTCAGTGAAGGGAATTAACCCTGCTATTACCAGTCCTACAAAGAAGATCAGGTAGCCTGCTTGCTGGCTGGCATCAGCAATGCTGCTAATACTTTTGTTACCCTGTAACCGCGAAATAATAGGGGGAAGCGCAAGGGCTATACCTTGTATAAAACACAGAAGTGGTACGGTTATGCTAAACCCAAGGGCCACTGCTGCCATGTCGGTAGCGCTATAACGCCCCGCCATAATGGTATCGCTTACGCCCATTAGCATCTGTGTAATTTGCGCAACTAGCAATGGCCACGCAAGCTTTAAAATATCTCTTCCTTCTACAAGAAAGCGTTTCTTATTCACGGTAATGTGTCTCTATATAAGTCGCCAAGAGCGACGAGGATAATGGCTAATTGTTTCGCGTAGTGTTTTGATAAATGTTTCTTGGTAAATACAGAAGTAAAACCGAATCGCGAAAAAAGTGATTTAACGTAAAGCGTTTAAACAACAGCCGTTTTAAAAATGCAGTGGCATAACGGGAATCGTGTCACCAGGTTTCAGCTCGCTGATATCCTCATGCACTACCATAAGGCAGTTGGCAGAGGTGATTGACGTCATCACACCAGAGCTTTGTGATTTAAACGGTGTGACTTCCCATTCTCCTTGGTTGTTTCTCACCATAGTTGCACGCTGGAAATCTCGTCGACCCGCACGGCGCTTAAGCGATGTGGTAATAGTCGCGTTCACAAAAAACGGCTCGTGGCTTTGTGCTTGGCCTTGCATTTTCTTGATAACGGGCACAACCAGTAACTTGGCAGTGACAAATGAAGATACGGGGTTGCCCGGTAAACCACAAAACAAGGTGTTATTAATTTTTCCTAAAGCGAAAGGTTTGCCCGGTTTAACCGCGACTTTCCAAAAATCGATAGTGCCTAGTTCAGCGATGATATCTTTTACGTAGTCTGCGTCACCAACTGAAACACCACCGCTACTTACCATCACGTCAACACGCCCGCTGGCTTCAATAAATAGCGTACGCAAGGAAGCTTCGTCATCTTCCACAATTCCGAAATCTACAAGTTCTACGTTTTCATTGCGTAATATACTGCTCACGCCAACGCGGTTCGACTCGAAAATTTGCGTTGGTTTAAGGGCGTCACCAGGGGCGGCAAGTTCCGAACCGGTTGCTACCACCCCAACGCGAAGCTTTCGGTAAACGGCTACGGTGCTTTTTCCTTGAGAGGAAAGCAACATAAGGTGCTCGGCGTGAAGGCGGGTGCCCTCGCTGATTAGCGTATCGCCACAGGCAATATCATTGGCTTTTTTGCGAATATTCTCTTTCGCACTAGGAAGTTTGTTTATGACTACAGTCTCGTCGCGAGTTTCAGTATTTTCTACCATTACGACGGCATTGGCATTATCCGGAATAGGTGCGCCAGTCATTATTTTAAACGCTTTGCCATTTACAAGCGGCTCGTCAGCGCTCATACCTGCGGTAATAACACCTTGTACTTCAAGCTCAGCGCTATTAGAAAGGTCCTCAACGTTAACGGCGTAGCCGTCCATCGCCGAGTTGTCCCAAGGTGGAACATCGATATGAGCAATAACATCTTCTGCTAAGATGCGGTTGTTGGCGTCAAAAATACTCACATGTTCAATGTCGCTTATCGCTTTTGCTGCGTTAAGCGCTTTAGTAAGGGCTTCTTCAAGTGAAAGCCATTTAGATGACATACCAACAACTCCAATTAATTATTTAACAGGCGGATATTACAGAAAAAACACCCTTATACCAAAGGTTAAAGCGTGAAATAAGAGAATGTTGGCAAAAATGAAATGGAGGATGCGAAGAAGAATGTTGAAAGCTGATTTACGTCGTTATCCGTGAGTGACGAAGAATCTATTTACTCCACCACTCACCGATTAGAGAATTAGAATGCGAATTTGGCGCCGATGCTAAGTACGTCTGTACCATCAAATGACTCGTAAGAAACCTCAGCTGATGTGGTTGGATTAAACTTATAGCCTAAGCCGCCACCAATCCCAAATTCCCAATCTGATGTGTCAGATTCAGAAAATCCCCCCGCGCTGGCTGTTACTTCAAGTTTACCGTAAGAAGGAGCGATATAAGCGTAAACATTTTCAGTTACGTCAAACTCACCTCTAAGTGAAAGTGCGTAAAACGAATCTAATTCCAGATCTACACCAAAGATCTCGTCGTCGCTAACGCCAATGCCGTATCTTAGCTCAGGAACGAGTGAAAACGTTTGGTTAACCGCGTATTTGTAACCTGCTGACGCTACGATACCACCAAGGCTAATATCAATATCACCGTCGCTGTCTGACAAATTGCTATAACTCACTCCCAAAACCCAGTTCGCTGATGCGGACATAGAAACAGATACTAACGCTGCAGCTAAAAGTGCCTTTTTAAACATAATTATTCCTTTTCAATTAACTTTTATTATTCTGATGATTTTCAAAATGCACAAGCATTGAGGCTGCAAGAAAGGGAAGTTATACATTGATAACCAGAACGCAAATGAGTTTGATGAAACAGTGTTGGTTTCATCCTAACTGTCTACGGAAGTCCCTTTCTCAATAGCTCGGAGAGTATCATCAGTCTTCTGTTAAAAATCAATTAGTTTATTTAAATAAACAAGTTAGCTAAGCGTCGTTAGTATGTCATTAAAATTGTCGAACACCCAGTCAGGCTGATAGGTCGCAATACTTTCGCCGTAATTGTACCCATAGGTAAGGCCAATACTTTTTATGTTGGCTGCCTTTGCAGCAAGAATATCATTTTTGGAATCGCCTATCATTACACACTGTGAAGGTGAAATCGTAAACTGTTCGCAGGCGTATAAAAGGGGCAGGGCAGACGGCTTTTTCTCCGCTAAACTGTCACCGCCGATAGTAAGTGAAAACAGAGACGACAACGAGAATGAAGACAAAATAGGCTCAATAAACTCTGAAGGCTTGTTAGTTATCAATACTAGCGTATAACCACGCTGTTTTAACGCATGTAGTGTGTCAAAAACACCATCGTAAAGCACAGTACTTTTAGTTTCTAACGTTCGATAATAGAAAAGAAATTTATCTAACGCAGTATCAACCTCTAATTGCTTACGGTTGTGGTTTATTTTCGTATCCCCACTTAACCCGCGTTCCACTAAAACCCGGGCGCCATTTCCCACCCAGTGTCGTATAACGTGCTCGTCATAAGTTGGTAGTCGATAATCACTTAGCATCTTATTAAGGGCTGTAGCCAAATCTGGCACAGAATCGACCAGCGTGCCGTCTAAGTCGAAAAGAAAGGTATTAATTTCTTGCATTACAAACTTGATTAACTAACAAATGCGATAATCATAACACCGCAGTATCCGTACCGCGGTAGATTTATTAGCCACCTATATTTTGTAAACTATTTACTCAAAATCTTGGTTGCTGATCCAAAGTACTTGATAAGGCTTCATTTGTAAGAAACCGCTGGATAGTGCTATTTCATCACGGGTGATAAGGTCAATCCAGTTATCGGTACCAATAAGGTTAATGTCCGACAGCAGAATAGTTTGTTCTTCATCTGAAATATTACTAATACAGAAAATACTTTGTTTTCTGTCCAAGCTTTGACGCCAATAGCCAAACAGTTGATTATTTAGTTGTAGTGTAAACTGCGTGGCGTTGGGGTGGAATGCAGGCTGTGCTTTACGTATGCGTATAAGCTGCGAGATCCGCGTTAGTACTTTATGATGTTGAGAGAAAGGCGAGTCTAACAGCGCCTCAAGCTCGCTAAAGTCCCAGCGTTTTCTATTTATAGAGCGATTTTGGCCGGTATTAGCAACTTTTTCATAATCGTTAGATGTACCGAGTAAACTGTGGATGTAAATACCGGGAATACCTTCCATACCTAACATAATGGCATGGGCGCAGATAAAGCGGTCAACCTGATATTTGTCCGGACCTTTGATAGTGCCTTGAAGAGCGTCAAATAGCGTAATATTGATCTCATAAGGCTTTTGCTGTCCGTGCTCAGATGCGCGCCACGATACTTTTCCACCAAAATGCTGCATGGCATGCACTAAGTCAGATATTTCCTCTTCAGAAAGTAAGCCTTCTGCTGGGCGAAGTCCAATACCATCGTGGGATGCAATAAAGTTGAAATAGGCTGTGCCGTTTTGCGCCGGCGGCATACTCATCATCCAACTTTTCAAGTACGAGCAATCACCAGTCACCAAGGTGTTTACAAGCAAAGGCGGTAGTGAAAAGTTGTAAATAGCGTGAGCTTCGTTTGCATTACCAAAATACGTCAAATTTTCCCTGTTAGGAATATTGGTCTCGGTAATGATTATGATGGATGGGTCCACATGCTCAATAAGGGTTCTTATCAAGCGAATAACCTCATGGGTTTGGAATAAGTTGATACAATTTGTACCTACAATTTTCCAAAGAAATGCAACGGCATCCAAACGGAAAATCTTAGCGCCTTTGTCGATGTAAAGCTTAATAATATCAATAAAGGCCAGCAGTACTTTCGGGTTTCTAAAGTCAAAATCGACTTGGTCGTGACTAAAGGTACACCAAACGTGTTTAGTACCGTTTGCAGTTTCTGTTTCGCGAAGTAGTGGCGACACACGAGGGCGCGTCACCATAGATAAGTCATCGCTTGGGTCGGCTGTAAAGAAAAAGTCAGATCCCGGACCTTCGCCTTTCACAAAGTTATCGAACCACGCACTTCTTGCAGAGCAGTGATTTATTACTAAATCTGTCATTAGTCCGTAATCAGCGGCTATGGCTTCAATATCGTCCCACGAGCCTAAAGATTCGTTCACAGTGGAATAATCGATAACCGAGAATCCATCGTCTGAACTGTACGGAAAAAATGGCAAGATATGCACATTGTTCACCGTATTCTTACAGTAGCGATGAAGAAACTTGTTCAATGTAACCAGCGGGCGCTCGTCGTCGTCAATAACGCTATCACCATAGGTAATCATGATGATGTCATCTTCATCCCAATAATTGTGATGTGACTTAGGTGACGCAATGTCGGTTTGCTGCTGAATGCCTATTGTATTCATTAGTTCAGTGGCTAGCGTCTCGTAAGAGACGTCTAGCGCTACATCAGCATAAATGCTTTCTAAATGGTGTTTTACTTTGTCATGGAGATGCTCCCATGCCATATTACTTACTCCATATATTCTGCAGTATCGGCTTCAACCGCTTCTAATAATCGTTCTAAAATATCTGGCACCGCACTGGTTACACGGTTCCAGCTTGGTATAAACGGTGTTTCCATCGGGTTTTCTAAAAAGTTTTGCCCCGCTTTCATTATATTGCTGGCGAACATCTCTACCGCTTTTTCTTCGCTATGAATGTCTAAGTTCAGTCCATTCATTACCGCATCATTGTGATAAGTCTCTATAAAGTCTAGCGCAATTCTGAAATAGGTCGCTTTAATCGAACGGAACATCTCATTGCTAAACGTGTAGCCTTGCGTAGCGAGCTTTCTGAAAATTGCCTTTGTAATGTCGATAGACATTTTAGACAAACCACCTTGGTCATTATTAAGCGAAAGGTCTTGGTGTTTATGGTCATAAATATCGCATATATCAGCTTGGCACAGACGGTTGTGTGAATAGTTGCGGTGCATTTCCGACAACACGCCAATCTCTAAGCCCCAGTCGCTTGGTATACGAATATCGTTTAATACATCCCTTCTAAACGAAAATTCACCTGCAAGTGGGTAGCGGAAGCTGTCCATAAACTCCAGGTACTCGTTATCACCCATAATGCGTTTTAGTGCGCGAAGTAGGGGAGTGACCAGAAGACGTGAAACACGACCATTAATTTTGCCGTTAGCTACACGTGCGTAGTACCCCTTACAAAATTCATAGTTGAACATAGGGTTAGCGACAGGGTAAATAAGCTTGGCAAGCAAGTCTTTGTTGTAAGTAACAATGTCGCAATCGTGTAATGCTACAGATTCTGCTCTGTTAGACGCTAATACATAGCCCATGCAGTACCACACATTACGGCCTTTACCTAACTCTTTAGGTGCTAGACCCTGAGACTGAAGTTCTTCGTCAAGCGCTTTAAGACGCGGACCATCGTTCCAAAGTACTCTGTGGTGCTGAGGTAGCTTTCCAAAGAACTTAAGCGCGTGTTTGTACTGTTCTTCATTGGCTCGGTCTAGGCCAATTACAATTTCTGATAAATAGGGAACGCCAGTGAGTTCGTTAACAATATGCGGAAGTGCATCACCTTCTAGTTCTGAAAACAGCGAGGGAAGAATAAGTGCCATAGGGCGCTTTTGTGAAAACTGTAAAAGCTCTGTTTCTAGCTCTTCGGTAGGACGACGAGCCAAATTATGTAACGTAGTAACCACACCATTTTGATAAAAATCAGCCATGTGTCCTCCTGATCATAGGGATAATAATTGAGTAAGCATTTCGTTCCAGCCTTCAGGGCCGGCTAGGGTGCTGGTATAGACCTCTTCTTTTTTTACAGCAGGCGGAGGGTTTACCGGTGATAAAATGCGAATTGGGACGTGCGCCGCTTCAAGCATTGCTACGTCGTTTTTACCATCGCCAAGGGCAATGGTATTTACTTTGGTGGTATGTTGCTTTTGATATTCACTAGCCAGCCACTTAAGCGCTTGGCCTTTATCGCAATTACCTGAAATATGTATAAAACGGCCACCCTCCAGTGGAAAGGCGCCGCGATCTTTTACAACTTTTAAAAATCGCTGTTTCTCGTCGTCACTGCCCAACCATAAAACGGGTTCACCGAACTGACGCTTAGCTGCAAGTGACGCAGACCGCTCATCAAGACCTGTACACTCCTGAATTTCTGCGTTTGACATTTTTGAGAACTGCTTATATTTACCCTCAAATTCGCTGCCAATTTTTTCCAATAGCTTAATCCAATAATTTTTATTGGAGATAAAAGCTTTGCACCAATAGCCGTCTATCCAAACCGTGCCGCTAGGCTTTTGTTTAAAAAAGCCATGGGGGATGAAAATAGCGGCACCGTTCTCAATAATAAACGGCCCGTCTAAGCCAATTCTTTCACGTAATGGCTGTAATTCAGCAAAGGTTTTACTGGTGGTGGGAATAACGGGGATGTCTTTTGCTTCTAATGCCGTTAAAGCCGGTTTCGCCGCCTCGAAAGAGTAGGTATGGTGGTCTAACAGCGTGCCGTCCATATCGGTGAAAACAAGCGTTTTCGTCATCGTTTTACGTCCTGTTTAGTTATCGTTCTTGTTTCATCAAGATAAAATACGGTATCGCACTTTTCAGGCAAATGCGCTAACGCGTGTTCAGTGATGCGCTGATAGTGTTGCACAAAGTTTGCCACTTCTTCATCAGACATAACGCCGTCGCTATCAATGGAAGCTTTTTGGGCAAGTTTGTGTTCCTGTTCTAACCGCCATTGATAAACACAATCAAAACTTGGCGCTTTAAGCATGATGCGATAGTCAATTTTGTCGAAGAGTGTTTGGTAATCGCCTGCTAATTCGGTATTAACAAATGAACGCCAAATGCTTAGTGGATCCTCAACTTCTTCAAGGTGATTCACGGGGCGCTTTAATTCGCCAGAAGCCTGAGGTGACGCACCCACACACCATCCCTCTAGTATGATGAAATCAGGTGAAGATTCTATTACAGGCCACTGCTCTGGCGGGAATGGGTTGTCCGTCGCCTTGTTAAATCGAGGTAGGGACGTCCGCGTGCCTTTAGCTAAACTACGAAGCGTATTTAAAGCTAAGGTAACGTCGTGTGTACCCGGTACACCTCGCGTTGCTAGTAGCGGATGCACTTTAATTGCTAGCGCATTACGCTGAGATTGATCGTAATAAAAGTCATCAATAGACAGTGAAACAACTTGTTTATTATGTACTGATGAAAGGAAAGATTCGATAAAACTGGTCAGAGTAGATTTACCTGAGCCCTGACTTCCATTTATACCGACGATGAAAGGTTTTGTTGCACCTTCTTGGTGCTTAAGCAGCTGCTTGCATAATGGTGTGAACCATTTTTGTGCAGTTTCTGCATAGCTACTTGGCAATTGGTGCGTCGTTAAAAAGCTATGTATATCCATGTTGTCACCTTAATCAATGCAGAATTCGCACGTTCTTCTTATTAAGATAACAACATTTGTGCCAATCGGGTAACTTGCTAGGTACCCTAAGGATTACTTCTTATTTGCTACGATAACGGCCCGTTGTGGTGCAGGATAACCTTCTATGGTGCGAGTAATATCTTCTTGATCGAGAAAATCTTTCAAAGATTGTGATTCCATCCATGACGTTGCACGTTGTTCGTCTAGGGTAGTGTGGTTAACATCCACAACGCGGATATTTTCAAATCCCAGGCGACCTAGCCATACAGAAAGAGCGGCGGTACTGGGTAAAAACCAAACATTTCGCATTTGCGCATAGCGCTCACCGGCCATTAGCACAGTGTTTTCGTCACCATCAACAACAAGGGTCTCAAGTATTAACTCTCCACCTTTCCTTAGCTGATCTTTAAGCTGCTGTAGAAAGGCCATAGGATCTTTGCGATGATAAAGAACACCCATCGAAAATACAGTGTCAAAGGCTTTCAGTGGCTGCATCTCTTCTATGCCTAATGGCAAAAAGTGAATGTTGTCACAAGGGGTTGTGGAATTACTGATAAATTGCTTAATGGCGTGAAACTGAATAAGAAACAATTGAGTAGGATCTATACCCACTACTTTTTCGGCCCCTTCGCCAAGCATACGCCACATGTGGTAGCCACTACCGCAACCTACGTCTAAAACGTTTCGGTCTTTTAAAGAGGTAATGTGAGGTGCTACACGGTCCCATTTCCAGTCTGAACGCCACTCGGTATCTATGTGAATGCCATGCAGGTGGAAAGGGCCCTTACGCCATGGCATAAATTGTTTCAGCAAACCTTCTATTTGCTTTTGCGTGTATTCGTCAACGTCGTCTTTCGTGCCTATCGAAACGCTCGATGAAAGGTCAACATGGCTTGGATAGGTCGATGGCAGTTTTCCAAGCATCCGGCACCATTTATCAAATTCGCCGTGCTTTGCGTCTCGCTGCCAGTCGTCCATTTGGGCAGGTAGGGTTTGCAGCCAATGTGAAAGAGGGCTGTCTATCAACGATTTGTAGCAATCGTTAAACCAAGTCTGTTCTAGTTTACTCATAGTCTTCTTTATATGTATTGAAATCGAAATAACGCGAAGTTTAAAAGACGCTAGTGCCTAACTTTTAATGGCGACCATGGACGTAAAGTTATAGCACTTGTACCACATCACTACATCTGTAAACCCTACTTTTTTCAGGCGAGTTTCATGTTCACTGAAGGTGTCGGTTAACATAACCTTCTCTAGCGCTGCGCGTTTTTGACTTACTTCTAGCTCGCTGTATCCATTGTCGCGTTTAAACTGGTGGTGTAAGTCTACAAGTAATTCGTTTCCATTGAGGGTAGGGTGACGAATTTTCTCTGACAATACTAAAATACCGCCTGGGTTTAGCCCATCGAAAATGCTTTTTAATAGTGCTTCGCGGTCAGCTGGTGGTATAAACTGTAAAGTAAAGTTCATAACAACCATGGACGCGTTATTTATCTCAATATCTTGCGCAAAGCCATGCTGTATGGAAATAGGATTTGGAAGTGAAAACGTTTGAACAACACGCTTACAGCGTTCAACCATGGCTTCAGATGCATCTACACCTATAATTTTACATGTTTCGCTAGGCAGCGCCCTAGCTACAGATAGACTCGCAGCACCTAAACTACAGCCAAGGTCGTATACCACAGAATTTGAAGTGACTGCAGTTTTAGCTAATTCGCCTATGGTGTGAACAATCGTTTCGTACCCGGGAACTGAACGCTGAATCATATCAGGAAACACATCAACGACAGACTCATCAAACTTAAAGTCATCTACTTTATTGAGTGCCTTTGCATAAATATTGTCGTGTTTCTTCACTGTGAATCTTCTATTAGCCAATTTGGGGCGCAATTTTACCGTCTGATACGTAAATGCCAATGGAAAACGCTAAATTTGTCAGTTTTTTACAGGATTTTTCAGTATTAGGTCTTTTCGTTACTGGTCTAAAGTATTAATCTATACTCATAATAGAAAAAGGAAGCAGTAACGCTAATGACGAGAATTCTAGTAGCAGACGATCACCCATTGTTTCGCGAGGCATTGAGCGGCGCGTTGGAACCTTACTTTGAAAATGCACAAATAATTCAAGCCGGAAGTTTGGACGATGCATTGGCAAAACTTAACGAATTCGACGGCGTTGAGCTAGTGCTTCTTGATCTTAACATGCCAGGCGGTGAATATTTTAACGGCCTTATCACATTACGTGAACAGTATCCAAACATCCCTATTGGTGTAGTTTCAGGTAGTGATACGGTTGAAGTAGTAGCTCAGGTGATGAGCCTAGGCGCACAGGGTTTCATCCCTAAAGTATCGCAAACGCGAGAAATTGCTCAAGCTATCGTAGATATCATCGGCGGTAAGAAATGGCTTCCAGAAGGTATGGAAGAAGAGCTTGAAAAAGTGGATGATGAATTGAAAGTGTTACTTCAACGCTTCCGTGAGCTAACGCCAAAACAAATTCAGGTGCTTTCGTATTTAAGAGCTGGCCTGATGAACAAACAGATTGCTCATGAAATGAATGTTACCGAAGCAACTATCAAAGCACATATCAGTGCCATACTGCGTAAACTAGAGATTAATACTCGTACGCAGGCTGTGTTATTAATGGATAAGCTTCAGCTAAGCTAACCGCAATTTGCTTTAAAAAAAAGCCGGATTATTCATCCGGTTTTTTTGTCTTTAAAGTTCTGTTTTTAAAGTAATATTGCCGCTCTCGGTTACAATGTCTAAACCTTTATCAGGTACATGATCAAACTGCTTTTGGCGTTTCAAGAGTAACGTTGTTGATGAGTTATCGTCCTCTAGAGAAGTAGCAGTGTCCGCTAACTTAGTAACATAAACCGCCCAGTATTCAACATGCGGTGTTGAAAAGTCTTTATGAAACGCGATACCGATTTGATCTTGCTCTTCATAAAACGGAAGTTCGCCTAATAAGTGCTGCCGATGAGAGGTAGACCTTTTCAATGCATACCAAACATCATCAGCCGTAGTGTACCCGCCCGCTAACGCTTCAACTTGGTTGCTCATAGCCTTACCATAATATTCAGGTAGAGAAAGCCCCGCATTTCGAATGCGAGTGTTAGGGCTACCACCTAAAAAATGTGAAACTAAGCCTCTGTCGGCCATATCTTTCACCTTAGCCTCAGCTAATGCAACGAGCGTTGGGTTGCACTGCAACAGATTGCGTTTTTGACCTTTATCGTTAGCAATAAGTAAAGACAAAGCTTGTGCTTGCTCAGTATTACCGCAGGTTACTGGGTTGGCGAAGCTAGTACTTTGTGCAGTCAGAGCAATTAGCGTAGCTATAATGAATTTTTGACAAAAAAGGCCGCTTTCGCGGCCTTCTTTTCTAGGGTTTGAACTAAGCAGCTTTACCACCTCGTTTCTTAGTAGCTGACGTTGAGTTAACTTTAGCTACTAACTCTTCGTGATCGAAATCATCAACGTTGATGGTGCGAAGTCGTCCTGCTTCTGTCTTGCGTAGCAAGTTCGCTTCTTCTTCGTTAATAATATCTTCAGTTAATGCCTCATCAGCTAGTACGTCCAATCGAGTGAACGGTAGCTTGGCTTTCTTGTGCTTACAAATGCGCTCGAAGATAGGTTCACTTGCCAATACATCGTCAAGTGTTTGTTCTAGGTCGCCAAACAAACTGCCTTCCTCACGAGTTAGATACTGGCCATAGCCTAGACGGCTACGTGCAGTTGAAGGCGTTTGAAGCATTTGCGCAATAGCATGCTCTGTTTTATCAGAAGGCTTGCCAATACGACGACCAAAAGGAATAACCATAACGCGAAGCGCTGCTGCAACTGCGCGGTTAGGGAAGTTCGCTAAGAAGTCATCAATTGCAGTTTCAATGTCGTGCAATGTGGTTTGCATCGCCCAATGAAGAAGCGGAAGATCTTCTTTCAAACGACCTTCTTCGTCAAAGCGCTTCAAAGTAGTGCTGCCCATGTATAGACCACTTAAAATGTCACCTAAACGCGCCGACAAGCGCTCGCGACGCTTAAGGTCACCGCCAAGTACGCCCATAGAAACATCAGTAAGAAGTGCTAGGTTAGCGCTATAACCTTGAAGCAGTTTATAGTAACGCGCTGTTTCATCAGTAAATGGCGCACTGCTAAACGCACCATTAGTTAACGAGAACCAAATACTGCGAACCGTGTTAGCTACCGCAAAGCCGATATGACCAAATACTGCCTTATCAAACGCTTGAAGAGCCTCTTTCTTGTCTTCAATAGATGCAGCTTCAATTTCTTTAAGCACGTATGGGTGACAACGCATTGCGCCTTGACCAAATATCATCATGTTACGAGTAAGGATATTTGCACCTTCAACCGTAATTGATACAGGTACGCCTTGATAGCCGCGGCCCAAGTAGTTGTTTGGCCCAAGCATTACGCCTTTACCACCGTGAACGTCCATCGAGTCATTGATGACTTGACGCATTTTCTCAGTTAAATGGTACTTACAGATTGCCGAGATAACAGAAGGTTTCTCGCCTAGGTCAACACCCACTGTTGAAAAGCGCGTTACGCCATCCATTAAGTAAGCATTACCACCAATACGCGCAAGCATTTCTTCAACACCTTCCATATGACCTACAGGCATACGGAACTGACGACGAATACGTGCATATGCACCGGTTGCAAGTGAAACAGATTTTGCACCACCAGCAGCAGAAGAAGGTAGGGTAATACAACGTCCTACTGATAAACATTCTACAAGCATGCGCCATCCGCGACCCGCCATCGCTGGACCACCGATAATGTAATCGATAGGTACAAAGATTTCTTCACCCTTGATAGGGCCATTCTGGAATGGTGTATTAAGAGGGAAATGACGACGGCCAATTTCTAGACCTTTAGTGTCGCGAGGGATAAGCGCACAGGTAATACCCGGCTCTTTGTTATCGCCAAGAAGACCTTCAGGATCTTGCAGTTTAAAAGCAAGGCCGATAACTGTAGCTACAGGTGCAAGAGTGATATAGCGCTTGTTAAAAGTAAGGCGCATACCCAGTACTTCTTCACCGTTCCATTCGCCTTTGCAAACAACACCAACATCTGGAATTGCGCCAGCATCTGAACCTGCTTCAGGACCAGTTAATGCGAAACAAGGGATTTCTTTACCCTCTGCAAGGCGAGGTAAATAGTGATCTTGCTGCTCTTTCGTACCATAGTGTTGCAGTAGTTCACCCGGGCCTAGTGAATTTGGTACACCAACTGTGCTTGATAGCACCGCACTTACACCTGCCAGCTTTTGTAGGACACGTGATTGCGCATAAGCTGAAAATTCAAGACCACCATATTCTTTCTTGATGATCATGGCGAAGAATTTGTGTTCTTTAAGGAACTGCCAGATTTCAGGAGGTAGGTCCGCATCTTTGTGGTTTATCTGCCATTCATCGACCATAGAGCAAACTTTGTCACAAGGGCCATCTAGGAACGCTTGCTCTTCTGCAGTTAAGCGACCTTTAGGGATGCGATGAAGCTTGTCCCAGTCTGGCTTACCGCTAAAGATATCGCCGTCCCACCAAACGGTACCCGCATCAATAGCTTCTTGTTCTGTGCTCGACATTTCGGGCATAACTTTGCGATAAAAGGCTAGCAACTTTTTAGAAATGTGTTGTTGTCTAATATTAGCAAGTGTGAACGGCAGCGTTAAAGCAAGGTACACTACCCAACCTAGTAGGCCGATATCACCGAAAAGGGTGCCTAAAATCATAACACCTGCGCCCATGGCAACAGCTGTTACCAAGCTGGTACGCTGATAGCTAGCAATCGCTAGTGTCAGAACGACCAGTAAAAACCATATAAAATCTGCCATACTTCACTCCTGAAAGGCGTTAAACGTTACGCTTGTCATATCTTCGATTCTGTAAAAACGCTTCAAACAAAAGTCGTTAACGATCGAGGTCTGACCAGCATGCTGTAAACCTATTATTTAATAAGGCAAAGATCAAGATTTTTACATGAATATTCTATTAACAGCGACATAAATAATAGGGTAGTGGACCTTACTACTGATAAGTATAGACGTTACTGATATAGCGTGATTGGAATTATGAATTGCGCTTTTTATTTGGAGCCTACCGCAGCTAGCTTATGTCGCAATTTGTTAATAAAAAAGCACGCCTGAATCTAATTTTAAGCGTGCTTTTTTGTATTTTAAATAAGTTTGTTACAAAGAGAGCTGGAGCGCTTTAGCTCTTTTACAGCATTTCAAACGACTTGAGCTTGATATCTCCTTGCTCATCTCCTTCTTTAAATTGCTGAAGTCTGACTAGCGTATAGTTGAGCGAAGGTGCGAACCATGCAAAGGTTTCGCGTTTCTTAGAATCGCGAATAAGTTTTACTTTAACTGCTTCAACTTCTCCAAAAGGCAATGACAATACTTCTTCATCTACCACTTGCACGCCGTAGTGGCGTAGCTCGCCACGGTAGTTAACAAAGTTATAGTCTAGGGACGTTTTACCTTCGGCAAGCTGCTTGGCTAGATCTATTCGATAAATTTGATTATCAAATTCACCATTCCATTCAAAGGTTTCGCCATTTTCGACTTTAATCTTCCCTTGACCTTGTTGGCTAAACGTAACTTTGAGCTCTTTATCCGGCCCAGTTCCCGAGCGGTTGTAGTAATACTCAGAAGGTACAACCGTATCTTCGTTTACCGTGAAGATCGAGTGCTCGCTGCGCTTATCTGATAAGAAAAACTTTGATACCTTGGAGGTATAAATCAAGGAGTATTGTTGGTTCCCTAAGTTCGAAAGCTCAATATTCGCTTCGCCTACGTCGTCACCCCATTTGTAAGCGGTATACGTAGCCTTGTAAGGCTGAAGCGGAAGTTCAGCTTTCTCTGCACTGGACATTGTTTGCGCGTTCCCTGAGAGGGATACCGCTAACAGTGCACCAACAGCAAAAGGCTTAATCGCTTGCATAACCAGATTCTGGTAGTTCTTGCTCATCTAAAACTGCCTTATTGTTTCGCATCGATAATCGACCAGCACTAAACCATGATAGTACTAGCGGATAGATGCGGCGTTCTTGTTCCTGAACACGCTCAGCCAAGTCGCTAGCTGTGTCTTCATCAAATACAGGCACACGACTTTGAATGATAACCGGGCCACCATCAAGCTCTGGTGTAACAAAGTGCACACTTACACCGTGCTCTTTATCTCCATTATCGATGGCTCGCTGATGCGTATTCAAACCTTTGTACTTCGGCAACAAAGATGGGTGAATGTTCACTAATTTTCCAGCAAAGCTATCGACAAACTCTGGAGTTAGGATGCGCATAAAGCCAGCAAGCACAACACAGTCAGCACCAAAAGCATCAATTTGTGCTTTAAGTGCTTCGTCATAAGACTCGCGAGTATCAAAATTAGTGTGATCAAGGCACACGGCTTCGATGCCTGCTTCTTTAGCGCGCTCAAGACCATAAGCGTTAGGACGATTGCTAATTACGCCGCTGATTTTAGCGTTAAGACGGCCGCCTTTTACTTCATCAATAATGGCCTGCAAGTTACTACCATTACCAGAAATAAGTACGCATATTTTAGTTACACTGCTACTCACGCGTTGATCTCTACTTGCTCTTCGCCGTCTTTTGCAGCGATGTCACCAATAACCCACGCATTTTCACCATGTTGCTTAAGGATGTTTAGGGCTGCATCGGTATCGCTTCCGTCAACAACGATAACTAAGCCAACACCACAGTTGAAGGTGCGGTACATTTCATGACGCGTTACGTTACCGTTTTCTTGAAGCCAAGAGAAGATAGCAGGCCATTCCCATGAACTTTCATCAATTACCACTTTCGCATCTTCAGGAAGTACGCGAGGGATGTTTTCCCAGAAGCCGCCACCTGTTATGTGTGAAATTGCACTAACCTGAACCTCTTCAAGCAAAGCCAATACCGACTTAACGTAAATGCGAGTAGGCTCAAGTAGCTGGTCAATGATTGGCTTACCGTTCAGATCAGCATTTACATCAGCGCCGCTTACTTCGATAATTTTTCTTACTAACGAATAACCGTTAGAGTGTGGGCCCGACGAACCTAAAGCTATGAGCTTTTGGCCTGGTTTAACGTTCGTGCCGTCAATAACGTTATCAGCCTCAACTACACCAACGCAGAAGCCTGCAATGTCATAATCGCCATCGTGATACATACCAGGCATTTCAGCAGTTTCACCGCCAATAAGTGCACATCCCGCCTGTTCACACCCTGCGCCAATGCCAGTAACGACTGACGCCGCAACGTCAACATCAAGCTTACCTGTTGCGTAATAGTCTAGGAAAAATAGCGGTTCAGCACCTTGCACTATTAGGTCGTTTACACACATTGCTACAAGGTCAATGCCTACACCGTCATGACGATTCGCATCCATTGCCACTCTTAGTTTAGTACCTACGCCGTCAGTACCTGAAACAAGTAGCGGCTTTTTATATTTTGTAGGTAGTTCGCAAAGTGCACCAAAACCACCCAAATTACCTTTAACTTCTGGTCTGTGGGTTTTCTTGGTAACTGATTTGATGCGTTCAACAAGTTGATTGCCTGCATCGATATCTACGCCTGCATCTTTGTAACTTAAAGAGGTTTTATTTTCGCTCACGGTTGGGCCCTGAAACTAAGAGGTAGAAAACCGCGGATTCTACCAGCAAGTCGGCACAAGTCCAATTTGTGACGGCTATTTTATGCGCTTTTTGATCTTTTTTATTTTAAGGGTGAAATTAAATTGAATATAAAAGACAATAGAACACTATCTTTTGGTGAATATCTTGCTAAATAAAATGTCTTGCTCTGATATTAAGAGAGAGCAACGTGAATGTTGGGCTGCTTTCAAGCTTTATTTGAAATGTGTTTGGCTCATGATTGGGTAGGTAAGGAATTGATTTTTAGAGGGTATGGAGTGTCAATGTTGACGGCAGTAATGCGTAACACCAATAAGGCAAAGAAGCAGAGAGTAGGTTTGAAACGAATACTGTGTGTCTCTCTTTTTGCAATACTTAATTACAGTGCAAACACGCACGCCGCTCAGCGCGTTGTTGTTAATGAAGCGCAAATTCAAGTCGAAGATCAAACTCAGCGCACTCAGCAAACAGCGCTCAAAAAAGCGCTCAAGCAAGTATTCATTAAAATGTCGGGCAGCACGAGTGTACTTGACAACGCTGGTGTCAGAGCGGCATTAACATCGCCTCAGTCGCTACTTCGTTCATATCGCTTTGCGTTTGATAACAACAGAACTTATTACATTGCTGAATTCGATCAGGCGAAACTTAATGAAATTTTGCAGCGAGAATTGCTTCCGCTTTGGGGAGACAGACGCCCAGAGACTATAGTGTGGCTAGCACAAGAAGACGAGAACGAAACTCGTACTATTCTTGACGAATCACTCGATACTGAGCTTCAGCGCGCACTTAAACAAACGGCTAAACAGCGTGGTGTGCCTCTCAGCCTCCCTCTAATGGACCTAACAGACAGCGTTAATATTTCTACCTACGACGTGTGGGGACGATTTGCTGAGCCGCTGCGTAAAGCTTCTATGCGTTACAGCGTCGATAACATTATCGGTGCCAGGGTATATCGCAATGACCCAAATGCAATACCAGATTTACCTGAAAACGTTGTGCCGTCTGGTACCGTTGATTCATTAGATAATGTGCTTAATGAAGAAGCTCAGACTGAGCGTTACGATGGTCAACCAAACGATTCAGCTAACGCTGAATCGAACCCGTCGCAAGGTAATGGTGATAGCCCAATAAACGAGAACGCTGCTCTTACTGGTCAGCCTAGTGAAAATGTTGAAGAAATATCGCCTACAGGGCAACTCGCAAACACAACGGAACCATTCACTATGGACGAATTTGCGAATTACGCTAAAAGAGCAGACGAGGGCGACTTCGCGCTGGATTGGATTTTTATTGGCGGTGGTAAAGTAAGCTACGGCAGCATCTATGGAGATTCACCGGAAGATTTAGGCAATGCACTGGTAGACGCGTATTCAAACTATTTGTCATCGCTTTATGCGGTTGTGGGTATTGAAGAGTCTGAACGAGAAGTAATTACAGTCTCAATCGCCAACGTTGGTTCCATTGCAAGCTATGCCAGTGCCACAGACTATTTGAACAGCTTAAGTGTTATTGAAAACGCAACCCTCATTGAGCAATCAGGTACCGTGGCTACTTATTCGTTAACGTTAGTCGGTACGGTTGACGATTTACTCAACAGCGTCAAATTAGAAAACAAACTACGCCCAGTAACTGACGCCTACGGACAAACCGTCAACGAAAACAGTTTCTATTGGAGCAACTAAATTAGCATGCAGCTGCCTTTGCCTGTAACGTTACCTGTAGACGAAAACTTCGATAGTTTCGTTTCTACGGGTAACGAAGAAGTGGTTTCAGTGCTTGAGCAGATTTCAGAAGCGCTACCGCTTTGGCGAGATGCCTCGAAATTAAGCGCTTTAGCTTCATTGCAACTTCCATTACTTACCTTATTAGGCAGCAGTGCGGTTGGTAAAAGTCACTTGCTTTTTGCCACCTGTCATCAGTTAGCAGGCAGATCTGTCAATCACCTGTATTTAAATCTTAATGACTTTAAAGCTTGGTCTTTAGATATCTTCGAAGGCTTGGAAAACCTGTCGCTGATAGCGTTAGATAACATACACGCCATAGCGGGTGATAAGCGCTGGGAAGAAGCGCTGTTTGATTTATTCAATCGCGTTATGGAAGCTAAACAGGCCATGGTGATTTGCACCAGCCATTTAGGTCCATCAAACCCAGCATTCGTGCTACCTGATTTGCGTTCCCGCTTGGCATGGGGCGTTATTTATCACGTTAATCAGCTTGATGATAGCGGTCGTGAGGAGGCGGTACGCCTGCGCGCTGAAGAGCGGGGCCTTAAGCTTTCAAACCAAGCGCTACAGTTCTTGTTAAATCATAGCGAACGAGACCTAAAAAGCCTGATGTCTTTGCTAGCCAGGCTAGACACCCGCTCACTCCAAGAACAAAAACGCCTGTCGGTGGGCATGGTTAAGCGCGAGCTTAACCTAAACTAGCTAAGCGGGAGCTCAACCTGATTTAGCTAAGCGTTACGGTCGGCCTTGCTCAAAACGCGCTTTTTCTTCTTTCATTTCTTCTTTAAGCTTTTTAATGCCTAATCCTAGTTCGCGACCACGCTTTCTGGCGAAGGCGCTGCATCCAACGAACATGCCGGTACACAAAATAATTTCTACTACCGCATACCAGCGTTCAGCAGGCACGGCGTAGGCAACGGTACACCCGTGAATAAGGTAAAATAAGACAACAAAATTTGCCCAAGCGTGAGTATATGGCTTGCCTTTCAATACACCCCAATAGGGTAACAATAAGGGTAAAATATAGAACAACGCAATAAATACTGGGGAGTAAGTATGCTCTTTAGTAAATGTAAATTGCCAAAGCGTTATCCATATAATTAGCCCAGTGTGACTGATAAGTGCTAGATAGCGAAAGAAACGCGTATCTGGTGCCATGTTTATTCTCCGAAGAAATCAGGTTTTAATATTTATCTAAACGTTGTGTCTATTCGCGTTTGTCGTATCGCGAATCAATCGTTATTTGCTAATCTTTTTGCAAACGTAGCCAGGCGCTTACCTTGAGCAAAACACAGCGCTTTTTCATCTGCGCTCAATTGTTGCGGAGCACTTAAACTGTGGTGCGCGACATGTGTTACGCCATAGGGGCTACCACCCATGGTTGTATTGTGCAGTTCTGGCTCGCTGTATGGAATACCGCAAATTACCATACCGTGATGGATAAGCGGTATCATCATAGACAACAGCGTGGACTCTTGGCCGCCATGCATGGACGATGACGAAGTAAAAACGCAGGCCGGTTTATCAATCAGTGCGCCCTTCAACCATTGGCTGCTTGTTGAGTCTAAAAAGTGTTTAACTGGCGCGGCCATATTGCCAAAGCGAGTAGGGCTACCAAGGGCCAACGCGCTACATTGCTCAAGTTCCTGAATTGTAACCTCAGGGACTGTACTAGAAGCAACATCTGAGACATCTTCAGACGTGCTGCTCAATTCGTTAATACTTTTAACTTTGCGCACTATAACCGGCACATTTTGTGACGATATTCCCTGGGCGATAGCATCGGCTAAACGCTTGGTGCTGCCATGTCGGCTGTAATAAAGTACAAGAACGGGTTGCACTACAAAATGTCCAATACCGATTCAGGCGGTCGACCGATACGTGCTTTCTCGCCTTTAATAACAATTGGGCGTTCGATTAGCTTAGGCGTCTGAACCATGGCATCAAAAAGTGCTTCATCAGACAATGCTTCGTCCCCTAAATTAGCGTCTTTGTACTCTTTCTCTTTTGTACGCATCATACCCCTAACCGATTCAAGGTTAAGTTTTTTAAATATCGCTTTAAGCGCTTGGGCATCTAGGGGATGTTTTAAATATTCAACCACAACTGGCGCTTCGCCTTTTTCTTCAAGTAGCGCAAGCGTTTGTCTGCTCTTAGAACAGCGTGGATTATGAATAATAGTAATATCTGACATATAAGCCCCTTTTTAAGGTTGTTACTTTTGGCGCGAACTATTGCGTTTTTGCTTCTTAATATCAAGCAGTTTAAACCTAGTTATTAATAAAGTGCGCAATATACCTCTGCATCGCGCCTAATCAGCGAGGTGTTTAACAAGTAGTATTTTAAAATCTGTTAGAGAAGGGGGGAAGAATCTGGCACTATGACTAAAACAAATATAATTAGAGGGTTGCATGTCGTTCTCACCTTTAAATAGCAATATGGGCAAAACTAATCCGCTACTTCTTATCACTCTTTTTATTACAGCGTCTTTAGCTGGGTTTTTTACTTATCAGAGTCTTCAGAATGACTTTGAAACCTTGGATGGGCAAACATATAGCTGGAATGGTCTTAAAGGGCAGTGGGTAATTGTGAACTACTTTGCGCCTTGGTGTGCGCCATGCCTTCGCGAAATGCCTGAATTAGCGTCATTTCATCAATCTTTACCTAGCGGTACGCAGCTATTTGCAATTAACTACGACCCCAAAACAAAAGCTGAATTGACAGCAATGTCAAAAAAATACGACATTGCTGTGCCAGTTATTGTTAGTTCTTCCGATACTAAGCTACCCATGGCTAAGCCTCCATATTTACCTGCCACTTTCATTGTGGGCCCAGATGGAAAGATCAAAGATACGATAATGGGTGAAGTGACAGCTGACGGCTTGCATCAGCGCCTTATTAAACTAAAAAGCGCTGAGCGAGATTAAGTCAACAGTGTATAGAACAACGGTAGCGCTGTACATTAACGCACTACAAACGCACTATAGCCGTTCTAATCGTTCTTCCTGATCGCGAAACTGCTTTATGCGCGCCCTAATCCGTTGCTTTGCAAGGTGATTATCACCCGCAAAATTGTAAGCATATTGAAGTTCATCTACTGCGCGATTGTATGCGCCATAAAGGGCATAGACTTCCGCTTTGCTTTGGTGCATTTGGGAGAATTGCTTAGCTTTTTGATACGCTTCACTCATCAATTGGTGGGCTATTTGATAATCTTTTCTGACCAGTAGAAAATCCTTGAGCAACGAAATGGCATCATCATACTTTTGTGCACTGATATAGGCGTTCGCCTGATTTAGCGCAAGAACCTGATTTCTCGGGTTATGTTGTACGTGAGGCGTTAACATTTCTACCGCTTTTAAAGGTTGTCCTAAAGAGATGTAAATATCAGTCATAGCATCGAGATAGAAAAGATTATCTCCATCGCCGGCAATAAGCTTATCCATCACTTTTTTTGCTTTATCAATTTGTTCGTTTCGCATGTAGGCGAGTGCTAAACCGTAAAGCGATGCTTCTTTACTCCGCTGAACATCTTGGTTTACCGCTGCTTCAAAATATTCCATTGCGTAATCTGCTTTAAACGAATAGCGCGCCTTTATTCGTGCTTTCGCTAATTCAAATTGTTTGTTAATGGGAAGATAACGTCTGGGATAATCCCCAGCGCGATTCCTTGCATCAGCAATACGGGTTTCAGTTAGGGGGTGAGTTAGAAGTCGTGCAGGCGGTCTAGAAACCATACGGTATTCTTCTGCCATTGTAGAAAAGAAGGAGGCCGCAGCGCTTGGATCAAAACCAGCTCTTGCCAGCATAGCAATACCGATTCGGTCTGCTTCTTGTTCATTTGTCCGTGTATAGTCAATTTGAAGCTGAGCCGATGCTGCAGAACCTGCCTGCATGGCCGCAATACCTGCTTCAGGATTAGCCATAGCAATGAGTACGCCACCAATAAGCGAAGCCAGTGCTAAAGGCGATGAGCGTCGTTGAGCTTGCATACGCCGTGCAATGTGGCGCTGCGTAACGTGTGAAATTTCGTGAGCAAGTACTGAAGCCAGCTCGCTCTCGTTTTTAGCTCTACGCATTAAGCCCGTATGTACGCCGATATGACCACCGAAAAACGCGAAAGCATTTATGGCGTCGTTGTTAACCCAGAAAAACTCGAAGGGGAACTTTGCATTGTCGGCGTGGACAACTAAACGATTGCCTACATCTTGCAAATACTCGTCCAACACTGGGTCTGAGATAACCGGGCTTTGCCCGCGCATTTGGCGCATTACGGCATCGCCTACGATCATTTCCTTATCAAGTGATATAGCGTCTGAAGCAACCACACCTATCTCAGGTAGTGCATTTTTATTGCTGTAATTGGCATCTTGTGCAACAGCCGTTAGGCTCGATGTGAGCACAAAGGAAAGGGCAACCAAAGATGCTGAAAAATGTTTTCTCATGAACCTACAATTATTGTACATGTTTAATACTGCATAACGCTTAGAGCACTAAGTTGCTAAACAGTTTCAAAATTTATTATTTTCTTATATCTACTTTTTCAGTAGACGAAATTTAAAATTTAGCGTTGTTTTACTAACACGAGTCAGACAAATACTAGAGCGAACTTCCAGAAGTTATCTAATTTAGTCAGATGCTTGGACTATATCGGTCACACGCTTCTGACTATTTCAGCCAAACGCTTCGCAGGTATTACGACACGTTGACCTAGTTTAGTTAACAACTATCTACACTCTCACTCTACACGCTAATAGTAATACTGTAAAAACATCATACCAGTTTGATTTTGAAAGATTCTTAACTACTACTTATTGCTAATTGCTAGTGCTATCAACTATGATGCGTGTCCTATTCTTGGTTATTTCTAGGCGTTTCTATGATTAGCGTTTTTGGTCGTTGGTACCGACGCAAATTTTCCGATCCTGATGCGGCAATGCTGCTCATTTTGATTCTTTTAACCACAACAGTGTTGCTATTGTGGGGCGAGCTAATTATGCCTGTACTGGTTGCAGCGGTTATTGCTTATCTGCTTGACTGGCCAGTAAGTCGTTTAGTGAGTGTTGGCGTTAGTCGCACTTTGGCATGCGGCGTGGTAATGCTCGGATTTATCACTATCACTATTTTAACCTTGATTGGATTGGTTCCAATTATCTCAAAGCAGAGTGTGAATCTTATTCAAGAAACGCCGTTAATTTGGCAAAAAGCCCAAGAATGGATCTTAACGCTTCCTGATAAATACCCAGATTACGTACAGGTGTATCAAATCCATCAGATGATGGAAGGCTTAAATGAAAAGCTAGTAGAAGTAGGAGAAACCCTGATTTCCGCTTCGTTCAGTAATATCGCCAATCTAGCCGCACTGCTTGTTTATATGGTGCTGGTACCCTTGATGGTATTTTTCATGCTGAAAGACAAGCTTTTCTTTCTAGACAGCATTTCTCGTTTATTGCCAAAAGAACGCCGCTTAATTACTCAAGTGGGCCACGAAATGAATTCTCAAATCGCTAATTACATACGCGGCAAAGTGATTGAGATTATTATCGTGGGTGTAGTGAGCTGTGTGACTTTTGTTCTTATGGACTTGCGTTATGCCATTTTGCTTGGCGTTTTAGTTGGCTTTTCTGTACTCATTCCCTATATCGGTGCTGCAGTGGTCACAATACCCGTGGCTGTTGTTGCAATGTTTCAGTGGGGAATATCACCAGAGTTTTGGTATCTAATGATAGCCTACGGCATTATTCAGGCATTAGATGGTAACTTATTGGTGCCGTTATTATTCTCTGAAGCGGTTAGTCTTCACCCGCTTTATATTATTGTTGCTGTTTTAGTCTTTGGTGGCCTTTGGGGCTTTTGGGGCGTGTTTTTCGCCATACCACTTGCTACGTTGGTAAAAGCTGTGGTTACTGCGTGGTCAAGTAATCCTGTTGCAATTCCCGAAGAGGCAAAGTAGCTAACACTAAGTATAAAAAAGCCCCGATATTTGCACGTTATCGGGGCTTTTTTGTTATGTGAAAAATTTAGCTGTTCAGGTAATCAAGAACAACTGTGTGGTGTTCTTTTGTTTTGAATTTATTGAAAACATGCTCAATTACACCGTTCTCGTCAATCAAGAAAGTTTGACGGTGGATGCCATCATATTCTTTACCCATGAACTTTTTAGGCCCCCACACACCAAATGCGTCGGCAACAGCATGGTCTTCATCAGAAAGCAGGGTGAAATTAAGGTTTTCTTTTTCTATAAACTTAGGCAGTCGCTTAACCGCATCTGGGCTTACACCTAGTACAACCACGTTCTTCTCGGTCAGTTCTTCATTAACATCACGTAATCCCTGTGCTTGAGTTGTACAGCCTGGCGTCATTGCCTTAGGGTAAAAATACACGAGTACTTTTTTACCTGCGTAATCAGTTAAAGATACGGTTTCGTCATTTTGGTTCTGCAATGAGAATTGTGGAGCTTTATCACCAGCTTGTAACGTTTTCATTGGGATCCTTCTTGTGTTTGTCTACTACTTTGCCTGTCACGTTTAACGATTTGAACAGGGACATTAGATCAGATTCTAAAACATCGATATTTTCATCTGAAGTAAGCGAAACAATAAATTTGCATCGCATGTTGTCTTTACCAGTGGCTTTGTCTTTGTAGGTTCGCTGTCTAAACGCACTAATCATGGCATCTCGCTCTGCGAAAAAGCCGGTAACGGCTTTAATCAGGCCCGTTTCGTCTTCACCACTAAATTCAACATTAAAGAGGTGCGCGAGATTTTGCTTTTCATGGTGACTCGTTCGCTTCATCATCGACAGCAAATCAAGGCGCTGAAATAGTGCTGGTAGTATGCACTCGGCTTTTGTAATAGCTGTTTGCGTTCCCTCTATGATCATAGTCAACGAGAACTCTTTGCCATATATAGCTTGCCTGCTATCTAAAATATTGCACTGAGCTTCTGATACCGTTGTTGCAATTTCGCTTAGGATGCCAGTGTTGTCTGTACCTAAAATGGTAACGATAAGTTGTTGTTTCGACATCTACTTCACTTCAATGGTAATAATGTCGGGATGTTAGCACAGAGTTTTTTTAGAAGTCAGCGCCTTTTTCCCGCCTTTGAATAAGATATTGTCAAATTCTTGTCATTTTACATGCGCTATTACTTGTGTTTAAGCACTGACATAATTACCATGTGCGTTCACATTTTGCGGAGAGATTATGTTTACTGGTAGTTACGTAGCACTCGTCACGCCGATGCTCGAAAACGGCGATATCGATTACAAGTCTTTAGAGAAACTTGTGAAGTTTCATGTAGAGCAGGGCACTCATGGTATTGTGTCTGTTGGCACTACAGGTGAGTCAGCAACACTACCGTTTGATGAACATATCAACGTGGTTAAAGAAACAGTAGCAATGGCATCAGGTGCTATCCCTGTTATTGCTGGAAGTGGTGCAAACTCTACTGCTGAAGCAATTTTTCTTACCGAGCAATTAGGTGCTACAGGTATAGATGGTTTCTTAAGCGTGGTGCCTTACTACAATAAGCCGCAACAGGCGGGTATGATTGCCCACTTCAACGCCATTGCCGATGCTAGCGACTTGCCTGTGATCCTATACAATGTTCCGGGCCGAACCGTAGCTGACATGCTTCCTGAAACCGTTGCAGAATTATCTGCCCACAAAAATATTGTTGGTCTTAAAGATGCAACCGGTGACATTGCTCGATTAAAAGAAACCCAGCCTCTTGTTCCGGAAGACTTTGTCATTCTAAGTGGCGACGATGGCACAAGTGCTGAATTCATGTGCGAGGGCGGGCATGGTGTCATTTCAGTTACCGCTAACATTGTACCTAAAGCTATTGCACAAATGTGCGAAACTGCCCTCAATAAAGATTTCGATAAATGTCGAGAGATCGACGAATCAATCAAGCTATTGCACAGTGAGCTTTTCATTGAACCAAACCCTGTAATGCCTAAGTGGGCGTTATACAAAATGGGAATGATGAAAAGTGCTGTTATGCGATTACCTATGGTTTTACCGGAACTATCAAGCCAAAAACGTATCGAAGAACTACTAAAAAAATACGCATTGATTTCTGGTTAATAAGGAATACAGATGAAAAGAACGCTGGCTATAGCAAGTTCAGTAGCGATGGTTGCACTTGCAGGTTGTTCAAGCCAAATAGATAGAAAGACCGCTTCTGGTAGCTACGAGTACTTAAAAACTAAAGAACAAAAGACCTTAGAAGTACCTCCTGGCTTAGATGCACCTACCTTTTCGAGAGACTTTGCTTTACCAGAGGTAGGTAAAGAAGCAGACCAGTCGCTTGTAGGTAAGAACTTGATGGTTCGTTCTCCTGCGTTGGTTCTTCCTTTAGTTACTGGCTCTCACGTGGAAGAAGGTAAGAGCTCAGCAACGATTTGGTTTGACCAAGTTGATGATAGCCAACCGCTAAGCCAAGCAATCTGGAACTCATTATTAAGTTTCTTAGATGAGCAGGGAATAGGTGTAGATAGCTTTAGCCCGGAAGATAAAGTTTTGATCACTGATTGGATGGTCATGACAAAGGAAATTGATGGCCCTTGGTATAGCTTTATCGACGAAGAAAGCGAGATAGGTCGCCGTTTTGAATTCAGCCTGGATGTCAAACCTCATGGTCGTAGCGCTGCATTGACGGTTGATTTAAAAGACTACATGCAAACCGTTGGTAACGACGTAGTTGCAGACGTTTCTTCTTTGGAAGAGCGTCGCGAAGAAGTTGAAGTATTAAACCAGGTTATCGGTCATTACGAATACCAAATTCAGCTTGCTGAAACGCGAAGAATTGCGAAGATTCGTCAAGGTATTAATACGGAAATGGGCTTTAACGATGACGGGGACCCAGCGTACATCGTGGAAGCGCAATATGACGTTGCTTGGCCTAGAATGCTTTTGGTACTTCGCAAACTTGGGTTTGATGTTAAAGATTTAGATAAATCAAATGGCCTGCTATTTATCACTTATAATGGTGACCAGGGTAGTTGGTGGGATGGTTTATTCTCAAGCGATGCTGAATTACTCGAAAAGGGTGATTATCGTTTGAAAGTTGCAAAAGCGGGTGCAAATCGCACATCAGTTACTTTCATGAACAATGAAAGTGTACCGTTTGAAGCAAATCAGGTTTCCGACCTTTACAGTGCATTTGCTGAGGTCATGTCAGAAGATAACCTTGATATATAACTGAGACTGAGAATGGAAAAACGCGACGAGCTTTACCGCGGTAAAGCAAAAACTGTTTATTACACTGATGATAGCGATAAACTAATTCTTCACTTTCGAAACGACACTTCAGCGTTCGACGGTGAAAAAATAGAGCAGCTTGATCGCAAGGGTGAAGTAAACAACAAGTTTAACCACTTTATAATGACTAAGCTTGAAGAAGCGGGCATTGCAACACAAGTTGAAGCTTTAGTTTCTGATACTGAGTCTTTGGTTAAAAAGCTCGACATGATCCCTGTCGAGTGTGTGGTGAGAAACTTGTCTGCTGGCTCTTTAGTGCGCAGACTAGGTGTGGAAGAAGGTAAAGAGCTTAACCCACCTATTTTCGAGTTTTTCCTTAAAAACGATGCGCTTCACGACCCAATGGTGAATGATTACCATATTCTATCATTTGGCTGGGCTACAGAAGCACAAATTGCCGAAATGAAGGCACTAACCTTTAAAGTAAACAATGTACTTAAAGCATTGTTTGACGAAGCAGGTATGTTGCTTGTTGACTACAAACTAGAGTTTGGTGTCGATAAAGACGGCAACATCGTGTTAGGCGATGAGTTTACTCCTGACGGCTGTCGCTTATGGGACAAAGAAACCCGTAAGAAAATGGACAAAGACCGTTTTAGACAGGGGCTTGGCTCGGTTGTAGAAACTTACATTGAAGTTGCTGAGCGTTTAGGTTTGTCTCTGTAGATACAGACCTGCGTGTAGTTTGAATGAAAGAGGACCTTCAGGTCCTCTTTTTTTGTTTAAGCCTTTATGACTAACATTTAAAAGTTGGTTATTTGAAGAAAACTCTTTTAAGTTATTATTTTAACGATACATTCTTTGAAAGAATGAATATTTAGAAATAGAGATATGCGCAAAGGAGCGGTCATTGTTTAAAACACTTTCTTTAGTCACGGTAGCAATGGTTGCTTTTGCTGCAAATTCGTTACTGTGCAGAATGGCGCTGGCAAATACAGATATTGACCCCGCTAGCTTTACCGCGTTGCGCTTAATAAGCGGTGCACTAGCACTCACGTTATTGTCGCTCTTTTCTTTGCGAAAAGCAGCAGGGGATTCAAGCCTTTGGGTTAACCTAAAAAGTAATGCAACCTTCCTCGGTGGCGCGTCACTGTTTTTGTACGCACTGTGCTTTTCGTATGCCTATATTTCTATGGCTACTGGCACCGGGGCATTGTTGTTATTCGGCGCAGTTCAGCTAACTATGATTAGCTTTGGACTAGCAAGAGGAGAACGGTTTAAGCGTTTTCAATGGCTAGGTTTTCTTTTAGCATTCGCTGGTCTAATAATTTTGTTACTGCCGAGTGCATCGGCGCCGCCACTTTTAGCTGGCATAATCATGGTCACTGCAGGTATTGCGTGGGGCGTATATTCGCTGTTAGGCAAAAAAAGTAAGTCCGCCTTGTTTGCTACATCGGGCAACTTCATATACGCATCTATTTTATCTATTCCCTTAGTTGGGTTTCTATTATCGCTAAATAGTCGTGTATTAGTGTTCGACAATACTGGCGCCTTATTAGCACTTGTTTCTGGCATTGTGGCATCAGGATGTGGTTATGCAATTTGGTATAGCGTGCTGCCAGTTATCAAATCAACTACTGCTGCCACAGTTCAGTTAAGCGTTCCAGTAATCGCAACTTTGATGGGATGGGCTATACTTGGTGAGCAACTTAGCATTCAGGTTGTTATCGCTTCTATCATGACGCTGGGTGGCATCTACTTAGTTATAAAAAGGTAGCTAGCCACGCGAAAGATAATGCATTCCCTTTTAAATAGCACATATTTAATTGGTGGTCTTTCTACAGATTGTTCACCTTCACGCTTTTTTATAAAGGTGTAGCGAAAGGTGCGCATCTTTGTAGACTAAAGAAAAATGTTATATTTCCATCCGTGATGCTAAAGTTCAGCGGTTAACAATGTGTATATCGTTGGGCGCAAAGTGGCGAAATGAAACAGTGACTATTGGTGGAAAAGTTTATTGGAGCGTAGTGTGGTAGTTACAGGAGCATTATCTAACGAACTCGAAAGAGTATCTGTTCTCAAAAGATTAGCGCTACTAGATACGCCCGATGAAGCGCGTTTTGACCGGATTACGGGTTTAGCAAGCAGTGTGCTTAATTGCCGATTCGCGACGATCACGTTAATTGATAGCAATAGACAGTGGTTTAAATCTTCAGTCAATCTTGAGATTAAAGAGTCTGCTCGCGATATCGCCTTTTGCAGCCACACCATTTGTGAAACGGACCCATTAATTGTTCCTGACACCCAAAAAGATGCGCGCTTCAAAGATAATCCGTTTGTTTTGGGCGAACCCCATATTCGCTTCTACGCAGGAATAAAGCTTGTTGTAGATGGCTGCGCTGTGGGTACTTTGTGTGTACTTGACACAGAGCCGCATGACTTTAACGAAAGCCAACTTTTTCAGCTTGAAAAGCTAGCTGAGCTGGCAAACGAAGAGATTTGTAGAGAAGAACACACAGAGCTGTCAAAACAGATTACTGAGTACCAAGACCAACTCGAGCAAACGCAAAAACTTACGCGGGTTAGAAGTACTATTCTTGAAAAAGTAGTAAATGCAGAATCTCTTCACAGTGTACTTTTTGATATTGTGAGTGCAATTGAAAGCGAGTACCCCAATAAACTCTGTAGTATTTTACTCGAACAAGACGGCAAACTTAGAAAAGGTGCTGCTCCATCTTTGCCTGAATTCTACAATGATGCTATTGACGGTTTGATAATTGGTGAAGGGGTAGGCTCCTGTGGTAATACAGCAGCCACCAATAGCCCTACCGTAGTTGAAGATATTAGTACGCACCCCTATTGGGCTGGCTTCCACGAATTAGCTGCAAAAGCGGGGGTGGCATCTTGCTGGTCTCAGCCAATTAGAGGCGCCAATGGAAATGTAATTGGGACCTTTGGTATATATCACAAATATAAAGCGATACCGACCTCTGAAGAAGTTATTCTGATAGAACAATTTGCACATATTGCGAGCATTGCTATTGAAAGAGATATAGCGAACGACCTTATCTGGAAACAAGCCAATTTTGATACGCTCACTGGCCTACCAAATAGAAACCTAATGCAGGATCATCTCGACTTAGCGATTAAGACTGCTAACAGGGAGAATGATAAGGTTGCGGTCCTTTTCCTGGATCTCGACAATTTTAAGGATATAAATGACACGCTCGGCCACGATGTAGGCGATGAACTTTTAAAAGAGTGTGCTAAGCGTTTAGAGCAAAGCGTACGCGCTAGTGATACTGTTGCTAGGCTGGGCGGGGATGAATTCGTCATCATTTTAAACAGCATCAATAGTTTAAGTTCAGTAGACGATATAATACAGAAACTGCTAGAAACGATAGCTGAACCTTTTTTAATCGATGTAGAGCAGGTGCATACCAGCGGTAGTTTAGGAGTAACCTTATATCCAGATGATGCTAATAACACTAAGGACTTGTTGAAGTACGCCGATCAAGCTATGTACAAAGCGAAAGCGTCGGGGAAAAATAGTTACAAATACTATACCTTAGACATGCATGAAGCGGCGGTAAAACGACTTTCTCTTTTAAATGATCTACGTTATGCCGTTAAAAACAATGAACTTTTCGTTGAATATCAGCCTATAACGACGCTCGGTAATGGTCAGATTTTAAAGGCGGAAGCCTTGCTTCGATGGCAGCATCCACAAAAAGGACGAATTCCGCCCGATGAATTTATTCCTTTAGCAGAAGAGTCGGGTTTAATTATCGAAATTAGCGACTGGGTTTTTGAAGAGGTGTGCAGGAATGTAAAGTATTGGCAGTTGCATTATTGCCGTGATCTTCAAATAAGTATAAATACATCACCTTGCCAATATTTTCATCAAGAGTCGAATATTACGAGCTGGCTTAACAGATTGCTTGAGATAAATGTTTCAGCGAGGTCTATTTTACTTGAGGTCACAGAAAACCTTTTAATGAAGGCTGACGAAGAGGTTTCTAAAAAGTTGTTTCAGTTTAGGCAAGCCGGTGTTGGTATAGCCCTTGATGATTTCGGTACGGGGTACTCTTCTATTTCTTATCTGAAAAAGTTTCCTACCGATTTTATAAAAATCGACAAAAGCTTTGTTAAAACCATGACAGACGTGAGTAACGATAAAGTATTGTGCGAAGCTATTATTATTATGGCTAAAAAGCTTGGAATTAAAGTAGTTGCAGAGGGCATTGAGACTCAAGAGCAGTTTGAGATCTTAAAAGCAATGAATTGTGACTATGGACAAGGGTATTACATAGCGAGGCCGATGGGGAAAGTCGATTTCGAATCCCTTTTAAAGGCAACTAGCACCGTGAGAAGTGCTAGTTGACATGGTTACGCTGCACATCAGTGCAATTAGCTCATAAAACTAGGATAGTGTAGCTAGGGCTTTGCCAGAGTACTGTTTTAGTTCATCTGTTCGGTTTTCTTTAATCTTATTAGCCCAGTTGGGGTCTTGTAATAATGCTCTTCCAACCGCGACTAAATCAAATTCACCGGCATCAAGTCGCTCAAGTAAGTCATCAACAGCACGGGTACTTGAGTCTTGGCCTTTAAATGCGCCGAAGAAGTCATCATTAAGGCCTACTGAACCAACTGTAATTGTGGGTTTTCCAGTAATCTTCTTAGTCCAGCCTGCAAGGTTTAGTTCGCTGCCTTCAAACTCACTTTCCCAGTAGCGGCGTTGAGAACAGTGAAAAATATCTACGCCAGCATCACTGAGAGGAAGTAGAAACTGCTCTAGTTCCTGAGGTGTGTGTGCTAAGCGAGCGGTGTAGTCTTGCTGTTTCCACTGAGAATAGCGCAGCACGATGGGGAAATCGGGACCAGTGGCAGCGCGAATGGCTTTAATTATTTCCACCGCAAACCGACCGCGGTTTTCCATACTACCGCCCCAGCTATCAGTACGCTGATTAGTGCCTTCCCAGAAGAATTGGTCGATGAGATAACCATGCGCACCGTGAATTTCTATCCCATCCATGCCGATAGCTTTGGCATCAGCTGCAGCTTGGGCAAATGCGGATATAACAGATTCAATGTGCTCGACTGTCATGGGTTCAGCACCCTGTTTACCAGGTTTGAATAGTCCCGATGGCCCAGCGCTTGGAAGCTCGGGGTAGGGGGCTTTTTCTGCAACGCGTGCCATACCCACGTGCCACAGTTGTGGCATGATTTTCCCGCCTTCGCTATGAACTTCATCAACCACATTTTTCCACCCGGCTAAGGCTTCGTCTCCGTGAAATTGAGGGATGTTGGCGTCCATTGTTGCAACTTTGTCGTCGACTGTGGTGCCCTCAGTAATGATAAGCCCAGTTCCACCTTGCGCACGTCGTTTGTAGTAAGCCGCTACATCAGACGTTGGAATCCCGTTTGGGGAAAACTGGCGAGTCATGGGCGCCATAACAATGCGGTTGGTTAGTGAGAGATTACCTTGTGAATAAGGCTTAAATAGTGCGTTAGCTGCCATGTTTTAATCCTGATCTTTTATTGCAATTAAGGCTGTGTGCATTTCACCCAGAAAATGAAACGTTATTATTCTTTAAAGAGCCTTAAGTAATTAATTGCATTAGTGATTTTACTTTGTAAAGCCTTGCAGGATTCACATAATCACTAATGGGCTAAAGAGGCTGTAGTCGATACCAGATACTACTGGTGAGTAGGGGCAAGTCAATTTTCAAATGTTGATAGTAAGCCATAAGTAAAAGTGAGCTAAGAGCTCTATGATGAGAGCCCTTATTCAGATATCCGTAGGGTTAATCTAAAATCTCAACGATTTCTCTTGTAGCTTGAATAAGGCGTACAACTTTATTTTCTATACGAACAGTGATCAACCCGTCATCTCCCAATGGCACAACGACGCGAGCATGGTCATAAATATCATGGTCAAGGCGCTTTCCAACAGTTAGCTTTTTTTCCCAACCTGGCGGTAATTCTCCCGTCCGTTCGTATTTTTTCTCGATGCCCGGTGGAAGTGATTTATCTTTATGTGGGTTGTTAGGGCCAGCATAAGCCGTTGAACTAGCGAGTATAACTGCGGCTGAGATACCTATAATGGATAAAATTTTCATTGATAACCTCTCAAATCACTAATAAGCGCTACATAATCTTGAGAAGATTATTCAAGAAATTAACGCAAACTTTGGGGTTAGCGCTTGTAGTGCAAGAGCAATTACGCTCTGCGTTTAAAGCAATTATCTTTAGCAAAATGGAAACTAATGATAGCGTCGTGTCGTTTCTTCGCAAAAAATTAGCTCCTCGTTAGAAGTATACGTGTTGCGAAAACCATACCAAGCTGAAATCTAGCTCTACGAAATTATCAGAAAAATAAGGGTATAGGTATGTTAGCGTTTACGTGTCTACCAAAGGCAAAGGGTATAAAGTCTATCACTTGACATAAGATAAAAGCGTGGCACTTTAAACGTTACAAAGGAGGAATAAAAAATGAGTGAGATTGCATTTACGCGTGAAGAAAAAGACGCGTTAGTCGCTAAACTGCAACGATATTTTGATGATGAGTTACACGTGGACCTTGGTCAATTTGACGGAGAGTTTCTTCTCGACTTCCTTATTAAGGAAATGGGCGCATCTTTTTATAACAAAGGTGTTAACGACGCGAGGGCCGTTGTTGCATCGCGACTACAGGTTATTGATGAAGAGCTGTACGCCATCGAGAAAGTGCTTTAATACGAAATAGCGACGCTATGTGTTTTTTCCGCTCGTAATGATAAAAACAAAAAGCCATGGGAATATCCGACCAGAGTTATGCAGACTTTTAAATCAACATGCTAACAATCTAAAGCGGCACTTTTATTTTTAACGGGCACTTAGCTACGCAGCAACATGGAAGAATTTCATCGTCGTCAATAAAGGCGAGTGGGTCAGTAGTGTATTCAACTTCGCCTTCAATAAGCTTTGTACGGCACGCACCGCAAAACCCTTCGCGACAGTGGTAGTGAATATTGACGCCTGCTGATTCAAGGGCGGTTAAGATAGTGATATCAGAGGGGGCAATAATCGCCCCCACATCGACAACGTCGATGCGGAGTGATTTATCGTTACTGCTCATTAAGCTCTGGGTTTACAGCTCAAAATCAGCAAAATCGTCTTCGCTCACAGCAGAATCTATCTGCCCAACAAGATAAGAACTTATTTCAGATTCTTGTGGCGCCACTTGCACATTGTCTGAATTTAAGTAGTTGTTCATCCATGGAAGTGGGTTACTGCTTATCTCGAATGGCGTATCTAGACCAATCGCTGACATACGTTGATTCGCAATGTACTCAACGTATTGGCAAAGAATTTCTTTGTTTAAACCAATCATAGAGCCGTTTTGGAACAGGTAATCAGCCCATTGCTTTTCTTGCTCAACGGCGTTCATGAAGATCGCGCGGGCTTCGTCTTTGCATTCTTCCGCAATCTGCGCCATTTCAGGGTCATCTTTACCCTTAGCCCACAAGTTTAGAATGTGCTGTGTTGATGACAAATGCAGATTTTCATCTCGAGCAATCAACCGAATAATCTTAGAGTTACCTTCCATCAACTTACGTTCTGCAAAGGCAAACGTACAGGCAAAAGATACATAAAAACGAATCGCTTCTAGTGCATTTACCGAGTTCATACACAGGTAAAGCTTCTTTTTAAGCTCGTACATGTTAACGGTGTATGCAGTGCCATTGACGGTATGAATACCTTCACCCTGAGTTTGCCAAAGCTGAGTCGCGAAAATAAGGTCGTCATAGTATTTAGAAATGTCAGCCGCACGGCGCTTAATTTCATCGTTTACAACGATATCTTCGAATATCTCGCTTGGATCAGAGAACAGATTGCGCAAAATGTGCGTGTATGAACGTGAGTGAATAGTCTCGAAGAAAGACCATGTTTCAACCCACGTCTCTAATTCCGGTAGCGAGATAATAGGCAAGAACGCAATGTTCGGGCTACGGCCTTGTACCGAATCTAACAGGGTTTGGTACTTAAGATTCGATATGAAGATATGCTTTTCTGGGTCGGTCAATTTTTGAAAATCGACACGATCACGAGAAACATCTACTTCTTCAGGGCGCCAAAAAAAGCTAATTTGCTTCTCAATAAGCTTTTCGAAGATGGCATGCTTTTGCTGATCATAGCGTGCAACGTTTACGGGGTTACCGAAAAACATCGGCTCGATCAATGGATTAGTACTTTGCTGATTAAACGTAGTGTATTTCATGATGGCCTAACTAAAAACTTAGTGATTAACGCGTATTATTGTTTGTGTTCTTGCTGCGAAACGTTAATGGCAGGCGAAACCTTAAAATCCTTTTACGAACCTGCCATTTTTGCAAAAGGGCGTGTACTAGATTTTACACGCACCGCCTGCACAATCATCATCTTCCTCTACTACGACTTCTTCTTGACGTGGCATAGGCTCGTTTGCTTTAGCGTCTAACGCCGAGGTGTCTGAAGCACCGTCACGAGTGTTATGATAATAAAGTGTCTTAACACCAAGCTTGTAAGTAGTAAGAAGGTCTTTAAGCAGAAGCTTCATTGGGACCTTGTTACCTTCATAACGGCTTGGGTCGTAATTAGTGTTTGCAGAGATAGTTTGGTCGATAAACTTCTGCATGATACCCACAAGTTGCAGGTAACCATCGTTAGAAGGGATATCCCAAAGTAACTCGTATTTATCTTTTAAAGTTTCGTATTCAGGTACAACTTGCTTAAGTACACCGTCTTTACTCGACTTAATGCTGATAAAACCACGTGGCGGCTCAATACCGTTGGTCGCATTAGAGATCTGAGAAGATGTCTCTGAAGGCATTAATGCAGACAGCGTAGAGTTGCGTAGTCCGTGTGTTTTAACTTCTTCACGTAATGCATCCCAGTCGTAATGAAGCGGTTCATTGCACACGCTATCAAGGTCTTTCTTGTAGCTGTCAATTGGCATGATGCCTTGCGAGTAGGTAGTTTCGTTAAACTTAGGACACGCACCTTTCTCTTTAGCCAGGTTGTTCGACGCTTTCAGTAGGTAGTACTGCATTGCTTCAAACGTGCGGTGGACTAAACCATTCGCACTATGGTCTGAATATTTAACGCCGTTCTTAGCAAGGTAATAAGCAAAGTTGATAACGCCCACGCCCAGAGTACGACGGCCCATAGTTGCGTTGTACGCAGCAGGAACAGGGTAGTCTTGGTAATCAAGTAGATTATCAAGAGCGCGTACTGCAAGGTCAGCAAGCTCTTCAAACTCATCAACTGACTCAATTGCACCTAAGTTAAATGCAGACAGCGTACAAAGGGCAATTTCACCATTTTCGTCGTTAACGTGTTGAAGTGGTTTAGTCGGTAGCGCAATCTCAAGACACAAGTTGCTTTGACGAACTGGCGCAACTTCTGGGTTGAATGGGCTATGCGTATTACAATGGTCAACGTTTTGAAGGTATATACGACCTGTGCTTGCGCGCTCTTGCATGAACAAGCTAAACAGTTCCATAGCTTTAATTTGCTTTTTACGGATGCTGTCGTCGTTTTCGTATTTAACGTATAGCTCTTCAAACTTGTCTTGATCGGCGAAGAACGCATCATAAAGACCTGGTACGTCAGATGGGCTAAACAATGAAATGTAGCCATCTTTCATCATGCGTTGATACATCAGTTTGTTGAACTGAACACCGTAGTCTAAGTGACGTACACGGTTTTCTTCTACACCACGGTTATTCTTGAGCACTAGTAGAGATTCTACTTCCATATGCCAGATAGGGTAGAACAACGTAGCCGCACCACCACGAACGCCACCTTGTGAACAGCTTTTTACTGCGGTCTGGAAGTATTTGTAGAACGGAATACAGCCAGTGTGGAATGCTTCACCACCGCGAATAGGGCTACCCAGTGCACGAATGCGCCCTGCGTTTACACCGATGCCCGCGCGTTGGCTTACGTATTTAACTATCGCGCTTGCCGTTGCGTTAATTGAGTCTAGGCTGTCGCCTGTTTCAATAAGTACGCACGAGCTGAATTGACGCGTAGGCGTTCGTACGCCGGCCATAATTGGGGTAGGTAGCGATAGCTTAAACGTTGATGCAGCATCATAGAAACGACGGATGTAATCCATACGCGTCGCTTTGTCGTAATTTGCGAAAAGACACGCTGCTACAAGAATATAAAGGAACTGTGCACTTTCATAAATTTCACCAGTAACACGGTTTTGAACTAAATACTTGCCTTCAAGTTGTTTAACCGCAGCATAGCTGAAGTTCATATCGCGCCAATGGTCAATATAGGTTTCCATCTCTGCGAATTCTTCAGGCGTGTAGTCTTCAAGTAAATGCTTGTCGTACTTTCCTAAATCTACCATTTTTCCAACGTGTTCAAGTAACGCTGGCGGCTCAAATTGTCCGTACGCTTTCTTACGAAGATGGAAGATAGCCAAGCGCGCTGCCAAGTACTGGTAGTCTGGCGCATCAGTAGAGATCAGGTCAGCCGCTGACTTAATCAGTGTTTCGTGGATCTCGCTGGTATTAATGCCGTCATAGAACTGAATTTGCGCTTTTATTTCAACTTGTGAAACAGAAACGTTGTTTAATCCTTTGGCTGCCCATGTAACGACTTTGTGGATTTTTTCTAAGTCGATGGACTCTTTTTCACCGTTTCGTTTGGTGACGAATAAGTTGTTGTTCATGTTACTGGCCGTTTGTCTGTTAGCGCTTGATGCGTGGGCTATCTATTGCCCATTTTCGTTTTAATTTTAAATGCGTATGTTGTTAATGTTGTTGGCTCACGCCAGTTAAAAACACACACAAAAAGCGGCCTAAACTAATACCAAGAAGTATTGTAGTAGAGACTGCTCATTAAATTCTTTACTGCTTTTTTATTTTCAGCGAGATTATTGTTTCAAACTATCAGTGGTGTCCCAGAGACAGTTTGTCATTAGTTGAGATCCCGAAAAATTATTGGTGGGATCCCGTGCTGAATTAAACACAAGATAGTGAGGTTTTGTCTTGATTGCAACCCAATATCTGGTGGTATTTCAAGCACTCAATCTGGCATGAAATTTATGTTAGTAACAACTAACTTTTTAGCGTTCTACAAGCGTAAAATATCTGGAATGCAAGCGTTTTAAACAAAATCTTAAGTATAAAAATTAATTTATTCTTAGAATTCAATTTTTATACAGACACGATATATGGTGTTTAAAATATCACCGCAGCCCAACATATAGTGTTAAATTAACTTTGCGCTACTGTATATAGTAAGTAGTTTACGTCTACGTTATTAGACGAAAGATAAAAGCCTTGAGAAATCGGGTCCATATGCAAACCTGTCATGTCGCGAGGAAGCAAACCTGCTTGATCCGTCATTGCCATAAGTTCTGAAGGCTTTATAAATTTACCGTGATCGTGCGTACCTTTAGGTACTAATTTCAGAATGTATTCTGCGCCGAGGATCCCCATCAGATATGACTTCAGGTTTCTGTTCAGTGTAGAGAAGAAAACGTGGCCGCCAGGTTTTACTAACTTTGCGCAGGCCATAACAACAGAGGCAGGGTCGGGCACGTGCTCTAACATCTCCATACAAGTTACTACATCGAACTGACCTGCGTTTGCGTCAGCAAATGCTTCAGCCGTTGAGCAGACGTAGTCAACTTTAACCCCAGACTCTAAACCGTGAAGTTTGGCCACTTCTAACGACGCTTCAGCCATATCTAAACCTGTTACTATTGCACCAGCACGGGCCATAGATTCAGCGAGAATGCCGCCACCACAACCTATGTCCACGACTTTCTTATCAAATAACCCTTGGCTATGTTGATTAATGAAGTCTAGGCGGAGTGGGTTAATAAGGTGTAGTGGCTTGAATTCGCCTTCTGGATCCCACCAGCGAGACGCAAGTTCAGAGAATTTATTGATTTCTTGTTGATCGACGTTCGTCATTAGTAAAACAATCCTTAACCTATCTCTTTTTAAGATATCGTAAATTCGGGTTATGTTTCACTGTTTTTAAACAGAAATAGCTAAATTATACGAAGGGATGAGCGAAAAATAATCGCTTGCCTTTTAGTTGATTAATAAGCGTAATTAAGCGCTACATAATTCTGTCATCAAGTGGTACACTCGAAGCACGATTATGACCCACATAATAACAACAGTGCGCTCCCAAGCCTTGCTTTCACAATGATGTGAAGTAAAGCGCTGGATAACGCAGAACAAACCAAAATAAAGGGATTAAGCAGTTTATGTCTGATAACGCTAAAGAAATCCTCCCCGTTAATATTGAGGAAGAGTTAAAGAACTCCTACCTTGATTACGCGATGAGCGTTATTGTCGGGCGAGCCTTGCCTGACGTAAGAGATGGCTTGAAGCCAGTGCACCGTCGTGTGCTGTTCGCAATGAACGAACTGAAAAACGACTTTAACAAGCCATACAAAAAATCTGCCCGTGTGGTAGGTGACGTAATTGGTAAATATCACCCTCACGGTGACTCTGCGGTTTACGACACTATCGTTCGTATGGCCCAACCGTTTTCACTGCGCTACATGTTGGTTGACGGTCAAGGTAACTTTGGTTCTGTAGACGGCGACTCTGCCGCTGCGATGCGTTATACCGAAGTTCGCATGGCGAAAATTGCGCACGAATTACTTGCCGATTTAGATAAAGAAACCGTCGATTTTGTACCTAACTATGACGGTACTGAATTCATCCCTGAAGTATTACCAACTAAGGTACCTAACCTTTTAGTTAACGGTTCATCAGGTATCGCAGTTGGTATGGCGACAAACATACCGCCGCATAACCTGACTGAAGTGATCAACGGCTGTGTTGCCTTAATTCAAGACCCATCAATTACCATTGATGATTTGATGACGCATATTCCTGGTCCTGATTTCCCAACGGCAGCGATGATCAGCGGTCGTAAAGGTATCGAAGATGCTTACCGCACCGGTCGCGGTAAAATCTATCTTCGTGCTAAAGCGGAAATTGAAACAGACAACAACGGTAAAGAAACCATTGTTGTTAACGAGATTCCTTACCAAGTTAACAAAGCACGTCTTATTGAAAAGATCGCTGAACTGGTAAAAGAGAAGCGTATTGAAGGTGTTTCGGCACTGCGTGATGAGTCTGATAAAGACGGCATGCGCATTGTTATTGAAGTTAAACGTAACGAATCTGCCGAAGTTCTGCTTAACCATTTATATGCGAATACCCAGCTTCAAACGGTATTCGGTATCAATATGGTTGCGCTAGACAATGGTCAGCCTAAAGTATTTAACCTTAAAGAAACGCTTGAAGCCTTTATTCTTCACCGCCGTGAAGTGGTAACACGCCGTACTGTATTTGAATTACGCAAAGCCCGTGATCGTGCCCACATCCTTGAAGGTTTGGCAATTGCGCTTGCTAATATCGACCCAATTATTGAGTTGATAAAAGCATCGCAGAGCCCTGCAGATGCGAAGAAATCGCTTGTTGCACAAGGTTGGGACTTAGGCGACGTAGCGCAAATGCTTGAGCGCGCAGGCGATGACGCAGCGCGTCCAGACTGGCTAATGCCGGAATTTGGTATCCGCGACGGCAAGTACTACCTAACGGAACAGCAGGCGCAAGCAATTCTTGACCTACGCTTACACAAGCTAACGGGTCTTGAGCACGAGAAGATCCTTGAAGAATACAAGCAACTTCTAGAGCTAATCGCAGAACTTCTTCACATCCTTAATAGCCCAGAGCGTTTGATGGAAGTGATTCAAGAAGAACTTGAAAAAGTTCGCGATGAGTTTGGTGACGAGCGTCGTACTGAAATTACCGCTGCAAGCCACGATATAGATATTGAAGATCTAATCGAGCAAGAAGACGTTGTTGTAACGCTTTCTCGCGAAGGTTATGTGAAGTACCAGAAGCTTACAGACTACGAAGCACAACGTCGTGGCGGTCGTGGTAAGTCTGCAACTAAGATGAAAGATGAAGACTTCATCGAAAAGCTTCTTGTTGCGAATACACACGATCACATATTGTGCTTCTCAACCCGTGGCCGCTTATACTGGTTGAAAGTGTATCAATTGCCGTTCGCTAGCCGAAATGCGCGCGGACGCCCAATTGTTAACATTCTACCGCTTGAAGAAAACGAACGTATTACTGCTATTCTTCCTATTAAAGAATTTGAAGAAGGCAAGTTTGTACTTATGGCAACGGCAAACGGTACAGTTAAAAAGACTGACCTAAGCCTATACTCTCGCCCTCGTTCAAGCGGTATTATCGCTGTTAACCTAAATGAAGGTGATGAGCTAATTGGTGTTGATATTACCCACGGTGATGACGACATCATGTTGTTCTCTGACGCGGGTAAAGTAGTTCGTTTTAACGAGAAGCTTCGCGACAGCGAAACCGGTGAAGTTAAGCGTGACCCAGAGACGGGTGAAGAGCTTCTGGCACTTCGTCCAATGGGAAGAACGGCAACAGGTGTTCGCGGTATTCGTCTTCAAGATGGACAAAAAGTGGTATCACTTATTGTTCCTAAAGGCGACGGCCCAATCCTGACAGCAACAGAGAATGGTTTCGGTAAGCGTACTCCGCTTGAAGATTACCCTGCGAAGAGCCGTGCGACACAAGGTGTTGTATCAATTAAGGTGTCCGAGCGTAACGGTAAAGTGGTTGGCGCGGTTCAAGTAGACGAAACCAATGAAATTATGCTTATTAGTGACCAAGGCACATTGGTTCGTACCCGTGTAGGCGAAGTGTCAGTAGTAGGCCGTAACACACAGGGCGTTCGCTTGATACGTACAGTAGAAGGTGAGCACGTTGTAGGGTTACAGCGTATTGAAGAAGTGGAAGAGTTACAAGAATTCGACGAAGACGGTAACCTAATCATTTCAGACGATGCGCCAGAACAAGCAGAAACTGCTGTTCAAGAGCAAGAGAACACCGCAGAAGACGGTGACGGCTCAACGACAGAAGAGTAGGGATAGGGCGCAGGTATTCATACTTGCGCATTATCAGTGTTCTTTCAAACAAGCGGCTTTTGCCGCTTGTTTACCTAATAGGCCCGCAAAATGTTTGTAATAAAGCGGGTTGAACGGTACTTATCTACAGGTGTTGAAAAACGCAATGAAAGAGGTTTTTAACTTTAGTGCTGGGCCGGCCATGCTTCCTAAAGAAGTGATGGAAAAGGCACAATCAGAATTTACAAATTGGCGCGATTTAGGCTGTTCTGTAATGGAAGTGAGCCATCGTGGTAAAGACTTCATTGAGATAGCCGCAAAAGCAGAGCAGGATTTGCGTGACTTGCTATCTGTGCCGTCTAACTACCATGTGCTTTTCACACATGGTGGTGGACGCGGTCAATTTGCTGCTGTTCCCCTCAATTTATCATCCGCTGGTGATACCAGCCTTCACTTAGTGAGCGGCTCTTGGTCAAAAGGCGCGGTGAGTGAAGCGAATAAATACAATAATGCGGTAGTTGTGGGCGACGTTACAGAAAAAGACGGGCTTCACTATATCGCTAAGCCTGATGTTAGCGATATCGATCAGTCTGCGGCCTACTATCATTTTTGTCCAAACGAAACGGTAGATGGCATTGCTTATGAATGGCTGCCCGAATCTGGTAATGTGCCACTGGTTTCTGACATGTCCTCGACGATATTGTCACAACCGCTAGACGTGGCAAAACACGGTGTTATATACGCCGGCGCACAAAAGAATATCGGGCCAAGCGGTTTGTCTGTGGTCATTGTTCGCGAAGACCTCGTTGGTAAAGCGCGTAAAGAAACGCCCTCTATTTTCGACTACGCATTAGCGGCAAAATCAGACTCTATGTACAACACACCGCCTACTTTCTCATGGTATTTAGCTGGGCTTGTATTTGAGTGGCTTAAAGACATGGGCGGCGTTGATGCTATGGCGAAGCGCAATGCAGAGAAGTCTGCACTTTTGTATTCTGCCATTGATAGTTCTGATTTCTATTCAAGTAAAGTTCATCCTGACAACCGTTCTAAAATGAACGTGCCGTTTCATTTGGCTAATCCTGATTTAGATAAGCTATTCCTTGAGCAATCGCAAGATGCAGGTTTGCTTGCATTGAAAGGACACCGTTCGGTAGGGGGCATGCGTGCCAGTATTTATAATGCAATGCCGGTAGAGGGCATTGTTGCGCTAGTTGAATTTATGCGCGAATTTGAAAGAGTGAATGGATAAAATGGAGCAGTTAACATTAGACCCGATTGCAAAAGTATCGGGAGAGGTCAATGTACCTGGCTCAAAAAGTCTGTCTAATCGCGCACTGTTGCTTGCTGCGTTAGCACAAGGCGAAACTGAACTAACGAACTTGCTTGATAGCGAAGATATAGAGCATATGCTCAATGCACTAACAAAGTTAGGTGTTAGCTATCGCTTAAGCGAAGATAAAACTCAATGCGTTGTGCAAGGCAATGGTGGCGCATTTGAGGTGGCTGAACCACTTGAGCTTTTCTTAGGTAATGCAGGTACAGCAATGCGTCCTTTATGCGCAGCACTTGCCGCGAGTAACGTGGATACCGTGTTAACGGGTGAACCGCGAATGGAAGAGCGCCCAATAGGCGATTTAGTTGATGCGCTACGCGAAGCAGATGCTGACGTCACCTACCTTAAAAATGAAGGCTACCCTCCGCTTCAAATTAAAGGTAAGACATTAAACGGTGGCGAAATGTCGGTTGATGGCAGCGTGTCTAGTCAATTTCTAACCGCGCTTTTAATGGCTGCGCCATTATTTTCAGGTGATGTGACTATTCGTATAAAAGGTGAGTTGGTCTCTAAACCCTATATCGATATCACGTTAGATACCATGGAAAAGTTTGGCGTTACTGTAGAAAACGACAACTACCAGACGTTTACGGTTTCTGGCAACGCCAAGTACGTTGCGCCAGGTAAATTTATGGTAGAAGGCGATGCTTCTTCGGCATCTTACTTCCTTGCAGCCGGCGCCATTAAAGGCGGAACGGTACGCGTAACCGGAATTGGGCAGAAAAGTATTCAAGGCGACATCCGCTTTGCTGACGTGCTAGAAGCTATGGGTGCAAAGGTAGTATGGAATGATGAGTTTGTTGAAATAACCGGTGCGCCACTTAAAGGCGTAAACATGGATATGAACCATATTCCGGATGCTGCCATGACCATTGCTACTACAGCGCTGTTTGCTGAAGGTCCAACGACCATGACTAACATCTATAACTGGCGTGTTAAAGAAACAGACCGACTTGCGGCTATGGCGGCCGAGCTTCAAAAGCTAGGTGCGAAAGTAGAAGAAGGGCACGACTACATAAAAGTGTGGCCAACTGATTCACTAAAACATGCTGAAATAGATACGTATAACGACCACCGTATTGCAATGTGCTTTTCTCTAGTTGCATTAAGCGATACTCCGGTAACAATTAACGACCCAGGTTGTACACGTAAAACCTTCCCCGACTATTTTACCCGCTTTAAAACTTTATATAGCGCGTAAAAGCCTTGTATAAATAAGTCACAGGTTAATAAAGGGCTACGTAGGTTAACTCTTTAGTTGCTTCGTTGATCTGAATCAGATTTATCCTAATGTACAATGCCGTCACTAAGAGGCGGCATTGCTTATCTCTCACTAAAGCGTATAATTGCGCGCGATTTTTAGTAATTTAAACGATGGAGCAGGTATGCATTCCACACCCGTAGTCACGGTTGACGGTCCTAGTGGTGCAGGCAAAGGTACATTAAGTAGCTTGCTGGCAAAAAAATTAGGGTGGCACTTTCTAGATAGCGGTGCAATTTACCGCGTATTAGCAGTTGCTGCACTTCACCACGACCTTCCGTGTGATGATGAAGAATGTGTTGTTCCTCTAGCAACCGGTCTTGATGTTAGTTTCGAGACGAATGGCGATACCACTCGCATTATCTTAGAAGGCGAAGACGTTACTGACGATATTCGCACTGAAGAAGTTGGCGCTGTGGCATCAAAAGTTGCAGCATTACCTCGTGTTCGCGAAGCGTTACTTCGCAGACAGCGCGCTTTCCAACAAGATCCAGGTCTTGTTGCCGATGGTCGCGACATGGGTACCGTGGTATTTCCTGATGCGCCTGTAAAGATTTTCCTTACAGCTAGCGCAGAGGCCCGCGCTGAACGCCGCTATAGCCAGTTGAAAGCAAAGGGCATGGATGTTAATATTGCGCGCCTTTTAACCGATATCAAGGCAAGAGACGAGCGCGATACACAACGTGCGGTGGCTCCTTTGGTACCGGCACAAGATGCAGTAATTATAGATTCAACGGACTTGGATATTGACCAAGTCTTTGAAAAAGCGATGGATATTATTTCCTCACGCCTTTAATGACGAGAGCTGATCGCATCCAAAGCAGTGTTGCTACAGGAAGTGGCGACTAAATTTAATAACCCCGCGTTATCCGGATAAGAAGCGTGGATATCAACTTAAAAGTTATTTGAGACTTATGACTGAAAATTTTGCACAACTTTTTGAAGAGAGCTTACAAGAACTAGAAACACGTCCTGGTTCAATTGTAAAAGGTACTGTTGTTTCTATCGACAAAGACATCGTTCTTGTTGATGCAGGCTTGAAATCAGAAAGTGCTATCCCAGCTGACCAATTTAAAAATGCTGAAGGCGAACTAGAAATCGCTATCGGTGACCAAGTAGACGTTGCACTAGATGCAGTTGAAGATGGTTTCGGTGAAACTATCCTTTCTCGTGAAAAAGCGAAGCGTCACGAAGCTTGGGTTGAGCTGGAAAAAGCTTACGAAGATAAAGCTACAATTAAAGGCGTTATCAACGGTAAAGTTAAAGGCGGTTTCACTGTTGAAGTTAACAGTGTACGCGCGTTCCTTCCTGGTTCTCTTGTTGACGTACGTCCAGTACGTGACACTACACACCTTGAAGGCAAAGAGCTTGAGTTTAAAGTAATCAAGCTAGACGCTAAGCGTAACAACGTTGTTGTTTCTCGTCGTGCAGTTATCGAAGCAGAAAGCAGCGCAGAGCGCGAAACGCTTCTTGCTAACCTTGAAGAAGGTCACGAAATCAAGGGTATCGTTAAGAACCTTACCGATTACGGTGCGTTCGTTGACCTTGGTGGCGTAGACGGTCTTCTACACATCACTGATATGGCTTGGAAGCGCGTTAAGCACCCAAGTGAAATCGTGAATGTTGGTGACGAAATCAACGTTAAAGTACTTAAGTTCGACAAAGAGAAGCAGCGCGTTTCTCTTGGTATGAAGCAAATGGGCAACGATCCATGGCAAGAAATTGCGTCTCGTTACCCAGAAGGTACTAAGATCACAGGTCAGGTTACTAACCTTACTGACTACGGCTGCTTCGTTGAAATTGAAGACGGCGTTGAAGGTCTTGTACACGTTTCTGAAATGGACTGGACTAACAAGAACATCCACCCATCTAAAGTTGTTAACCTAGGTGACACCGTAGATGTAATGGTTCTTGAAATTGACGAAGAGCGTCGTCGTATTTCTCTAGGTCTTAAGCAGTGCATTGCTAACCCTTGGGAAACATTTGCTGAGTCACACGAAAAAGGTGACAAAGTTTCTGGTAAGATCAAGTCAATCACTGACTTTGGTATCTTCATCGGTCTTGACGGCGGCATCGACGGTCTAGTTCACCTTTCTGACATCAGCTGGAACAAGTCTGGTGAAGACGCGGTTCGCGACTACAAGAAAGGCGACGAAATCTCTGCTGTTGTACTACAAGTCGACCCAGAGCGTGAGCGTATTTCTCTTGGCGTTAAGCAAATCGAAGAAGATCCTTTCAACAAGTATCTGACAGATAACAAAAAAGGTGCTATCGTTACTGGTACAGTAACAGCAGTTGATGCGAAAGGCGTTACTGTAAACCTAGCTGAAGAAGTTGACGGCTACATCCGCGTTGCAGATCTTGCTGTAGAGCGTGTTGAAGACGCAACTGAAGTAGCAAGCGTTGGTGATAGCATCGAAGCGAAGTTCATGGGCGTTGACCGTAAGAACCGCACTGTTAACCTATCTGTTAAAGCGAAAGATCAGGCTGACGAAAAAGAAGCTATCGATAAAGTTAACCAGCAAGAAGATGTTGGTTTCGCTAACGCGATGGCAGAAGCATTTAAAGCTGCTAAAGGCGAATAATGCTTTTGTGGGTGTGCATTTGCACACCCAATTCGCGATAGCTGTTTAAACAATAATATTGACAATGAGGTTAAACATGACCAAGTCTGAATTAATTGAACGGCTCGCGGATCAAGCGCGTCATATTCCGGCGAAAGAACTCGAACTGGCAATTAAAGAGCTTCTAGAGCAAATGGCGCAAACCCTTCAGAAGGGCGAGCGTATTGAAATCAGAGGCTTTGGCAGTTTCTCTCTTCACTATCGCGCTCCACGCGTAGGTAGAAACCCTAAAACGGGTGAAACAGTGAAACTAGACGGTAAATATGTGCCGCACTTTAAGCCTGGTAAAGAGCTTCGCGAAAGGGTAGACGCCTCAATCGCATAATGCATTTTAAAAGCCGCTGTAAAGCGGCTTTTTTGTGCCTGTCGATTAACCTTGGTCACGACTTCACTATTTTTGCTCTACCTCCCATCTCTAAATCACGAATATCCCAATATACATTCGTTTAAATTTTTATACCTATTGACCCCGGCTAAAGTAGGGTTATATATTATTCAAATAATAATAAACGGTATACATAGAAGTAATGTCAGCCGGCGATGAACAAGCAATAATAAAACAGTACCAGCCGCTCATTCGCGCGTTAATTCCATACGAACAACAAAATAGATTGTTGGAAGGAATTAATAAGTTTTCGAAGCGTCTGCCTAGTAGTGTCCGAAAGGTCGTGAAAGAAGAGGTGGTACGATTAACATCACTGACTGATGCACCTGCCGACAATTCTGCTTTTGCTCAGTTTCCAGTCATGAAATTTAAGCACTTCGGTGTGCAAATGCGTCTTGATAAGGTAGGGGCGCAAATCCTTAAAAACGAAACGTCACTCTATCAAGACAGGTATACTGTAGGTGTGTTTGAGTCAGTAATGAACTCAGACTTCTACCAAAACCAAATAAAAAAAGAACAGTTTAAAAAAATTGTTGACGCGTTTAATGTCGAGAGTCAGTCATTTACCGATATCGACTTTGGCGATGACATTGCCATTCGCCCAAACTTTACTTTGTCTTCACCTGAATTTGAGAAAGGTCGCCATTGCTCCATAAGCTCTATGTCGCATCGAGGTATTGCTCTGGAGACAAAAAGGCCCCCCAATGCATCCACTGGCGATATTATTACTTTCACTATCCCAGAAGTTAAAGGCCTGACTAAAGAACCCACTGAAATTACGCTCGAATTAGAGTCTGTTAAATACAACAAGCATTTGGGAAAATACGAAACGACCTTTAACTTTATAGACGACGTCGATAAGAGCTTTCTTGCAACACTAAAACGCTATGTAGCAGTAACTTCATACAAGCAACCGCTACAACGTGACCTAGAAATAGAGCGTGCTATGCAAGAGCTCGAGCGTGACCGTATTCTAGAAAATAGCCCGTGGCTCCCTGTTTTTCTTGCACCTGAAAAGCAATCGCTCAAACCTATAATTGCACTTTTTACTAAGGCAAATGTTGAACACAATGATGCAGAAAAACTACTGGCAAGTTTGCAAGATAAGCCTATTTTCGCCACGTTAGTTGATGAACTGCGTAAGTACAACGAAGCTTATGTATTTCATGGCAATATTAAAACCAAAAATGGTAACGTACAGATAACCGCTACGCACAGGCAGCTACTTGAACTTAAGCAACTTAATGCACTTGTATACTTGCTTGCAAAAAGTGAAGACTTTATATGTACCCACTGTCGCTTAGATAGTGTAACTCGTGAAGATAAGCAAAAGGCCTTTGCTATTCACGATATTGCCAGTAAGGATTTTGAGCAGCTTGCTCAGGTTTCCCACGTTTTATACTGCAAAGATGTCTCCGCCTACCTCACAAATTTAACGCTTTCTGCAAAATGTGACTTTAAGCCTTTGTCGAAAACGTTGAAAGCCAGCGGTAATAATTGGCGCATAGATTATGTCATGGAAGAAGACTTAGATAGACGGAGCGAAACCCGCTACGTTATAGACAAACCAGCTTCCATTAAAGTAGGCCTGCTTACGTCTCTTGACGCGCGAGTGGCCGATTTAAGCGCCAGCGGTATGAAATTGACGGTAGCACCACACAGCGACCTTCAAAAAGAAATTCGGGTTTCTGTACCGGAACTGAAAATTAAAGGCGAAAAATATAAAGTTGTACACTACCAAGCTGAAACCGGCGTGGTCAGGCTGTGCCTTGTAGAAGACACACGTAAAGCTAAAGTGAGCTCTAACGTCGATCATATGGTTGAAGAGAATACCGCTTATTTCAAAGTAAGAGATATTGCGCGTATTCAACGTTCCACACATCGTTACATTTGGGAGCTTGCAGTAAGGCACATGCCTTCGTTATCGGTACTTTGCGTAATGAATAGGTTTACGCTCGATAGGCTAAAAACCGTTTATCAGAGCGACGCATCTGACGATCTATATCCTTTTTCTCGTACACAAAATATTATACCGCTTCATGGTTTCTTTGCAGACAAGGGCCAGGCAAAGCCTAAATCCCAAATATTAGAAGCCATGTTTAAAGAAACCTCTGAACAAGCATTAGTAGTCCATTGTGTGAGAAAGAGCGACAGCCGTTTAGTGTACATCAAAGAACGAGACTTCTTGTTCTCTAAACTTCGCACACAAATCAAAACTCAGTTGGATGAGGAAAAAATTCAGCTAAGTGCTACTGACGTTACCGCAGTACGCTGTCACGGAGCTATTACGCCGTTAACCAAAAAGCGACTAGCACAGCTTTCTAAGCTAGACAAAGCCATGTATGACAAGCTTGAAACCATGCAGGCGGGCTACACACACTGCATTTTTATAACAAATATGTCGGCACTTCATCATGACTTAGTGGTAGAAAACCTGATAGCAAAACCCCAGCGCCATGAACTCGACGGTGAAGGCGCGGCTTAAAATTTCCAATACGCTTTTTGTGTTATCTCTTTTCGCATTTTGCTATTCTTGTAAATAAATCAATAAAAAAGGGTTGAGTGTTGAAAGGGATCCTAACGTTTCTCATCATTTTGGTGCTTCTTGCCATCGCGTTTGTTATTGGCTCTCAAAATGAAGCGCAAGTAACAGTTAATTATTTAATTGCTCAGGCGAATTTGCGTTTATCAACGTTAATAGCGATAACGCTGTCTATAGGCGTGGGCATAGGAATATTAATAATGCTTATGAGCTGGCTTAAATTACGGGTTCAGTTGATGTCTGCTAAATCGAAAATACAGAGTTTGGAACAAGACCACTAATGCTCGAACTGCTGTTTCTACTTTTACCTGTTGCGGCAGGGTATGGTTGGATAATGGGGCGCAATAGTGTCCGTCAAGCGCAGCGAAAACAGTCAAGCATCCTATCTAAGCATTATTATAAAGGCCTGAACTTCCTTCTTTCAGACCAGCCGGATAAGGCCGTTGATACGTTAATCAAAATGATTAACGTGAATAGCGACACGGTTGAAACCCATATTGCAATGGGCAGTTTTTTCCGTCATCGCGGGGAAATAGACCGGGCTATTAAAGTTCATCAAAACTTGGTTAGTCGCGACGAACTACAACCAGCGCAAAGAGAAAATGCGCTTCGAGAACTCGGTCACGACTACACGCAAGCGGGCTTCTTAGAGCGCGCAGAAAACGCATTTCTTCAACTTTTAAACAGTGAAAAACATTACCTAGTTGCTCAGCAGCAGCTGTTTAGCATCTATCAAACCACGAAAGAATGGGAAAGAGCGATAGAATTAGCTGAGCGCATGGTGCAGTGTCATGGCGATAATGATGAACTGTGCGAACGCCTTGCCCACTTTTATTGTGAGCAAGCAGCCGTTGAGTTAAAGAACGAGAGTCAGGGAGCAGCGTTAACCCTGTTACAGAAAGCAGTTAATGCAGATGAGCATGCGGTTAGACCGTGGCTAATGTTAGGTGATATAGCGCTTAATCAAAAACGCTTCACTGACGCGAATGCCTATTTTACGCAAGTCGCAGAGCGCGATATTAATTGGTTCAGCGAAGCCGTACCAAGCCTTGAAAAAATTGCCGAAGAAACCGACGACTGGGATAGTTTCCAGAAAAACTTAGAAGCTCACTGGCAAGAGTGCGCTACATCTTACCTGGCCATGGTTGATGTTTTGATGAAACGCGGTGAAACAGCGCAAGCCGCAGAATACCTATTAGAACAGCTTCGAAAACGTCCAACCATGCGCGGCTTTAAAACCCTTATGGGGCTTTATATTGACCAGCTTTCAGATAAAACCACGGCTGATAGCTTACGTTTACTTAAAGAGTTAGTAGAAAAGCAAATGTTGCAGCGCCCTAAATATCGCTGTGGCAGCTGTGGCTTTTCTGGACGAAAATTATATTGGTTATGCCCTAGCTGTAAAAAGTGGGGCGTAGTAAAACCTATCAAAGGGCTAGACGGAGAATAAAAGAACATGCATGACCCACGCGTTATTGTTGCATTAGACTATGACAATAAAGACACTGCATTGGCGTTTGTTGACAAATTAGATTCAAGCTTGTGCAAGCTAAAAGTGGGCAAGGAGATGTTCACCTTATTCGGGCCGGAATTTGTAAAAGCGCTTATTGCCAAAGGTTTTGATGTTTTCCTAGATTTAAAATTCCACGATATTCCAAATACGGTTGCGAAAGCGTGCAAAGCAGCGGCGGAACTGGGTGTATGGATGGTAAACGTACATGCTTCGGGCGGCCTACCTATGATGCAAGCGGCGAAGGAAGCCATTGCAACAAGCAGTAATCCTAAAACTAAGCTTATTGCGGTTACCGTACTTACCAGCATGGACGAGGCACAGCTTGCAGATGTGGTAAGCGGTGTAACACCTGAACAACAAGTATTGCGCTTAGCAGCGCTAACAGAAAAAGCAGGGTTAGATGGCATCGTCTGTTCAGCGCAAGAAGCCAGTGCGTTGCGCGAAAAACACAGTGAGAACTTTTTGTTAGTTACGCCAGGTATTCGTCCAGTAGGCGCAGACGCCGGCGATCAAAAACGTGTAATGACCCCACCTGATGCAATGAAAGCGGGCGTGAGTTATTTGGTAATGGGGCGGCCTATCACCAAAGCAGATGACCCGATTGCTGTATTAAAAGCTGTAAACACTTCTATAAACGGTTAGCGCGACTTAAGAAACCTTTTGTATGCTTAGTTATTTGGCTTGATACAGGGTGAGTTACGCACTGAAAGCGCTACCAGGATAACTTGGAATCAAAGCGTTCAAGCAATAAAAGTTAAGTTTATCTCGTCACTAAGTGAACAGATACAAAAAAGCTCGGATGTGGTATTCACATACCGAGCTTTTTTTCTTATGCCATTATCTAAGGCTTTTTATTCACCAAAGCGCTCGAACGCTCTGGGAATAATCGAAAAATCTTATTCGCCTTTAAGCGCTACTTCAGCTGGCGTATAGGTTAAACCTAGTTCTTCACCTAGTGCATCAACAACCGCTTTATAGGTTACTTTACCTTCGTGAACGTTCAAGCCGTTTAGTAAGTGCTTGTCTTCTAACATAGCTTTGGCTGGGCCTTTATTTGCCAGAGCCAAACCAAATGGCAAGGTCGCATTGTTAAGCGCCATAGTAGAAGTACGTGCAACACCGCCTGGCATGTTAGCTACACAGTAGTGAACTACGTCATCAACAACGTAAACTGGGTCTTGGTGCGTAGTGGCTTTAGACGTTTCAAAACAGCCACCTTGGTCAATAGCAACATCTACAAGCACAGAGCCCGGCTTCATCGCTTTAATTTGTTCACGAGTAAGTAGTTTAGGTGCTGCTGCGCCAGGAATAAGTACTGCACCAACAACAAGGTCTGCTTCAGAAGAGTATTGCTCGATTGCATCAACGGTAGAGTAAACTGTTTTAACTTGGCCATTAAAGATATCATCAAGCTGGCGAAGACGCGGAAGTGAACGGTCTAAAATAGTTACATCAGCGCCAAGGCCAAGTGCCATTTTCGCTGCGTTAGTTCCTACGACACCACCACCAATTACCAGAACTTTGCCTGGTGCTACGCCAGGTACACCACCAAGAAGGGTGCCGCTGCCGCCATGCGCTTTTTCTAGATAATGCGCGCCCGCTTGCACTGACATCCGTCCCGCTACTTCACTCATTGGTGCAAGTAATGGAAGTCCACCACGGTCGTCAGTTACTGTTTCATAAGCAATGCAGGTAGCGCCTGACTCAACTAATAACTTAGTTTGAGTAGGATCTGGGGCTAAATGAAGGTAAGTATAAAGCGTTTGTCCCTTACGAAGCATTTTACATTCGTTTGGTTGAGGCTCTTTCACTTTTACAATCATTTCCGCTTCAGCAAACACTTGCTCAGCAGTAGGTGCAATCGCAGCACCAGCATCTACATACATTTCGTCAGTGAAACCGATAGCATCACCAGCATTAGTTTCAACAAGAACACTATGACCGTGAGTAACAAATTCTTTTACTGCTGCTGGCGTCAAGCCAACACGATATTCGTGGTTCTTAATTTCTTTTGGTACACCAACTAACATGTATCGTCCTCAATTTAATAACGAGCTTCTATGTGGCTCTGGTTGAACTTTGTTTCGTAGCAATCGGTCTTGAAAGCCCGTAAACATACTTAGCGAGTATACGCCATAAAAAAACGAACTATCTGCTGAATAATGGGCTTGTGTGGCATATAATTCTTTGAAAGATAACTTGTGAGGTATTTTATATGTTAGTGAAGACGCCTAAACACCTTGACCGAATAGACAGGAATATACTGGTGCAACTGCAGAAAAACGGGCGTATATCTAATGTCGAACTTGCTAAAGAAGTCGGCTTAAGCCCAAGCCCTTGCTTAGAGAGAGTCAAGAGATTAGAGGCTCAGGGCTATATAAAAGGCTACCACGCCTTAGTTGACCCAGAAAAGCTTGGCGCTGCTATGCTCGTGTTCGTTGAGATTACATTAACCAAAACATCGGTGGATATCTTTGCAGAATTTTCTGCTGCGGTAAAACTACATGACGATATTCAAGAGTGTCACTTGGTCTCTGGTGATTTCGACTTCTTATTAAAAGCGCGTGTTGCGGATATGGGCAGTTATAGAAAACTGTTGGGTGATACATTGTTGCGTTTACCGGGGGTAAGTGAGTCGCGGACATATGTTGTGATGGAAGAAGTAAAAAGCACATCATCATTACGCATTAATTTGAAGTAATGAAACCATGGCTCAATAGTGGGTTTTTATGGTAGGCTGTGCAAAAATACAGTGTTTGTGTGCAACGAAAGGATTGTTGCGGTTCACATACAATAGGGTAGGGGAGCATACCGATAGTTTTATCACTAGGTTCAGCTACTTACCAAATTACTTAAATAATAATTATGTAGGGATTGCAAAGAGTTCGCTAAGCTCTTTGTGGCGTTTAGCGCAAAGATAGTACGTATAGACTAAGACTATTAGTCGATATAAAACTACATGCGATAGAAATTGAAGGTTCTTTAGGGTTATGGCGCGATTAACAGGGGTTCAGCGAGTGTGGGAAGCAGGCATGATTATCGCCTGTGTTTTCGCCTTTTTCTTATTGCTGGCACTAGTATCTTTTCATCCAGGTGATCCAGGTTGGAGTCAGGCTGGTTTACAATTAGACATTCACAATTGGGTTGGCGCGACTGGGGCATGGGTTGCAGACTTATTGCTATTTTCGTTTGGTTTCCTTGCTTATTTGCTCCCATTTGGCTCTGCATTTTTAGGGTGGTTCCTTTTTCAGCACATTAAAGAATTGGACGAATTCGACTACCTCACCATCGGGTTGAGAATTATCGGTGGGTTATTAATGGCCCTCGGCGCAACGGGCATCGCCAGCATCAATTTTGATGATATATACAACTTTTCAGCAGGCGGCTTTGTTGGTGATGTGATTAGTTCAGCGCTTATACCGTACTTTAATACTGCCGGTACTATCCTATTGCTGCTTTGCTTTTTCTGTACGGGCTTTACGTTATTAACAGGTATTAGCTGGCTTACTATTATTGACAGGTTGGGAGAAGGAACGCTGTGGTTGGGGCGTAAAACCCTGTCTGCACCACAAAGTTTATTGGCACTTGAAATGCCCCGTCTGGCGTTGGCCAACAAATCATCAAATCAAGAAAGCACCGATACTTCCGAGCTGGATATTACTAGTATGCGAGCAGAACCCTTAGCTTCTTCCGCACAAGTTCAAGAACAGTCACAGCAACCGCAAACGCCTACGCAGAGAGCAACTTCGACTCGCAATGAACCCTCTTTCGGTATTGATGAGCTTAATAATGAGCCACCGTTCTATACTTATGATGGCGGCGATAACGCACAAGCTGAAGGTAAGTCGACACAAGATAGCGAAAACTTACGAAGCGATGAAGCACTTTCAAACGCTGGCGAAAGTGAACCTGAGACGAAGAAGTCAGCATTTTCGCTATCAGGTATGCGTAATGCGGTAACGGGTAGCTTTAAAGATAAATCAGGTTTAGGTAATTCTAACCAAGATGAGCCAGTGTCGTCAGAAAGTGAAAATACTCGAAGTGAGCCTCAGGTTCAGCAAAGCCCACATATTAACTTTGACGAGCTAGAAGAGTTTGACGAAGACTTGCCTTATGAAACGGGAAGTAAGCCTACGTCTTCCGTAAATGTTAGTGAAACACCTGCGCCTGCAGCACAGGCAAAAACGCCTCAATCACAAGAGGCGCATTCACAAACAGAACAGGCACAAACAGCGAGCCAAGAAAGCAATCAAGCATTCGCGCCTGCAGCACTTGGTGCTAAACCTGTTAAGGCGAAATCGAATGAGGTTGACCCTGATTTGCCACCTATGCCGTCGTTTGATTTGCTAGAACGTGCTGACAAACATGAGAACCCGTTAACACCAGAAGAGATTGAAGGAATTTCTCGCTTGGTGGAAGAAAAGCTTGCTGATTTTAATATTGAAGCCACTGTAGTGGGTGTGTACCCAGGCCCAGTAATTACGCGCTTTGAGCTAGACCTAGCGCCTGGCGTTAAAGTGAGTAAAATTACAGGTTTATCAAAAGATTTAGCCCGTGCAATGTCAGCTATTTCTGTGCGTGTAGTAGAGGTTATTCCAGGTAAGTCGGTTATTGGGTTAGAACTCCCCAACAAAAAACGCGAAATGGTGCGTTTAAGTGAAGTAATTAGCTGCGATACCTTCCAGTCTAATAAATCGCCTTTAACCATGGTGTTGGGTGCAGATATCTCTGGTCAGCCAGTAGTGGTTGATTTAGCTAAAATGCCTCACCTTTTAGTTGCTGGTACTACAGGTTCAGGTAAATCTGTGGGTGTAAACGTAATGATCTTGAGTTTGCTTTATAAAAGCACGCCTGAAGACGTTCGCATGATCATGATAGACCCTAAGATGCTTGAACTTTCGGTGTATGAAGGTATACCGCACTTGCTTTCTGAGGTTGTGACCGACATGAAAGAGGCCGCCAATGCACTTCGTTGGTGTGTAGGTGAAATGGAACGCCGTTATCGCTTAATGAGCGCCCTTGGTGTGCGTAACCTCAAAGGTTATAACGCTAAGGTAGAAGAAGCCATTGCTAATGGTACGCCAATTAAAGATCCGCTTTGGAAAAACGAAGAAAGTATGGATGCCGAAGCGCCAGACTTAGCAAAACTTCCGGCTATTGTTGTGGTAGTGGACGAATTTGCCGACATGATGATGATTGTGGGCAAAAAAGTTGAAGAGCTTATTGCGCGTATTGCCCAAAAAGCCCGTGCGGCAGGCATTCACCTTATTCTTGCTACACAGCGTCCATCGGTAGACGTTATCACCGGTTTGATTAAAGCGAACATCCCAACCCGTTGTGCATTCCAGGTATCAAGCAAAATAGACTCAAGAACTATACTCGACCAACAAGGCGCAGAAACCTTACTAGGTATGGGTGATATGCTTTATCTTCCACCGGGAAGCCCAGTACCTACCCGTGTTCACGGAGCGTTTGTTGACGATCATGAAGTACACGCGGTAGTGGCCGACTGGCAGAAGCGCGGCGAGCCAGAGTACATTGATGAGATCCTTAACGGCGAAGCAACCGCAGAAGTATTATTGCCAGGTGAGCAGCCCGAGGGCGAAGACCAAGAATTCGATGCATTCTACGATGAGGCCGTTGCATTTGTTACCGAAACTCGTCGTGCCAGTGTCTCAAGCGTGCAGCGTAAATTTAGAATTGGTTACAACCGTGCAGCGCGCTTAGTTGAACAAATGGAAATGAGTGGTGTCGTAAGTGCACAGGGGCATAACGGAAACCGTGAGGTGCTTGCACCGCCGCCCCACAAAGAATAACGAATGGATTGAATAAATGAATAAAGCAGTTTCGGTTTATTTTATAAGTGCATTTTCTATAAGCGCATTCTCTATAAGCGCACTAACCGTAGCGGGTGTAGCAGAGGCCTCTGCAAATGCTTCAGTAGAGCTTAACGCCACTAACATTCAGAGTGTGTACAACGATAGCGCTGACACAGTTGCTACTGCTACTTCAGTTAGCGAAAGTGATGCTGTCAGTTCATCGCTTCAAGCTTTATTAAGTGACATGAAACAGTTTCGTGCAGGCTTTGACCAAACAGTGGTGGACGCGCAGCAAAATATTGTGCACGAGGCCCAGGGTACGTTAACCATGACCCGCCCAAATAAGTTACGTTGGGAAACCACGTTTCCTGATGAAACCTTGCTGGTAGCCGATGGTGAAGCGGTGTGGAATGTAGATACCTTCGTAGAACAAGTAACGGTAATATCCCAAGCGAATGCAATAAAAGACAACCCTATTGTTTTGCTTACTTCTACGGATGAAGCAACGTGGTCGAAATTTTCTATTAGCCAAATGAGCAGTGGGGTATCTGCTAACAACGCGACGAGTGACATCAACAATGGCCCTGCCTTGCAAAGTTATCAAATCACACCGAAGGAAGAAGGCGGTCAAATTGTCACGCTTACGTTAACGTTCAATCAAGATGATGAACTCGCTTCGCTTAATATGCTTGATGCGCAACAGCAAATCAGCACGTTAGTGTTCAATAATATTGAAACACGCTTTCCAGTACCCGCCGACACCTTCTCAGTTGATATTCCAGATAGCTTCATAGTTGATGACCAGCGTTAATCAAGAATTTGCGCCCCTAGCGGCGCGCATGCGCCCAGTTACCATAGACGAGTACAGCGGACAGGAACATTTACTTGGCGAGGGCAAACCGCTTCGTAAAATGTTAGAGGCGGGCCACTGCCACTCTATGATCTTGTGGGGGCCGCCCGGAACGGGCAAAACCACCCTCGCTGAACTTATCGCACAGTACACTAATGCGTCTGTTTTGCGGATCTCAGCCGTTACTTCTGGGGTTAAAGATATCAGAGCCGCTATGGACACAGCTGAAGAGAACGCCCGCTATAATCAGCGAACGCTGCTTTTTGTAGATGAAGTTCACAGGTTCAACAAAAGCCAGCAAGATGCGTTTTTGCCATTTGTTGAATCTGGTGTGGTTACCTTTATTGGCGCAACGACAGAGAACCCGTCGTTTGAATTAAACAAAGCGCTGTTATCTCGTGTTCGCGTTTACGTACTAAAAACACTTGAACAACACGCTCTGTTTGAATTAGTTGATAGAGCACTGAGTGACAGTGAAAAAGGTCTGGGCGACAGAGCCCTTGGTATTGAAGACATAGCAAGAAACGCTCTTATAGATTTAAGCGGTGGCGACGCCCGGCGCCTTCTTACCTATTTAGAGCTGGCTGCAGACTTCACAAGTGCTAACGATATTACCGTTAGCGATGTTGAGCATGCGGTAGGCGAGAAAGTCGCCAGCTACGACAACAAAGGCGATACCTTCTACGATTTGATTTCAGCCTTTCATAAATCAGTGAGGGGGTCAGACCCTGACGCTGCACTTTACTGGTATGCAAGAATTTTGGATGGCGGCGGTGATGCACTTTACGTGGGGAGACGATTACTGGCTATCGCGTCTGAAGATATTGGTAACGCCGACCCCAGGGCTATGCAGCTATGCATAAACGCATGGGATACATTTCATCGTGTAGGACCTGCAGAGGGCGAACGTGCCATCGCACAAGCCGCCGTTTACTGTGCTTTAGCTGCAAAAAGTAATGCGGTTTACATGGCGTTTAATGAAGCAAAATCGTTAGCGCGAAAGACCTCTGATGCACCGGTACCCATGCATTTACGCAATGCGCCTACGTCGCTTATGAAAGAACTGGGTCATGGAGACGGTTATCGCTATGCACACAACGAGCCGAATGCCTTCGCCGCTGGCGAAACATACTTACCAGAAAGCCTTGCCGGAACTCGCTTATACAATCCTAACGAGCGCGGTTTAGAAAAAGCGCTTAAAGCCAAACGGGAATTTCTCGACTCTCTTAATGCGAGAAGCAATAATAAAAGGTAGAGTTGTACACATGCACCTCCACTAATTCAAAGACTATGGATTAGTTCATAATAAGAACGGGCTAGGGAGTTTTACGTGCCTCAAGGGTTAGCTTTGTATTGTTTTATTGCCGCAGGCGGGGCGACTGGCGCCTGTTTACGCTATTTTGTTACCACAAGCGTTGATTCCTTATTTGGAAAACACATGCCGTTTGGTACACTAACGGTGAATGTGGTTGGGTCGTTTGCACTCGCATTATTGTACGGTATTATTGAACGTCACGATTTAAGCGACTCTCCCTACCGTGCTCTCATCGGTGTAGGCCTATTAGGTGCCTTTACTACATTCTCAACATTTTCTGTTGAAACCTTAACTTTATTAGAAAACGGGTTGTGGCTTAAAGCCGCAGCGAATGTATTTCTTAACGTTGGCGCTTGCTTAGTAGCAGGTTGGCTAGCCATTCAATTGATGAAAGGATAATTAGAAACACATGTTAGATCCAAAGTGTTTGCGAAGCGATATAGAACAAACAGCTAAGCGATTAGCTGCCCGTGGTTTTAACCTCGATGTAGCAGCTTTCAGTTCGCTTGAAGAAAAAAGAAAAACACTTCAGTCCAGAACACAGGATCTGCAAAACGAGCGTAACGTACGAAGTAAATCCATCGGTAAAGCTAAGGCGCAGGGCGAAGATATTGCACCGCTTTTAGCTGAAGTGGGTAAATTGGGTGATGAGCTTGACGCCGCTAAAGCAGAACTTAGCGAACTGCTGGAAGAAATAAACACCCTTACGCAAGGTATTCCTAACTTGCCGGATGAGTCTGTACCAGAAGGTAAGGATGAAGACGACAACGTGGAAATTTCCCGTTGGGGTGAGCCTCGCACATTTGATTTTGAAGTAAAAGATCACGTAGACGTTGCTGAAGGCTTAAACAACGGCTTAGATTTCGCCACAGCTAGCAAACTAACAGGCAGCCGTTTCGTGGTAATGCGCGGCGATATGGCACGCTTAAACCGTGCTATTGCTCAGTTCATGCTTGATACCCATACTCAAGAACACGGGTACCAAGAGATGTACGTGCCTTATTTAGTTAATGCGGACAGTTTGTACGGCACTGGCCAATTGCCTAAGTTTGGTGAGGATTTATTCCATACTAAGCCTGCAACCGAAGAGGGGCAGGGGCTGAGCCTTATCCCAACGGCAGAAGTACCGCTAACTAATATTGCGCGCGATGAGATCTTAGACGCGAAAACACTGCCTGTGAAAATGACAGCACACACGCCTTGTTTCCGTTCAGAAGCCGGCTCTTACGGTCGTGATACTCGTGGCCTAATTCGTCAGCATCAGTTCGACAAGGTAGAACTGGTACAGCTAGTTAAGCCAGAAGATAGCTTCGACGCGCTAGAAGCACTTACTGGCCATGCGGAAGTTATTCTGCAAAAGTTGGAACTACCTTACCGCAAAGTGTTGCTATGTACGGGTGACATGGGCTTTGGTGCATGTAAAACCTACGACCTTGAAGTATGGCTACCTGCACAAAATACTTACCGTGAAATTTCATCATGTTCTAACATGCTGGACTTCCAAGCACGACGTATGCAGGCTCGATTCCGTAATCCTGAAACGAATAAAACGGAACTGCTTCATACATTGAACGGCTCTGGTTTGGCGGTAGGGCGCACGCTTGTAGCTATTCTGGAGAATAACCAGCAAGCAGACGGTAGCGTAACCATTCCAAAGGCACTCGTGCCTTATATGGCAGGCCAGGAAGTGATTAAGGCGACATCTGCATAGACAGTACCTGTGAATAGAGCACCCACGGCAATTTAAGCCAACTCTATTACTGTTAAATATCAAAAATCCGGTACCGCAAGTAGGTATCGGATTTTTTCTATCTCCTATTAATCCCGAACATCGAATCTATTATCAAGCAAGCTTGTGCATTATTTGTACAAATATTTGATGCGTAAAATTTCTCATATAAACAGCGGCTTATTCATTTTAAAATTCATCGATAAAAGTTGTTTCAAAATGTTAATGGATGAGATTTTTAGTCGAAAATTACCTATATTTTAAACGCTAAAGTGATAATTGACACTTGCAGTTATATCTTATACTTTTGGCTAATGTTGCGCTTGACGTAACAAAACTGAAATGTAGATGCACCTTCATCACAATAATGAAAATAGGTCGTATTTACATTAAATTAAAAAAAGAAAGCTTCATGAATAAATGGACTTACCTTTCGGTAGCTCTGTTTGTTCAGAAAGCCGAATTCCAGGGAACAAAAATGGAAAACCGAAACACACTAAACCGATTATCTCAAGGGATAATCGTCGCGCTTGGTCTTGGGGGAGCTTCATTCGTAGCTGCTCAAGAAGAAGCTGATAAGAGTGCTGAATCTGTAGAACAGATTTCAGTTGTAGGCTCTCGTATCCGTACAGACTCTTTTGCTAATGACACGCCTATCGACATTATTTCTGTTGAAGATGCTGAAGGTGAAGGTCTTAAGACCTTGGGTGAACTACTTCGTACAAGTACTGCGGCAGCTGGTTCAAGCCAGATTACTGCAGCCCTTACGGTTGGTTACGTAACTGATGGCGGTACCGGTGCAGAAACTGTCGGTCTTCGTGGCCTAGGTGCAAACCGTACACTTATTCTATTAAATGGCCGTCGTGCAGGACCTGCGGGTACACGTGGTGCAGTTTCTTCGTTCGATTTGAACAGTCTGCCACTTTCAGCTATCGAGCGTGTTGAAATCCTTAAAGACGGTGCATCTGCGCTTTACGGTTCAGACGCAGTAGCCGGTGTAATTAACATTATCACCAAAAAAGGCGACGAGAAGACGGTAAACGTTGATATTAGCCAGCCAATGGAGTCGGGTGGTGAAGACCGCCGTATTAACATCTCTTTTGGTGAAGAGTACGCAGAAGGTTCATTCCGTGTAACGGCTGACTACCGAAAGGTGTCAACGCTTCGCCGCGGTGATCGTGACTACTTCAACTGTACTGAACGTCTACAGTTTGCTGAGGACGGTTCACGTACCGATCCTATCGACCCTCGTACAGGGGAATACCACTGTGCCGAAACTGGTTACGGTTTGTGGTTGTACGGTGATGTATCATCAGCATACGGTGGTAGCTTACAAGCCGCGTATGACTACGATAACTTTTTTGCAAACAATGGTTTTGAAAGCATTAACGACGCAAACGTTGGCTTTACTACGCCTGAAGGCTGGTATCCCGTATCGTTTAACGACGACTATGCCAGTGAAGGTTGGTGGGATCAGAATCACCCGTTCTTAGGCTCGCAAACTGTTGTTCCAGAAACGCAAAATGCGTCTATTTATGCGACCGGTGAATATAACCTTACTGACGATGTTATGATTTACGGTGAGTTCATTCACAGCCGTCGTACAACAAAAACTGATGATTATCGTCAGTTTTGGACTGCTGATGTGGGCACTCTATCTACTGATGTATTGGACGGTTTTGATGGGGCAGGTTCAGTTTTCCCTGTTGCCCTAACGGATCACTTCAGCTCAGAAATTCAAGTTGACTATACCCGTGGTGTTGTCGGTGCAACTGGCGATATTGGTTTTTGGACTTGGGATTTATCTTACCAGTACAGCTACAATGATGGTAAGTACGAACAAGATATCATCTACAACGATGCTATGTTAATGGCGCAGTACAATGCTGCAGACGGCGTTAGCTGCTCTGGCGAAGTAACAGAGTTTAGCGGCAATACCTGTGTTGATATTCCATGGACAGACCCAGAATTCCTTTACGGTAACAGAACTCCAGCACAAGAAGCATTTTTGTTTGGTCGTGATTACGGGCAAACAACTTACGACCAGCAAACCCTTGAAGGTTATGTAACAGGCGACTTGTATTCTCTACCAGCTGGTGAAGTGGGCGCCGCGTTTGGTTTCCAAATCCAAAAAGACGAAATTGAAGATACGCCTGGAGAAAATACTCTTAATGGCAATTCTTGGGGTTTATCTGGCGCAGGTATCACTGCAGGTGACCAGTTAACTAAAGCAATTTACGCAGAAGTTAAAATTCCAGTTTTAGAAGACGTTACTGGCTTCGAAAGCTTGGATCTAACCGCCTCTGGTCGTTGGAACGATGTTGATACTTATGGTTCAGACACAACGTTTAAACTAGGCCTGAACTGGTCAATCATTGATGGAGTTAGCGTTCGTGCAAGCCGCGGTACGTCTTTCCGTGCTCCGGCACTATACGAGCTATACCTTGCAGAGCAGACTGGTTTCGCTGGTCAGCTAGCTATCGACCCTTGTCTTGACTACGTTAATCAGTTTAACGCTGGTGCAATCTCAGACACCGTATTAGCAAACTGCCAAGCTGAAGGTATTCCTGCAGATTACGAGCAAGGCGGAAGTTCTGCGTTGCTTGTGACAAGTGGCGGTGTAGGCCGTCTTGAAGCAGAAACTTCAGTTGCTGAAGGTATTGGCCTTGTACTTACCAGCCCTGAAGATACGTACGCTTTCTCAATCGACTATTTCAACATTGAAATTTCAAACGAGATTGACAACTTAGGTGGTGCAGACATCGTAAACCGTTGTTATAACTCTATCGATTTTGCTAACGAGCCGCTATGTGATTTGTTCACACGTAGAGACGGTTCAGACGCAAACGATTTTGGTATTGACCAAGTTAACGGTGGTTACGTGAACATTTCGTACCAACGTGTACGTGGTGTTGACTACAACTTTACTTATGATGAGGAATTCGATTGGGGTAACGTTCGTTTCCGCGTAGAACACACTATGCAGATTGAAAAGTTCGGCCTATTATTTGAAGACTCTCCGTATAATAACGAAGTTGGCGAAAACGGTATGCCTAAACACGTAGGTGTGGCTCGCCTTACCTATGGTAGAGACGACTGGAGCGTTACGTGGACAGCTAGCTACTTCGACTCTACAAACGATTATGAGTACTACGGTAGCGAAACCAATACCACTACGCTAAATGGCGAAACAGTGACGTTTATTGACGAAACAAAATGGACGACATATCACGCATTGTCGGGCTCATTTGTTTACGAAGACTTCGATTTTACTGTGGGTGTAGCGAACATGTTTGACCAGGAGCCACCTCGTTTATCTAGAAGTGGTTTTGAGTTAGGTAACTCTGCTTTATTCTCTCAGTACGACTTTATCGGTCGAAGAGTATTTGCTAACGTAAAATACAACTTTTAAAAGCACGACTTGAAGTAGTAAGCCTCCGTTAATCGGAGGCTTTTTTACATGGAGATAATAAATAAATGAAAGCGCGTGTGTTACTTTTCATAACGTTAATGCTAGGAAACCAATTTTTATTGGTTGCCGCGAGGGCAGATGTAAACAAGCAAGTATTAGAGGCTTACGCAAACCCTTCACTTTATCTAGATATTAAAATATCCCCCGATGGCACCTATTTGGCATCAACTTCACGGGATAAAGAAGACGGTGTAATCTTTTTAACGGTGCTAGATATAAAAAATCAAAAAGTAGTATCTATAACTCGTGGAAAAGGGAAGAAATCGGTAAGTAGTTTCAATTGGCTGAATGATGAACGCCTTTTGCTTACGATGGCTCGCGAAGTTGGTTCATTCGAAAGACCCCTTCCAACGGGTGAACTAATCGCAATGAATGCTGACGGTTCAAACAATACAATATTGACGGGATGGCGTTCAGAAAGTGGCGATAAGCGCTTTTCTCAGATGGTAGACTTTCTTCCAAATGAACCAGATGCCGTAATTGTTTCAAGTGTAGACCTATATGCTAAAGAGCCATATTTAGATCTGTACAAAATGAAAGTAAGTAATGGCCGTAAAAGTGGTCTTGGCCGTTTACCATTGCGCGGATACGACGGGATTACATCTGGTGTAATTACGAATAGTGAAGGTTATGCAATTGCAACTTTTAATACCGACCCAAATGAAGGTAATAAACAAAAGCTATTGGTTCGAGCTTCGAAAGATGAAGATTGGTTTGTGGCTTTTGAAGCGGAAGATTATGCGCCTTTCTTTGAGCCTATTGTACTATTAGACGATGATAAGACCCTAGTTGGTTTAAGTTCAATAGAGACGCCCACCAAAGCTATAGCGACCTACAATATAGAAACGAGAGAGCATACGGTACTCTATGCTCATGAAAAAGTAGATGTAACACCTATTCTTCACGCTGAAGGTGGTCAGGTGCGCGAATTGCTTGGTGCTTTTTATGAGTATAAACAACCAGATGCAGTTTTATTTCAAGATGTAAAAAACAAATCTGAACAGTCGATAATTGCGAGTCTTTTAAAATCTTTCAAAGGACAAACTATAAGTGCAACATCATCGACCAACGATGGAAATAAGACTATTTTTAGAGTGAACAATGCGAATAATCCGTCGGTATTCTATTTGTTTGATAAAGAAGCACGGCAACTTGTCAAACTTGCTGAATCAAGACCGTGGATGAATGATATTAGCATTCCAGCGTCTAAGTTGATTACATACAAAGCAAGAGATGGGCAAGAGATATCAGCAGTGCTTACCCTTCCTTCTGGTGAATCCAAAAACTTGCCTTTTGTGTTACTTCCACATGGTGGTCCTCACGGTGTCTACGATACCATCACAGAAATCAACGCTGACGCTAAAGTTCTAGCCTCTCATGGCTACGCGGTACTACAACCTAATTTTAGAGGTTCGGGCGGATATGGTTTAGACTTTTTAACCGCAGGCTTTAGAAAGTGGGGAACAACTATGATTGATGATATGACTGACGGTTCTCTACACTTGGTTAAACAAGGCATCGTAGATAAAGACCGGATGTGTGTGTATGGTGGCTCCTACGGTGGATATGCCGCTCTTCAAAGCGTAATTAGAGAGCCTGATCTGTATAAATGCACCATTGGTTTTGTGGGTGTCTATAGTCTTCAACATTTTAGGGAAGGAGGTGATATCCCTACTCGTAAGTCTGGGGTTAATTATTTAAATCGCGTACTACCTGAAGGTGCAGAGCAAGTTGCTCAGTCGCCTGTGAAGAATGTAGATAAAATAAAAGTTCCTGTTTTTATAATTCAAGGCGAAGAAGATGTTCGTGTACCAAAAGAGCACGCATTTAAATTGCGCGATGAGTTGGAAAAACAAAACAAGCCCTATGAATGGATGATGAAAAAAGGCGAGGGCCATGGATTCTATAAGCCTGAAAACAATATTGAGCGTTGGGATGCTATGATCAAATTTTTAGACAAGCATACTCACTAAATAGTTAGTATCAAGCCTAACTTTAAATTTGGGGGGAACGGTTGTCACACCGTTCCCTTTTTTATTTGTAATTATTATTGATACTCATCTTAATTATTAGCTAAAGTGGGATATTGTTTAGGCTAAAAGAAGACTCATGTGCGGATTTATACAACGTATTACTGACTCACCAGACGTTATAGCGCTACTCGAAGAAGTGGGTCTCACACAAACCATTCCGCTTTTTGTCAACGAATCTTCTACAAGCAATGTCATAAACTTTTATCCCGCATTTGGAAATGCACCTGAAAGACAAATTACGAATTTAATTGTTTCTGGTGATAGCACCATAGATGCTACATGGTGGTTTGATGCCAAGCCCGTAAACAACACGTTAGAGGTTGGCAATAGAACAACATTCAATGCCCGTAATCTAGAAAGCCCTTATTGGGGAAAGTTTATTCGAGAACGGCGGGCTATAGTCGTAGCAACGGCAGTAGGGGAGTCTAATCCAATTGGGAAAGGCAAAGCACATTACTTAATGAAACCCACCAGTGGGGCATTGCTTATTGGTGCGGTATATCGGCGGTTTAGTAACGGTTTATATTCTTGTGCAGTGGTGACGCGTCCACCCACAGAGAAGTTTAGTCAGTATCATGAAAAATCCATTCCCTGCTTTCTTCCTCATGACAAGCATGCTATTAACGCGTGGCTAACGGCTGACAAACAAGGCCCTTTAAATAATGAGGTAGAGTATATTTTGAATAACCCTCGTATCTATACCGACCTAGAAGTCACGCGAGTAAAAACGTTTAAGAGTGCCGAGGCTATCGGTGAAGTTAATATGTTAAAGGCTGACTAAAACTTTTAAATAAAACCGCACATACGAATAAAATGAAGGCGGCCTTAATCACAGCCGCCTCTAATCTTAGATTTACAGGAAAACGCTTTATTTAAGGTAGGAAAGTAAGGTTTCCTCGTCCGCGCCTAAAACATTCTTTTTCACTTCTTTATCGACAACGTCTGAACATTGAGATGACATTCCATTTCGCAATTTACCAAGAAAACCCGGCCCGCTAATAATATCTATTGAGCCTAGCGCACCTCGCTTACGCTCGCCATCTAGCCAATCAGCAATGTCACTGGCAAATCGTTCATCTTCAAGTTCAGCGGCATCTTTTCGGTTCATGCTATCAACGCCCGGCACTTGTGAAGCGGGAGCCGATTGTCTACCGGGTTTATCCGTGTAAATATCTTGGTCACTCGCGCCGCTAAACTCATTGTGCCATTTCTTTACTTCAACGAGTGCACTTCCGTGGTTGGTATAGGTGTAAGCTGTGGCGTCGTCGTGGTTAGCCACAATTACGTAGTGTCTTTGAACTGTCATACAGCCTCCTATGTCCATTTATGTAAAACATTCACGTTTAAGGTGTTTACTAATGGCAAGTATGAAAAATGTGCCTGAAACCCTAGATAAAACGCTAATGTAAAAGAGGTGTTGCAATATCAACACCAAAACTAAGATAAATAGTAATGGGGCGGCGCTTTTAATAACTATCTTGGAGCAGTCTTCAAACCGTGCAAAGTGCTTTGGTCGAATAATAATTTTGACGAAGCGAGTCATGCTTAATTTATAAGCTTGATATAAATTACCAAATCATTATGGATATTTTTGAACAAAATTATTGATTAAAGGGGCGCTGCAGTCTACATTTATTACTATAAGAAATAAGGACTTTTCAATGAATAAAATAACAATGTTAGCGGCGTTGGTACTCTTACCCGCAATAGTAAATGCTACGACTATGATTGAATCTGGGCAGCCGAACTCCGTTAATAGCCCTGAAAAAACCTCAAATACTTCACCTGCAGAGGCACAATCTGAAACCTCAGCCACATGTTATGTTGTCTCTGAATATTACAATGGAACAAAGCGGCAAAATGTAGTCAGCAACCAAATTGAAAGCAGTATTATGGAACATGTGAAGGGAAAGAATTTAAATCTCAATGATATAGATAAAGGTGGAGAATTGACTGGTCTAGAGATTGAAATCGATGGCCATTCAGTAGACCTTAATGTTCATCGTGATTTAAGTGGAGAGTCTAACATTGCTATTGTTGGTGACGCTGAAAATCGCTTGGTTTTTAGACTTGGCCTTTTGTTGGAACGCTCTACAAATCATGAAAATAAGTTAAATTCGGTAACACTAAGCTTAGAGAGAGGCATGTCTAAAATTGATGGGATGACCCATGCGCTAGCATTTATGGATGGCGAAATAAATGAAACAACTAATACCACTACTGACGACGAGCAGTGCCGAAGAGAACTTGCTAAAAACCAAGCAAAAAACCAATATTGGGGGGCTTATATTGGCCCAGGTTTAGATTCTCCAAATATTTTAGAGCCTCTCTCTCCAGGAATATGCAAAAGAACAGTGAGTATGCGTACTTGCTATGCGAATAAGGGCCAGAATCCTTGTACAGAGACAGTGTACTCTTTTCCGGAGCGGTGCGATTGACGGAAAACAGAACTAAATTATGCCTGGCCTTTTCAGCAACGCCTTTACAAGCATTTCGCAGGTTTAGGTAATCCAGCTAATTTGGTGGCTTGCTTAGCCGGGCCTTTTTTAAAGAGACGCTGCAGGTAACGGCTATTACCTTTTTCTGGCCCAAACTTATTGGCCATGGCTTTCACCAAAGCACGAATTGCGGGGCTAGTTTCGTATTCTTCATAGAATGCGCGTACGAATCGAACGACTTCCCAGTGGGCTTCGGTTAATTCAATGTTCTCTTCTTGCGCCAGCAACTCAACCATACCTTCTTCCCAAAGCGTGTAGTCGAGTAAATAGCCGGCTTTATCAGTAGGGATCTCTTGACCATTATAGGTAAAGCTAAAGGTTTCTTGTGTCATTAAAGTGTTACCCAATGCGTATTTTTTGCTGACAAAGCAGCAAACTCTCTGGAAGTGATAGACATAGCTTGCTCTGGCAATTTAGCACCTCTTGCCAATGCATCGCTATCGACAAATGCCAAATTAAGTGGTGATTCTTCTTTCACGTGATTCGTTAGTTCTTCAAAAAACAAACTTTCGATTGAAGGGGCGTAAACACCGTCGCCTATACAAACCACGCAGACATCTACGCTTAATTGCTTTAAGGCTGCTTTAAGAAACTGTTTGTCAGCAACGGAAATGGTTGGCGTTGAGATAGAAATAAGCATCAAAAGGTCACCACATGGTCAGCGCTTTGAATTAAAGTAACTTTTGCAGATGAAGTTACCCAGTTGCATTCAAGCTCTTCAACTAAGTCAGTGTTGGCGAGTACGTGTTCAATATCATAAGTTTCTGCGCTCGCTTTACACACATAACATTCTTCTATGTCAAAGAACGGCATGCTAGCAATTCGCTTAGTGTGATTTTTAAGCCCTTTGGTAGACGCCGCTTTAACCAGTTGCAGCACGCCTTCATTTTCGAATAGCACCTTAACCTCGTGCCCATAATTTGTTGCAGCAAGCGCAAAATCTAAACCGTCTTGGCTTTTCTCGTTGGAAAAAGGACTTTGGGTAAATCTAATAAGTAAATGTGCCATTAGAATTGTACCAACCTGTTGCAATCGTGAAGCGCGGTGAAGAATTCGCTCAAGCCAGCTTGCTCGAAAGGCGCGGTTAAGTTGGCCTGAGACAAGCCATTCTCTTTCGCCTCTAACTCGCTAACAATACCTCGCTTAACGGCGGCGGTAATGCATACAAGTAATTTTACGTTGTGTTCAGTCGCTAGAGTCTTCCAGCTCTCAAGTACGAACAGCTCGTCACCCGTCTTTAGCATTAAGTTATTGGTGTGGTGTACACCTTCGCTATAAAAGAAAACGTTGTTTATTACATCACCATTATCGATTACACCTTGTGCAAAGGAGAGGGCGCGTAAAGCTGTATCGCCTTGAAACGGTGATGATGTGATAAGTACTGAATATTCTGCCATACAAATAAAAACACCCCGGTTAAGGGGTGTTTGTCTTTTTAACCTTTAACGCTAAATTAATCGTCGCCACCAAACGCACCTAGAAGGTGAAGAATAGACGTGAACAAGTTGTATATGTTCAAGTATAGCGAAACTGTAGCGCGAATGTAGTTTGTTTCACCACCGTGGATGATACGGCTTGTATCAAACAAGATGAAGCCTGACATAATAAACACAATCGCTGCGCTAATTGCTAGACTTACCGCAGGTACCGCGAAGAAGATGTTCGCAATAGCCGCTACAAGCACTACAACTAGACCTACTACCAAGAAGCCGCCCATAAAAGAGAAGTCTTTCTTAGTTGTAAGGGCGTAGCCAGAAAGCGCAAAGAACACAAGCGCTGTTGCACCCAGTGCTTCCATGATTAGGCCGGGGCCTGCTACACCTAAATAGAAATTAAGCGTGTAACCTAAGGACGCGCCCATCAAACCAGTGAAAGCAAATACCCAATAAATACCAGAAGCAGAGTCTGCTTTCTTCTGAACTACAAAAAGAGTAATAAATGCGCCGATAGTCATAACAAGAGACATCATAGGAGAAATGCCTACCGCCATTGCTATACCAGCACAAACCGCACTAAACGCTAGTGTCATCGCAAGCAGCATATAGGTGTTGCGTAGAACCTTGTTCGTCTGCAATACCGATGGTTGAGATGCACTTGAATACATCGAACGTTGATCCATTGTTTCCTCCAACAGGACTTATGATATGACCAAAATGGTACACAATTATTTAGTGTATGTTGTATGGGTTTTAGTTCCCATTTTCAAGTAGTTTCAGATGAAAATGGTGTCAGGTGAATATAAAAACATCTTTTATACGTGCTAAATAGCGTATTTGATTGAAATGTCGGCACTTGAACAACTTTTTTAATTTTTCGCTTTACAGTCATAAAAATATCATTAAGATACGCAGCACTTCTGGAGAGTTGGCAGAGCCCGGTTTAATGCACCTGACTTGAAATCAGACGTGGGGTCAAACCCACCGGGGGTTCGAATCCCTCACTCTCCGCCATATTATGAAAAACCCGCACATTGTTGCGGGTTTTTTTATGCCTATCTACAACATTAAACTTTGGTATAAGACCACAGTCGCATTGTTACATTCCATTCACATGTTTAGGCTTGCGTTTTCTTCGCGCAATCTAAAGGTGTTATGTGTCACAGGAAAGTTCTTCTTATCAAAATCTTCACAAACCGAGCAGTAGTTTTAAATCAAGAGACGACTATTTAAACCACGAATTACAAATACTTTCTCCCAAACGTTGGCGGTTAAACCTGCCTGGTAAAGATTACCGCGTTGAGTGGGAAGACTTTGTGCCCGGTATGGCTGCAACCATAGGTAAAATTGTTATGGTTGCTGCAGTTGTTGGCGCATTTGCAGCGCCACTTGGGTTATCCTCTGAATTTGTTATTGAAAACGTACGCTTCGAGTTGCTTATCGCCGCCGTATTGTTCGTTGTTTTGATTTCAGGTTTTCTTAATCCATCTGCCAATTTAGCGGGAACCCACGGTCCGCTTTTGCCACTGGTGCCTCTTATCGTTGCTTCTGGTGGTCACCCAATGGCGCTCGGCCTGCTCATCGGTTTATTTGGTTTCATACTAGGGATAACAAAAGGCGGTAGCATACTGGCAAAGCTTACCAGTAACGGTGTATGCGGTGGGCTACTGTTATACTTAGGCTTTATAGGCATTACAGGACAGGTTAAAAAACTATTTGCGTGGGCAGAGAGCTTCGATATGGCTTATTTAGCCTTTGTAGTGATTATTGCCACTATTCTTATGTACGCATGGCTAGAGCATATTAAAAAGCGCTGGTTGGCCATTCCGCTTGGTGCGGTGATGGCAGCAGCAATAGCGTTTGCCTTTGGCGCGCCGTTTGAGTTCACAACATCGCCGGGTATGCCTAATTTAAACCCTGCGTATTGGTGGGGTGAAGACACAGGCTGGAAGCTAGGTTTACCAGACTGGTCGCATTTCATTGCTGTGTTGCCTTTTGCTGTGCTCGCTGTGTCAATGTGGTCGCCAGACTTCTTGGGGCATCAGGTTTTTCAAAAGCTTAGCTACCCGAAAAAAAGTGAAAGGGCGCATATGAACATTGACGACACCATGATTGCAGCCTCAAGCCGTCAGGCGGTAGGAAGCTTATTGGGTGGTGGCAATATCTCATCTTCGTGGGGCACGTATATTATCCCTGCGTCTATTGCGCGTAGGCCTATACCTGGAGGTGCCTTAGTAACCGGCTTTCTATGTGTTGTTGCCGCACTTTGGGGTTATCCTATGGACCTAGCTATTTGGCCTCCAGTACTATGCGTTGCACTGATTGTTGGCGTGTTTCTTCCGTTAATGGAAGCGGGTATGCAAATGACACGGGAAGGTAAAACTACTCAGTCAGCTGCACTAGTTGTTATCTCATCTGTATTAGTTAACCCGGTATTTGGTTGGTCTTTTACTATGCTATTGGATAATTTGGGTTTAGTTGGGTGTAAAGACAGGGCAGGCGACTTAGGTAAAGCAGGGCGCTGGGTTATTCCTGGTATTACTTTCTTGGTGTTGTGTACGGTTATGGCGTTAATCGGTATGTTCCCTGGTGTACCTGCAATTATGGAAACGTTTAGAGTTTAATAGCGCTGAACGGGTTAGGGGTAAAGGTAGTGGTGTATACATAACCCCATCAGTTTTGCTCAATCAAATTTAAGACTAATAGACTCAGAAGTGGTTAACACCGGCGGCGTAGAGTAACCTTTACGCCGCTTTCAATTTACAGCAGATTTAGGGTAAGCCCAGTAAGAATGCACTTTTCACCGGTTATGCGTAACTGTTTTAGTTATCCCAATAGGGCGTGTCTGTGAAATAATTAGATAAAAAGTCGATGAAAACCCTTAGTTTATTGGAAATAAGCTTTCTGTGCGGGTAAACAGCGTATAACGAAATTGCTTGCGGTATGAACTCATTGAGTATAGCTACCAATTCACCGTTTTTGAGCGCTTCACCAACGATAAATGTAGGTTGAAGTACGTAACCTTCCCCCTGTTTGGCTACATTGGCAAGTACTTCGCCGTTGTTAGATATTAGCTTTGGGGTTACCTTCTGTGCATTCGTTTTTAGCGCTGAAAAAAGTGCTGACTTATCGTTATCATAATTCACATAAGAATATTCAAGATAGTGCTCAGGCCTTAAATCTTTGGGGTGTAGTGGTGTACCGTATTTTTTCAGATATGTAGGAGAAGCGCACAAAGCGAGTTTGACGGTTGTGATATTCTTAGCCACCAGCGTTGAGTTAGCAAGGTGGCCTGCACGTATTGCTACATCAAACCCCTCGTCTATCACATCAATTTTTCTGTCGTTTAGCTGCAAGTTTATCGAAACACTCGGGTGTGCTTGTTGAAATGTACTGAGCGCTCCAGCTAAATGCAGAGTGGAAAACGAAACTGGCGCACTAACATGCAAAACGCCTTTTGCTTCTGTGTTAAGCAATCCAAGCTGACTTTCCATATCGGTTACGCTTTCAAGAATATGGTTAGCATGCTGCAAGCATTGTTGTCCTGCCTCGGTTAAGTGGATTTTTCTTGTAGTGCGATTGAATAAGCGCGTATCAAGTTGCTTCTCTAGTTCTGCAACATATTTGCTTACCAGCTGATTTGACGTGTCTAGCTTTTCTGCAGCTTTTGTAAAGCTGCCTTCATTTGCAACAACGCTGAAAGTTTTCAATAGCAATAATTTATCCATCGCTCAGCCTATCATTCTAATAAACAACATGGTGTTGGTAATCATTCAATATTATAGCGCTTTATTCAATAGATGTTGGTAACTATTCTGTATGCATCAGGTTAGCGCAGTGCCAACGCTATGAAGACAGGCACTGCGTTCATCATTTTTTTGATATGACACTTTCAATCACAAAGACTTTAAGGATTCGACAAATGAGTAAGCAATTTTTGAAAAACATTTTTACTTCTAACAGCAGTTTTTCTAGTTTGGTTTTACGTGTGCCAGTTGGCATTATTCTTACTGCACACGGCGCACAAAAACTCTTCGCTTGGTTTGGTGGTTACGGATTAGAAGGCACTGGGCAATGGATGGAAAGCATTGGACTAGCGCCAGGCTTTTTAATGGCATTGCTGGCCGGTAGTGCTGAGTTTTTTGGTGGATTAGCACTTATTGTAGGTTTTCTAACACGCCCGGCCGCTTTGGTAAGTGCATTCACTATGGTGATTGCAATTTTTAGCGTGCACGCAGCCAACGGTCTGTTTATGACCAACAATGGTTATGAGTTTGCGTTAGCACTGCTTGCAGCAACAACGGCTCTCGTAATTCAGGGAGGGGGTAAATTTTCTATAGACTCTCTGATCAGTGACAAGCTTTATAAGTAAGGCGAGCTACGCCCATTTTTTTTGAAGCCGGCTTTAAACAGCCGGTTTCTATGGTAAGCCCCCCACACGGATACGATTTAGAGTAGTGCTATGAAACAGCCAATCGAAATTACAACGCCATTGCCAGTACAAATTAGTACAGCGTATATATCTCATGGCGGAGGTCCGCTACCACTGCTTGAAATGCAGACAAATGGTGAAGCGAATTCCCCCCAGTATCACAAGGAAATGATTGAAGCGCTCAAAATGTTATCAGCAGATTTACCCAGGCCTGATGTAATCATAGTAATTAGCGCTCATTGGGAAGAAACAGAAGTTAGTGTGACTACTCACTCAGAGCCTTCTTTGGTTTATGACTATTATGGCTTTTCTCAAGAGGCGTACTCTCTTAAATACCCGGCGAAAGGAGAAGTTTCACTTGCAACTTTGCTATTAAAGCGTTTAACGGAACAAGGCATTGCTGTGCGGGAGGATAGGGCACGTGGCTTCGATCACGGAATGTTTATCCCACTAAGTATCATGTATCCCAACGCTGATGTACCCTGTATTCAAGTATCCATTACGTCGTGTTTGAATACGGAAAAGCATGTGCTATTGGGAGAAGCAATTAGGAAAGCTGTAGAACGCGGGATAAGGCCTGTAAATAGTGATGCAACGGACCAAGTGAATATTTTAGTATTGGGCTCGGGTTCTTCATTTCACAATATGCATGGCTTTTTTGATAGCTCTGATGATGCAATGCGTAAAGCTACGCGCTTTAATAACTGGCTTCAGACAACCATGCAAACCAGTGCCTATAGTGAGAATGAACGCAAAACTCGGCTTGTTGAATGGTACAGCGCACCGGATGCGCGATATGCACATCCTAGAGAAGAGCACCTTCTTCCACTCCATGTTTGCTATGGTGTTAATAACAGAGCAGCTGATAAAGCCATGTCTTTAACGCTTTTAACCAAACCTGCAAGCATGTTTGTGTGGAGTGATTAACCAGTGCTGCGTCAATGTAACGTATGATCAAATAATGTGTAATTTAAACCAGAGCAATTAAATTTTGAGCACTTTGTTTATCAATTGTTCGCTTAGGTCGAAATCTTGAAATTAGTGCTTTACAGGCCCTCAGAAATCATTAAGATACGCAGCACTCAAGGAGAGTTGGCAGAGCCCGGTTTAATGCACCTGACTTGAAATCAGACGTGGGGTCAAACCCACCGGGGGTTCGAATCCCTCACTCTCCGCCATATTCGAAAAACCCGCACATAGTTGCGGGTTTTTTTATGGCTAAAATAAATGTTTTGTTGAGTGAGAGTAGGAGCGCCGTCCCTCGACTAATAAACGCGAAAGACTGGCGCTGTGGAAAGGGCATTTATATCCATTTAGTTGTACATTACGGAATCATTAGCTAGAAACAATAAGCGCGTTAGCAATGAAAATTGGTGCCGTTTTAACCAAAGGTGATTAAGCTTCTTGCAAAAAGATGAATATTTCACCAGTTGATTGATTTAATTGAAATTAGTGCTTTACAGCGTGCCGTAAATCATTAAGATAAGCACCACTTCAGGAGAGTTGGCAGAGCCCGGTTTAATGCACCTGACTTGAAATCAGACGTGGGGTCAAACCCACCGGGGGTTCGAATCCCTCACTCTCCGCCACATTACGAAAACCCGCACATTGTTGCGGGTTTTTTTATGGGTGAAATATTTTCTGATCTCATCCTGTCTGTATCTTGTAATTACAAAACATTTCATAAAAACCAAGTTATGTCGCGCTTTATTCACAAAAGCTTGATATATATAAAAAGGTTTACAATCAACTGAAATCATTACGGCATATTAAAGCGGTGTACTCACACGTGTATCGTTGGTCCTACGCAGTTGGTAGTAATAACAAGAATTCAAGAGGACATTATGCAGGCAATGCCCACACTTAATCTTCGGGAAGGTACGGTTGAACAAAAAAGACAGGAAATAAAGGCGTATTTCCTCGACTCATTCAACACATATGAATCACTTTTCTCTTGCCTAGCGAATGACGAGGTCTATTACGAGCGACCTGAAAAGCTGCGTCATCCGTTAATTTTTTATTTTGGCCACACAGCCACGTTTTTTATCAATAAGCTCGTGCTTTCAAAGGCCATCAACGAGCGTATTAACCCTAAGTTTGAATCGCTCTTCGCTATTGGCGTTGATGAAATGAGTTGGGATGACCTCAATGATGAAAACTACGATTGGCCGCAGGTTGAAGAGGTGCGTCAATATCGAAATCAGGTGCGCACCTTGGTATGTGACCTTATAGATACCATGCCGTTTAGCATGCCTATCGACTGGGACAGCCCAATGTGGCCTTTAGTGATGGGAATAGAGCACGAACGCATTCATTTAGAAACCTCGTCTGTACTTATTAGGCAATTACCTATTTCATCTGTGCGACCTGGTTCAGATTGGCCTGTTTGCCCTACAATGCTCACTAAGCCTGAAGAGCTTGATCACAACGCATTAATTACGGTTCCAGCGCAAACGGTAATTAATGATAAGACTTGGGATAGTGCCTACTACGGCTGGGACAATGAATATGGAACTCAGCAAGAATCTGTAAGCGAGTTTAGTGCATCTAAGTATCTGGTAAGCAATGGCGAGTATTTAGCTTTCGTTAAAGACGGCGGCTATCATAATGCGAAGTATTGGGAAGCCGAAGGCAATAAGTGGCGTGAATATACCCAAGCCCAACTTCCTGTGTTTTGGGTTAAAAAAGGCGATGACTATGTGTATCGCAGTATGCTTGAAGAACACCCACTCCCTTTAGATTGGCCAGTAGACGTTAATTATCATGAAGCAAAAGCCTTTTGTAATTACTTAAGCGAGAAGACTGGGTCGCTTATTCGCTTGCCCACTGAAAATGAGTGGCAAGCGCTGCGTCAGTACGCTGGTGTATCACAACCGATTTACGCCGATGGATTCAACATCGCTCTGCAAAAATATGCATCGAGTGAGCCTGTTAATGTAAATGAGTCAGGCGAGTTTTTTGATGTAGTAGGGAACGTATGGCAGTGGACTGAAACACCTATCTATCCGTTTGAAGGTTTTAAAGTGCACCCTCTGTACGACGACTTTACTACGCCAACGTATGATAACAAGCATAACCTCATTAAAGGTGGTAGCTGGGTATCTACTGGTAACGAGGCAATGAAAGACAGCCGTTACGCATTTAGGCGACATTTCTTTCAGCATGCCGGATTTAGATATGTTCAAGGAAAGCGAGTTATAGCAGTGAACGATTTTGATTATGAAAGCGATACACAAGTGTCGCAATATAGCGAGTTTCACTATGGTGACGAATATTATGGTGTGCCCAATTTCGCTAAAGCCAGTGCTCAGTTTTGTGTTAACAATATGCAAGGACGTGAACATAGCAAAGCATTAGATCTAGGCTGTGCTGTGGGTCGTTCAACGTTTGAACTTGCCAAACACTTCGACCACGTTGATGGCATTGATTTTTCTGCTCGCTTCATTAAAACCGCATTTGATATGCAAGAGCGTGGTGAGATCCGCTACAACCTAATAGAAGAAGGTGAATTAACGTCATTTAAGGCAAGGAAACTATCCGCTTTAGGTTTAGAAGAAAGTGCAGAAAAGGTTACTTTTGCTCAGGGCGATGCGTGTAACTTAAAACCTCAGTATACGGGCTACGACCTTATCTTTATGGGGAATTTAATTGATAGGGTCTATAGCCCTAGGAAAGTACTGGCTGATATGGCAAAACGTTTAAACAAAGGCGGTTTGCTTGTTGTTGCCAGCCCCTTCACATGGCTTGAAGAATACACAGAGAGAAGCGAGTGGTTAGGGGGCTATAAAGATGAAAATGGTGAAACACTGAGTTCTACGCAAGCACTAGAAGATGCGCTAGGTAGCGGCTTTAAGCGCGTTGGCGAGCCCACAGAGCTGCCGTTTGTCATTCGAGAAACCAAACGTAAATATCAGCACACGCTTTCCGAGTTCAACGTATTTGAAAAGGTAAGCGATTAAAGGCTAGATAAAAGACGCTTGTGTCATGCTTTAGGGCCATGCCTTGGTGCCTCGTTTTGGAGCCGCGCTTTGGGTTATAACATTAAACAAAGCGTGGCTTGATATCAGAGGTGGCATGTTGTTTAAATTAGCACCTATACAAATAATAACTGAGAACGCGTTATGCTTATTACAGTGCCAAGAAGCCCTTAGCTCGAGTCAACAGGGAAACTCAAAAGCACAAAATTAGCAGAGCAGGCAAAAGGGCAAAATACTGCCAGAATAGTAAGTAGTGAGTAAGTCGAGGGTGAACGAAGGGCAAAATCAACTCCCAGTGTTCAGCGCATTTGAGCACGAGTTTATGCCTCACAAAGATGTGTGGCAGGCTCCCGCTCACCTGAAACTCGACCAAACTCGGCTAAAGTATTCAGCAATATTGCCTCGCTTTTATAGCACGGTGGCTCAGCAAACATCGGTCATAGATTCTCAGCAAGAGCCTATTGCTATGTGGATAGCCGATATGGATGTACCACCATGCGATTATATTCTAAGTGCAGTTACAAAAAACCTTCGCTCAACATATGGGTATCAGTCTCTTGATATTGGTGAGGCTGTGGCTAAACGTTTTGAACGCAGTTCACCGAAATACAGCCGTTTTGAGGTAAAGAGCAGTGATGTAGTTGATGTGGCCAGTGTTATTGGCGCAATAGACGTAGCGCTTCGAACATTTTGTAAAGCCAGACAGAAGGTGATGGTGTTAACACCGACCTATTCGCCCATAGTCGAAACGGTGAAAAACAATGATTTAGAACCAATATACATACCAGTAGGGCAGCCGGACTTTACCAATGAAGAGAAATATACTGATGTAGCTTGGTCACACACTAGTAATGAGCAAAGTATCGATGATTCGTTTAACGACATAGACCTTGACGCTTTAGACAAATCTGCAGTTGCATTTGTTATCTGTCACCCCAACAACCCTACTGGCACAGTATTAAGCGCTTCAGCACAACGTAAAATCGTGGATTTTTGCGCTTATCACAATATTTTGTTGATCACTGATGAAGTACTCAGTGAATTTGCCTTTAACTCACATAACGAGCCGACCCTTATCCCTATCTTTGGCTGTGAACTTGATAGCGCAGGTTTGAACGAAGCTGAAAAAAGTGAGCAAGATAAACCGATAGATAAAAATATCGGTCACACACCGCGAATTATCCACCTTAATAGTGCTTCTAAGGCCTTCAACCTAGCCAGTGTTCCCGGTGCTTCGTACGCAGTTATTAAAGATCAAAGAACCCGTGATAAATTTTCACAAGCAATTAGTGCCCGGCACCTTAACGCAAGCAATTTGGGCAAAGTTGCTCTTATTGCCGCCTACGAGAATGGCAGCAACTGGTTGGATACGGTTAAAAGTGCGTTAGCCTTTAATAGAAAGCTAGTTGTGCGCTTTTTCAAGCACTACGGCATCAATGTAAGCTATACCATGGGAAGCGCTGGCTACTTCCTCTGGCTAGATCTCGCCTCATTTCCATTGAAGATCTCACAACCAATGGTTTCTATGGAAACGGCAAAAGATTCAATGGGAAAGGAGACTGAACAGTTTCTTCGTTATTCACCTGTTGCAAGTGTGGAACAGTGTATAGAGCGGGGCGTAGTAGGTAACGACGGAGCCCCCTTCGGCGCGCCAAATTATATAAGGCTTAATTTGGCCTGTCATCCCGCGGTTATCGAAACCGCACTGCAGCGTTTGTGCTTTACGTTGTAACTCTTAGTTACTGCTTAACTTGAATTACACGCCAATAAGTTTCTAATCGATCTTTTTACATTCTAAATAGTAGAATAACCAACTCTATAATTCCGCATTTTATTCCTACTAAAAAGAATTAAACTAACTGTATTGTGAATCAAATCAATCAATATAGAAGCTCCTACGTGGCATGTGGAAAGTTAAAAGGTGTTGTAAGAGCAGAAAGGTTTAAGGAATCAAAATGATGTACTTGCGAAAAGCGAACGAAAGAGGAAAAGTTAATTTTGGCTGGCTAGAAAGCCGACACAGTTTTTCATTTGGGCACTATTATGATGCTAAGCACATGGGCTTTTCAGCGTTAAGGGTGATTAATGATGACATTGTTCAAGCAGGTAGAGGCTTTGAGACTCACGGCCATAGAGATATGGAAATAATTTCATATGTAGTGAGCGGTGCTTTGAAACACGAAGACAACACGGGCAATGAGTACGTGGTACCTGCGGGTGATATACAAGTGATGAGTGCGGGTCACGGTATTATGCACTCAGAGTTTAATCCCTCTAGTGAAGAACCTGTGAACTTTCTTCAAATTTGGATTGTGCCAAATGAAAAAGGTGGGGCCCCAGGTTATACCCAGAAAACCTTCGGTAGTAATGCGGGTGGTAATGAAAAGCTGGAGTTGCTCGTAAGTGGTGACGGCAAAGATGGTTCGTTGAAAATTAAACAGAATGCGTCAATAAGTCGCTTGACCTTGAAGGCTCAAGAAGTTTGGCAACGAAATGCTGAAGGGCAAAAAGGGTATCTTCATATCATTTCAGGTGGGGCAAAAGCTTCGGCGAAAAGTGCACGTCAAATAGTTGAACTGGAATCTGGCGATGCTGTTGGGATCTATGAGGACGATAGTATTACGCTCACTGCCTCTCAAGATTTAATTGCCCTTTGGTTTGATTTACCAATTTAATTGGCTAAAGGTAATCTAGATCAATAATTTAGTTTCAATTTGTGTATCTCTACTTCAAGAATCTTTATCTCGTGGTATGATGGCTATGATAAGGTTTTAGGCTGTTAATAGTTATCATTAACGAATATTGACAGTCTTTAACCTAGTTGTTTAGAAAACTGAAGTCAGTGAGATACTAGAGTGATAAAAATAATCCTAGCAGATGACCACGATTTGGTCAGAAGAGGGATACGCCGAATTCTGGAAGACGTAGAAGATTTTACTGTTATCGATGAAGCGAGTAACGGTGAAGATGCGGTACAAATGTGCCGAAAAAATGCGCCAGATGTGGTACTCATGGACGTGAACATGCCCGGTATTGGCGGACTCGAGGCGACAAAGAGAATTGTTCGCATGTCAGAAAATACGCGGGTGATATGTGTTTCAATGCACAAAGAAAGCCCAATACCTATGCAGGTAATGGAAGCGGGGGCGTTTGGATTTCTTACCAAAGACGCAAAGCCAGATGAGGTCATTCTTGCCATTCATAAAGTAGCGGCGGGGCAAATGTATCTCGACAATGAAATGGCCAATAGCATTGCGATAAGTAAGTTATTGCCAAGTTCGGATAATCCATTTGATGAGCTATCGAGTAGAGAACTTACAATAGCCATGAGATTAACCGAAGGTCATAAAGTGCCAGATATTGCTCGAGAACTTAGCATCAATTCAAAAACGGTTAATACCTACCGTTATCGTATGTTCCAAAAATTAGGCGTGACGTCTGACGTAGAGTTAACACACTTAGCCTACCGTCATAAGCTAATCAGTCCTAATACCTTTTAAGCGTCACTAGACGCATAACGTCAAAGTGATTATGTCTGCATTTGATTCAGCAGCATTTCTTAAGAATTTAACCTCTCAACCTGGTGTGTACCGTATGTATAACAGCCAGGAAGAGGTTATTTACGTAGGAAAAGCCAAAAACCTTAAAAAGCGAGTATCAAGTTACTTTCGTACTAACCTTGATAACGCTAAAACTCGTTCGCTAGTTGGCCAGATTGCGAACATGGATGTCACCGTTGTAAATAGTGAGACCGAAGCGTTTCTACTAGAGAACAACTTCATTAAGAAGTATAAGCCACGTTACAACGTGGTAATGCGTGACGACAAATCTTACCCTTTTATCTTTTTATCAGATCACGAACATCCTCGGCTTTCTTTCCATCGCGGCCCTCAAAAGAAAAAGGGCGAATATTTCGGGCCATACCCGAGTGCATGGTCAGTGCGAGAAAGCTTACGCTCTATGCAGCGTATTTTTCCTGTACGTCAATGCGAAGACAGCTATTACCGTGCGCGCAGCAGACCTTGCCTTCAGTATCAGATGCAGCGATGCAGCGCGCCTTGCGTTGAAGGCTATGTGAGCGATGAGGAATATAAAGAACAGGTCAATTTTGCTCGCTTATTCTTAAAAGGTAAAAACCAGCAAGTCATTGGTGGGCTGGTGGACAAAATGGAAAAAGCGAGCGAAGCATTAAACTTTGAGGCCGCGGCGCGTTATCGCGATCAGATAAACGCATTAAGAAAAGTACAAGAGCGACAATGGGTTGCCGGTACCCAAGACGAAATGGATGTGTTTGGCTTCGCGTTCAAAGGCAACATGGCCTGTATCCAGGTTATGTTTATTCGCGAAGGGCAGTTATTAGGCAGTAAAGCGTATTTCCCTAAAGTACCCAATACAGCAGACGAGCAAGAAGTTTTCGAATCTTTCTTCCTACAATTTTATTTAGCTGGCAACAAAGTCATTCCTAAACAAATCGTGTTAAGCAACACACTTAGTGATGAAGATGCTATTGCAGATGTACTTGCCAGTGAAGCAGGGCACAAGGTGCATTTCTTCAAAGGGGCGAGGGAAGAGAAGCGTAAGTATCTTCAGCTTGCCCAATCAAATGCACAAACCGCGTTAGATGCTCAATATAGCCAACAAAAGTCTGTGTTTGCCCGTTATTTAGACTTAGAAGCGGCCCTTGAAGTGGATACCCCTATTCAGCGCATGGAATGTTTTGATATTTCTCACACTTCTGGTCAACAAACAGTGGCGTCCTGCGTGGTATTCAATCGAGAAGGGCCACATAAAAGTGACTACCGTCGCTACAACATTGAAGGCATCACACCTGGAGATGATTATGCGGCTATGGCGCAAGCATTAAAGCGTCGCTATAAGTCCGTTAAAGAAGTGCAGAAAATTCCGGACCTTCTATTAATAGATGGTGGTAAAGGTCAGCTTGCCCAAGCTGAGGCGTTCTTTGAAGACTGGCCTCATGATAAAAAGCCCATGCTTTTAGGTGTAGCAAAGGGCACTACCCGTAAGCCCGGCTTAGAAACCCTGATTTTGGCAGGCAGTCATCAAGTGCTTCCAATGGATAGCCATTCGCCTGGGCTTCACCTTATTCAGCATATTCGCGATGAATCACACCGATTTGCTATCACTGGGCACCGCAACCGCCGTCAGAAAGTGAAAACGACCTCAAGCCTTGAAAGTATTCCTGGTATAGGCGCTAAGCGCAGACAAACGTTGTTGAAGTTTATGGGCGGCTTACAAGGTCTTAAAAAGGCCAGTAAAGATGAAATAGCAAGTGTACCAGGCATAAGCCCAGAACTGGCGGACACTATTTACGACCACCTTCATCAATAAATGACTGAGTAACAAGCAATACATTGCAAATTAAGGTAATGTGTTGTGAAAATGCAAGAAGCTGAGTTAAAAGCTACTGCGCTAAAACGCCCATAGAGGCATAACACCGAGATGTAATTTTTATGTGGACTGTTCCAAACTGTATTACTTTATTTCGAGTAATCCTTATACCTGTTTTTGTGGTTGTTTATTTTCTTGATTGGCGCTGGGCGCACGAGGCAGGGGCCTTTATCTTTTGGCTGGCAGCCATTACCGACTGGTTTGATGGTTATTTAGCTAGAAAACTTCAGCAATCTACACCCTTTGGCGCCTTCTTAGACCCAGTAGCAGATAAACTTATCGTTGGTGCCGCGCTTCTTATGATCACACATAGTTATGCAAACCTTTGGATAACTTTGCCATCCATTGCGCTTTTAGTGCGTGAAATTTATGTATCGGCACTACGAGAATGGATGGGGTCAAACGGCGTAAGAGACGCTGTTAAAGTGTCTTTTATAGGTAAAGCTAAAACAACTGCTCAAATGTTAGCCTTAATTGGATTACTTTCAGGGTTAGAAACTTTTATGGGCGTAACAATTTATTGGGTTTCTTTAGGTTATATCCTTTTATATTTCTCTGCAGTGCTGTCAATTTGGTCAATGTTTGTTTATACAAAAGCGGCGTGGCCACACCTTCGAAGTGGCGCAGCAAAGTAGAATTGATCGCGGTTTAATCAAAGTGAATAAAAAAATAGCAAACGATCATAAAAAACCGCATTTATCTCAATTTAAACGCTTTTTTGTGTTGACAGTTTTGAATGGGTAGGTAGAATGCACCCCACATTTCGAGAGGACATCAACCAAACGAAATGGTCGATTAAGACATGCGGGAATAGCTCAGTTGGTAGAGCACGACCTTGCCAAGGTCGGGGTCGCGAGTTCGAATCTCGTTTCCCGCTCCAATCTCTCAGAGATAAGTTTTAATCACGCGCCAGACGCATCTGGCGGAATGGCAGAATGGCTATGCAGCGGATTGCAAATCCGTCTATCTCGGTTCGACTCCGGGTTCCGCCTCCAAACGCTGCAACGCAGCATCAGGTTCTACGCCTGACACCTTTGCTGAAAAGCAACCCGATGCCCGGGTGGTGAAATTGGTAGACACAAGGGATTTAAAATCCCTCGCTGGTAACAGCGTGCCGGTTCAAGTCCGGCCCCGGGCACCACTATTTTTCCTTATAAATCAACAACTTACATGACTTTTAAATTTTCATGGGTCGCTGTTGGGTCTTTTTGGAACATTTGCGATACCGTCTTAGCCATATCAGGCATCTCAGAATCCATCCATCGACCATAATGTTTTTCAAACATTTGGATCGAAGTATGACCCATTTCTCTCATGATCCATCTTTCGGCAACTCCCTTAGTTAAAAGTTGACTAGCGAAAGTATGGCGAGCTTGATTTGGTCCTCGATAACGAATACCTATCTTTTTGAGAAATGACTCAAAGAATCGTTCTGATACCCTTGCACTATTTATATACGGTTCTTGTGTGAACGTATCCGTAAATATAAAAGTGAGTTTTTCTTTCTTCTTCTTTCTATTATCAGCTTGGGTAACTTCAACAGTTACTGGTCGCTGCATAAAAGTGAGTTCTTTTTGTTTTTGTAATACCTCCCATGCTTGGTCGAGTAGGTGAACAGTTCTCACACTACCTTTGGTTTTGGGTACTTTATAATGACCGCGTACAACACTTCGTTTTACTTTCAGTTCTTGTTTCTGGAAATCAATATCTTCCCAAGCGAGGGACAACCACTCAGAAATACGTAAACCAGACCAACAAGCAAAGACGAACGCATTACGTTCTGATACTCGATTGGTTTCTGCTTTAGTAATAATTTGAAGCTCTGACATTGAGAACGGATCAGCATTGTCTTCTGAATCGCGCTCTAAGTTCTTCACATGGTCTAGTGGATTGAAGTCAACAACCCTATCTGCCATTGCATCCTTATATACACCTCTAAGCGGTGTAAGAATGTCATTGATAGTTTTGTTAGTTAGATGGCCTAAATCACGAACACGCCATGTTTTGATTTCAGACTGTAAGAGTGAATCAAGTGTCCTTGAACCAAACTTAGGACGAATGTAGTTTTCCGCACTACTGTTATAGTTACTAAATGTCTTAGGCGTAACGGTTGGCTTTATCATAGCAAGCCAAGTATCTAATGCTTCATCCACTGTCGGTATATGTTGTACCGGTGAAAACAAATCTGCTCTTTTAGAACCAGGAAATTGTTTTCGGTAGTCAAACGTACCTTTGCTTATCTCTACTAAGATGCCTTCACGTAAACGCTTTACGTATTCTAGATTGGCTTTAGTAAGTTTAATGTTTTTGATCGTTTCGCGGCACTTAACGCCTTTGTAGTGAAACTGAATACGAAAGGAGTTCCCATGAATAGAAACCCCTTTAACTTCTTTTACTAAATCATGCAGCTGACTCATCAATATCCTCAAACAACTGGTCAATTCGCTCGTAGTGATACATAACTGTACCATGCACTTTTTTCCAGTGAATACCTTCGATTAGCTTGCCGCGAATCTTTCGTTTATCTAATGCGCCAACGGTAATGCCTTTTAAATTTTCAATAACAATAGGCTTAACCCAGCCTAGACGAATGTATGTAGGTTGCATAAAATTACGCTCCTGTTATTTATGTTGAGGGTTATACATGAGTAATAAAAAAGAAGGATACAGACGGTTATCTGTTATCTTCACATGGATTATTGGTCTATTAGGTATGTGCTGGTACATCGGGCTACATATAGTTCTTTCGTTAGAAGGAACACTCGATAAGATTTTAGAGAGTGAATACGCAGCAGCTTGGATAGGTGTACCGCTAATAGGAGTGTTTATTCTTACAATGTTACCTAAAGCAATTTACCAAATGTGGCTTTATACACATGAAGGGTTTAACAAGGAAGTATCGGAATAAATACAAAAACACCGCCTAATAAGGCGGTGTTTGTTTGTGAATTACTTCATTAACTTAACTAATTCAACAAGACGTTTTAATTCAGATTTTTGCTTATCAGTTAAGGTATGGTCATCATAATACTTACTACCGTGATACCTAATTATTGCTGAATCAGCAAATGCCATTTTCTCTGACATTTCGGTACTTTCATTGTCTAGTGACTCTACAGACCACTCCCATATTGTCCCAGATGAATGATCTCGCTCGAAATCTACTTTACCGCTTGTCCACTTGTCTCCATCAGCAGAGGTTGTAAAGCTCTTAACAAATAGCCAGTCATCAGCTTTATAAAAAGCTTTCATGAAAGGATAAGCTTTACCATCTTCGACAACTATATTGACTGAAAGATATGAACCGCGATTGTTGTACGGCATACCTGATATTCTTGTTCTGCCTGAAAAGGAGTCAAAATCGACTTTTAAGGTCGTAAGTAACTCTGCAATCGCAACTTTATTCTTTGGGAATTGATTTGCGATTTTTCGGATAGTTTTTATTTCATCCGTTGAGTAACTATGATCTTTTTGACTACTCACCGTTAAATTGTCACGCTGTAATTCACTATAACCAGTAATCATGACTGATGCCCCGTCAATGATAGGTTCTGGTTTGAAATTTGCGATCTCATCATGTTTATCTTTCGACATGAAGTAGCCGCCAACGTGCTTATATTTTTCAGAAGAAACGAGATAAACAGTCTCACCTGTTTCTAGGACCGCTTCTCGTACAACGTTTTTAGATAAGTCTTTAAATGGTTCTCGGTCTGTGTAATAGCCTTTTTTGCCAACGTATTTATCGTAATCTAACTTATTCAAAAGGCACTCTGTAGACACTGACCTCTTGGGCATTTTGTAACACACATCACGATAATGGTATTGTTGTAATTTTTCGCTTATTTCGTCAAAAACAAACTCTTCACGACCTTGAGGGTCATAGACAAACTCTTTCTTGTCTACAGTTTTAGTAACTGGCTTATTTGTCACAGGTGAACTAGTAGAGGTCGCCGGAGTAGAGCCGCAACCAGCAAGCGCTACAGCTAAGGCTGAAACTATAAGAATCTTTTTCATAAAGTCCTTTCCATGTTAGTTAAAAGCTTCTCATATACTTAAGTATAAGAAGAATTCTAATGTTATCGTGTTTTTAAGACTAAATCGCCATATTTAGGGCTGTTGTTTTAACTTCCTTTAAACCAATCTGACGACAATACAGTCTAAAGAATCACCTTCTTTGATTTCTCTTTCATCTATGTAGAGTGATTCGTCTTGTTGCTCTATATCGATGTAAGCGCCATTAGGCAACTCTATTAAGCAGCTGTCACCGCTTTGCTTTATACCTAAATCTGACAGCTTTAAATGTGTGACCATATAAAATCCATATACGAAAAAAGCCACTTATAAAGGTGGCTTTTGGGATGAAAATTTAAAGGCAGTGACACGCCTTACGGCTTCGTGGTGGTTAGTCACATGGCTAGTGTCATCGCCATTTATAGTAGAAGGCTAAGCCTTCCAACTATGAGGGTCATTTTATTCAGTAAGTGCTTTCCAGCTATGCGGAAAGAGAGGGGCAATGATTCGGTCTACTTCTTTAGCAAGTAGTTGAATCTCGCCTTGTGCGTCCGATGCTGAACGCTTCTTATAGAAGTTGGCAAATGATACCAAATTTCCAGTCCAAATCCAGTTCACAACAGCACCTTGTGGTAGAGCAAATCTAGCTTGTTCTTCACATACACCACGCGCCAAAAGCGACTTATAAAAGTCTACTCCATCACTGGTAAACTTCTCGTATGCTTGTTGCAGATTATACTGTTCATCACCAACAAACGGTTCGGCTGAACCTTGTTTTTTGTTGTCAGCTGCTTTACGGAACAGAGGTACATAAATCTCTGGCTCAGAGCTTATATAACGTCTGGATTCTTCGTTTTCAACCATTCCTATCTTGTGCTTAAAACACTGTGTACGAATGGGTACAGGCGCACCCATACGCAATTTAATTGCTGTATGAGCGAAGGGAGTCCAGTGATCATGTTTTGCCAGGTATTTAATCAGGCGAACATCTTTTTCCCGTAGCACTTTAGGCGTATCAAAGAAGCTTTTAGAGAAGCCATTAGGCAGTTCTTCTTCAACCTCATTACCATCTTCGTCTAAGTAAACATAGGTAGACGTTTTATCAAAACTAACACGGGCTGCATTAACAACTGCAAGATCATCGCCCATGTGATCAATGTATTGTGCTTTCATTCTTTTCTCTCAAAGGTGTTAGCAATAACAAAAGGATAAGGTGTGTTGACGGAGCGCTCTTTTTGAACCAGCTTTCCATTCACATCACGCTCAAAAATGATTTTACGAATGCCTTTTTCATAAAAGATATTGTTCAAACCAAGATAGTCTTCTCGATTGAACGTACCTCTTAGGCCCATGATTACCGCTGTATCGTGAGTGGGGTACATGACGTTGAAGGTATGTCGGCTAGTTCTCCATACCTCAACTTGAGGCTGTACTTCGTAACTAACGTGCTTAACTTCTAAGGTCATCGTACACACCTTCTATCAAGTCTTTGTATTGATCGATAGGAACAAGAGCCCATTTGGGTACTCGGTTATGGCTTATTACCCAAACCTCGTCTTCTTGTTCTGGTGTTATCCCTTGTTTAAGGGAAGCAAAGGGAACAACTGGTGCGTTGATACCCATTCGAGGAATATCGCGGATGCGATACTCATTTAACTTCGCATAAACGGTTTGTTCGTTGATACCAAGGACTTCTGCCATTTCTTGTGGTGTGTAACATTCAATCCACATTTGGGTTAGTCCATCTTTAATTTGGGCTTCTCTGATTTCGCTGCCACTAGGCAAATTCCAACGTTTCCTGCGACTCCATATAGTGTCTTTGGTTACATTGAAGATATGAGCGATTTCAGCGTCTGACTTACCATCGTAAATAAGTTTTTCTACTTCTGGTTTGTCGCTATCAAAAGGGGGTTTACGTAAATAAGGGAGAGGGTCAATTCTGTTCATAGTGGGTATGTTTGAGGATATGTGTGGAACAGAAGTAACCCTGCTCCACAAAACGGAGAAGGGGTTAGCGCATATTCTGAGCGCGTTTCAGTTTTTCGTAGTCTTCACTACAAAATTCGTCACAAAACAAACGAGGATGCTCAACTTCCTCTAGGCAGTAATAACACTTACCCGTTGGGTTCAGTTCACGTTGTTTTGTTCTAATGTTATTGATTTGGTGCTGTAACATCTCTTCTTGAAAATGAGATGAACGGTCAATTGGATCAGCAAATGCTATTTCTTCAATGGTAAAACCTTCTTCTATCGCAAGCTGATTAACAATACTTGCAGCAAAGTTTTTACCTGAACCTTTCTTACCCGCAAAGCCAATGATTACTGGAGTGCGAATAGATTTACTCATTAACCTACAGCTCCGAAGTTTAGTGATACAGCACGAATGTCATCCTCATCTTCGTCCACCGTATCGATAACTTTGTATCCAGATTCAGAATACGAACTTGGAGTTAGGGCCACATAATCAATTTCATCAACCATAATGGCTTGTTGTGTACCGCATCTGTCTCCAAAGCTAACGTTTGAAACAACAGGTAAATCATCGTCAAAGCTTTCTAAAACTTCACGTAACTCTTTTACTGTTAGACATTCAAATGGAAAATCTTGCATGTGTGTTCCTTTATGAAAGCAGCCTAAGCTGCTTTCTTAGTGATTAGGTTATTAACTCGAAGAAGCGCATCAGAAGGCATCAGCGTTGTTGTAGCGCTTGTTTTTGGGTAATAAGATTCAAATACTGGAGTGAACTCACTTAGCTTCTTGTACGTTGATACAGCGCACAAAACAGCCCACATAACGTCTGCTAAGTTAATGATTTCATAGAACAATACTTTTGCTTCTTCAATCAAATCGCTCACTATCGAAACTGGGTAGTTTGGTGTTCCGTAAAATTCAGTTTTAGGAATGTAAAAATCTAACGATGCAGAAAATGAAAGTTCAAACAGCGTTTCATCTCATGGTGCGATAAAGCATTGTGATGCTCTCTGTGGCACATCGTTTCGTTCAATGCGTACATTGGACGTTAAACGAAGGAAACTGTGTTCAGTAACATGTGCCTGATCGCCTATTTTAGTAATCCCATCTTTAGCTATTCGCTTTTGGGTTTCTTTTACTAAGTCTTGAGCCAAATTGGTTTCAGGCAGTTTTCGTAGTTCGTTCTGAATACGCTCTTTAATGCGCCCTTGTAGCCTGTCTACTTGGCTTTTGAACTTGTCATTCAATGCGGCCTTTAGCATTTCTTTTCGGGCTTTTACAGAAATCTTGGTACTCATAGTTATTTCTCCGTAAAAATGAAAAAGCCTACGCTGCGGTAGGCTTTTTAAGTTTGTTAAGTTGATTGGAAATGAGTTCTAGTTGACGTTCAAACCGTTCAACTAGTTCTCGGTGAACGTCTATTGGTTCACCCATAACTTGTTCGTAGATTACTTCATATTCAAATTGTGTATACGTGGCCTCAAACATGCCACGTATCTCTTTCTCAGTAAGTTTTAGTTCATTACCAAAGTCAGTAACCACGGTGTAATAACCTTCGGTTGCTTCTGTGATAATGGCGTTACAACTCGACCTGTATAAAGAGGAACAAGTTTAAGACCTGGTTTAAGAACCAAGGGTAGGGGTGTTGCTAATGAACTCATAGCTTACTTTTTAGTGGTTGCACGTTTACGTCTTCTTCGCTTCGGTTTGTATCCGTAGAGTTTTCGTTCTTCTAACGCCATCCACACGGCCACAAACACACGATTGAAGCGGAATACTTCATGTGGCTGTTGCATGTTTACGCTGCTTCTTGTTTAGCGATTTCAGTTACAGTTACTTGACGAACTTCGATAGGAAGAAAGCCTTTTGATTTAGCGAACTCAAGAAATTCTTCACTTTCAAATACAGTGGCTTCTTGAAGTTCATCAGTCAGTTCATGAATTCGGGTTACTTCACCAACTAGTGTCGGTAGAGCTTTACCAATTCCGAACAAGCCTTCTTTATTCTTAAGTACATACTGCATATTTAATGTCTCTTTATTTAAGGGTTTGATTATCATGGTGAAAAGCACATAAAGCGCTTTAGTGGATATGTCTGGTTTTTGTGACAAACAATATAATTTTGGTTAAACAGAATGGTTGTAGACATATCCCTAAAACGCTCTAGGAGAGTTTTAGCCAGCTGTGCCTTGAGTTACGGAGAAAACTCGGCTGGACGATTTATTTAAGTCAGTTCGTTACCTGACTGGCACTACTATGAGGTGTTCTGTGGTTAGTGAGGTTTATTCGTATCGTTTCCTCGAAAGGCTTCACCAATTGACATAAAGATATTTAAGATGATGCCTACGATAAACATGACTAAACCTATTACCCAAGGTAGAGCAACTAAACACGCTACAACGGCAAGGGCAATATAAACGTAATCCATAAAACCCATGCGTAAATCTCTTTTTTATTAACTTGAATAGTGCGCTGCATCGGGAATTGAACCCACAGTGCGCCTACACTTAGAAGAGGAATTACGGTATCCGTCTAGCAATACTACCTAGCAGGTAACAATCTGGCATAGTCTTAGTCGCTCGACATCGACGCCGAGCTAACTAAGTTCATGAAAACAAGTCATCACATACTCGAACGCATTAAGATCATCAGGTCTAACGGTTTCGGTGAGGCTGTAGAGCAATGCACTTTATCTTGCTCCCGTACCGATTCGGCCTAAAATCCAGCTTTTTTGTATCAGTCAGCTATTCGTCAGACGCTATTGAAATGTAATTCACGATTACACGAAGAAAAGGGTCGCGTTAACTGGCCAGTGTCTTAGTTAATCTTAGTGAAAGACTCTTCGTGAAAAGAAAGTGGTTGACAAGGCGGTATAGTTGCGATATTGCTTATATAGCAAGGAAGTTTAACCCATAAATAAAAAGGAAATACAACAATGAATATAATTAATTTTAATCGAATGTTTGCAGTGCTTTTTTGCATCACTCTTGCTCTGTTCGTTTGATTCAACCGCAGGGGCTAGTAAAGTTCTTCTGTGTAACGGATGTAGCCAAAACGATATGCGAAATATGGCCTTTAGCCAATCGACAATCGAGCACATTTCGACGTTCTACTTTGTAGACTTTGAAAATGAGTCCGTATCTGGCTATTATCTCTTTAACGACATAGAATTTGGAAGCCGTTGGGTCAGCTCTTTTAATCCTTCATCATACATTGATTCGACATTCAATGAGTTTGTAAGAGCGCGTAAAGATGTTTCTGAAAGTTTTATAGACGTTTCGCCAGTCTCAAGTGGTACAAGCCAAAACAAGGTATTTTCATCGTCTCAAAGCCCTCACCCAAAAGAGAGCGCTTCTACAACGAATGATATTAAAGTTTGTACGAATACCAGCGAAATGTACGCTTATATCACAACGTCTTATTTAAGAAGTCAGGGCTACTCTAGAGCGATTCTTCAAAGCCCAACAATGCAAACATTCCGAAATACTTGGAATAGATTAGTTAGTGCATTTAATGCTGAAATAAGTGTGGGTGTTATCTCTGCGGCTGTCGTTACGATACCTACCCGTGTGACATGGGAAGGAGCAGGTTCGGCTGCTGTAGTTGCAAATCCTCATGCTGACACTTTTGACATTGTAGACGGGAGCGTCATGGACTGTAATGGTAACGTTATCCCTACACAAGAGAGCGGTCTTGGCGGCAATTTCGTTTTTGGATCATTCGAAGAAGGTCAAAATTTCCAAAGCTACGTTAACTTAGTTTTTGGCACCACAACAGAACTTACATATACCCACTGCGCACTTTCATTCCAAACTACCTGCTCCAGAAAAAGTGACGGCGAATACGAGTGTAAATTAATTGTCCCAAGATGCTTAAGATAAAAAATTATGACCGAAGTTTATTCACCTAATATAATTCCCACGCTGGTACCTATATTATTAACAGTAACAGTGCTTTGTATACACGTTAGTGTAGCTATCAATTTATTCAAATATAGTAAGGTATATTTCGTTGAAGAAAAACATCATTTACTCTTTATTCACTCTCATTTATGGCTACTTATCGGGTTGCTTATAGGAGTTGTCGCAAGTGTTTTAGTGTCGTTTATATTAGCTATTCAACGTAGATGAATTCATCAGTAAATATTATACGATAGATGTCAATAAGCCTCTTTTTAGTTATTAAAGAGGCTTTTTTTAATTCCACAATAAATGCAACTTCTCTTCAGCTTCTCTTAGTAAGACAGCTCAAAAGTGTTAGGGAAGCTGCTACTTTGCTATTAGTTACCTCCCTCCTTAGCAAAGAGAACACTACACTGTAGCTAGCTTATGAATTAAACGAGAAGATTACCAGACGCTTACAATCTCAGTGTCACTTATGCAGCAAATTAAAATAACCGCACTAGTCACTTGTAAAACACCTTCCGAACATTTTACGAAGTTGAGGATTGACTAGTGCGGCTTTTTAGAGAGGATAAAAAAACGCTCCGTTAAGAATCAGAGCGTAATTTTTTAGCTAGTTATAGGACCGATATCTTGAGCTGATTATTCACTTTGTGAGGCCGATACCAAAAAGTCTTTAGCTTTTTGAATCGCTAATGTTTCTATCTCCGAAAGCTTATAGTCTTTGCTTTTTAGCGATACTTTCACATCACATGACTTTTGAGTACCAAGCTCATCTTTTTCCGTTTCTCTGATAGAAACTGTTACCCAAAAAAAGTCTGAATCTGGAAACTGTGTTATGTTCGATATGGTAAATTTCATAGTCACTCCATTGAATTAAAGATTATTGATGTTCATTGAAAAGGCATTACTTCTCTAGTTCTTTCCATTCTTGTACTTTATTGCTTGCGGTAAAAAAGTCAGGATTGTCATACTTCGATTGAGCGAACTTCTCAACTTCGTTATAGCTAACATTTTTGAATTTACAACGATTGAAATAAGCCTTCAGCTTAGTGTAATGACGCTTTTTAGCACGATCTGACTGCGCAATAACCCAGTACAGTATGTCAGTGAAAGCTTGTAGGTGGCGGCCTTCTATTCTGAGAACATTGGCCATGTCTTCGTGAACCGAAGAATCAAGAGCTAGAGTTTGTTTTAATGTAAAACCGCATCTTTTAGCATGCTTTAAGTAGTAATCTTTTTGTATGTGGAAGTTACGCCATGCTAGATCAAAGTTTTTTTCTTTTATTGCGGCTTTTGCGTCATGCTTTGCTTTGGCTGCTTTTCCTAGATAATCATGTTCGATAAACATAAAATTCCTTTTTCTATTGTTCTGAACGTTTAGCTTGTTCAATTAACTCTTCAATTTGACGCTTGGATTCGAACGGTTCTTCAAGAAAAGTAATGAATAAAAGTTTATTCCCAGTGCCGGAAAGTACCAACTTACCTGCACCTGAAAGCTTCTCTAATATGTTTTGGTGAAGATTTACAGATTCTACTTCTACTAATCTCAACTCATTACTTTTTGTTGAAAAAATCCCTTCTTTCGACACTATTCTTCTGTCCGTTATTCCACGTTCTGAGTTTTTTATATCAAAATAATGGTACGTACTGTATATCAAAGCACTAATTGTCATGGTAATACCGAGCGGTAATAAATCACTTCCAGAAGCAGCGCCGATTGACACGATCAAAAGTGAAAATAGCACTAATGAAATTGGTTGTAACCAAATCAACCAATGAAAATCAAAAGTGTGACAAACTTCTTCATTGCTAGAGAGGGAATTAGAGATAAATGACATTTTTTACTTCCATGTTGAAGGCTTAATAAGCAGCCCTGACTTCTAGATTGCTATATCCAGCTCTTTCCAATCAGTCTACGCTTTACTAACTCAATCGATGTATCTTCCGTTATTTAAAATTTTACGTCAACAAGACGAACATCTTGCAAAGTGATATAGAAGGATATAAATATTAGCAATTGAGAGGTGTCTGAAGACATAGCATCTTTCAATTATTGATTAACGAAGACGCATTTCCGCGTCATTAACATGACCACTTCCCGATAACAGATACAGCTACATTTTCTGCCAAATCTAGTAACTTCGATTAGTACGTTAATTAATTTTGCGATTACTTTGACAATAATAATTCTCCCAAATAGATTCAGGCAACATTGCCAGAAAAAGCCGCAAGGCTTTGTGTAGAGGGATAGGGGTGTAGGTTTCGTTTTTAACGAAAATACGGTAGTAATACACTCATACTAAATTATGAAAATTTTCAAAAAGTTGCGGTATATTATTTGATCAGGAAATTCACTATGAGGGGAGTGAAATGGAGTTCGATGCAAAGACCTTTATCATGGGGTTACTTACAGGCTTAACTTTTGGGTTAGGCATAGTTGATTTAGTCGATAAAGACTTATCAGAAATAATGTCTGGTATGGGTTCTATAGTTGCGGGATTAGGTGCTTTGTTTACTGCTTATATCGCATTCATGGTTTATAAACGATGGCAGATACAGCACAACTACAATATGATTAATAACGCTTTGGACTCATTCAATGATTTACTTATTGAATATGAAAAGTACGCTATGGAGTCTTTTAGGAATTGCTACTACGGACGAGATTCAGACTTTGAAGAATTTTTTGAATTTGAGAAAAAAGTTACTTTCGTTTCTAGGAAAATCGTAGCACTTTTACCCGAACACCTTTTACCTCAGTGGAAAAGATTCTTTAAAGACCCTGTCATAGATTATGAGCAAGAAGTAGCACCTATTCTTTTTGAAGCTGCATATTCCGAAACAGTTAATAAAGAGGACTATTACTGGTTAAAAGCCAAGTTAAATATCGTTTTTGGTAAGGCTCATATTAATGTTATAGAGATGACCAGCGTAATACCAACAGTATTCAAATAACTAGATACCTTGTGCTAAAGTAATACTCATAGCCAAGCGCAACGCTTGGCTTTAAGGCTTAACCCTAAGCCTACGCAATACTTTCAATTTCCTTCAACATTTCCTTTCTTATAACTTATCTCACCATGACTCAACTAACAGATGATGAGATCAAATCTGCTTTGCTCAAGCATCTAAGAAACCGAATGAAGAGGAGTTAATAATGGGGCTTTTACATACAGTTAGAGTTAATTTTATCATCCAAAGATTCGCGACCAGATTGTGAGAATCGATAGACACTTATAGGCACATCTGAGCTTCGTACTTTCTAAGAGTTAAGCGCACATATGCTTCTGGTATTTATTTTGCCCACCAGTTCAAGTCTGGCTTCCCGTTTCTACTAACTATAAAACTTTGTTATTCACGCTCTTTTACTTCGATTTACTATGGTAAAATCCGTAAAAATCTTTGGCAAAGACGTACTATTTTGAATTCTGTTATGTCACTTCGTTTAGACGAGCTATCTCGTGCTGAACGTCCATTTCACGCCCGTGGTAGCAAAGTAATTCGCTGTGATGAATGTTTGCTTCCAACGCAAAACTGTATTTGTGAATTTAAGCCTGAAGCTGGCACAGATGTGGCGGTTTTGTTTTTAATGTACAAAGGCGAATACTATAAACCTACCAATACGGGTCGTTTGATAGCGGATGTGGTTAAAGACAACCACGCGTTTTTATGGAAACGAACTGAACCTGATGAAGCGTTACTCGAACTGCTAAGCGACGACAAATACTTTCCCATTGTGGTATTTCCACACGAATATGCTGCAGCTGAACGCTGTATTGACGCTCCACCATTGAATACAGGGAAAACGTTACTATTTATTTTCTTGGATGGAACCTGGCGTGAAGCAAAGAAGATGTTTGTAAAAAGCCCATACTTACATAATTTTCCTGTGTTGGGCGTTAGCATGGAAGTGGCTTCAGACTATTTGCTTAGAGAGTCTACCCATGATTTCCAACATTGCACGGCAGAGGTAGGTATTAGCGTTTTAGCACTTGCTGAACAAAAGCAAGGGGCTCAAACGCTAGCGCATTATTTTAGTGTGTTCAGGCGGGAATACTTAAAAGGTAAGCCCCATTTACAGCATAAACTCGCGTTTGCAGAGTCGCACGTTAAAGACAACATCTAAAAAGTGTCACTTTTATTTGCGAAAGTATTGTTTTACATCCACTATTTTATATTAAAGAAAAACGGAGAAAGCGAATGGCATCAGTTACTTTTCAAGGCAACACAGTTACAACTAAGGGGCAGTTACCAGAAGTAGGTACAGCTGCGCCAGACTTTACTCTAGTAAAGGCAGATTTGGGCGAAGTAACGCTGTCAGAACTTGCAGGGAAAAACGTAGTTTTGAATATCTTCCCTTCAATCGACACAGGCACTTGCGCGATGTCAGTGCGTAAATTTAACGAAGAAGCTGCAAAATTAGATAATACAACCGTTATCTGTGTGTCAGCAGACCTGCCGTTTGCTGCGGGCCGTTTCTGTGGCGCAGAAGGCATCGAAAACGTTCTTACAGGCTCTACCTTCCGCTCAACCTTTGGCGATGATTACGGTGTAACATTCGAATCAGCACCGTTAACAGGTTTACTGTCGCGCTCGGTTGTCGTTATCGATAGTGAAGGTAAAGTGGTTTATACAGAGCAAGTAGCAGAAACTACTGAAGAACCAAATTACGAGTCTGCTATTGCTGCGTTAAGCTAAGAAGGTCGCTTAGTCGTAAACAAAAACTGAATGTTTAATGTGAATCAACACATACCGTCTAGTTTTTAACTCGGTATCACAGGGCGCCCACTTATATGGGCGCTTTCCAGGAGGATGTAATGGCAACAGTATTGCTATCAATAGGCGAGCTAGCCAATGCAATGCAACAAAAGCCAGTTACGCTTGTAAGAGCGTTGATGGATGATCCCGTTTCAAAAACACCAGATACACGAACGGCAATGGTATTGCCTGCGTCAGTGGATTTTGATCTCGATAGCGAAGGAAGCGATCACACTACAGGTTTACCACACAGTATGCCATCAGCTGAAGACCTTGCTATTTATCTTGGTAATCAGGGCATAACAGCGAATACGCCCATAGCGGTATATGATACCCGAGGTATTTATTCTGCGCCTAGAGTGTGGTGGATGCTTAAAGCACTTGGCCATAAAGATGTATATATATTAAATGGTGGCCAACCTGCATGGGAGGGGGCTGGGCTTCCCGTTTCAGAACAACAGCAGTATGGGAAACTTACCTACCAAGCAACACCTCGACCTGGGTGGTTTGCAAACTCTAGCGCAGTGCTTCAAGCTATAAACACCGAAGCCCAATTGCTTGATGCGAGAAGTGCCCCGCGCTTTAAAGGCGAAATTTCGGAGCCTCGAGAGGGAGTGCGCTCAGGACACATGCCCGGCGCGTTCAATGTTCCTTTCGATACATTAGTAAAAGACGGCCATTTCTTACCTGTAGATGAACTTAATGCTGTTTTTGCACAAGCAAAAGTCGATTTACGTAAACCTATTATATGCACGTGTGGTTCAGGCGTTACCGCTTGTATCATTGGTGTTGCAGCTCTTATGTGCGGCGCTACGCAAGTCTCGGTATATGATGGTTCGTGGTCTGAATGGGGCGCTAATACTCAGTACCCTGTAGTTAAAGGCGTGTAAAAGCATAGAAGCCGTGAAGTGCTGAAATCATTTATGTGCGATGTATGCCTAAGCACGATATTATCGCGAATTACAAAATAAACTGAATCACTCGCTTTATTGGAACAGAGTAAAAATAACTTGATGTCAGCTAATCAACCCTTACCCAATATTGTTATTCTCACCGGTGCGGGCATCTCCGCTGAATCTGGGTTAAAAACGTTTCGCGATAATGACGGCCTTTGGGAAAATCACAGCGTTGAAGAAGTCGCTACACCCGAAGCGTTCGAACAAAACCCCAGCTTGGTTTATCGCTTCTATAACGCGCGGCGAGCACAGCTTCAACAAAATGATGTTTTGCCCAACGCAGCACACATGGCGCTTGCTAAACTCGAGAAAGCCTTCGGTCATAAGTTAACGTTGGTGACGCAAAATGTAGATGACTTACATGAGCGTGGGGGAAGTGAGTCGGTTTATCATATGCATGGTAAACTACTGTCGGCCCGCTGTTCTATTAGCCAGCAAACTTTTGATTGGCGTGAAAGCTTTGATCACACCACAAAATGCCCCTGCTGTAACAGAGTCACCCTACGACCGGATATCGTGTGGTTTGGCGAAATGCCTATGTATATGGAAGAAATATACGATGCGCTCTCACAGGCCGATGTATTTATAGCTATTGGTACATCGGGTAATGTGTATCCCGCTGCTGGCTTTGTTCAGATTGCTAAAGAAAATGGGGCACACACAATAGAAGCGAATTTAGAACCAGGTGTATCCAATGCCTTGTTTGACGAATCACTCACCGGTCCTGCCTCGCGTATAGTTCCGCAATGGGTTGATGAAATAATTTCAAAATATGCGCTGTAGGAGGCGCAAAACATGCAGTATATGAACGAATTTCTTACCATTGCATTGGTACATCTTGTGGCTGTTGCTAGCCCGGGACCTGACTTTGCGGTGGTTGTTCGAAACAGCGTTGCCTATGGTAGGCGTATAGCCATGTACACTAGTGTCGGTATTGGACTAGCAATCTTATTGCATGTTGCTTATTCGCTAGTAGGGCTAAGCGTGGTAATTGCTACTACGCCTTGGCTTTTTACCACTTTTAGCTACGCTGCTGCTGCTTATTTACTTTATCTTGCTTTCGGAGCGCTTAGAAGCGGCCCCGTAAAGCAGAAGCAGGATATAGATGCAGAAAAGAAGACATCACAAATCTCGGCAAAACGTGCCGTTTGGATGGGTTTTCTGACAAACGGACTCAATCCTAAAGCGACGTTGTTTTTCCTTTCACTTTTTACCGCCATCATCAGTATTGATACGCCATTTAGCGTAAAGCTTGGTTACGGTATCTACTTAGCATTTGCCACGGGGTTATGGTTTTGTTTTCTTTCCTTCCTTTTAAGTACCAGTAAAGTCGCCGAACTTATTGGCAAAAAAGGCTATTGGTTGGATAGGGCTATGGGCGTGCTTTTAGTCGGGTTAGCAGCTAAGTTGGTGTTGGGTTAACTTTTGTTTATTACACAAGCAGGCATTTATTTTTGTAAATTGGTATAATCGCGCCGATTTTTCCAAAAATATAAGAGAGTTGTGTGAAAGACGTAAACCCAGACCGCCTGAACAATACGTTGTCTAAACAGTATCAATTCGATACTAAAAGTCTTTTGCGCCGCGCTGCCGGTTTAACAAAAGCTAATTTTTCATCATTGTTTCAAGGTAGCCTTGTTTTATTCTTGACCTTTGTGATGCTTGGGGTAATTGCCCAACAGTACATTACCATCAATGACGACGGTAGCTATGTATTCGAGCACCAGTCTATTATCCAGATTGTGGCAATCTGCATTGTGGCGCCGTTACTTACGGGCTTATACATGATGGGCGTTTTTATAGCGCGAGGCGTAAAAACATCGGTATTTACGGTATTTCAGTTTTTCCCCCTTATATTTCTGGTTGCGTTAACCCAATTAGTTAGCAGTATTCTTGTGCAGTTAGGCATGATGTTGCTTATCTTACCAGGCGTGTATTTTTATCTAGCGTCGTCTTTTTCTCTTATGTTAGTGGCCGACAGAAAACTAACCCCAATAAGCGCAATTATTCTTTCATGCAGAGTATTCAACGCGTACTGGGCTCAAATTGCCAGTATCTTCGGTGTGCTCTTCTTACTGTTTGTTTCGGTACCACTGACGTTCGGGGTTTCCCTTATTTGGGTGTTACCTTTTTATTTTAGTATGATGGGATTGCTCTATCAGGAACTGATTGGCGAGCAAGGAGTGAGCACGGAAGCATCTGTAAATGATGTGAATGAGTCGAGCTTCGATGCATAAACGAGAAACCTTTAAAATTGTCCTTATAACGCTGGGGGTTTTGGCGGTCATTGTCATTAACGCCATTATTTTTACTAAGGACGAGCCAGATATTTTAGACATACCGCAAACGGTAGAGGCGAAAAAACCGGTGCCTGACTTCTCAGTCTATAGTGATGTAAAAGAAAAAAAAGAGGCTTTTTTTAACTATCTACGGCCCGAGGTAGAGAAGCAAAATGCTTACTTACTTACCTTAAGACATTATGTACAAACCTTGTATAGGAAGGCATTAGTCAACGAATCGCTTTCAGAAGATGACATGGCTAGGCTTGAATGGCTTGAAGAAGAGTATCGGGTAAAGTCTACACAGCCCTTAAAAACCAAACTATTGGCCTTACTGCAGAAAATTGATGTTTTACCTGAAGAGCTGGTACTTGTTCAGGCTGCGAATGAATCTGCATGGGGAACGAGCCGATTTGCAAGAAAGGGCTACAACTTTTTCGGTTTGTGGTGTTTTTCAAAAGGGTGCGGTTTCGTCCCAAATCGCCGAAATGCCGGCGCCTCACACGAAGTGGCTAAGTTTGATAGTCTGTCGCGAGCTACGTACACCTATATGCGTAACCTCAACAGACACGATGCCTATGCTGATTTACGAGAGATACGAAGCCGACTGAGAGCTAATCAATTACCCATTACTGGTGTTGCATTGGCTGAAGGGCTAATGAATTATTCCGAGCGAGGAGCCGCTTATGTTGAAGAGCTTCAAACAATGATCCTATTTAACGAGGAGTTTTTATCCGAATGATACGCGCTGCATTATTTCTTGCTTCATCTCTGTTTGTCGGTTTTGCTAGTACATCCGTAACGGCTGAAACGATAGATGTAGAGTACAGCCGTTTCTACAGCCATGTTAAAAAGCTAGATAACGAAGATACCCAAGCGCTTCAGTTTGCGTTTGGTTTTGTCCGAGTAGGTGAAGGGCGTTTATGCGAGGTTAACGGTGCATCTATCGTTACCGATAAGAAAACAATGCCATTAGAAGTTACAGATGAAGGACGTTTTACCGTACCCACTGAAAAAGCACTGAAATTGGCTAATGCACTGGTACGTATTGATTTAAACGAACGTGCGAACGTTTGTGATATGTCGGTGCAGCTTGAAACCAAGCCAGAATACCTTAAACAGTATTACAAAAAAGAAGAACTCAGTTTCTTGTATGAACAGTATGAAGCCTTTTTCAATGAAATGGGGAGCTTTTTGTCTTTTATGATGCCGTCGGTGAAGGGCTTAATGATTCAGTTCGAAGACAAAAATTTAGATTTCGTCACGCCGCAGGGTGTACAAATTAACAATGGTGTTTTGCATTTAGAGCAAGAGTGGATAAATGAGGCGAAAGGCTTAACGCTGCCTCAAGCGCCGCTGCGTGTAACAGCTATGGCGTCTAGTTAATCTACCTTTTGGACAATTAGGTATCAGGTTAGCAACTGATACCTAATTTGCTCAGCAACCCGCGCGATGGTTTCTTCGCCCTTTGCGCACAGTTCTTCCGCCCTATGAAACTCCATAATACCCACATCAGTAAGCTGAGGTTCGATAAGTATATCTGGCGGATCGCCGGCTAAACGTGAACGGGTAACGCGGGCTTGAAGTATCTCAAGTGAGCTACTCATTACGCTCATAATTCCTGGTGGGTTTCGCTTATTCACCTTTGCAGGAACTTCGGTAAATTCTTCTTCGACTTTTTCAATAACATCGGTCGCGATACTTTCTTCAGTCTTCACATCATCAGAAGCATTAACCTGAAGCTGCTCTTCATTTTCCTCTGATGCTTTGTCATCTTTACTGTCTGGCGAAAACCATTGACGCAATACGTTTTGGCTTTTAGTAAAAAAGTCTTCGGTTTTACGTTGGTTTTCTTCGTGATCTTGCCTTAACTTTTCTAATCGAAGCGGGCGAAAATCGGCGTTAAGATTAACTGCAATTACAAAGTCTGCGCCTAACTGTCGACACAGGTTAACCGGTACAGGGTTAACAACTGCGCCATCTACTAACCAGCGATCACCATGTGCCACGGGCGTAAAAAGTGCTGGGATAGCGCAAGATGCTTGAATGGTGTCGCCAATAGGACCTGAATTAAATACCACTTCACGTCCTGTATATAGGTCAGTCGCCACTGTTGCAAAGGGCTTAAGCATTTCTTCATACGAGGAAACACAAAACTCGCTAGCAAGCTTGTCAAAAACTTTTTGCCCGCTAGCAATGCCGCCTCGCCTGAGCCCTACACCCATAAGCGCGAGCACCTGCCAGTCGCTAAGCGAACAGGCCCATTCTTTTAAACCTTCTAGCTTGCCACTTGCGTAGGCAGCGCCAACATAAGCACCGATCGAGCAACCAGCTACAACGTCAATTTTAACGCCAAGCTTTTCCAACGCTTCAATTATACCAATGTGAGTCCAGCCCCTTGCGGCACCGGCACCTAACGCAAGTCCAATTTTCATTTACTTTGGTTCCATAATATTTACTACCTCGATAGCGTTATCTTCATCGTTAAGATCTGCACTATTTTCTGTAGTAAAAGAAGGTTCATCAAATCCGATATCACCATCTGCAACGGGGCCGTCTTGGGTGGCAATAGACTTAAAGTCATAAAGGTTACTGTCTACAAGGTGTGAAGGGGCCACGTTTTGAAGCGCGCGGAACATTGATTCAATACGACCTGGGAAACGGCGGTTCCAGTCTTGAAGCATTGCTTTGATACTCTGACGCTGTAGATTTTCCTGTGAACCACAAAGGTTACACGGAATTATTGGGAACTCAGCGGCTTGTGAATATTTCAAAATGTCCTTTTCGCTGCAGTAAGCTAGTGGACGAATAACAATATGTTCGCCGTTATCACTAACCAGTTTTGGTGGCATTGATTTTAGCTTACCACCATGAAACATATTTAAGAAGAAAGTTTCTAGCATGTCGTCACGATGGTGACCTAATGCAATTTTAGTCGCTCCTAACTCTTTCGCTGTACGGTACAAAATACCACGACGCAAACGAGAACAAAGCGAACAGGTCGTTTTCCCTTCAGGAATTTTGTCTTTAACAATAGAGTAGGTGTCTTCTTCTACAATCTTGTAGTCAACGCCAATGCTGTCTAAGTACTCGGGTAAGATATGTTCGGGAAAACCAGGTTGCTTTTGGTCAAGATTTACCGCAACAATATCAAAATGAATAGGCGCAATCTTCCTTAAAAACAATAGAATATCAAGCATGGTATAGCTGTCTTTACCGCCAGATAAACACACCATGACCTTGTCGTTGTTTTCAATCATACCGAAATCGCCAATGGCCTTACCCACGTTGCGACGAAGTCGTTTCTGAAGTTTGTTGAAGTTGTACTTTTGCTTACTTTGCTCGGCGTTTAACGTCGGCGCGTCAGCACTGCTTGTGCCTAAACTCATAATTAACTAGCTTGGTTTGTGATAAAGGCGCCATTATACATTAAAGCGCCTTTTCGAGACTATGGCTGTGTGGTTAAATTTATCGAGAAACGTTAAGTACTGATTAAAGCGTATGTGGCTAAGCCCCAGATTTTAACCGCTAAATGCGAGTTTTTTTATGAAAAGCGCCCATCGCCGACTCGCTATTTGTCGCCATTAAGTGTCTTGATATTTAAGCGCAATTAAGTCGTTAACTACACGGTTATCGGTGATTCAAATCCATCGGGCTTAATTGCTAATACGTCACAATTCAGTTCATCGATAACGTGTTCGGCAGTATTGCCAATAAGCGCTGCTGAAATACCCACCCGTCCCACTGTGCCTATTACAACTAACTCTGCATCGAGTGTTTTTGCTACTTGTGGGATAACTTTTTCAGGTAAGCCTTCTTTCACCACACATTTATTATCTGGAATACCGTATTTGAGTGCGTGACTACGCATTTCCTTCATATGATGGTTTTTTACCGCATCGTGATACGTGTCAGGGTCAAACTCCGGTACTTCGATGGCAATGTTGAGTGGTGTTGAAGGGTAGCTGTTGACTAAATTAACGTTACCTTTCAGCAAAGAGGCATAGTCATTCGCGATTAATGTAAGCTTGTCGTTTAGTGCAGCGTGTTCATCATCTTCGCTCCCTACGTTCACTGCAGCAATGATTTCACCGCCTTCTGGCCAATCATGTTCTTTCACGAGTAGAACAGGGCGAGGGCATTTGCGCATTAAGTGCCAGTCCGTAGGTGTAAAGATCACTGAGGCAAGGTCGTCATGTTTTTTAGTAGCTTTTACTACTAAGTCGATTTGGTTATTAAGGGCGTAATAAATAATCGACTCATAAGCACGGTTGTTCCACTCAACCACAATATCGGTCTCTGAAAAGCCTTGTTCTTTTAGCTGGGCAGATAGCCATTTGGCGTGTTCTTTTGTAACGGCATCGCGCATTGATTCACGTTCGTCGGGGCTAAGCATGGTTGTCATATCGTAAGACAAATCATATACCACCATCATAGCGGTAACCGTAGCGCCGGTTTTTGACGCAAGTTCATAGGCACGGCTTAGGGCAGGCTGGTTGTCGCGTTCCGCGTCCACCACGGCAAGAATTCGTTTACACTCAATCATAACGTCTCCTCAACTACAAAGCTTTGTATGGCTGTCGACATCGATATTTTTTCAAAACAGTTTATAAAAACCATTTACATTAACTATAAACGACATTTAAAAAAACGTGAGTTGTTTTGGATCAAGGCGTAAATAATTCGTTGATAAACAAAAAAGGCTACACTGAATTTTACGGGAGCTTCCACGCTCAATGGATGGATATTGTGTAACTCAGTGAGGGAATACAGTGAAACTTTAAAGATTAAAACTAAAAAGCGCGCATGTAGCGCGCTTAAGATAAAAGAAGAATAAATTAACCGTTACAAACTACACTAGGGCCATTTAACGCCTCTAGCTTGGTATTTAACCGATCAAAATCCAAAATAGAGATCAATTTTCCGTCTACCTTGATAATGTTTTCCTTCTGAAAACGACTTAATAGACGGCTAATGGTTTCTATCGTTAAGCCTAAATAGTTGCCGATTTCGTTTCGGGTCATAGTTAGGTGAAACTCTCTGTGCGAAAAGCCACGCTCTTCAAAACGCTGGGAAAGGTGTGATATAAAATACAGCAAACGCTCTTCAGCAGTACGCTTGTTTAAAAGCATGATCATGTCGTGATCTTGTTTTATCTCAGCGCTCATAAAGCTCATGATCTGATGGCGTAGTTTGGGAAATTGAACCGACATTTCATCAAGTGTGTCATAAGGCAGTTCACACACCATGGCGGTTTCTAGCGCAGAAGTGTAACTTTGATGCTTACTTTCACGCAGGGCATCAAAACCAATAATATCACCCGGGAAGTGGAAGCCGGTGATTTGCTCTTCACCTTCTTGGTTGGTTACAAATGACTTAAAAGAACCCGTTCTTACCGCAAAAAGGGAACGAAATTTATCGCCAGTTTGAATGAGCGTATCGCCTTTATGAAGCGGCTTTTTGCGCTCGATTATATCGTCAAGAGATTCAATTTCTGTTTTGTTTAGTGCAACGGGTAAACACAGGTGACTAAAGCTACAGTTTTGACAGTGAATAGAAAATTGGCTTCCTTTGCTCATAATGCATGCTCTTATAAAGACCCCACGACAATAATACACCTATTTTTAAACGATTGCGCCATGAATAAGATAGGCTGCATATATGGCCATTATTACTGCGATGATTTGTCTAATATGACTGTTTTGAAAACTACTAACAATATACTGACTGCCTGCACTTGCTGCGAGTAGCGTTGGCAAAGTACCTAAACCGAAGAAAAACATCACGGCGGCGCCTTGTACTGCATTGCCCGCAGCCAAAGACCAAGTAAGTGTTGAATACACTAATCCACAAGGTAACCAGCCCCAGATAAACCCATAAGGGATAGCGCTAAAAGGGGTTTTGAACGGTAAAAAACGCTTAGATAATGGCTGCAGTTTAGAAAACAATCCTTTTCCAGCGTTTTCCAATACCGTTAAACCCGTCCACCATTTACCTAAATAACAGGCTAGCAACAACAGCATAAGGCCGCTAAGCAAAGATAGGGCATAGTTGGCAAGGGGCACGTAGTCGGCGGCTATTTTTCCAAGCGCCCCAGTTAGCGCGCCAGCGATGGTGTAGCTTGCTATACGTCCTATATTGTAGGCTAGGGTATAGGGTAATGCTGAAGCACCTTTTGGTGACACCATTCTTAGCGCTGCCACTATACCCCCGCACATGCCCACGCAGTGAACACCGCCAGCTAAGCCGATAAGAAAGGCTGAGAAATAATTAATCCCCTCCATGCGACTCTTGGCTTTTATCTACTTTACTATCCTGAAATTGCTTGCGTTGCTCAGCGAGCTTTTTTTCCTCAGGCGGAAGGTCATCATCAAACAAAATACTGTAACCCTGACGGTCTAAATCTTCAAACTGATTGGTTTTAACCGCCCAGAAAAATATCACAATTGCCACAGCTACTATGATGATCGCGATTGGTATTAAAACGTAAATTATGCTCATACTATTTGCCCAGAAGTCGCGTAGAGTTTGTCACTACTATGATACTGCTTAATGACATTCCAACAACCGCCATCCACGGTGAAAGCAGGCCTGTTACGGCGAAGGGTAAGATCAGCACATTGTAACCTAACGACCAACCAATATTTTGTCTTATTTTTTGTTTCACTTGGTGTGAGGTTTTAATTAACTCTGGTACAGAAAGTAGCTGGTCGCCTAGCAATATCACGTCGGCAGCAGTCTTCGCAACATCTGTCGCATTACCTACTGCTATCGCTACATCGGCACTAGCAAGCACTGGCGCGTCATTAATACCATCGCCCATCATCATTACCTTGGTGCCCGATTGCTGCATAGCTTGAACCGCTTCGTATTTCTGTTCTGGGGTAAGACCCCCTTTAGCGGTGGAAATTGGTAAAGGTTTCGTTAGGGAGTCGACGTTTTTCTGTGTATCGCCGCTTAATACAGCTAGGGTATGACTTTTTGCCAATATATCGAGGGTTTCTTGGGTATCGTCACGCAGTGAGTCACGAACTTCAAAAGCCGCCATCATACGGCCTTTGACGGTAAGAAACACATTAGCCGAGGGGTAACCCTCGATAAATGATTGCTGAGATTCGTGAACACTGAATGCTGCTGAGCCCATGCAAAATAGTGTGTCATTAATTTCACCGCTAATTCCACCACCTGGCGTGACTGTAAAATTGGACACTTTGTGTATGGTGTTGCCGTTTGACGTTTTATCATCGCTAAAGGCCTTATTATCGCTAAAGGCCTTATTATCGCTAAAGGCCATATTATCGCTAAAGGCTTTATCCCCGCTAAAGGCTTTAGCAATAGGGTGCTCAGAGCGAGATTCAAGTGCGCGTGCAATGGAAAACGCGCTGTCGCTGTCTACGCCGTCAGCATACCAGGCGTTTGATATAGTGAACTTACCTTGTGTAAGCGTACCGGTTTTGTCGAGCGCGATAGTGTCAATGCCAGTTATTTGCTCAAGAGCATCGGCTCGCTTTAGCAAAATGCCTTGTCTGTTTAATTTCGCCATAGCGCAAGTGAGCGCTGATGGTGTGGCTAACCCTAAGGCGCAAGGGCAGGTTGCTACTAGCACCGAAATGGTGATCCAAAATGCATCAACACTGCCGTTATAGGCCCAAAAGGTGTAGGTTAACGCTGAAATCAGCAGTACCGCAGTTACAAAATATCGAGAAAAATTATCGGCTATTTGCGCGGCCTTGGGTTTGCTGGCCATCGCACTTGCTTGAAGCCTCACAATTTGATTTACCAGCGCATTTTTAAGTGTTTGCGTAACAGTAATGGTAAGGCTGCCATCCTGACATACGGTACCACCATATACAACGCTGTTGTTTGTCTTGCGCACAGGGTTAAATTCACCCGTTAGCATAGACTCATCAACCGCAGCGTTACCTTCTGTTACCAGCCCATCAATGGGAATTGTCTCACCGGGCTTAACTAGCACTACATCGTTCACTTTTAGTTGCTTTGCTAAGCATTCAGTAACGCTGCCATCTGGCATTAATTTAGTCGCTGACACAGGAACATACTGCATCATATTGGCAGAAATCTGCGCCGCTCTGTGTCGACTGCGATGTTCTAAGAATCGGCTAAGCAACAGCAGAAAAATGAACATACAAATGGATTCGAAATACACTTCGCCTTGTTCTAGCATGGTAGAGCGAATACCGGCAATATAGGTACCAAATATGGCAAGCGTAACAGGTACATCCATATTAACTGTTCGTGCGCTTAGCGCTTTAGCTGCACCGACATAGAAGGTGCTACCAGAATACAGTACAACCGGGGTGGTGAGTGTAAGGGCAACCCAGTAAAAATACTGTCGTGTTTCTAATTCGATGGCGCCAAACCAGTCAAAATAAAGACCCGTCATCAGCATCATAACCTGCATGGCCATAATACCTGCTAGCCCTAATTTCTTAAGGAAGGTTTTTTGCTCGCGTTTATAGCTGGCTTCGTGCTCATCAGGGTGAAATGGAGAGCCAATATAGCCGATGCTTTTCAGCGTAGAGAGAATTTGGCTAAGCTTAATTTGAAACGGTGACCAAGTAACTAAAGCCCGACGCTCTTGAACATTTACAGCTACTTGCTTAATGCCTTCAACTTTCGATAATTGCTTTTCAATAAGCCAGCCACAGGCAGCACATGTAATACCCTCAAGTGTCAGCTGAATTTGCTTATCTTGCCCTTCTTCAAACACAAACTCTTCCTGAAGGGAAGGGTCGTCATAGACTTTGAGTTTATCTAGTGTTTCTAAAATACCGTCATCAGATTTTTGTGCAGGTTCGGTCCTAAACTGGTAATAGTCTTCTAAACCATTGTTAACAATAGCTTCAGCTACCGCTAAACAACCTGGGCAACACATATCCCGATGTTGCCCCAATATGACAGTAGTGAATTTCCCATCGTCTGCGGCTGCTACAGGCAGCCCACAATGGTAACAATCGTGATTCGCCATTATGGATTGAACTTCATTTTACCAGTATGGGGTAGATAGACCGTGTTTTGAATTTTCCAGCTATCATCAATAGGTGTGAGCGATATGCGCCATTTACCGTCTAGGTTTTCTTCAATAAACCCGCGATAAATACCGTTAGCGTCGCGACTTAGTAAAACGCTGACATCACGCTCTTCAAGCGTAACGTGGTAAAAACTTAGTTTAACCGCGTTGCCTTCTTGTGGAATGCCTGAATGGAACTCTAGCGCTATGCTGCCATCTTCAATGGTTAAATCGGTGGTAATGTTCATGCGACGGGCTATCGCTTCTTTGTCCAGGCGGGCATTAATTGCTTTACCTTCTTTGTAGTAATCGTCTACAACAAGGCTATCTTCAGTAGAAATAGCAAGGTTTAACAACACGCCGCCCATGATCAGGGTAATGATAGGTACGGCAATTAAAAACCAGGGCCAGAATTCTTTATACCAGGGTCTATTCATTTAATTATTTACTCGTCTTTACTTCACTAGCAAGGTCGCTAACAACATATCTATTATTACTAGTGGACAGCCGTATTCGAACTGCATAATAACGATAAATATGGTGTTGGTAATTCTCACCTACAGCCCACTAAATTTGTACGTAATGGCACTGTCTATATGGCTGTATTTTCTCATAAAAAAAGCCCCGTAGTAACGAGGCTTTTTAAGATATTTAATGATTTAAATCATTAATCATTTGAAAGGCTGTATACATACGCTGCAACAACGTGAATTTTGTCATCACCCAAGGTTTTCTTGAATGAAGGCATTACACCGTTACGACCGTAAGTAAGCGTTTCTGTTACCGCTCTGTGGCTGCCGCCGTATAGCCAGATATTGTCAGTAAGGTTTGGTGCACCAAGTGCTTGGTTACCTTTACCGTCCATACCGTGACAAGCCGCACACGCTGCGAAACGCGCTTTACCTGCTTTAGCTAGCTGTGGGTCCACATCGCGACCGCTTAAACTAAGAACGTAGTTAACCACTTCTTCGATACCGTCTTCACCCATAGCATCTAGCCATGCTGGCATAGCTGCTTTACGACCAAGCGTAAGAGTTTCAACGATTTTCGCACCTGAACCACCGTACAACCAATCGTTGTCCGTTAGGTTAGGGAAGCCGCCATTCTGACCACGTGCATCTGAACCGTGACACTGAGAGCAGTTCTGTAGGAATAAACGCTGACCTACTTTGTTTGCTTCTGGGTCTTTCGCCAGTTCTTCAACAGGAACTTGTGCATACGCTTCGAAGATCGGGTCGAACTTCTCAGCAGCAAAATCAAGCTCACGGTCATATTCTACTAGGTAGCCTTGCTCTTTTGCGTCAATACGCGCTTGAGCAGACTCTTCTAGCGACTGGATATTTTGGTTAGAACTCTTCCAACCCCAAATACCTTCGTACGCACCTAGGCCAGGATAAAGCGCTAGGTATATAAAGCCCCAAACGATGGTCATGTAGAACATAATTGTCCACCAGCGAGGTAGTTGGTTATTCAACTCCTCAATACCATCAAATTCGTGGCCCATTGACTCACCTTCAGCGACGCCAGTCTTGTTAGACAGGCACCAGCGAAGAAGGAAGTAGCAACCAATGATCAACCCTAGGGTTATCACTGAAATCCAAATTGTCCAAAACATACTCATGAGTTCGAGACTCCTGCTAATCTTCTTTTGATTTTTCTTTTTCTTCGTCTGCAAACGGTAAGTTTGCTGCTTCGTCGAATTTCTTCTTGTTGCGGCCGCTAAACGCCCACCACACGACGCCGATGAAGCTTACAAAGACGATGACAGTAAAAATGCTGCCTACAATTCCCTGGTCCATATTATTTCAAATGTGTGCCAAGAGACTGTAGATAAGCAATAAGGGCTTGCATTTCCGTTTTACCCTGTACTGCCGCTTTCGCACCCGCAATATCTTCGTCGGTATACGGAACACCAAATCCACGGAATACTTCCATTTTTTCAGCTGTTAACTCGCCATCAAGCGTGTTTTCCGCAAGCCAAGGGAAACCTGGCATATTCGACTCTGGTACTACGTTACGAGGATTAAGCAGGTGAACTCGGTGCCATTCATCGCTGTAACGACCACCAACACGTGCTAGGTCAGGACCAGTACGCTTAGAGCCCCATAGGAAAGGGTGCTCCCATACTGACTCACCTGCTACGCTGTAGTGACCATAACGCTCTGTTTCTGCGCGGAATGGGCGAATCATCTGGCTGTGACAACCTACACAACCTTCACGGATGTAAATATCACGACCTTCTAGCTCGAGCGCTGTATATGGACGTAGGCCTGTTACTGGTTCCATTACTTGCTGTTGAAACATCAACGGCGTAATTTGAACCATGGCACCGAAGCTGATAGCGATAAGGATTAATACCGTTAACAGACCGACGTTCTTTTCAATTAACTCATGTGCGTTTTTCATTATTCGTCTCCTTTACTACGCTGGCTGAGTCGCTGGGTCTGCAGCGATACTGCCTTTAGGTGCACGAACGGTTTTCCATGTGTTGTATGCCATAACAAGCATACCTGCTACCACGAAACAACCACCAATGAAACGAACCACATAGAAAGGCTTAGACGCTTCCAATGACTCAACAAAACTGTAGGTTAACGTACCGTCAGCATTTACTGCGCGCCACATTAGACCCTGTAGCACACCAGACATCCACATTGCTACGATGTATAAAACAACACCGATAGTTGCGAACCAGAAGTGTACGTTAACTAGCTTGGTGCTATACATAGCGCGCTGACCGAATAGCACTGGAATTAAGTGGTAAATTGAACCAATTGAAACCATTGCAACCCAACCTAGTGCACCAGAGTGTACGTGACCAATTGTCCAGTCAGTGTAGTGTGATAGTGCGTTAACGGTCTTAATTGCCATCATTGGGCCTTCGAAGGTAGACATACCGTAGAAAGACAACGAAACAATAAGGAAACGCAATACTGGGTCGGTGCGAAGTTTATGCCACGCGCCAGATAGCGTCATAATACCGTTAATCATACCACCCCAAGATGGAACGAATAGGATAATAGACATCACCATACCTAGTGACTGAGTCCAGTCGGGTAGGGCAGTGTAGTGAAGGTGGTGAGGACCAGCCCAGATATACAGAGAGATCAGTGCCCAGAAGTGAACAATTGAAAGTCTGTATGAATAAACCGGGCGACCAGCTTGCTTAGGTACGAAGTAGTACATCATACCAAGGAAGCCCGCAGTTAGGAAAAAGCCTACCGCGTTATGGCCGTACCACCACTGCATCATGGCGTCTACTGCGCCCGCATACAGTGAATACGATTTAGTGAAAGATACCGGAATAGCCATGCTGTTGCCAATATGAAGAATTGCAACAGTTAACATGAACGCGCCTAAGAACCAGTTTGCAACATAGATGTGCGAAACTTTACGGATTACTAGGGTTCCGAAGAAGTTGATGATATAAGCGACCCAAACCAGTGCCAAAAGGATATCAATTGGCCATTCTAGTTCAGCGTATTCTTTCGAGCTAGTTAAACCCATAGGCAGGGTGATAACTGCTAAAACGATTACGGCTTGCCAACCCCAAAAGGTAAATGCGGCAAGTTTGTCACTGAACAGTCTTACCTGGCAGGTACGCTGAACGATGTAGTACGACGTTGCAAATAGCGCACAGCCGCCGAAGGCAAAAATAACGGCATTAGTGTGCAACGGACGCAAACGTGAGAATGTTAGCCATGGTGTGTCAAAGTTAAGCATAGGTGCAAATAATTGCGCGGCAATAAATACCCCTAGGCCCATACCAATGATACCCCAGACTATGGTCATGATGGTAAATTGCCTAACTACTTTATAATTGTAGTCAGGTTGTGCTTGGCTTATTTCACTCATTTTAATGAATCTTCCACTTCAAATGAACTATGGTCTCCAACTGCCGGAATAGTACGGTCGAGACGTGTATCAGCTAAGGAATAACGCTTCACACCGAGCTCGGAAAGAGTAATAATTATTGTCTCCAAGCCAGTTGGTACGCGGATGATAAGGTTTTTAATTACAAAAAGATACCATAAACTACGTAAGCTTGATCTCCATCAATGAAGAAATACACAAAATTTAAGAAATGCTAAATAACGATAACAATAAACGATCAAAAATTTTACATTCGCAGCTGCCGCTAGTGGCTATTATTATCGTAGCTGTGTGTGTATACCTTGCACATAAATTCCAGTCTTCAGTGTTAAAAGACACGAGCGTAGTTAATGGAATAGGAAACAGCTGCAACTTTGTCAATGAAACTTGCGAATTCTTAATTGATGACAAGTTGGCAATTGCCACATTTTCTACCATGCCTGAAGCCGAAGAGTCGGTAACGGTTAAGCTTTTAGTTCCCGAGGGCGAGGTAATAGAAAGCGCGTGGATTGAAGGCGTAAACATGTATATGGGCAAAATTCCCGTGCTGTTAGATAACGACGGTCAAGGAAAGTGGTCGGGTTGGTTTATGTTAGGCAGTTGTAGTGAGCCAGTGATGAAATGGCAGCTACGTCTAAATATTAAAGATAAAGAAAGCCCCAGCTATTTGTATTTTGTTACACAGTAGTAACTGTATTAAAAGCAATAAGACTCTCCCTAAAGAAAGGGGAGTAAACACGCAAAAAAGGCCGCTCTTTATTTAAGAGCGGCCTTTTATTAATTACCTGTAAATTGTAGCGTGAACGCTATTTTTTACATTTGCGACTGCAAATAGTTTTGAAGCCCTAGACGCTTGATAAGACCCAGCTGCTGTTCTAGCCAGTGTGCATGGTCCATCTCTGTATCGTCTAATAAAACAATAAGCATGTCCCGGGTAACATAGTCTTTCTCAGTTTCGCAAAGTGCGATAACTTCGCGCAGCTTTGCGTCAACTTCATATTCTACACGCAAATCGCTCTCAAGCATTTCAGGTACGTCTTTACCTACTTTAAAGCCTGTACGCTTTGTCATATCAGGCGTACCTTCTAAAAACAGCATGCGTTCAATTAGCTTAGTGGCGTGACCGCGTTCATCGTCAAATTCATGATCAATGCGTTCATAAAGTTTATTCAAACCCCAATCTAGATACATCTGAGAGTGAATGAAATACTGATCCATGGCGGCTAGCTCGTAAGAGAGTAGTTCATTTAAGCCATTAATAATTGCCTGGTTACCTTTCATTAGTCATCTCCCATTACTTGCGCTTGTAGGTAATTTTCAATACCCATTGCATCAATTTGGTATTCTTGCGTTTCAATCCAGTCCAGGTGCTCTTCTTCGTATTCAAGAAGGTCTTCAAGAAGATCACGAGAAACGTAATCTTGTTTCTCTTCGCACAACGCGATGGCTTCGCGAAGTAGTGGAAGCTGCTCTTTTTGAAAACGCGCATCACATGACAGCATTTCAACGGTATCTTCACCGATATATAGCTTGCCTAATGCTTGGAGGTTAGGAAGGCCTTCAAGAAATAAAATGCGCTCGATGAGATCGTCCGCTTGTTTCATGTCTTTGATAGACTTCTTATAATTCTTTTCGTTAAGTTCAGAAAAACCCCAGTTTTTGAACATACGAGCGTGCAGAAAGTATTGATTTATCGAAGTAAGTTCACTTGTCAGTACTTCGTTCAATTTCGCAACAACTTGTTTATCACCTTGCATTGTGTAAACCCTATCAACGTATTTGCGTGAAGTTTAGTCTAGATGAGTGAGGTTGTCAAAAAAGTCTTTTTAAAACAGGTGTTTACAAACGATAACGTTTCTCAATTCATCCATTGTTCGCATTTAGAACAGCATTACCGTTGCGCGTGGGCGTAAGCAAGACTTTCTTCTGCGAAACCTAGCCCTGCTTCAGTAAAGAAGTTAAACACTTTATCAACGCCGTTCTCTAAAAGATGAGATACTTCATCTTCATAGCGCGCAATTGCAGCAACTTTGCCAGTGTAACCTGCGTTTTTGAGTTGTCGCGTAATGTTGATTGAATCTTGAATAGAAGGTAAAGCAAGAAGGACAAGCTCTACTTGCTTGATATCTAGATTATCCCATAAATCTACGTCTTCACCGTCGCCACAAATTACATTAAAGCCTTCATCTGCCATTTCTTTTACTTTTACGCGATCGGCATCCATTCCCCACACGTTAACACCGGTTAATTTGGATAGTGCATTAAAAGCACCGCGTCCAACACGTCCCATGCCTAACACTAAGAATTCTGCATTATGAAGTGTCGGATAAATATCTTCTTTTAAACGTTCTTCTTTCTCGAAACGCTTAATGGTGTGCTTATGCTTGTGATATCGAGAATGTGAATTACGATAAAGCACGCTGGTAATCACAAATGAGATGGAAACGGCCAAAGCAATAACCACTAGCCAGGTGTTTTCTAACAGCCCTAGGGAAACTGCCAGTGCACCGACAATAAGCCCAAACTCGCTGTAGTTTGAAAGCACTAAACTGCTTAAATACGCAGTTCGCCCCCGAAGGCGAAGAGAAGTAAATAAGCCAAAAAACAGTGCAGCTTTTAACGGTATAAATAAGCAGAACACAATAGCGAGCACGATCATGCTGAGATCAGGAAGGGCGGTTAGGCCGATAGTAAGGAAGAAGCCGATTAAAAATAGGTCTTTAAAACTGAGTAGTGATTTCGCTAGCTCCGAAGCCTTTTCATGTTGCGCCAACATGATTCCAAAGATGAGCGCCCCTAAATCACCCTTAATATTAACCAGTTCAAACAAATGATAGCCACCTAGAGCGAGGATAAAGCCAGTGAGTGGGAGCAATTCACCGTGCCCAGATTTATTAATCATTTTATTGATGATTGGCATTGCTGGGAATAAGGCTAACAAGGCAAGCGCCCACACTGAAGGGAGCTTTCCGGTTGCTGCAACAAGAAAGATAACAGCAAAAACATCCTGCATAACTAAAATGCCTATGGCAAGGCGGCCGTGGCGTGTTTTACTTTCGCCACTTTCTTCTAACACTTTAACTACACACACGGTACTACTGAAGCTGAGTGCAAAAGCGATAAGCGCAGCGCTTTTCCATGTAAGCCCGTCAACGAAATTGGCGGCAACCGCACCTATTGCATAAACACAACAGGTAATAACGCCCACCCATATTAAGGTATGTGAAACACTTCCCGCCCAAACTTCCCGACGACTTAAATCACGGATGTTGAGTTTCAAGCCGATGGTGAATAGCATAATGGTAATACCCAAATTGGCTATTTGTGTTAAACCTTCAGTGAGTGTGTAACCTGCAAAGTTTAATAAAAAACCTGCAACCAAATAGCCGACAAGAGGAGGAATGCCAATTAGTTTTACTGATAAGCCACATATAAATGCGAAAAGAAGAAATGCATACTCCATGAATTACCTTTCAAAATGTTGAACGTAAAATCCGTTACCCTTAACAGGTCACATTATCTATAACCCACTATTTACAGATAGTAGGTAAACACACTAATTTAATGCTTGTAGACTAGCATGTAATGACTTGTTTTCGCAGCTAAAAAAGTAACGGATAGCAATAAAAAGGTAACGCGTAACCTGTGTTTTTTTAGAGCTGGTTGTATAAATTAAAACTTTAAATCAATCATTTAGCTTTAAAGTGAATCTAGTTTTAGGTTTGAGGTGTATTGAACAGGGTTATAGGCATATTATCTAGTTTAAATATGGCCGAATTAAAGAAGGACTCTTAATGCGCTTAACTATTTTAACCATACTCATCTTGCTGGTCGCCTTTAATTTAGTAATTGGCTTACTCTGGGCACCGGTGTGGTGGTTTTTGCTTTTATCTGTCACGCTATTGATTTTTGGTCTTTACGACGCCTTCCAAACTAAACACGCCATCTTGAAAAACTTCCCACTAATAGGCAGAGTGCGCTGGACGGTAGAAGGTTTAAGACCCTACATCCAGCAATACATTATAGAAACAGACACCGGCGGTACGCCTATTTCCCGCATGTTTCGCTCTATTGTCTATCAACGAGCAAAAAATAGTAGAGAAACGGTACCTTTCGGCACCCAACTAGATACTTATAAAGATGGTTATGAATGGATTGGACACTCTCTATCCGCCAGAGAAGTAGAGGATATGGATGAGGACCCTCGCGTTTTGGTAGGAGGTCCCCATTGTAAAAAACCGTATCGCGCTAGTGTGCTTAATATCAGTGCCATGAGTTTTGGTAGTTTATCGAGAAATGCTATTTTAGCGCTTAATAAAGGTGCAGCGAAGGGTAAGTTTTACCACAACACAGGCGAGGGCGGGTTGACCCCGTATCACCTTGAAAACGGCGGCGATATTGTGTGGCAAATCGGTACGGGCTACTTTGGTTGTCGAACCAAGGATGGCGGTTTCGACCCTGATTTGTTCGAAGAAAAAGCCAATCTCGAAAATGTTAAAATGATAGAAATAAAGCTGAGTCAAGGGGCTAAGCCCGGGCACGGCGGTATTCTTCCTGCATATAAAAACACCCCAGAAATAGCTGAAATAAGAGGCGTTGAGCCTGGTACCCAAGTCGATTCTCCACCTAGACACAAAGCTTTTTCGACGCCGTTAGAAATGGTTGATTTCATTAGCCAGCTTAGAGAGTTAAGTGGTTATAAACCGGTGGGAATTAAACTCGCCCTTGGCAGAAAAAGCGAATTTATTGCTATGTGCAAAGCGATGGTAGAAAAAGGTGTTACACCGGACTTTATTACGGTTGATGGCGGCGAAGGCGGTACAGGAGCTGCGCCACTTGAATATACTAATTCTATTGGCTTTCCGCTACGTGAAGCACTCGCTTTTGTGGATGACTGCCTTACAGGTTTTGGACTGCGTGACAAAATTAAAGTAATAGCATCGGGCAAGATTATTACCGCCTTTCAGTTAGCCAAAAATCTGAGCTTGGGAGCGGATATTTGTAACAGCGCCAGGGGGATGATGCTGGCACTTGGTTGTGTACAGTCTTTATCCTGCAATACAAATAAATGCCCGACCGGTGTTGCGACTCAAGACCCTAAGTTAGCAAAAGGTTTAAACGTTGAAGATAAGTATGAACGTGTGTACCGCTTTCATAAAAAGACTATTCATGCATTGATGGATATCTTGTCGTCAACCGGCCATGTTAAAACCAGTGAACTGAATCGTACCCATATTTTTAGACGGGTTGATCAATGCAATGTTGCCCGTTATGACGAAATTTTCCCACTGGTTAAAACGGGCAGCTTTCTAACTGACGATGTACCCGACAGGTTTAAACTTCATTTAAAAGAAGCAAACGCCCAAAGTTTTATGCCCTGTAGTTTGTTAGCTGAAATAGAAAAAGAAACGAAGGACGTATCATAGTGTTTGCTTATGAGTAAGCACATGCCCGGTTTGCAGGATAAGAGTACTGTGCACGGAATTGTTTTGCTAAGCCGGTAACCTTGTTAGTTAACCAAAATGACAGCGCAACCTATAACGGGCAAGACAAAACGCGCAATACAAAACACCACTAAGCCAGCTTTTCAATTAAATAGAAATTCGAAGGCTTGGCTTAGTGGTTATTAGCAACTAGATATGGTGCCGCTACTCATTGGACTTTTCGGGTATACGCAATTGATACAAGCGATAGTCACTGGTTCTATAAGGCGCTACTTTATATTTAGGCTGAAGGTATGCAACTAAATCAATAAGTTCAGCAACCGTCAATTCGTCATTGACTACCCGCATTAATGAAACTCCATCTTCACTCGTAAAGCTGGCAGGCTGACGAGGCGTAAGCTTGTGTGAAGGGTTAATAATACTCGTTACTAACTCTGCATATGTCTTAATTCGACCGCTACTTCCACCTAGTGGAATGGGCTTTGCCACTAAATACTGAGCGTCCTCCGGCTCTTTATCCCCAGCTATTCTATGGCAGTCTTGGCACTGATATTTCTTAAATACCTGATAACCTTGCTCCATGTTACCTTCCGGTAAGCTAAAACCGCGAGGCGACTTCGGTCCCTGGTCGCACGCAAAAAGTAAAAGTGTTGCTAAAACTATTATTGTTGTTTTCATATCGTTCCCCTCACACGTTTAACGTTTGTAAAAAGCTATGTGTATAGAATTAAGTATGAACGAGTTTGCAATCTAAACATTGACCTAGCGCAATGAATATATATTTGTAAGGCTCTATTATGTGAAGTACTAAACAACAGTTGCCTCGAAAATCTTAACAAAACAAGGCTGAGGAGAGTAAAAGTGCAAAGCTATGAAACCATACTAGTACCCATTGATATATATTCTGATTACGAACTTGTAGTGGAAAAAGCGATTGCTATAGCCGGTAACAGCCATAAGATTCATTTGTTATATGTTGCTTACCCACAAACTAATGTTGAGCCTTATGGATTATTCTTAGAAAGAGACTTTTCCGAAGAGGTAAGGGAGCAGGCAAAAAGGCAGTTAAAGGATGTCGCCGCAAAACACGATATTCCTTACAGCCATATAAACGTCGAGATTGGTTCGCCAGCGGATGAAATTCATCACATGGCGGAAAAAATTAGTGCAGACCTGATTGTTGTAGGAACCCATGGCCAAAGCGGGCTAAGGTTACTACTAGGCTCCACAGCTAATGCGGTTTTACATGGCGTTAAAACCGACGTGCTAGCTGTGAAAGTATAACTTAATACTACGATTGATAGATAAAAAAGCCCTGTTTAAAGGGCTTTGATTTTTTGATCGCAACATTCTAAGACTAGACTTCTAATGGTACTTTCTAGATTTTTTATATGTGAATAATGCACAGACGTCTCACCGCCTTTATTGATGTCTTTGATCGTGAATACGGCATCATCACCGCGAGATGTAACACAAATACGAACAAAATCGTCAGACTGCGCAAGGGGAACATGAAGATATAACGGCTCGTTATTTGATTTTAAATAATCAATTGCAGCTTCTTGCGATTTAAAGGGGTCTTGTTTCTCTGGCTGGACTTTCCATGAGGAAGAAGGGACAACCAACTCCGCGAGTAATTTTCCATGCTTAGTATCAATACCACTACTCATATATAACTCCTTTATTTTGTGCGTTCTACTATTTTTTAACTAACTAGTTGTTGAGTTAGTGCCACAAACTGTAGAAAACAATTTAACCATGCACTATAAATACGCGCGTTATGGCAATTCAGATTGGTATGTTGATAAAGAGAGTAGGTGAGTGAGAATATAAATACTAAATTTGGTTACGCGTAACATTTTGTAGTTGTATCTTGTTGTTTTACTGATATTTATCTTTTTCGTTTCGCCGATAATTTTGCCATTCCACCACGTTTTACGTTGGCTTGTTTTGTATAATGACCGGGCATTTCAGGTGATTGCCAGCCCCCAGCTAGTTGAAGCTCAGGTAGAGATGCCCCATCTTCTGCAAGAGAAACCGCGCCTCCGACACGACCACTATGTGGTGTAATGTTTTCACTAATACCAGCACGATGAGCAATGCGTTGCCAAATTCTGTATACGCTCGAGTAGTTAAGTACGTTAGCCTTATGGCTTGGTATGTTTTCGTCGAAAGGTAAAAGTGCAGTTTTATGATTCGTAAGTCGCCTGAACAAAATGCCTTTGTGCAAGCCGCGTAAATCAGAAGGTAGTCTTTGAGTTTTGGACTTTGGGTCTATATTTGCTTCGTTGATATATTCTTGAACCATAGAAATGGTACTAGACGAAACGTAACGATATTGGCCCTGGCCAGTTTGATCGCTTTTAGATGAAACAACGAGCAGTGTGTTATTTCGAGCAGATATATCCTCAACACAAACTCTCACTAGCTCATCGGCGCGTAGCAAGGCATCGAACATCAAATTAATAATAGCGAGGTCGCGTAGTTCCAGCAATGAATCTGGAATTATTGCATTGTTAATCTGTTCGACCATATCGATAGTAAGAGGAACCGCTTGTTTATGTGAGAGCCTATACTTTCTATTTTCAATTAGTGACAGTCGAATAAAGTCTCTTAAGTACGCTGACCTAATAATGGGATTAGGTAACTTGGCAACGCCAAGAAATTTACTAAGTGCGGATAGGCGACGCTTTATGGTTCTATAGGCTAGGGGAGAACGACACAACTCTTCTACATAATTTTTTATGCAGATTTCATTGTGTTCAAAATCGTTTTTGAAACCATCAAAGCCGTGCTGTCTGCAAAAAATTGCAAATTCGTTATAGTCACTTATATAGGCACGCTGTGTGTTATAAGGAAGTTTGGTAAAAATGTCCTGATAGTATTGCTGGTAGTAATTTTCGAAACTCTTGTCATTAGACGTTACCTGGAGGGATGATGTTTCTTGAGTCTCAGTAGCACTACTTGAAAACTGTACCTTAGGTTCGGACTTGGTAAAATAACTATCGGCAGTATTAGCAACTACAGTTGAGTTTGAGGGATAACTTGCTTTATCAGTGCTCTTTTTAATTTTCATCGAAGAATTATTAGTAACGCCTTTAGTCATTCTGCGCCCAGATAAGTGCAAATTGTTTGGTTTTGAAGACATTAAATAACCCGATAGCCACGATATGTGTGTATTATGCTAGAACGTGAGAAATACTGTAAAGTACTGATATTTAAAATAATTCACGCATGATAACTGTAATTATCATGCGTGAATATAAGAGCCTATTTCACCGAAACGCATAACTTGCTTAACCCTAACTTTGCCGATCACTGTGTGACACTCTACCACAATACTGTATATACGAACAGTTATAACCGCAATATGTACAAGCAAGCAACACAAAAACTAAAAAACTCTGTCGCTATATTAGCTTTAACGGCGTTTGTAGGCCGATATTGTTCAATTTACCCCCATTTATCAATCGTGCGCTAGGTGAAATCTGTAAGGCAATACCCCTAATGTTGCTTCAGATTTTACGTAGCGACGCCTAAATATTGAGCGCCAAAATGCATGAATATATAGCTTGGAAATCTGTATTCCTAGTTTGTATTTCACCCGGGCAAATTATGCTTATTGAAGTGTTGGCAATAAACGATAGTAGCAACTGGTTTGATCTAGGGAGCCAGATTTTTCAATCTTTCGAAAAGGAATAGGTGATAGTTTTTATAAGTCATACTTTTGCCTTTGCGCTTAAAATTAACGTGGCAGCTAAACTAAATGCTTTATATTCGTAGTGCTAATTGGGCCTAACTTCTACGAACGTTATTTTTAGTCGCGAACATCGCCAGTCACTAATTGAAAACTTTCAAGCACCTAACACTAGCGCTATTCCTAAATAGATACGCTTTGCTTAGTTTAATTATATTATTCGAAACGACCTTCATAAGTTTCTTAATCCTTGAATAACTATATCGATGAAAACGCGAATATTTGGAAAAGCATTCCAGCGGCCCAGCATTTATTAGTTAATTAAAAACCATAGACATCTATTACCAGCGTTAGTTTTTACCCACAGAGCTCAAAACGCATAAAGCATATTAATCATATAGAAAGAGTTCTTTTAAACGAATAGATTCAAACAGCCCTAAATAATAAAGGTAAAAAAGAACGCAAATTAAATACACAGTCTCTTAAAGTTTATAAAAGGTTCGCAGTTATAGAGCTGACACATGTGAATATCGCTATGGTTATTAAGGATTAAATTCCTAGTAATAATACTTTTTAAATGCGACACAAATGAATTACACATAGAAGGTTAGTTCATTGGGACAGTGTTAAGCGTCGTTCGTTCTTATTACTTCTAATTCCATACTCTATTTAACATAATATACATTATGCGTAATTGTGTGTGTGGACATTTCGGTCGTTGATGTCGCTTAATTCGATTGGTTTGTTGGCTGTGATTACTTACAGACTTTTATGCGTGGCTGTTGTGTTGGTCCAGTGCTTAGCTTTAAGCTCGTGCGTCAACATCTCACTTACGCGAGTACTTTTAATTTTAAACTACTGAGATGTTTTGATTTGGAACGATGAATTGAGTCGTGAAATTAAATCGTGCGCTACGTGAAATCTGGTGCACTACACCTTACAAAATATAATTTCATTCACGTAGCGTTACGTTAAAATTTTTAGTGAATTAGCCTAAGAACTACGAATAATTAAACACTTAGGTTTTTTAAAAGCTAAATTGTTTTCTACTCAGGGTTTGCATATTTAGAAATGCTGAATACATAAAATGAAGACGTAATTAAAAAGCGTCAAACCAATCTCATTAAAGATTGATTGTTTTGCCGTGCTTTTCCAGGTACCTAGTTTGTTGTTTTAATAAAGGTAATACTAAACAATAGATTTAAAGAATCCCGCGTTAGCTTTCAGTTATAAGCTTAAATACTGGTTTAAGCTCAGTCTTTATAAGTTTGTTCAATTCGCTTTATATCTTCAGCATAGTTTAGTGCTAGTTTTGCGCGCTCATAACTCTGTTTAGCTAATTTGTGCGCTGCATTTTTAAAGTCATTATCTAGCTCTATGTCGCTGTTATCGAAACACGCTTTTATAGTGTTAAGAGATTTTTGAATTCGTATCGCCACTTCTATATTAGCTGCACCATCTCTAGCAATGCTTGTATAAGCGTCATCGAATAAATCATCCACACCTATTTTAGGTAAAGAAACCCGATCATACTTGATGTTGCTTTTAGTCTGATTCTGCTTGTTTTCGTTTTTACCAACTTGCTGGGAATTATGGCCATTGTTATTCTTACCACCATGCTCACTTTGCACGGGTGTGTGCCACAGTAACATTAGTCTGGTGATACTACTGATGGCATTTATCGCTGTACCATGGTCGTTAACAGATGGTGACAATGCTCGCGATGCAATCTCAGCTAGAACAATAAATCCAAACCTGGGGTCAGCTTCAAACGATCGTGCTTCGCCTATGGTAAAAGCGCCAACAATCTCATCTTTATTAATATCCTTGTTTGTATACGCCAACGGGCGCTCTGGAGTAACAAATTCACCAGGTAGTAAGGTGACATTGATAAAGCAGTCTTCGCTTTTTGCTAAGGCTTGAAGCCTTGCGATATCGATTAGCTGGATATACCCTACTTTCTCAGTGAAAATAGCGTAACTCCCCTGCTCTTTTATTTGCTCTTGGGGTACTGCGCCTAAACATGGGCTGTCTATTCTATTTTTTACCGCGCGCGCCGTGGCGGCTTCCACTTTTAAAAGCGTAGGTCCCACACGGCCTAAACGAGCAACACTATCTACCCACCGAATAAAAGTTAGAATAACTATCACAAAGGCTAAGCAGGTTAGGCAAAATAAAATGAAAAGTCCGGCTTCATTAAAAAAAGCCTGGGTCATTGCAGTAAGCGCTACGGCACTATAAATAAATGCACCAATAAAGACGGATAATGCATTTTGCGATACATCGTCAGAGATAATTAGGCTTAATGAACGAGGCGTAGATGATTGACTTGCTGATGCATAGGCGTTAACCATAGTCCCTGCTGAGAATGTGGCAATAACCATCATGCTAGATGCCATTATTGAAAGCAGTGTTTCTACAGATTCAGGTTTAATTTCAGGGATATGCTCAGCTAGTGAAGTGCCATCAGCCACTTTGGCTAGAAACACTGCAAAAATAGAAAGAAGGCAAAACCCGAGAGGTTTCACCCAAAGCTTTTCTTTTAGGCTATAAATAAGGAATCTGAGTCTATCTACAGTTATTGGGGCTTCCACGTTGCTCTCTTTTTAGTTAACTTTTCAATAATAAGTACGAAAGTTATTAGATTTCTGATTTATCTTACTTTTATAAGATGAGAGCAGTACGTAAAACTATACGTTAAAAGGGAGGCCTATTGCGCGTTTATTTCTAACGATATAGACCTGTACATTAGATAAAGCATGTAGAAAACATCTCCGGTTCAGGCGCTAAACTGGTGCCTTGACCTTAATTGAAGCGCGAGGTTTAGGCGGGGCGCTTTTTGTTCTGCTTTTATAGTTGCACCAAGGTAATACCAAGTAGTGACAGGCGAATAAAACAATAAGCATGGCTGCTAAGGTGCTCAACATCGATAGCTGCTGTAGTCCAACTAGCATAAGTCCCCAACCTATACATATCCATTGTAAGACATATAGTGCGGTAACATTTTTACCCCAAAAAGCAAATAGCGAAACCACATAGGTTGCTTTGAACCTAGCTACAAACAAATGAATTGCAAAGATAAATAGCATAACAATGCCAGTCATTAGCAAGACTACACCCGGACCACTTCGAAGGTTTGTAACGATGTGATAGTCAGGGTTACTTAAGGTAAGCGCAGCGCCCAATATTGTGCAAACAACGCCTAGCTTAAGACAGTAAGTGAAGTTTATAGCGTCGCAATCATTTTTGCGTTTCAAAAAGCGCCCGAATGCCATTCCTGCAATGGGATAAGCAGCCCATGGAAAAATAGGAAATATAGCCCCTACTTCTTCGTTCCCAACAAATAGTTTCAGCAACTCATCAAAAATAGTTAGTGACGTGTATTTATCCCAAACACTATGCGATAAAAAAGCAATAGCGGTAGCCGCGCCTAACCAAATGTAGATTTTATTGGTCGCATGTTTCAACGCGGAACATATTAATAGAGAAATACCAGCGAACTGGAATACATCCCCTATTAGCAGTTCACTTAAAGGCGTGTGAGGTGCAACATCCTGATAAGTTACAAGCCCTAACTCAATCGATAGCCACATGGGTATTGTTCCGCGAACAAGGTTGAGTAGGTAGCCAAGTACGAATAGCGACAGTGCGCGTTTAATTTCCTCGTGGGGTGTGGACGACGTGGAGAACCCTACAAAAACTCCCATAATAAAAACAAACATTGATGCTGCAGGCCAACCTATAGCGAATTTGATTGCAATTCCAGTTGTGCTGAACCTGACCTCGTCCAAACCGTAAAAATCGAGTACATGAATCATTATCATAAGTAACACTGCCACACCTTTTGCTACGTCAAAAGTCAGTTGCCTATTAACGCTGGGCGTGGCTGAGTTATGGGGTAAATAGAATAGTTTCATGCGTTTCGCTTTTTATAATTAGTGGTCAGTAAAGGTTTTGCCTGTCAGTTCACTCTTTTTTAATAAGTTCATACCTAACCAAAGAAGCAGGCAGGAACAACTCAAAAAAATGAAAGACACAGAAAAAAGGCTTTTATAGTTAGTATTAAAATATTGCATTATGCTATGGCTGTGGCCAAACACATCAACCACAGTTAAAAATGCAAGAATGATCCCGCTCAGTAGCACCATGCCACTTATTGTTCTAAGCCCATTTTGCGAGAAAAATGCGGCGACTACCGAAAGGCCGTAAACTAAGAAGAAAGCAGCTTCAACCATCAGTGCCCTGTTATCCAAACTGGCAGCTAATGTTCTCTCAAGTAGGAATGCAGTCGCGGTAGCTGGAATAATGCCCGCACAACCTCCTAAAGTAAGCGCGGAGATATTACGTTTAAACCGTTGTGAGATACTGCGATTATTTTGAAATTTATTAAGCCACAGCATGTTGCCAACAATTATCAGACCGCATACGGCAAGGCCCAGAATGAAAAAAACAACTCTGACATCAAGGCCTGCAAAGTGACCAAAATGTAGCGCATAAAGAAAGCGGGTTCCGTCGGCAAAAGCATTTCTTTCAATGGGGTTTAGTTCTGCAGAAAATGCATTTTCACGTACGCGGTAAGTCATATCTATTCGCTGGGAAAAGTTTGTTTCATGTTGACCTATGATGCGAATTAACGCGTTTTCGTCACCATAATTTGTCAGCCGTAGCGAGTGAGCTTTTGCATTTTGCTCTTCTTCCCACGATGCGACCAGTGCGTCTAGGTCTGGCATTTCTCTTTCGATGCCAGCGTACGACTCTGTTATTCTGGGGAACCCTGAGTCATTAATCAGCGCAGTTCTATCGCCATCGTAGACAAATAAAAGCGTGACGATTTGCGAAATCAAGCCCAGATTAAACATTAAGCCGGTAAGCGCATACATAAACGTATAAGGTAAGCTCATCACCCCTACTACATTGTGCATATCTGTAAGATGATTACGCAGTGTAGCTTTTGAGCCTCTATAGTAAAAAAAGTGTGTTATTAGCTTTTTAAACTGAACAATTAGGCCGGTAAAAATGACAACTGTGAAAAATAAGGTAATTATTCCAACAATGTGGTCGCCTAATGGCAAATTTAAATCAATATGTAAACCATAAAGAAAATCAGCTAAGTGGAAACTGTCAATAGAAGCTACGGTTTCTCCATTTATCGGGTCTACATACAGCGAAGTTAGCGCACTATGAGCGGTGCCATCTTTTTTCTCAGGAAGATAAAGCTCATACAGTGGCAGCGTGTCAGTTGGCAGTACCACGAACATTCTTTCTTGCGTGTCCACATCATAATCAGAGAGAGCCGTATCTACTATTTCACTTAACGATAAAGCGTTTGACTCTGAGCGGGCTTCTGTATGGGGTAAAACCGACCAGGCCTTTAATTCTGGATAGAACAAAGTAAGAGAACCAGCCCAAAACACGATAAACAGAGGAATTGAAATGAAGAGCCCTATCCATCCGTGACCTTCTAATGCAGAACGAATTGCACTGGCTTTCATGCGACAACTCCTATCTTAATAAGTACATTTAGTACAAGCGAAACTAATAAAACGCATAAGCATTGAAGGAACGGCTTTTTGATGGTTTCAAAACAGTAAAAATAGGTGATCAACCCAGCCCAAAGTAAAAAGCCGAGTATGTAACCCACTAGTAATTTGCTGTCTACATCAACAGGTAAAAAGTGGTTTATATTTAAAATAATGCTTACGCTAAGCACTAACCCGATAAAGAATGAAAGCAGTGTTTTACGCCACATAAACCCCTCCCATTAAAGACAAGGCGAAGTTGATTACGGTGCCATACACAACAACCCTTAATGAGCGATTTTCATGTGCGCCGATAAGGGTTATTAAAATAAAGTTCATCATGATCATAGTGATGATGGAAAACACAACCGCCCAAATGTTGTATTGCTCTTTTAAAAGAAAAGCAGCCACTATTAATGCGGCGACGAACAGAGTTCTGCTTAAAACCTTCGATATGGTGGGGGCATCCGTTCTTTGATGCGTAGATGAAAAGTAAAGTGCTGCGCACCCGCCCCATAATGTTTGTAATGCGAGTATATTTGTAATTAAAAACATATAGATTCAAATCCTTTTGCTTATCTTTACCATTGGGTTTAAATGGCGAGAGCAGTGACGGCTGCTTGACTCATTTTTTGAAGTTTGTACCTGTCTTGACTAAGAACGTTTTTACAGTTGTTGCCAAACCACTCTAACGACGAATCTATGTTGCGTAGTTGTGGCTTTGAATACAGGTATTCAATGAACCCTTGATAATCTACCGCACCGTCAAAAATGGGCACCATGCCTTCTCGTGAACCTGCAGCAGCGTAAACATTATCGGGTGCAAACACGCTTAAATGCTTACTGCTACTAATATTTTTGAAATGAAAATGGTTAATGTATGGAGCGAGTAATTCGCAAGATGCAATAACATCTGCGCCAGACTCCCACACATGTAACACGTCGTAGTTTAGTTGCAGATTCGCTTTGTTAACTTCCTCAAAAAGCTCGATAGTAGACGCGACAGAGTCGGCATAGGTATTCGGATGTGTCTCTATCACTAAGTTAAGGTTATAGTCACTCAGCCAATCACAAACGAGCTTCAGGCGTTCAAAAAGTAAATGCTTCTTGTCGTCGGGTATAACGCTACTCGCTTCATTACTGGCAAACGTACGAATCTTAGTGGCTCCCCAATGCTTAGCTAAGCGGCAGAGTCGGTGGACTTTGGAATATAATGTGTCCCTCTCCTCAAAAAGAGGCAAGTAGTCACTTAGCATTGTGGCTCTCAATGAGTAACTTGAAAGCCACTCTTTACCGTATAAAGGCTGATCTTCTAAATTGGTCGCATGCGCTCCCCACAGTTCAATACCTTGGAAGCTATTCGCCACAGACCACTTTGCGATTTCAGCTATTGATATAAGCTGGTGTCTGAACGATATGGTGCATACTGAAAGGTTCATAGGGCAGCCTCCAGGTCACAAGCACTCGTTATACCGGGCTGTGCTTTAATATGAAGCTGGTGAAACGCCAACCATTCAAAGTACACATCGTTAAGCTTTGACTTTATTTGTTTTTCAGTACTATCTTGTTCATCGAGTAACCTAATAATTTCTTCGAAAAGCGGTGCAGTCTCTTTGCTTTCCTTCGCCAGCTTTGAAAGTTTGATAGCACGGTATTGTATTGCTTTATACGTCGATACAAGTTTTTCTATTTCTTCGCACCACAGTTCAAACGTGACTTCTGGAAACCCAATGTCACGCCAGAAATAAGCGAACCCGTGTTCATATGCATACTTTCTAATGGCAAGAACGGGTATTTGCTTTAAGGCTTCGCCTAATTGAGCCCCCTTGCCGTTAGGATTATCACGATGGGCAACGACAATTTTCCTTATGGCATCTGTAAGAACGTTATGCTCGGGTAAAAAAGTAGCTTTAAAGTATTCGGTAATAGTTTCAAGTGACGAAGGCACGATATCATTGCTGTCGAATAGATACCCACCTGCAACATGTGGTGATGTGATGGCATTGATAACATCCGTGCGTTCAACCTCTCCTTCCCACCTAAAGTCTGGATCATACATAAACCAACGTTGCTGGTTGTCTGTTTTCTTTAACATCACATAGTGAGGAAATGGGTTCTGGTTAAACTTGTTCTCCCGTTCTGGTAGCAAGTACATGTCTAGCATTACCATGATGTTTTGCGAAGCAGTGGCATTGTCGAGTAAGCTTTCTAATTCGGCTATATTCTGTGCCTTAGTTTTCGTGTTGTCATACCAAGGCGTAACCTCTACACCATAAATACGTTTATACCACTGAATAAAGAAGTCGTGGCTGACAGACTCGTCATGATAAGCAAGCGTATATTCCTTCGTTACGACAACATCGGCATCCCACACTCCGAAGTAAAAAGGTCGGTGGTCGACTTGTGGAGAAGCTTTGATACTTTCACACAAGCAACTTACAAAACAGTGAACTTTTATATCTTCAAAGGGCACTTCTTGAACCTGGGTAGTATCTTCGTCTTGATTTGCACCTTGATGAGATAAAATAAAACGCGCAAGACTCTCTACCGTTTTAACGTCATCTTGAGATATTGCACTTTCAGGCACTTCAATGTCGTAAGACAATTCTAGTTGAATCAGCATCTGCATTAGCACCACTGAATCAATGTAAAGATCTTCATTCAGGCGTGCCGAAGGAGAAAACTTTTCAGCGTGTTGTGATTTCATGTCGTGCGTAAGCACATGCTTAATTGTATTTATTAAAGAATCTAAATTCATAACGTGCTCTAGGCTGTAACCGCTTGTACTTCTGCTTCTAATTGGTAGCTTTCTGCTATGGCTTTTCTATTTACCTTGCCATTAGGCAAACGGGTAATAGCGTCGACTTGAACAAAATCAAAAGGGACTTGATAGGTTGCTAAGTGCTGGTGACACCAGCGTCTTAACGCGGCTTTATCCTCATCGCTATAGCGATGAGGCGCACAAAATTGTAGGAAAGCTCGATAGCCTGTGCTGTGGTCTTTTACTTTAAATAAAACCGCATCCTTAATGTGGGGATGGGTTAATACAATGTCTTCAACATCTTTGGGGTAAACGTTCAGTCCCGAAACAATTATGGTGTCATCCTGGCGCGCAACGAAGCATAGCTGTCTCCTGCCATCAATGGTTTCGAAATATCCAAGGTCGCTGGTGTGGATCTCTGAAACTTGACCATCGAGTGGTTGCTTTACCTTTATTACCATTTCACTCGGTGTTTTTGAGTTATCACCAGCTTTAACGGTAACATGAGGAAGCACTTCACCTATTACATTAGCGCGGTCAAAGGTTTTGCTTATTGCAACACATCCAGCTTCAGAGCATCCGTATTGCTGATAAAAATGTTTGATTTTGGATTTGGTTCGCTCAAACACGGGGCCTGACATTAAAGTGCCAGAGGTCATAACAGCGTGAAGCTTACTGTTGTTGGGCCATAGCATACATATGGTATCTATCATTAATGGTGACGAATACAGTAGAGGTTGCTCAAGTTTAAGCAGCGCTTTGAGTAAATGCTTGGGATTGATACTCGTAAAGACTCTAGGGTGTTTACCTCGCGCTAATCCAACTAATATCCCGCATATAAGCCCGTATGAGTGAGTAACTGGGCAAGCAATAACTGGAGTCATAGAGTTTGGCGCACTGAAATGAGAAACGTAAGCAGATACTTCCTGATTAATGCTACGCCAAGAGCGCTTGATGCTTTTAGGTTCGCCGGTGGTCCCCGAACTCATTTGGATTAAGCCCGGCGCTGTGTCAGGCGTTTCGTTATACGGAAATAAAATCACATTGTCCAGTGTTTGGTAAATAAGTGCATAGCACCCGGCTCTATCGGCGTACTTTTTGGCCAGCGATTCTGGAGTACTAGCATGAATAGGCATAACAGTAAGCCCAGCTTCTTTTGCGTAAAAACACAGTGAAAGCCAATCAGTAACGCTTTCTATGCACACAGCAACACTGCCTTTTTGTGCTTTTAGGTAAGAGGTATTTGAAAATACCTTAAATTTTGAGCTTATATCTTGGGCTGAGATGACTTTATCGTTGATACTAAGCATGTGACTCTCCACAAGTATCTTTGAAAAATTTGGCTAATGGGTTTTCAATGGTGTGATGAAACTCTTCATGCGCATTGCCTGCATGGAGTTTTTTCTTCAAGAGCGATTCAGTAATAATGCGTGGTTCAAATAGACTCAGGCGATCTATACGGGAATAATCTGTAATTCCGCTATCGTTGTATGAGCGTATAGCGCCAGCGACTTTTGACCAAAAGAACCCCTCGCTACAATAACTGTGTTTAGAAAAGAGAAAGGATAACTCCGCTAAGTTATAGACAAATACGGTATCAACGAATAGCTCTCGCAATGCGCCGATATTGTCCATCCAGTAATAGCGATTAACGGGAGCGTTGACGTAATCAGAGTTAATCTTTTCAAATTCAGGCACGCTGCATTCGTTCGCAATAAAATCTGGCACATACTCTAAACTTTCGTGAAAATCACGTAGCACTACTTTCTTGGGTAAACCATCTTTCAATATTAAGGACATGTTTTGCGCATGTGCTTCTACTGCAATACCGTGATTAACCAATAAGTGCCACACGGGAAGCACTGCAGTATTAATGAGTGCGTCTAACCATTTTTCTACGCCGTGCTTTTCAATTAAATGGGCGACAAATGGTTTACCGTCTTGTTCAGTACTAGCAAGGATGGCAAACGGTACGGTCTGAGAGTTAGGCTCGTTTAACACGCTAGCGTCACGAAAAATAGTGCTAAGACTCGGTGCTAATGCAGTAGCCCAGCTACTATTTTCGCTATCATCCCGGGGATTTTTTAACGCAATACCCGCGTATTCTTTTTGAATAGATAAAACACTTTGCCTTTGTAGCCACTCATCATTATTAATTAAGGTGGCTAACCAATTAGATATATGGGGTGCAGTACACACTGAATGAGGTTCAATTGTGCGCAAAGACGACGTGTTCACCACATTAAGCGGTAGCTTTACACTGGCTTTATTTACATTGCTTGTATTAAGCAGGGTTCTTAAAGACGTGCTGGCTTGGTAGTCATCTCCAGCTAGCCCAAGGGAGTAAACGTCACTATTTGCTAGAGGTTGCTCCAGAAGAGGCCTAATGGTTTTGTACTGCCAAGGGTGTACGGGCAACAGGCCACAATCTTGATGATTCCCACCCTGCTGGCGCAAGATGTCGGTCAAATAATTGTAGGTAGAATGGCCTAGCTCTCTTTTCCAGAAGCTTTGTTCAGTCTCGCCGTTAAAGTTTGCACTTAAAAATTCACGCTTTATCGCAAGCCACTGAAGCTTAAACGTTCCGCCAGCTTCAGGTCCGTATTGTTCATGATCTGCAACACTAAAACCGCTTCTTGATTTAAAGCATGGGTGGTACGGGTGGCCTTCTATTAGTGCAGATTCTAAGCGGTTATAACTAAGCGCGCGTCTGCTCGGCATTTGAACCAGATTCTTTTGATTCCAGCGGCAAAGTAATAGCGTGTGTTTTAATTCATCGACGAGTTTATTCCGCTTATCATCAGAGCAAGATAGCGAAGCAATGACGTTGATAGCGCGTGACAGTGTTAACGGTACACCATCTATTTTAAGCGAATTAGGATTTAAACGAACTCTACTAAAGTGAGTTATTTGGCCCTGGGCTGTTATCAGTGCCTTGCCAACATTTAGCGTAAATTTCCCGCCTTTAAAACAGTATTCGACTATGCCCTCATAAAGCAACGCTTCAAACAACTGTCGAACAACGCGCTTCTCATTTTCGCACATTACTGGAACATGTGTTTTTTTCAATACAAATTCAGGTGCTATCGTTTTTTGTATACTGGGGTTAGCAAGCATTGGCAACTACCCTATCTGAACTTTCCTGTCGTTGCTCGTTAACATGCGATGGTGCTTCACTAAGCTGTTCAATATTTTTAAATGGGTTATTTACCCATACATACACAGCTAACTCATCTTGTGCTTCAAGCTCATCAACATCCTCTACCCGGGTAAGAAGGTTGGCTTTAAAAGGAAGTTTCGCTCGCGCCAAAACTGAGGTTACGAAAGCGGTGCCCAGTGAACCTAAACTAGGCAGCATGGATTTTAATCTATGGTAGGTTTTATTTAGTAAGGTAGGCTCTAACGCGAGTTGGTCGCTACCGAGGCGACTGATCACAGCAAATAATTGATTGAAAAACAGATAATATGTAAATCGATTAATTATCATTTGTTCACTGTAAAACAGGTCTTTGCAGTGAACGAGTTGAGGCTCCATGGTTTCAAGTATTTGTTGCCTTTCTTTTGACAAATAAAAACCTTGGTTGTCACGGTAATAGTAAGCTGTAGGATAGCCTTCAGCTATTGCTAATAGTGAATTTTGTTGATGCGCCTCTAAGGCTATTCCACATTGGTCGAAGAGTCTTATTGCTGGCTCAATGGCACAATTCAAATAAGTATCAAACCATTTTGCAGCCACCTCACTACTATCAATGCCTTCTTTTTGTGCCTGCGAGTGAATGATAGAAGCAAGTCGAGATTGTCCACCGGGCACGAGAGGATCTTGAACTAGGGCTGCTATAGACTGCGTTGTGCAAGAACCAGCAGATTCATTAGTTTTATTGAAAGGGTTTTTTCTTAGTATTAACTCAAACCCACTTTCTTTACCGTTACCTGCGTTTAGAGAAATATATGCAGGGTCCTCAATAAATCTGAACTGAGGATAATGTGTAGAAAAGCCACATCGTTTAAGTAGACGGCAAAGGGTGACGCCAGCCTCTAATTCATGGTGCATATTCTTTCTTAAAGAATTAGTTACCTTCACAGGTATAGAAACTTTCACCATGTAGTTTAACTCTGCGTTATACAGAGTTCTCACTGAAGACGTAGGCGTAAATGAAGGCCCTAACTCTCCTAGTTGGAGCAACTCACCTTCAATAAGCATTTTTTGTATAGGAGCCTGAGCGCACAGCCAGTCAGCTTGAAGTGGATGTACCGCTAATAACTTTAAATTTTTACGATGTAATTCTTCAATAAGTGATTTGGTAGAAGAGGTTCCATCACTTAGCGCTATATTTTCAAGTATTTCAAAAGCGCACTCTGTTTCAGCGCTATTAGAAAATGTGATAGGTTGCTTAGCCGCAAAATAATGTAGCTTGAACTGGCCTTTTAGTTCTGGCGTGAAAAGTTCGTGCTGCCATCGATGCATTCCCTGTCTGGACTTGGGTGTGGGATGTAACCAATGCCCAAAGAGAATAGCTTGTTCAGAGTCGATAAAACGATTACTTTCCAGGTCAGGATCGCCTGCACGATTTTCTAGATACATCGCCATAATTTGATGACTTTCGATGGTCCTGGCGTAAAGTTCTAAGCTTTGCTCTGCGATTGTGTTTGTTTCGCCTTCACTGTAGATTTCGTCGATAAGCAATAGAATAGCGCTCATGAAGGAAATTTCTTCCCATTGAAGACTATTAGGAAGTTGTTTGTATACCGAGGTGAATATATGGCGTCCTACCGTGGAACGATATGATGCGAATACTGATAACCGAGTATTATTAGCGGTTAGAAAAAGCTCAACGGCATATTTATCATTTTGATGTAACTGAATACCTGTTCGTATTACCCACTCTGCTTTAGTGTGCCAAACCCCCGTATCGATTTCTTTGATATAAGCATTCATGAATGCCTGAAACGACGCGTTATTAGCCTGTTTCTTAGCGACTGAAGTCATGCATAGACCCTTTTAAGATGAGCAAATTACTGGGCCAATTTAGTGAGAATGGTTATCATTAGCAAAGACTTTTACATTTGTTACATGTGGTTATTTTTTAAGTGTTTCGTTTTAGATAATAATGTTTACAAACAAAAAAGACTGCGCAGCCCAGCGTCACCCACTCTGCAATGGGAAGTGCTATAAGAAACGAAAAGTCCGTACTTTTATCTAATGATGTTGAAGTAGTGAAATGGAATAAAAATAGTAAAAAGCAAACTGGAAACAGAATACTTCTGCCTAATGCAATGACAGCAGAATGAAACGGCCTTTCAATGGCAGTTAAAAACACACTAAGTAGTACATTACAGCCGTTTACTAGGAAAAGCGGCCAAATATACAGAATAATGATATACGCGTAGTTAGATACTTCATGTTGTGTTGGGGCAAGAAAAAGGCCAACGAAGAAAGGTTTAAACCACAGCAAACACGCTGTCAATATTAGCCCGACAGCAAATACTGTCGCTAATGCTATTAACAGGAAAGCATTGACTCTTGTCGGTTGTGAGGCACCCCGGTTGTAGCTAACAAGTAGATGAAGTGCGTCTGCGATACCAAAGCTGATCATAATACTTAAAAATATAAAGTAATTAACCACACTGTATGCAGCTACACCCTCGCTGCCAGACCTTATTACAAGTAGTGCGTTGATGACCAAGAAAAGCACACCCACGGAAATTTCATTAGTAAACTCTGAAATGCCATTCTTTAAAACGTAAAATAGACGCCGCCACGGTTTATTAAACGTTGAAAGCGTAATTGCTCGGCTCTTATCAGCGAAAAATGCCAGTAATATAATGAGCTGAAGAGCTTGTGCTAGGCCAGTTGCATAAGCTGCACCTTCCATGCCAAAGCCCAAATGCCCTACGAATAGCGCATCTAACGCTATGTTAGATACTGCACCTATAAGTAATGCGGCGGTAGCAAGTTTGGTGTAGCCATCTGCGCGTACAAGGTAGTAAAGCACCATACCTGAGAACTGAAGAATGAATACCCATCTAAGCACGGAAAAATATTGTTTTGTCAGTGGCGCGATGTCAGAAGGAACATGAAGTAGCCAAAACAAAGCTGGTTCGGCGACGTAGCTTAATACTGCCAATATTACATTAAGTGTTACGGTAACTATTAATATTTGCGTAAACAAAGCGCTGCCGGAACGGGTATCCCCCTTCCCCATAAAAGTGCCGATAGTAACGCTTCCGCCTATTGCGAGCATTAAGGAGAGCGCTACGAGAAACGTAATGTAGGGTAAAAGTAACGCTACTGCTGCTAATCCTAGAGGGCCGACGTATTGGCCTACAAAGATACCATCAACTAAACTAGCGGTTGTTAAAGCAGTAAGGCCAATTAGTGATAAAAACGATTGTTTGAAAAAAGTGCTTAATAAAGGGTTGTTTAAAATTGCAGCTTTTGTAGACAGTGCCATTACTACTTCTCGAACTTGGTTTGTCGTAATCCTAAGTTCGTTCAGCGGCCCATTCAATGAAGGTTACATTTGAAACATATGTTAATAGTATGTTGCATAAACACTGTTACGGGCATACGCAAGTAGAGAACAACGAGAGCTCTTAAAAGCCTAATTTCCGAGAAAGCAATGGTGCTGATCTTATACTGTGGGTGGTAGCGGAAAACTCGTGCTTCGATATAACAACGGCAAATTAAGAAGCGCTATTATCTGCATTAGCCATAATCTGCCAGTTTAGTTGCCTTCACTAACTAAAGTTTTCTAACTTTCTTTTTTGTCGAAGAACAGCGCTTTGAGCAGTAGCGCACGTTTTCCCAGTTTTTCTCCCACTTTTTGCGCCATGTAAACGGCCTTTCACAGACCGGGCACATTTTTGTAGGTAAATCAGACTTCTTCATTTTTGGTTAGCTTTGATAAAAATATCGTGGCGTCCTGTTTCATGGTTTCAATATTCTCTTCTTTCATCCGCCCATAGGTTTTATAAATCATAGCCATACGGTGATTGTTACTTAACTTCTCTTTGTGCTTATCAATGAAATGCCAGTAGAGGTAGTTAAAGGGGCAAGCTTTTGGTCCCGTTTTTTTTGAGACCTGATAGCCACAGTTTTTGCAATAGTTACTCATTTTGTTGATATAGCTACCGCTAGCGACGTAGGGTTTGCTTGCTAAGTTTCCACCGTCGCTGTACAAGATCATTCCCGCGACATTGGGCAGTTCAACCCATTCATAAGCATCGGCATAAACAAGCAAATACCATGCTTGTACCTCTTCAGGGCTCAGTTCGGTTAACAGGCTGAAGTTACCAATCACCATCAGCCGCTGTATGTGGTGCGCATACGCGTTTTGTTGAGTCTCTTTTATACATTGGCGCATACAGTTCATATTGGTTTGCGCATTCCAAAAGAACGAAGGCAACGAGCGAGCGTTATTGAAATAATTGTCCGTTTTCAAATTCGGCATAAAGTGCCAGTAAAAACCTCTCACATATTCACGCCAGCCCAGTATCTGTCGAATGAACCCTTCGGCAGAATTAAGAGGTACTTGGCCAGCGTGGTACGCTTGCTCGGCGGCTTGAATGGCTTCTTTGGGGGTTAATAACCCGCAGTTTAGGTAGAACGCGATATGGGAATGATAAAGCCAAGGCTTCCCCTCGACCATGGCGTCCTGATACTGACCGAAATTCGGTAGCCTTTGTTCTATAAAGGTGTTTAAAACGGTAAGGGCGTCTTCCCGCGTGACCGCAAAGTGAAAGTTATCAATATCGCCAAAATGATCGCTGAATTCGTCTTTTACTAGTTCAATTACATTCGAAGTGATGTCGTCAACGTCGAATGTGGTGTGCTTAGGCACTTTGTGAGTTTCAGGCATAGATTCACGATTTTGGGCATCGTAATTCCACTTACCACCAATGGGTTTTTTCCCCTCCATAAGTACGTTGTGCTTACGGCGCATTTCACGGTAAAAAAACTCCATTCGAAGCTGCTTTTTACCTTCCGCCCAGTCGCTAAACTCTTGGGGTGTGGATAAGAAACGATTGTCTTTGCAAATAGTAACGGGTATGCCAAGCACATTTTCCCACTGCTCTATACTTTTTAACAAGCGGTATTCACCAGGCATGGTCACTTTTACTTCAGCAAAATCCTTTTCGCTTAATGTGTGCTTAACTTGAGCGAGTAAGTCGCCTTTGTTAGCGCTATCGTTGTACTGTACATAGTTAACGTTATAGTTTTCATCACGCAAACGTTTAGCAAAGTGGCGCATAGCGCTAAATAAAAACGCTATTTTCTTTTTATGGTGCTTTACGTACGTCGCTTCTTCACGAACCTCCGCCATTAAAATGGTATCTTTGCTTTTTACAGCATCGGTAATAGCCGGTAAGGTTTCGGTAAGCTGGTCGCCTAAAACTAAAATAAGTGCTGCCATACCCTACTCTTTTATTTGCTGAAATGCGTCTAAAGCACGCTGCCGTGATGCTTTTAAATCAACTAGTGGCTTGGGATATTCTTTACCAAGTTCAATCCCTGCATCTTTTAGTATTGCACTAGGTGCTTCCCAAGGCTTGTGTATGTACTTATCAGATAGCTTATTCAATTCTGGACAAAACTTGCGAACATAGCTGCCTTTTTTATCGAACTTTTCGCCCTGCAATATAGGGTTAAAAATGCGAAAGTATGGCGAAGCGTCGGCACCAGAACCTGCTACCCATTGCCAACCGGCACTGTTACTGGCAAGGTCTGCATCTAACAGTGTATCCCAAAACCACCGCTCACCTTCATGCCAGCTAAGCAGTAAGTTTTTCACCAAAAATGATCCCACAATCATGCGTACACGGTTGTGCATGTATCCGGTTTGCCATAGTTCTCTCATACCCGCATCGACAATTGGTATTCCGGTTTTTCCTGTTTGCCAAGCCTTAAGCGCTTTAGCATCTGAACGCCAAGGGAACTTATTAAATTTTTCGTTGAAGTTTTTATTTGGCAGAGTTGGAAAATGAAACAGCAAGTAGTAGCTAAACTCTCGCCAACCTAATTCGCTCAAATAGGTTTCAATACTTTTGTCTTCACTATTGCCAAATTTGTCTTTTATTGCGTACCACACTTGGTTTGGCGAAACTTCACCAAAGTGCAAATGGGGTGATAAGCGCGATGTGCCGCGAGCTGAAGGGATATCTCGCCCGTCTTTATATTTGCGTGCAGAGTTTTCGATAAAATCTGCTAGATTATCCGCAGCTCCGTCTTCGCCTGGGGACCATTCTTTCGAAATGGTCTCGTCCCAATTGATAGTGGGCAGTAAGTTCAGCGATGCTAATTCAATGCCTTCATTTTCTACACCTGCGTAAGTTATGCGTGCTGGTGGCGCTTTAGGATAACGCGGCTCTTCTACTTGCAAACAACCTTTTTTGTAATAAGGAGTAAATACGCGATAAGGCGTGCCGTCCTTTTTGAGCACTTTCATTGGCTCCCATAAAAGACTTCCATTACAGCTGTGCGCTTCGTAATCACTGTCAATGAGAAATTGCTTAATCTCTTTGTCGCGGTTTATCTGCCATGGTTCATAGCACCGGTTCCAAAAGATAGCTTTTGCGTCAAAAGATTTCATTAATGTTGAAATGATATCCTTTGGGTTGCCTTTAAAAATTTGTAGGTGGCCATTAAGGCGCTGATTCAGAGAAGCTAAAGAATGATGAAGCCACCATTTACTGGCTCCTCCAGGTACTCTTCCGTCAGGGGTTGTATCATCATAAATATAGATGGGTACTATTTTCCCCATATCACAAGCTGCATTTAATGCCGGATTGTCTTTTACGCGTAGGTCTTGTCTGAACCACATGATACTAACAGGAACGGTCACTTTTTTTCCTCAGGCGTTGCGCCAAATTTAAATATTATTCGTATCTAATGTCTTACGAAGAAAAGCGGATTCAAGATCCGTCTAGATATTAAAAATAACGCTTAAAATTAGTATGATAAATCAACATTCTAACGATAAAACTAAATTTAATGATAAACGAGGCCTATTTTGGTTCAGGCATGATCTGAGACTGCACGATAATGCGGCCATTACAGCGTTGTGTGAACAGGTCAGTCAAATCACATTCGTCTATATTTTAGATGACAAAAACTTTACGCCTAACGCGTTCGGGCTTAATCCAATGGGCGAGCATAGACGCACATTTTTGCTTGAGACATTGTTAGATTTAAAACGCCAATTAGCAAAGTTTGGCCACGACTTACTTGTTGCGAAAGGTAGTGCCGCTCAGTGTCTAGTTGAGCTGTTGAAGTCAGGGCAGTACACCCACCTTGGAGTTAGTCAATATTGTGGTTATGATGAAACCGCAGAATTAAACACAGTAAAACGTTTCTTTGACTCACTAACTATTGTCGAGCGCTCGACGTTTGGTCTTTTTGACGCACAAACATTTCCGTTTAGTATTGAAGAGATGCCCGATGTTTTCAGTCCGTTTCGACGCAAAGTAGAGAAACATTGCAAACCGTTAGCGGTTCATCCTACACCTGAGTCCCTACCTACCTCCTTCACACCAACATTAAACGCGTCTTTTCTGTTCAGTCTTGACCTCGATTTACCGAAACCGTCTGAATCTTCGTTCGTTGGTGGTGAAACCGCAGCGCTTTCTCACCTAAACACGTATTTATTTGACTGGCATGCTGCGTCATCCTACAAGGAAACACGTAATGCACTTGATACATGGAAAGACAGCACAAAGTTGTCTGCCTGGTTAGCAAATGGTTCACTTTCTGCGCGCGAAGTGATGAGGCAAGTACATAACTTTGAAGAGACCGTTGAAAAAAATGATTCCACTTATTGGATTTATTTCGAGCTTTTGTGGCGAGAATTTTTTCACTGGCTGCAGTGTAAGTATGGCGCTAAATGGTTTCGCTTTAGCGGCATTCAAGGTAAAACTCCTTCCACTTCACATTGCCCTGAGACCTTTGCTCAATGGTGTGAAGGCAATACTGGATACCCTATTGTAGACGCGTGTATGCGACAACTAGCAGAAACAGGCTATATGTCGAACCGCGGTAGGCAGCTTGTTGCTAGCTGCTTTGTACACGAACTTCGGCAAGACTGGCGTTACGGTGCTGCATGGTTTGAGCATCAGTTAGTTGATCATGATGTGGGAAGCAATTGGGGAAATTGGCTCTACCTTGCCGGCGTGGGAAGCGACCCTCGCGGACATAGGCAATTCAACCTTCAAAAACAGACTGAAATTTACGATCCGGCAGGCGCATTTCGTAATAAATGGCTGTAGTTTTTAAACTGTATGGCGTCAGATAACTTAAAAAAGGCTAACTTAAAAGAGATAGTCACGGTTATATGGTTAAAGCGAGACCTTCGCTTACGTGATCACGAGCCTTTTTATCGCGCTGTTGAGGCAGGAGAAAAGATACTCCCACTATTTTGTTGGGAGCCCTCGCTTATCGCAGACCCGCATATGGACCTTCGCCATTGGCAATTTATGCAACAAAGTATAGATGACATTAACAGTCAATTGCCCGCTCATGCACGTGTTTTGTCCTTGCACTGTGAAGTAATAGAGGCACTTGAACTTATTGCTCAAAATTACAACATTGGAGCGGTTAGGAGTTACCAAGAAACCGGTCTTTCAGTTACGCATAACCGTGATATTGACGTTGCTAAATACCTGATAAATAGACCAATTGTATTCGCTGAATATCAGTATGGTGCAGTAATACGTGGTCTGCCTCATAGAGCACAATGGCAGCAACACTGGGAGCTCCATTTCGAAACCCCCACCTATGATTTTGATATAGAAACGGCTAATTGGGCTAACTGGCGTGAATATAAAGACATTTTAAACGCGTCGAAATCTATTAACGAGATAGCTGAACTTAAACGGTCATCGCCTGACCTACCCAACTACTGTAGCGGTAATATAGACGGTAGCGCACTCAAGAGCGAAATGACTGAAGTTGAAGTAACACCTAATATCGCGTTGATGCAGCCTGGTGGCGAAAAGCGTGCTTGGCAGGTTTTGAAGGATTTTTTCAGTTCTCGTGGACAGTATTATCACCAACATATTTCAAAACCTGAGTATGCACGACGCGCATGCTCACGATTAAGCCCTTATCTCGCATGGGGCAACATTTCTATCAAGCAGGTCTATCAAAGCGTTCAGTTGGAAAAACAAGCTAAGAAAGCTTTGCCAACATCACAGCGCAAACAGTGGAGTCGCGCCCTATCCGCTTTAACATCTAGGCTGCACTGGCACTGCCACTTTATTCAAAAATTTGAGAGTGAGGCCAGTATAGAGTGGCGCCCAATGAACCGTGCTTATGAGCACTTCCCTTTTATAGACGGGCCGGAAGCTGAGCGACGTTTCTATTTCTGGAGCATTGGACATACAGGCTACCCTTTGGTAGACGCCTGCATGAGAGCGCTACGACATACCGGATATATAAACTTTCGGATGCGGGCAATGGTAACGAGTTTTTTATGCCACCATTTAAACGTGCACTGGCTGAAAGCCGCACATTACCTTGCAACACAGTTTTTAGACTTTGAACCGGGGATCCACTACCCCCAAATACAAATGCAGGCAAGTGTCACTGGTATCCATACCGTAAGGCTGTACAACCCGGCAACACAGTCACAAAAATTAGACCCTGATGGCGTATTTATTAAGAAGTGGGTGCCAGAGCTAGCTAAACTACCTAATGAAGCAGTTCATGCGCCCTACGACCTACCGCCATTAGAAGCGCAAATGCTTGGTTTTGACGTTAAACAAGATTATGTGCTGCCCATTATTGATATTGCAGAGAATAACCGTATAACAGCGAAACGTTTATGGGACTATCGCGAGCGCGATGATGTGGTAAAAGAAGCGCAGCGTATTGTCAGGCGCCATACCATGCAAAATAGTCCAAGCAGAATATGGCTCAAATCACAAATTGAAAAAACAGCCTAACGGTTATTCTTTCTTAGCCACTCATTTAATAGCTTAATCTGACCACACTTGTAGGCCGCATACATTAGCCGCATAGCGTTCGACATAGCTTCACTGTCGGTCCAACCTGTTTTGTCACGAATTTCGTCATAGCAAGCCTTAGCCTCTGGGCTCACGTACCCTCTTACAAGTTTCTTTCCTGCGTCTTTCTGTCTTTCTCTAAACCGGCGCTGCTTGTCCGCATTTGCTTTAGCTTTATCCGCAGGACTCTTTTTTATGGCTTTTTTTGTTGTTTGTTCTGTCATAGTTTTCACATAAAGGTACGCTATTGTGAAGCGTAGAATAATCGCTGTTTATAAATTGCGCTTGTAGGGCAACATTTGCACGAGTTAAATTAACTAAGAATATATTAGCATGCGTTTTTCTTCAGAAAAATGACTGTTCAGAGTTGTTTGGCGTACAAGTGTTCGCTAAATTAACACCGTCACTTAAATAACAACAATGAGTTGGGAATGTCCGAGAAGAAAAGTAGTTTTAATAAAGAAGATTTATTGGCGTGTAGCCGTGGTGAAATGTTTGGTCCGGGTAACAGCCAGCTACCTGCACCAAATATGCTAATGATGGACCGTGTTGTTTCAATTACTGAAGACGGCGGTGAACATGGCAAAGGCGAGATTATTGCTGAGTTAGATATTAACCCAGATTTATGGTTTTTTGATTGCCACTTTCCAGGCGACCCTGTCATGCCAGGCTGTCTTGGTCTAGACGCAATGTGGCAACTAGTTGGCTTTTTCCTTGGTTGGAGCGGCGGGCCTGGCAAAGGGCGTGCGCTAGGTGTTGGTGAAGTGAAGTTTACCGGTCAGATTCTACCAACAGCCAAAAAAGTTACGTATAAAATTACGATGAAGCGCGTAATTAAGCGTAAACTTTTCATGGGTATGGCTGATGGTTCGGTTGAGGTCGACGGGCGTGAAATTTATGTCGCGAAAGATTTGAAAGTAGGTCTGTTCCAAGATACATCAAATTTTTAAACGCTGTTTTTAGTCGACATTGTATATAAAAACGCTGCCGCACAAAAAAGCCCCTTTTCAGGGGCTTTCCTTTTTGCATAATCAGTTCATAAAAGAGAAGTGTTATTTAACGCTTAAACCTAAGTGTCTATCCTCTACTGCCTCACGCCACCCACCTAACCACTGTGAACGTGCATCGTTTTGCTGAAATGGACAATTTTCCTTTGAACGACCGCTAATACCAGCTTGATAGCCTTTAGAATGAGCGCGAGTCATTTTATCTCTTTTTTGTCTTTTCATTGATTAGCCTCTTTTGTTTGTTGGACGTACAACAAATCATTTTCTCGAGCGCTCTACATCATATCGGTTGATAGTGCCGGAAAAGTGATTGCGTACACTACTTTGATAGTGCAATTAACAAAATGGTTCAAGAAAAATATAAAATTAAAACGCTTGACAATCGTTAAATAAATGAAGTTTCGATGAAATTTATATTACATTTTTTATGCATAAATATGTCTGTTTTTGCATTTTTTAGGCATAAAAAAAGCCACACGAATGTGGCTTTATTAAACTCATCATGAATTTACATGAGGAGGTTATTTATTTTTTAAAACGTCTGCGCACAAAAGCAGCGGCAAACAAACCAAAGAACGTAAGCCAGCCAGTGGATGCGCCACTGCGCTCAAACGGCTGTTCGTCCTCAGGTACTTCACAGTCTTCGATAGAGCCATTAGCTATCGGAGATAGCTTAACTGCAACGACAGAGTCAACCAGTTCTGTTTCACCGCTTGAGTTTATGATGTCGACGCCGGTTACGTATTTACTGTTTATCTTAATACGCGCATTAGCAATAATTTCGTTGTCATCGTTGATATCAACCGCTTCGATTAATTCGTAAGTGTTGTCACACGAGACTAAATCATTAAGATCCAAAAACTCTTCAGTATCAATGTTATACATAAATGCAGCGGTTTCACGTAGCGTGTCGCTTGTCGCATCGACATCTGCCTTACCCACCACGATATTGTTATTGTTAATTGCGTTCGCAGTAACACCGGCACTCACGAAAAAGCCATCAGGGTATTTTTGTTCTTGAGTATCTAAGTTATAAACAAAAAGGCGTGAACGAGCGATACTGCTTTGCGAACGAAGTACAGCGCCAGTTACCCAGTTCTCATCGTTTATAGCAATTGCTTGGCTGATAAGATTTTCTTCGCGAGGAAGAAGTTCAATAGTCTCGCCGTCTCTGAATACAGTTGCAACGCGCTCACTTTCAGTTAAGCCCGATTGGTTAGGTCGGTTGATCGTAATGCGATCGCCAGTTAGCCCTTCTCCCACCGCAATACCTTGATCATTAATATCATAAGCGTAGGTAAAGTAGTGTGCTGTATCGTCTTCATCCGGCTCGAACAGTAATGGATAAGTATCAGTGCTAATCACGTCTCCATTAACGTCAACTTGCCATATGGTGGCGTTAACTTCTGACAACAAAACGAAGCCAGGCAAGTAGTTCGTAGAAGTATTTAAGAAATAACTAGAAATGCGTGGTACTGCAAAGTCACCATTGTAAATGGTGAAAAGACAACGCCCTTCAGACTGATCGCCACGTAACTCATCGTCTGCACAAGTTTCAATAGCTTCATCTACCTGGTCTTGAAAACTGACCGTACTGAAGCCTGCTACTTGTAAGTTTGCATTTATTGCTCGGGCCGAAGAAAAGCCGCCTGCTGTTGTGTCTACAGCTGGTAGTGCTTTAGACACACCAGATGCTTGAATAAAACCTTGCTGCGCCGATTCTGCATAAGTGTAGTTTATGGTATCGCCATCTTCATCTTCGTATGGGTCTAAAACAACTAAACCAGATGAATCGCCTACTACAAAGTTGCCGTTTAAGCTGTCTCTACCTATCGCTTCTACCGAGCGGGTGTAATCATCAAATTTTTCAGTCACTTCGTCCAAACCCGGTACCAAAGAAGTATCTTGGGTGTCAGTTAAGAAGGTTCTGAAAGGCGCAAGTTTCTGACCTGTGGTCGCAGTACTAGACGAGAGTAGATAGTTAACGATTGTCGTATAATCTGAATCAGTGAACACACCTTGGCGCGCATCGTCTTCATTTTCTAAAGCAGAGCCGTTAACATCGAAGAAAGTGGTATCTTCTTCTAACTGCTCCACATCTACAGGTGGGTTATATTCAAGCTGCACAACAGACAGCATTTTGCCTGAGTTGTCGATTGAACGTGCAAAATTGTTTCTAGCGGTATCCTGTAAAGGAAGAGGCGTCACTGAATAGGTCGCGGCAAATGCCGAAACACTTCCTGTTGCCAACAGAACGGCGGCGGCAAGCTGAGTTCGTTTCATTTAAAATCCTATTTACTGCTGATTATCTTCCAGCATACTTTCTAGTTCATCCCAGCGCGCATATTTCTGGGAAAGTAATTCTTCTTTATCTGCCAGCTCGGCTAACGCCTTGGCAGTAACGTCACTGTCTTGTTTGAAAAAGTCTGGGTCGTTGACTTTTTCTTGCATAGCCTCAAGTTCTTCCTCAAGTGTTTCTAGTTCTTTCGGTAAGGACTCAAGTTCACGCTGGTCTTTGTATGATAGCTTTTTCGTCTTACGGGGAGAAGACTTAGCACTAGGACTGTCTGAAGCTGAATTAGTTTCATTCTTTACCTTGGCTTTCTCTTCCTTTTCGATTTGCTGACGTTTTTCCTGTTGCTCTTTATACCAGTTTTCTACGTCAGTGAAACCCCCAATAAATTCGCGAAGCATTCCATTACCCTCGAACACCACGCTACTATTCGCTACGTTATCCACAAATTCCCTATCGTGACTGACTAAAAGCACGGTGCCGGTATATTCGTTGAGTAATGTTTCGAGCATCTCTAAGGTTTCGACATCAAGATCGTTAGTTGGCTCATCCAGTACCAAAACATTACTTGGCTTAAGCATGAGTTTGGCCAACATTAAGCGATTCTTCTCACCACCAGATAGCGATTTAACTGGCGCATTAACGCGCTCAGGTGTGAATAGATAGTCTTGTAGGTAGCTAATAACGTGGCGCGGATGACCATTTACCATCAGGTCGCGTTTACCGTCGCCTACTGCGTCTATCACAGACTTCTCTAAATCCAAGCCGTGGCGATGTTGGTCAAAGTATGCCACTTCAAGGTTTGTGCCTTGTTTGCAGTTGCCGTTGTCGGGTTGCAACTCGCCCAATAATAGCTTGATAAGCGTACTTTTACCGCTTCCATTAGGACCAATGAGAGCAAGCTTGTCGCCACGTAAAACATTCAGGTTTAACCCTTTAACAATGGGTTTTCCTTCAATGCTGTAGCTCAAATCTTTTACTTCAAACACCATTTTTCCAGAGCGTGCGCCCTGATGTTGATTGACTACCGCATTGCCTTGAACTGCTCGGCGCGCTTTGCGCTCTTCACGGAGCTTTTTCAGCGCTCTAACTCGGCCTTCGTTGCGGGTACGGCGAGCTTTAATGCCCTGACGAATCCACACCTCTTCTTGCGCTAGCTTTTTATCAAACTCAGCGTTTTGTGACGCTTCAACTTCTAAATCGTGCTGTTTCTTTTCTAAATAAGTTTCGTAGTTACCCGGATAGCTCGTAACCGAGCCACGGTCAAGGTCAATAATTCGCGTAGCCATGGCACGTATAAATGCACGGTCGTGGCTTACAAACACAATAGCACCCTGATAATTGCTCAAGCTCGATTCAAGCCAGCGGATCATCTCAATATCAAGGTGGTTAGTGGGTTCGTCTAACAGTAATATATCTGGTTGGCGCACTAACGCACGGGCTAAAGCGGCTTTTCTTCGCCAGCCTCCAGATAACGTTGATAACGATATCTCAGGGTCAAGCTTAAGCATGGTAAGCGTTTGCTCAATCTGCTGCTCGAACTGCCACGCGTCTCTGGCTTCTAATTGCTCTTGTAAACGCTGCAGCTTATTTAAGTTAGCTTCACTTGGGTCTTCACCCACGACGCGGGTTTGATGAAAATACGCTTTCAGCGTTTCGCCCACATCAGATAAGCCTTCGGCAACATAATCGAACAAAGTTACGTCTGTCGTCTGCGGTGGGTCCTGTTCTAAACGTGCAATTACGGTATTATTTTCGATAATGCGCTGGCCATCGTCGGCAATAATATCGCCTGCGATAACTTTCATAAGGGTGGATTTACCGCTCCCGTTGCGCCCAACTAAACATACGCGTTCTTTAGGTTGAACAACCAGCTCAACGCCGTCTAAAAGCGGCGGATTTCCGTAAATAACAGTGATGTTTTTTAACTGCAAAATGCTCACTGAAGAAACTCCTCTAAATCGGCGGCACTAAAAGGCCATCCAATTTCTTTTTCATTATCGGCCCGCTTCAAAACTGGAATACGAGCGCCATACAAGTGATAAAGCTCGGTACTTGTACGAATATTGACTTTCTCAATAACAAGCGATGAAAACATAGACGTTTGCTGCAGTTCAACATCGGCTAAATCACAAAGACCACATTGAGGGCCCGTGTAGAAAATTATTTTCATGAACGTAGAATCCAGCACTGGTGTATTTTCCCTTTACGGGCAAAATCTTCGGGTATGGTTTCGTGGGTGATATTTTCAATGTCCAAGCCAAGGTCGCTGATGGCTGGCTCGTCTAACTTAAAACCACGCTTGTTGTTAGAGAAGATGATGATCCCCTGCTCTTTTAAACACGCTTTAGCGTCGGTAAGCATTTTTACGTGGTCGCGCTGTACATCCCACGTGCTTTGCATCCGCTTTGAGTTAGAAAACGACGGTGGGTCGATAAATATTAGGTCATATTTACCTTTGTGCGTACCTAGCCATGTGGTGCAATCGGCTTGAATAAAGGCATGGGGACCACTTAATTTATTAAGCGCTATATTTTTCTTTGCCCATTCCAAATAGGTATTCGACATATCTACTGTGGTAACAGACTTGGCGCCGCCCATAGCTGCAAATACAGATACGCTGCCCGTGTAAGAAAACAAATTCAACACGTCTTTGTCTTTAGACAAGGTTTTTACTTTTTGACGGGTATTACGGTGGTCTAAGAAAAGACCCGTGTCCAAGTAATCAGTCAGGTTTACCAAAAAGCGTGCGTTATTTTCGAACACTTCCATCATTTCGCCTGACTGGTTAATTTTTTCGTATTGCTTAGTCCCTTTCTGCTGGCTACGCACTTTAAGCGCAATGTGCTTGGGTGAGGCTCCGGTTACTGCTGGTAAATGTAGTAAAACCTCTTGGAGGCGTTTACGGGCTTTATCTTCTGATACGGTTTTTGGTGGCGCGTACTCTTGAACGACCAGCCAATCGCCATACCTGTCTACAGCAACGTTATAGTCCGGTAAGTCAGCATCGTATATGCGGTAACAGTTAGTGTTAGCGCTCTTTATCCAACCTTTCATGCGTTTAAGGTTTTTCTTGAGGCGATTCGCAAACTCATGGTTGCTGGCGTCTTCACTAAATTGAACCGTGTTTTGTTCATCAAGCACATAGTTGGCCAAGCGACACTCTAACTTGCCGTTATTCATGGCATAGTCTTTAGTGGCACGAAGCTTTAGTACACGTAGCAAGTCACGGTTACTACTTAAAAGCGACACGTGCCAGCCTTTCCATGCTTCTTTAAAGCGCTTACCCCAATCGCTAAATAGCGGGATCAACGAAGTAAGTTCACCTAAACGCTCTCCGTATGGCGGGTTGGAAACCACGTAGCCAGGAGTACTAACTGGCGGCGAGGACTTGGTAGCATCTTGCTGAGAAAACGATATATCGTTAAACACGCCAGCAAAATCAGCGTTAGCTTTTGCAATCGCCACCATTTTGCGACTGAAGTCGCCCGCATAAATACCGCCGCAGCTTGGCTTTTGAACTGAAATAGCATGTTCAATCAAATCGTCCCAAACCTTAGCTTCATGGCCAAGCCATTTAGTAAAGCCCCAGTATGAACGCTTTATACCCGGTGCGATATTTCGGGCAATGTAAGCCGCTTCTATGGCGATAGTGCCTGAACCGCACATAAGGTCTACTAATGGCGCGTCGGTATTTTCCGTCCAACCACTACGCATTAACATGGCGCTTGCAATATGCTCTTTAAGCGGCGCGTCGCCCGTTTCTTGTCGGTACGCGCGTTGGTGCAAGCTGGCGCCAGCTAGGTCTATGCCTAAAATCACGTTATCGCGATGCAGCCTTGCATATACAGAGATATCAGGGGTTTTACGCTCTACTGATGGGCGCGGTAAGCCCTGCTCTACGAATGAATCGACTATGGCGTCTTTAACACGAACCGCACCAAATTGGGTATTTTTGATAGCAAAGTTAGTTCCGATAAACTGTACAGATAAGGTATGACGTGAATCCATCTGCATTTGCCAGTCAATGCCCATCGCCGTGTTGTAAAGTGCATCTGCGTCACCTGCTTTTCCTGATGCAAGCACCCAAATTACGCGATTAGCTAAGCGTGACCATAGGCAAAGTTTATAAGCGTCTTCTTTTGACCCTTCAAACTGAATAGTACCAGGCCCCTGTTTAACTTGTGCATCAGGGCAAAGGCTTAGCACCTCTTGTTTCAATAGTTCGTCAAGACCGCGACTGGTCGTAACCAGAATAGTATTCATTCATGTACCTGTTTTTGATGTACGCGCTTACCGTAAAGCACGCACACGAGAGATTGGTTTCGGGTGTACTTTATATCGACTGTATTATAACGCGTTTACGATGCGTTTAACGAGAGATGGGCCTTGATAAATAAAGGCCGAGTAGACTTGCACTAATGATGCGCCAGCATCTAAGCGCGCTTGCGCCGCTTCAGGAGAGTCGATGCCCCCTACGCCGATAATAGGTATAGCGCGGTCAAGTGCCTTATTCAGTTTACGGGTTACTTCTAAACTCATATCGGTCATAACAGAGCCGCTTAGGCCACCCATTTCATCAGCATGCTCTAGGCCAGCAACTGAGTCCCGTGACAGCGTTGTATTTGTTGCAATGACGCCGTCCATTTTGCTATTGATTAGCGATGCCGCAATACTTTCGATTTCCACATCACTTAAATCTGGCGCTATCTTAATAAACAACGGCACGTACTTTCCGTGGGTTTGTGTCAGCGTTTCTTGCGCAGCTTTTAAGCCTACTAACAGTTTATCAAGTGCTTCACCGTACTGCAGGTTTCTAAGCCCTGGTGTGTTAGGCGATGAAATATTGATAGTGACATAGCTGGCGTAAGGGTAAACCTTATTTAAGCAAATCAGATAATCGTCGAGTGCATTCGCTTCTTCGGTGTCTTTGTTTTTGCCAATGTTAATGCCAATTGGACCTTTAAACTGGGCCTTTTTTACTTGCTCAACAAGATGATCAACACCTTTATTGTTGAATCCCATGCGATTAATAATGGCGTGTTTTTCAGGAATTCTAAATAAGCGAGGTTTAGGGTTCCCCGGTTGCGGACGCGGCGTTACCGTACCAATTTCTACAAAGCCAAAGCCCATGCTTGAAAACGCATCAATACAGTCACCATTCTTATCGAGACCTGCGGCTAACCCTACCGGATTATCGAACGTCATGCCGGCAACAGTGACGGGCTTTTTAAGCGTTGGCGTGCTGTACATCCATTTCAGCGGTGTATGTTGTGTCTTGTTTAACCAGTTAATGGTGAAATCGTGACTTTTTTCAGGTTCACACTGAAGTAAGAATTTTTGCACTAGAGATTGCATGGTTGTGTTTAACGCTCGCTTATTAAGGGTCTGTTGGTCGTTGCTATGCCTTGCGTTTACAGATCATCTGCTGACAAAAAACGCTGTAAAGCTAGACAATAATAACCAATCGGCCAATAAAAAGCCCTGATAAACAGGGCTTAAATCATTAAGGTGCGTGTATTCTAATGGTTAGACTTCACGCTTAAAAGCATCAATTCGCGTAAAGCGACAGAAAATTTCGCAAATTCGTGCGTTGTGCTGGTCTTAAACTCTGACATCATGTGATACCAACGTTTAAGAAGCGCCTGATTACTTTCAATCCACTCATCTAGAATTTGGTCAGCGTTGCTCACATCTTCGCGAGAGGCTAGCAGGTTTGCTGCGATTGAGCGCTGCTGCCAATCAAGTTCTTCACGATATGAAGCACGAGCCAATGCCTGCCAGTGGTTGCTTACCGCCTGATTGTTGATTTGATCTAAGAACCAGTGAAGTTCTAGACGTGACCCCAATTGGTAGTAAAGCTTGGCGACAACATCAGTATCATGCTTATCGGCTTCTACAATTTGTGCCAAATCAAAGCTTGAGAACATGTTTGAGAAACTCGCTACTTGATACGCAATATCTTGAGGTACACCCTTATCGATATATTTCTGCGTTGCGGCTTCTAGCTGCGCGTATTCACTTTCAACAAGATAATGCTGTAAGTTTTTCGACAGTATATCGAATGTACCGCGATAGCTCGCAATCGCCTCTTCAATTGACTGCGCTTTGTTGCCGTGACGTATATACCAGCGGGCGGCACGACGCATAATTCTGCGCGCTTCATCAAGCATTTTTAGTTGAAGCTTTGCTGGGATAACGTTGTCTAATTCTTCAATACGCTCCCATAGCGTATCCATATTGAAAATGCCGTGCACAATCGCGTAAGCATCTGCAATTTCGTCTACGCTTGCACCAGTTTCTTCCTGCATTCTAAACACGAAGTTAAGGCCCATATCGTTAACCATATTATTGGTTAATTTAGTGGCGATAATTTCGCTTCTAAGCGGGTGCTGCTGCATGTGTGATGCAAACTTTTCGCGTAGTACTTTAGGGAAAGCTTCAACTAATAGCTTACCATGGTAAGGATTGTCAGTAATTTCTGGGATATTAAGCGCATCTTTAAGCACCATTTTACCGTAGGCAATTAACACGCTAAGTTCAGGGCGAGTTAGGCCTTGGTCGGTTGCTACGCGGTCGGAAATCTCGTCATCGCTCGGTATAAACTCTAACTCACGATTTAATTGCCCCTCGCGCTCAAGACCGTGAATAAAGCGAAGCTGTTCTTTAAGTTGCTTCACGCCAGCTAACTCGGTAATAGAGATAGATTGAGTTTGACGGTAACAGTCTTTCAATACAATCGTACTAACGTCGTCAGTCATATCGTAAAGAAGCTTATTACGCTGCTTAAGCGTTAGCTCACCATCGTTGACAAGGCTGTTAAGCAAAATCTTAATGTTAACTTCGTTATCCGAGCAATCCACACCACCAACGTTATCGATAAAGTCAGTGTTAACGCGACCGCCATTAGAGGCGTACTCGATACGGCCTAATTGGGTTAAACCTAAGTTACCACCTTCGCCCACGATTTTAGCCTGAACGTCGCGGCCATTAACCCGTAAATCATCATTCGCACGATCGCCCACTTCAGAGTGAGATTCTTTCTTACTCTTGATGTAAGTACCTATGCCGCCATTCCATAGTAAATCAACCGGCATTTTAAGAATGTTGTGAATAAGCTCGTTAGGCGTCATTGTTAATTGACGCGTTCCTAACCACTTTTTCATCTCAGGTGTCAGCTTGATTGACTTAGAGGCACGGCTGAATACACCACCGCCTTTCGAGATAAGTTTGCTATCGTAGTCTTCCCAGCTAAGGCTTGGGTTTTCAAATAAACGTTGGCGCTCTTTGTAACTTGCTGCCGCATCAGGGCTTGGGTCAAAGAAAATATGTAAGTGGTTAAACGCCGCGATTAAGCGCGTGTGCTTTGACAGCAACATACCGTTACCAAATACATCACCAGCCATATCGCCCACGCCTACAGCGGTGAAATCGGTAGTCTGACAGTCAATGCCAATTTCTCTGAAATGACGCTTCACAGACTCCCAGCCGCCCCGTGCAGTGATGCCCATTTTCTTATGGTCGTAACCAATGCTTCCGCCGGAGGCAAATGCATCACCTAGCCAGAAACCAAACTCTTCCGCAATACCGTTTGCGATATCAGAGAAAGTTGCAGTTCCTTTATCTGCGGCTACAACTAGATACGGGTCGTCATCATCAAGGCGAACGACGTCTTTTGGCGGTACTATTTCGCCATTAACGATGTTATCAGTAATATCTAATAAGCTCGTGATGAAAGTCCGGTAGCAGGCTTGGCCTTCAGCCTGAATAGCTGCACGGCCTTCGCCTACTGGCAAATTTTTACAAACAAACCCGCCTTTCGCCCCCACAGGAACAATAACCGTATTTTTAACCTGCTGTGCTTTTACAAGACCTAGTACTTCGGTTCTGAAATCTTCTTGTCTATCAGACCAACGAAGACCGCCGCGGGCAACTTTGCCGCCGCGAAGGTGTACCCCTTCAACACGTGGGCTGTATACAAAGATTTCAAACTTAGGCAACGGAAGCGGCATTTCTGGAATAAGCTCTGGCATCATCTTAAATGACACGTAAGACTTTTCGATGCCTGCATCGTCTGGCTGATAGAAGTTGGTTCGTAGAGTTGCCGACATCATATCCAAATAACGACGGATAATACGGTCGTCATCTAGGTTACTTACATTGTCTAGCTGTTCCTTGATGGTCTCTAGAATTGCGTCTTCTTTTTTCTGATTACGCTTTTTCTTGGGGTCAAAGCGTTGGTCAAAGAAGTCTACCAATAAACGGGCAATATCTGGATAGTTAGAAAGGGTATTTGCAATATAGTCACGGCTAAATGAGCTGCCAGTTTGACGCATATATTTAGCGTAGGCACGCAGAACCGTCACCTTTCGACCCGTCATATTGGCGCCCAAAATCAGGCGATTAAACGCGTCATCTTCAAGCGTTTTATACCACACCTTCGCAAAAGCGTCCTGGAAAAGGGTTTGCGCCATTTCCATATCAAAGTGCTGGCCGCTTTTGTGCAGCATGGTGAAGTCCATTACCCAATTTCGCTCACCTTCGGAACACGTGATTTTATATGGACTTTCGTCGATTACGCGTAACCCAAAGTTCTCCAGCATGGGGAGTACGTCAGACAAGTGAATGGGTTCTGCACGGTGGAAAAGCTTAAGCTTAACCACTTGGCTTTCAGCGTCTTCTTCTTGTGGGCGGTAGAACAACATATCCAAGGTGTGATTGTCGTCAAGCATCTCTAGCTTGCCGATATCTACCAGCGCTGCCGATGGAAGGTTATGCTCCATATAGCTACGAGAAAACGCATTGTTGTATTTGCGCTCAAGCGCCTTGCCAGATGCTTCGCCGTGAGCCGCTGAAATTGCTGACGCTAGTCTGTCGTTCCAGGTTTTGGTCAACTCAATAATGTTTTGCTCTATTTCCTTCACATCGAATTCCGCGTTGTTGTCGTTGACTCTAGCAATGTAATGCGTACGGGCATATACAGACTCTGAAAAGAAGGTGGTAAATTCGACTTCTTCAGTAGCGCCTAATGACGCTTTAAGTAGCTCTTGAGTCTCTTTACGCAACTGAGTGTTATAGCGCTCTCTTGGTACGAATACCATGCAAGAGAAGAAGCGGCCAAATGTATCTTTTCGAATAAACAAACGAGATATACCGCGCTCTTGCATCTGAAAAATGCCCATCACAATTTGTGCGAGTTCTTCTGCTGGTGTTTGCAGTAACTCATCACGTGGATAGGTTTCTATAATGTTCGCAAAAGCTTTGTATGCGTGTGTGCCTGGCTCAAAGCCGGATAATTCACAAATTCGCTTAATCTTCTCTCGTAAAATGGGTAGCTGGGTTACGCTGTTGTTATAAAACGATGCTGAATAAAGTCCTAGAAAGCGATGCTCACCTACGACCTGCCCGTCTTTGTTAAATACCTTCACGCCCACATAGTCCATATAGGCTGGCCGATGCACGCGGGCACGAGAATTTGTTTTGGTCAGTATCAACGGGTTTTTGCTTAATGCTTCAGCTCTTGCTGATGCAGGCAGTCTTGATAACAGACGTTCGCGGTCATTTATCGAGTTTTTAAGAAGACCTAAGCTGGTGTCGTTTTTCGGTATCCATCTATGATCGCCTTCAATTGCTTTAACTTCATAATAGCGATATCCCATCATGGTAAAATTATGGTCACCCAACCACTCAAGGTATGCCTTAGTCTGTTTTTTTGCATCTGCGGAAACAGGCCAATTGTATTTCGCGTTATTCTTAATAACGTCCTGTAAAGTGCTGGTCATGCCCTGCCAGTCTTCAACAGCTAAAGAGACTTCATCAACTACCGAGTAAAGCTCTTTAGTTAAAGCATCAATATCTTTTTTCGACGTCTGTCTATCGATTTCAATGAAAATGACAGTCTCTTTTTTAGCACCTTCTATGGTTTGACCTGGTTCTGCAAAGGTTTCGACTTTGTTCGATTTGTCGCGTTTAACGCCAATAGGGCTATGAAGAAATAAATGCGCAGTAATGTTCAACCGGTTCAGTAGCATACGCACAGAGTCAACTAAGAACGGCATGTCTGACACAATAATCTCTACTATTGTGTGACTTGAGTGCCAACCGTGTTTAGCTATTTCTGGGTTGAAAACACGAACGTAAGGCGAAGCGTATTCAAATTTTGCTAAACCATTCCATAAACTAAGTGTTGCACCATACAGGTCGCTGTCGTTGCGATTTTCTAAATCGTCGCTTGATATGTTTTTATACAACAGACGTCCGAATTGCTGCACAAGAGACTTCTGCTTGGTATCTACTTTTTTATCAATAAGTGCAAATACATTGTCTAGCAGTACTGAGTGTCGCTGTGAGGTGACTGTCATTTGTTAACCTTTTTTGAATGTCGTAATACCAATTGAACTTGGTATAAGTGCCGAGTACCTAACTATTTTCTCTAATAAATGACGCTAATGAAAGCCCATTTTTAACCTTATATTAACAGCATAGATAACTATGCAGAAAACACCCAAAAAAAAGGGCCTAAAGGCCCTTTTTTATGCGTAGCTATGCAAAAATAATTTATGCATCAGGGTCGTTCTTATTCCACCACAGGAACCTAGCCAAGGCGGGCAGTACAATTATTGCTCCAAGCATGTTCACAACGAACATAAATGTTAGCAAAATACCCATATCCATTTGGAACTTAAGTGAAGAGAATACCCAGGTACTTACGCCTATAGCTAGCGTTATGCCGGTAAACAACACTGCACTTCCGCGCTCTTTCAAAGCAGCAAAATAAGCTTCTTGGACGGTAGCACCTTTCTTCAGCATTAAGCTTTTGGTAGAAAGAATATAAATACCATAGTCCACTCCGATTCCCACGCCAAGTGCGATAACTGGTAATGTAGAAACGGTGAGGCCAATTTGAAGGTATGTCATTAGTGCTTGAGCCAACACAGACACTACATATAGCGGTATTACTACAACTAACGTGGCACGTATTGAGCGGAAGCTAATTAAGCAGAGCGCGATAACAGCTCCAAATACATAAAGCATCATTGGATCTTGCGCCGCGCTCACTGCTTCATTAGTTGCAGCCATTACGCCGACAGGGCCAGAAGCAAGACTAAACTTCATATCGTCAGTTTGATACGCATCGCGATACGACTTAACTGCATCAACAACGCGAGAGATGGTTTCTGCCTTGTGATCTTCCATAAACAGGATGATAGGCATAACTGAACAATCGCCGTTAAGTAGTCCAGATGAGGTAGGCACGCGAGAGATTGCCTGAACCAGCGTTTGTTGATTACGCGGAAGAACCTGCCATTTTACGTTCCCTTCGTTGTAACCGGCATTAACAATTTTGGCGACTGACGCAAGTGACACCGCAGACTGCACGCCCTGAACGTTTTCCATTTTCCACTGGAAGTCATCCATGGCTTTCATCACACTGTGCGAGGTACAAGCTTCCGGGGTCGTCTCTACAAGTATAGAGATATAATCCACCGTTACTTCGTACTTGTCAGTGATCAAAAAAGTGTCTTCATTGTAGCGAGAAGTTTCGTGTAGCGCTGGTGCACCGGCGTGTAAGTCCCCTATTTTCATATTCTGCGCTTGGAAATGACCGAGCACGAATAAAATAGCGGTGACAATTAAAATAAACGCAGCTGGCTTTTTACGTGAACACGCAGCAATTACTTCCCAGAATTTAGAATTTGCGTTTTCTTTACCAGCAAATTTCTCTACATACTTCTGGTCTAGCTTTAAGAAACTCATAAGGACAGGAAGTAATAAAAGATTGGTAAGTATGATTACCGCAACACCCATACTTGCTGTTATGGCTAGCTCGCGAATGATACCAATATCAATAACCAGTAGCGTCATGAAGCCTACAGTATCAGATAACAAGGCAATTCCGCCGGGTACTAGAAGGTTTCTAAATGCCGCCATTGAAGCCTGTTTCGCGCCAATGCCCGTCACCGCTTGCTTTTCTACCGCGTTAATCATTTGAACGCCGTGGCTTACACCGATAGCGAATACAAGGAATGGCACTAAAATTGACATAGGGTCCATGCCAAAACCAATGGAAGTCAAAAGCCCGAGCTGCCAAATAACGGCGATAATTGAACATACCAATGGCAACACGGTAAGCATCAGGCTTCGTGAAAAGAAGTACACCATAACGGCTGTAATCGCGATAGCAATAGCGAAAAACAGTAGTACATCTTTAGCGCCATCGGCTACGTCGCCAATCATTTTCGCAAATCCAATAATATGGATTGAGGTATTTTCGTTTTCGTACTGACCGCGCAGCTGTTCTTCAAGCTCTGCAGCTAACGCAAGGGTATCAAGGGGCTCGCCAGTTTGAGGGTCAATGTCCAGCAACTGTGCAGTTACCATTGCGCAGCTGTAGTCACTCGAAACCTGTCTACCAACGATGTTCGCTTTTTCCACGTTCGCAGCCACAAGCTCCAGGGCCTCTGGCCTTGACGAGTCGAAGTCTGCTGGTATGACAGGGCCGCCCGCGAAACCACCTTCTACAATTTCAGTGAAGCGTGTAGAGGGAGAGAAAAGTGAAATTACTAACGAACGGTTTACGCCATTGATGAAGAAAAGCTGGTCGTGAACGTTCTTTAACGTATCGAAAAAATTTTGATTATAAATATTATCGTTTTTATCACATACAGAAACTAGGATGTTGTTGGCCCCACCAAAATCTTGGCGGTGCTCAATATACGTTTTCATGTACTCGTGATTAAGCGGAATATTCTTTTCGAAACCTGCGTCTAGGCGCATCTGTGAGGCTTGGTAACCTAGAAAAACCGTAGCAATGGCAAACAGTGCCACCACAACTTTGCGGTTACCAAACACTAATTTTTCAAGAAAATGGGTCATTGTTTTTATACTGCCCTATTTTAAATTCAACGTTTTAATGCCATTTGCAGTAACAGCAATGCTGGTACCGTTAAACTCGGTGGCGTTTAAAATCGCCGCTTTATCTTTTATTTGAGACACGGAAATGCCGTCATCACTTTGGCAATTGGATGGATTGGCATAAGGGTCACGCGTACTGGTAGGTAGCGGGCGTTGTGCACTTACCATCATGCCGTTGTTACCCAAAGCATAAACCTGTGATTCTGATTCAATTAAGATTGAATTAAGGGTGCTCGTTGAACAGGTTTGTACATATTCCCATTCCCCTTGATTTCTGTTTACGAAAATATTCCCACGAAGACCTACTGCAAGTACCGTGTTTTCATCCAGCGGTTTGATATCGAAGAAAGAGCCTGTGTAGTCGACGTAATAACGTTCCCAAGACTCACCTTTATTAACACTCTTGGCCAAAAGTCCCGCTTCACCCGCTAGATAAAGCGTATCACCATCAAGGGTTACACGATTTAAGTGAGGCAGAATAGATTCTAGTTCTTGTTGATAGAATGCTTCATCTTCCTTGCGGACTTCTTCGAGGTACTCTTGGTCAAGAGGGTCTAACAAGCTCGCGTGACGCTCGGCAGTCCACGTGTTCCCACCGTCTTTCGTACGATAAAACAGGCCGTAAGCGCCTGTAGCAATGCCTTGTTGGTCATTGAAGAACAATACATCTAAAAATGGGCGTTGAAGTTCGGGTTGATAATTTTGTATCTCCCATGTTTCGCCCCTATCTGAAGAATGAAGAATGACAGCGTCGTGACCTACTGCCCATATTTTTTCGCCCACAACCGTGGTTGCGGTAAGCGTTGATTGAGTTGGCACCGCTTTTTGATTGAAAGTTTTGCCATCTTCCGACACTAATACGTGACCGCGTTCACCGACAATAACGACAAATGAATCAGCGTCTATGTCCAAAAGAACTGATTGCTCAACCAAAGGTGCCATGAATGCTTCTTCGGCAAGTGCAGCTGTAGAATAATTAGCTGCGAATGTGGCGGCAATGCACGCTGCAATGGTTTTTTTCATAATTAACCATTCCCCCTATTTATAATTGTCTGTATACAAAAACGGCTGGCAATTGCCAACCGTTTGTTGTGTAAGGTGATTAGCGCTTACCTTCTCGTCGCAACGCCTGAGGCGTGAATTCCACATCTCGAGGGCGTACGGTGAAGTCGTACATTTGCTCTTCATTGTCTAGGCCAATGGCCAAATAACGACGAGAGTTTAAGTCGTAGTACGCATCAAGCGTCGACCATTGCGTAGGAACTTCATAGTAGTTAACACCATAAGCTACACCAACGCGGTAGAGTTCGCCACGATTATCATACATATCAGCTACTTGAATTTGCCAGCTATCTTCATCAATGAAGAATACGCGCTTTTGATAAATGTGACGGAAACCTTCTTTCAACGTAGCTTCAACTACCCAAACACGGTGTTTTTCCCAACGGGTAAGGTCTGGATTAACGTGATTTGGCTTCAAGATTTCATCGTATGAAGCACTGTCTGAATGTAGTGCATAGTTGTTGTAAGCGACAAACATTTCCTGCTTACCAACAAGCTTCCAGTTGTAACGATTAGGAGAACCGTTAAACATGTCGAAATCATCAGTAGTGCGCAGGCCGTCAGCCGCTGTTCCCGGCGTATCGTAAGCGATGTTAGGGGCTAAGCGAACACGACGCTGACCCGTGTTATACGTCCAAGCTTTACGCGGCTCTTTAACCTGATCTACGGTCTCGTGAACAAGTAACGCCGTACCTGCTAGACGGGCTGGCTTAGTTACTTTTTGCTTAAACATAAACAGAATATTTTCATCTGTTAGCTTTTCAGGTGTAGCACCTTCTTCAGCATATTTAATTAGCAACTGCTCATCAAAACCGATTACGTTGTAATCACCACCGGTAGTAACCGCTGCTTGCCCACCGTTACGCTGAACTGCTGCTCCGCGATAACGAAGAATATGGTTCCAAATTGCTTCAAGACCGTTTTGTGGTATTGGAAATGGGATACCCAACACTGCACCTTTAAGACCATTACCGTCGTCGAGAAGCTCAGCGCGAGTTGCGTTTACCTTAGTCGCATCATAAATAGCCTGAGGGTTTGACGCAGAGCGACGTGTTGGGTATACCGGCATACGGAACGTTTCTGGATAAGCCTCAAAAAGCTTCTTCTGGCCTTCAGATAAGAATTCCGCATACTCTTTATAGTTCTGTGCTGTTATCTCGAACAACACTTTGTCTTCTGGGTAAGGGTCTGGATGGTGGTCACCCACACTGTACCCTGCAGGCGCAGACGTGATACCGCCAGTCCAGGCAGGAATACTGCCATCAGCATTACCCGCTTTTTCAGCGCCGAGCGGCGTTAGTTCATTACCCAACTTGTTTGCGTCTGCATCAGACACTTTAGCCATAACGCTTGCACCAGATAAAGCCAGTGACAAGGCGGCTGCAATAATTCCTACTTTTCTAATCATAAAAACCACTCTTAGATTGCGTATTTGATGTTAAATGAAATGAAGTCTCTGTCAGATAGCGCATTAGTTGTACCAATGCCGCCCCAGAATGCACTGTAAGACGCCGTTGCAGACCATTTACTTAAATAATCGAACGTGAAAGAAAGTGCAGCAGACTTAACATCTTCTGTGAAAAGGAATAATGGATCTGGCGTAGTACCCTCAACGTCATGAGAGAAAGTACCGCGAACTCGAAGGTTCATACCAGCGAATATTGAGTTGTAGTCAGCAACCGCCAATAAGCGATAGCCCCACGCATCGTCAGTTGCAAACGGGTTAGTCTCAGGTCCGTCTGAAAGGCCTTGGTGTAGACCTTCACGAGCGTTACCGTTAATTGGTTCAAGCGACGGTGTACGAGCAGTACCCGGTGCATTTAAGCGAATAACATCTGGGTCAGGCATATCAACAACGTTTACATAACCTACTTCGCCTAGAAGTACGAAGTTGTCGGATCCAAATTTAGGGCCGAATACATGTGACGCGGTAAATTGCATTTGCCAGGTATCAGAGAAAAGGAAACCTTCTGCGGTTTCACCTGGGCCAACCGCTCTACCGATGTTATTTAGCTGAGAGATTCCTTCAAGATCTGGACGTAAGCCTGCGTTAGCTAACTGTTCAGGCATCCCCATGTAAAGCAACTCTACATCGTCTATTTGAAGTGGCTCATCGACACGATAAGCAAATTCACCCGCAAGAGCCGTAGTACCAATATTGGTGTTGAAGCTCATACCGTAAAGTTTGATGTCTTCTGGATAGTAGAATTCAGACTGCGTGAAGGCACCCAGCTCTGTAATGTTATCCCGAGTAACCGTGTTAGTAGCCAGGAACGCTAGGTCTGCGCCAATACCTTCGGCAGTAAAGTCTGATGTTTTACCAGAAATAAGCGGACGCTGGCTGTGATAGTTAATGTGATAGAAACTAAATTCTGTTTCATTCAAATTCTCAGCAAACCACGTTAAGCGCAAGCCATACTGGCCTTGGTCGTCTGCATCGTTATGCGCCTCATCAGAGAAACCACGAATTGCAACTTTTGTCGGGTAAGCAAGATAAGCTTGAGAGATATCTGCAGCATCAGCACCTGAGCGTAATAAATCACCGTAACCATTTAAAGCAGTTAATAAGTGATCTAAGTCAATATCAGGGTTACCACTAAAGCCTAACTGGATATTCTGGCGTTGACCGCCCTCACCTGCAAAGTCGTTACCGGCGAAGTAGCTGCCTGACACAGGAAGCCAGCTGCGTTGCCACTCATATTGATAGTAACCTGAAATGCTCACCGTATCGGTTAGGCCTAAAGACGCGTAAACCATACCTACCGGTAGGAATACCTCTTTTAGTTCGGCACCTGGTGCACGAGCACGCGTTACATCCACAGGGTTGGTCGTGTTGATACCATGCTGGATGAACGTACTTTCACCCCAACTTATTACTTGGCGGCCAACACGAAGCGTTAGTGGCTTGTCACCAATCCACCAGTCGCCATAGAAGAAAGCATCATACAAACGAACATCTGTACATAAAAGGTCTTCCGCCTCTGGGTCTTGACAAAGATCGTATTGGTCGCCCGTTATTGGGTTAGAGTAAGGACGGTCACCATCCATTTGCTCGAAATCATAGAACCAGAAACCCCGAGCGAAGAAACCATAGTCGCCGAAGTTAATATCTAATTCATGTGAGCCTGAAACCTGCGTTGCGAACGCATCGCCTGGATCGTGCGCTAGGTTACCGAGGTCACCATTCGTTGAATACGCACCATCTGCTAACCCCCACACATCGCCACTTGGGTATAAAGGATTGAAAGCTGCGTGATAACCGCTCCAGTCAAACTGAGGATGGTTACTGTTACCAATAAGGTCGTAATCTCTTGCCTCTGTTCGAATACTTGTAGCTAATGTAAATGTCGAATCTAAAGAAATACTTACATCACCTACTTGCCAATTTGCAGCGTGTACTGGTACTGCAGCAGCACCTAACAGAGAGAGAACTCCCGCTGCTACCGGTGATATCTTAAAAGCGCTAGGCCCGTTTTTCATATTTTTATACTCCCAAGTCGATGTGACTTAATACGTGACATCATGACCAACCATAACGATTAACAAAATCATTACATCATTTTGCCATAACCGCAAGAACTAATCCTACCAGTTAACAAAATTTACAACATTAGTCGTATCAAATAGTTATTGCTTTATTGTGAGTATAAAAGGCATTTATAAACTTGCAGGAAAATTGTACAAGTTTAACGAGCGATAATTTGATTTATCGTTAAGTCGCTTTTTCAAGAGTTTGGCGTATTTGTGAAGACCTTGAACCTAAGATGTGCAGGCAGTTGTAGTATTGCGTAAGTTACAGCTGTGAGAAAATAAAAAGGCCCTATCCGAGCCTTTCAAAAGATTTAATTTTTTTATTAGCGTCAATGACCATTCTGAAACGGCCTTTGATACCGTCCGATGTGACAAATTGGCGAAGCCGATTCGTAGGTACCTGAACACTTAGACCGGATTCACTTAACATGACCACATCTGGCATAGACGGGGCATAAAGCACCTCACATTGTTTGTAAGGTGCGTTTATTGAAAAATAAAAGACGGAGTCTGATGCGTTAATGCTTTTCATAAGCAAGGCTTTTACTTACTTTTTCAAACAAGTCTTTACTTAGGCCCTTATGGTTAAGTAAGCGGCCAAGTTGCTGCTTCATATGAACTTGGTGTTCACTAGCGAAACCCTGCCACTGGGTTAACGGTGTGACTATACGAGCCGCAACTTGCGGGTTGACTGCATCCAGCTTAAGCAAATAGTCAGTTACAAACTTATAACCGCTCCCATCTGCAGCATGGAACCTTTCGCTATTATAAAACGCAAAACTACCAATGACTGAGCGAACACGGTTTGGATTGCTCATTGCAAATTGCGGGTGCTCACAAAGCATTGTGATGGTGGCAAAGATATCTTCGCGATTTTGCGTTGCATGAAGCGCAAACCATTTATCTAGTACGAGTGGGTCGTGTTTCCACGTTTGTTCAAATTGAGCCATCAAGCTATCGAATGTGGCAGAACTGCAGTGTTGCGCACTTCTCAATGCTCCAAGTGTATCGGTCATGTTATCTGCATTATCAAATTGCGACAAGACGAGGTCTTCGTATTGAGGTAAGCGTGCTAAATGCGCAAGCACCACATTTCTGCAACGGCGCTGATTGATTGCATCTTGCGTGTAGCTGTATGCGCTTTGTTCAATGTTGTTGAACACAGCAAACAGTTCTTGCTCTAGCGCGCGAGAAAACTGGTCACAAAATGCCTTTCGAGCTTTTGAGAGCGCGGACACAGTGATATTGCTACGACTTTGACACAAGGTCTCAAAAGAAGGAATAACTAAACATTCGCCAAGTAGTTCTAGGTTATTCTGCTCCTGAGCTATAGCCTGCTTAATACCATTCCAAATATCGTTACTAATGGCAGAGCCCGGAGATTCTTCCAACTGTTTTATACAGCGGTCATACAAAGCTTGCATTGCGTCCCAGCGATTGAATGGATCTTTCGCATGTTTAAAAATGGTAAGTAATGATTCTGTATCTAGCGGGTTTTCAACTTTGGCTGGCGCTGAAAAGTTACCTAACACTACCGGTGTTAATTCACTATGTTTAGCATCTACGGTTAAACGCATTGAGGCATCTTTTAAAATAACCATACCGTCATCGATAAGCGATTCGTTGTCAGTATAGGTATTGCCCTCTTTATCAATTATCTCAATATTCACTGGGATATAAAGGGGAAGCTTTTCACTTTGATCTGAAGTAACGGGCGTGTGTTGCGTCAAAGTAAAGGTATGTCTGATAGTCTCGTTGTCGCTAGCTTCTGTACTGTGCTTAACAGAAATGACAGGCGTACCAGATTGACTGTACCAGCGTGTAAATTGCGTTAAATCTAAATCAGTCGCTGACTGCATGGCTGAAATAAAGTCATCGCACGTGACCGCTTGACCATCGTGCCTTCTGAAGTACTCATCCATACCTCGTCTGAATCCATCAGGACCAAGTAAGGTGTGGAACATGCGAATGACTTCTGCGCCCTTGTCATAAACTGTTACCGTGTAGAAGTTATTCATTTCAATTACTTCTTCAGGGCGAATTGGATGACTCATTGCGCTGGCGTCTTCAGCAAACTGATGCTCTCGCATTACGCGAACATGCTTAATACGGTTACTTAGTGCCGAGGTCATGTCCGCGCTAAACTGTTGGTCTCTGAAAACGGTAAGCCCTTCTTTGAGGCTTAGTTGGAACCAATCGCGACATGTAACCCGATTTCCGGTCCAATTGTGGAAATATTCGTGTGCAATAACAGACTCTACATTGAAGAAGTCATCGTCAGTCGCACTTTTTTGGTCGGCTAAAACAAACTTACTATTAAAGACGTTTAAACCTTTGTTTTCCATCGCTCCCATATTAAAGAAGTCGACGGCAACAATCATGTAGATATCTAAATCGTACTCTAGCCCAAAAACATCTTCGTCCCATTTCATCGCTCGTTTAAGAGACTCTAAAGCAAATACGCCTTGGGACTTTTTGCCTTTGTCGACATACAACTCTAGCGCAACTTCCTTACCGCTTGTCGTTGTGTAGCTATCGGTTAGTAAATCGAAATCACCGGCGACCAATGCAAAAAGGTAACAAGGTTTGGGATGCGGGTCGTGCCATTTCACGAAATGGGTGTTTTCATCGATATCCCCTTTATCTACCGGGTTGCCGTTGGCAAGTAGCATAGGCACTGATTTCTCAGCAACCACAGTAACCGTGTAAACAGACAAAACGTCAGGGCGGTCCATAAAATAGGTAATTCGGCGAAACCCTTCCGCTTCACATTGCGTGCAATAAGCGCCGCCCGATAAGTACAAGCCTTCAAGGGCTTTATTTTGTTCAGGCGCAATGGTGTTAGTAATCTCTAAGGTAAATTCATCGTGATGTGTAGCAATGCTTAACGATGTATCTGACACTGAATATTCTTCATCAGATAAAGCATTACCGTTAATCGCAATAGCGTTTAGCGACAAGTTATCGCCATCTAGAATTAAAGGGCCGGTATGTTTTCCATTACGAGTTACGGATAATGTACTGATAACCTGCGTTTGCGTTGGATGTAGCGTAATATGTAGGTCAACTGTCGCTATTGAAAAAGCGGGCGGCTGATAATCCGCCCGGCGTTTAGCTTGAACTGACATAGATCCTCCTAAAAGAAAGCCTACGTGGGTTTATTTGGAACGTTTGGTTAAACCGTTTCTTTACTGTTAACTTCAACGTGTGGTGGTGTAATACGTAGAATCTTAATACCTAAGTACGCATACACAACAGCAAGGATCGGGTTGATTACGTTAAAGAATGCATAGAACACATAATCAAATGGGTTTACCAATAAAACACTGTGCATGTAGGCACCACAGGTGTTCCAAGGAATTAGCGGAGATGTAAGTGTACCGCCGTCTTCAAGACTACGAGAAAGGTTAAGCTGGTCTAACCCTCGCTTTTTAAATTCTTCTTTGTACATGCGACCTGGCATAACGATAGAAATATATTGATCGGCCGTTACAAGGTTAGTTCCAAAACACGTAAGAATGGTTCGACTTACCATATCACCGGCTGACTTAGCGCCAATTAATATGGCAGACACGGCACGTTTTAACAGACCTACACGCTCAAGAACGGCTCCAAAAGACATAGCACAAATGATAAGCCAAATTGTATTTAGCATAGATGACATGCCGCCGCGAGACAGCAAGCTATTTAAATTTTCATCTGGCGTAGAAAAGCTCACCCCATCAAATAGCGCTGTCCACACAACTTTCAACGCGCCAATGTTTGCAGAGTCATCGCTACTTGCCATGGATGTAACTACATCCCATTGAAACACGACAGCCCAAACGCCCCCTAACAAAGCGCCAATAAAAACCGCTGGGAAAGCCGGCATTTTCTTAATTGCTAAAGTAAGTAGAACGGCAAGAGGAATTAGCAAATGCCAGCCCAAGTCAAAAGAGTCATTAAGCAGTAGTTGCATTTGTTCAATACGCTCTGCTTTAGCTTCACCTACTTCGCTAAAGCCAAGGACAGTGAATAATACAAGGGCAATGACAAAGCTTGGAATGGTCGTCCACAGCATATAGCGGATATGCTCGAACAAATCAGTGCCTGCAACAGCGGGAGCTAAGTTAGTGGTCTCAGATAATGGCGAAATTTTGTCGCCAAAATACGCACCAGAGACAACAGCGCCAGCCGTAATAGCAGCTGACATTTCCATTCCCGCTGATACACCCATTAATGCCACACCTACCGTTGCTGCGGTAGTCCAAGAACTACCAATACTCATAGCAACTACCGCACAGATTAAACATGCAGCGGCGTAGAAAAACGATGGGTTTAGTAGCTCTAAACCAAAATAAATAAGCGTAGGCACTGTGCCGGCAAGCATCCATGTACCAATGAGTGAGCCTACGGCTAACAATATTAGGCAGGCCCCCAGAGACATGGAAATTCCATCTACGATACCCTTCTCTATCGTTTTCCAGCTGTACCCATTTTTCATGCCGATAATAGCAGCTAGGCCCATTGCCAAAAGTAACGCAATTTGGTTCGGACCATATGATGAATTATCCGCAAACAGGTAAACCGCACTTCCCATCATGACCACTAGCGCAAGAATAGGAAGTATTGCATCGAGTAGTGACGGCGTTTTTATCTCTTTATTCGTCATTGTCGTTTTTAAAAACCTTTTTTATTGTATTTATAACGCGTTAAACGTGCTGCTTGCTGCAACTTTTAGTGCTTTAGAACACTGAGCGATAGAACATTAGCGCGATGATAACCGGGCATACAAAGCGCACGTACCAAGGCCAAATTTTCCAGAATATACTGTGCTCAGCATACTGGTCGCCTTGCTTGAGTTCTTCCAGTATTGCGTCTCTACGCCATACCCAACCGGCAAAAATACATAACGCTAGCCCAAGGAGTGGCTGGCTGTACTCTGTGGTTAGTGCGATTACAAGGCCAAACAAGGTTTCGAAATTTAAAATAATGATGCAGCTTAATAAAAAGATAATCGAAGCCATTAGCACAACTGCTTTTTTACGCTGTAGACCTTTGCTTTCCACCATAAAGGCAACCGGCACTTCCAACATCGATATAGAAGAGGTTACCGCTGCGATAGCCATCAATGCGAAGAAAGTAAAAGCAACAAAAAGCCCTACAGTACCTATGGTGTCAAAAAGCGCGGGCAGTACTTTAAAAATTAGTGTATCGCCTTGAATTAACGCGCCTTCTGGCGTAAAGATTTCGACGCCGTTATTCAGCGCAACGTACATAGCTGGAATAATAAGCATACCAGCAATAACGGCTACCCCAATGTCAACTAAAGCAACAGAAGCACCAATAGACGGTAAGTTTTCATTTTTGCTGAGGTATGAACCGTAGACCAGCATAGTACCTACACCTAATGACATTGAGAAAAACGCTTGCCCCATTGCATTGATTAGTAGTTCTGGGTCGAGAACACGGGAGAAGTCAGGCACTAGATAAGCTGACCAACCTTCGACTGCACCGGGCTGAAGGCTTACGTAAACAATAAGCGCGAGGATTAATATAACTAAAGTTGGCATAAGTCGTACTGACCACTTCTCAATACCTGACTTTACACCACCAACAACGATAAATGCGGTTAACCCCATGAATAAAAAGCAAAAAACAATGTTACGCGTAACCGATGAAGTAAGCAACCAGTCGCTTACATCGCTTAATCCGACTAAACTAACAGCAGCATCGGCGAAATAAACTAGCATCCATCCACCAACAATTGCGTAGAAGGCAAGAATGAGCGAAACGGTAACACAGCCCCATATTCCGGTGAGTCTTCCGGCGAAGTTACCTGATATTTTACCTAACGCGTCAACCATATTTGAACGGGAGCTGCGTCCAATAATAAGTTCAGCCATGAGAACTGGGTAAGCAAGAACGAATGCAAGGAGTAAGTAAACAAGAACAAACGCAGCCCCTCCGTTACTCGCTACTTTTGTGGGGAAACCCCAAATATTACCGAGTCCAACTGCTGAGCCTGCCGCTGCTAGCACGAACCCTATTCGAGAGGAAAATTCGCCTCTGATAGCCATGTTATTTCCCTTTATTATTGTTTTATTAGTTTATTTATAGACACAAAAAAAGGGCTGGCCCTAGACCAGCCCTTTTCTCTAATCACTTAGTTTCTTGTGATAGCGTAACGGCCTGTTTCAATCATATCGAAGGTGATGTTGGCTGCTTCATCCAAGAATGGATCTAATTCTTCCATATCTTCCGGTAAGTCGTCCAATGATGTGACAGTTTCCATTCCCATTCGCTGTAAACGTTCGTTAGCACGTGCGAGAGATTTCTCTTCCGCCTCTTTCTTGTCTGCTTCGCGCACAGACTTCACCAGTGAGATAAAGTTCTTATCTTTGTTTTCTTTGTATTCTTCAATATCGTCATAAATATAAGAAAACTCTGGGTTTTGCAGAATGCGTTTGTTGTGTTTGGCTGTTAATACGTCCAATGCGGCAGTGCCGTCAGCAAATGTCGTATAGTTAGCACGATTTATACTGTCCCATGGAAGTGCGTTTTCAGCTTGAGCTTCGCCCCACTCTGATGGCTCTACAGCAGATGGATAAAGGATGTCAGGAATAACGCCCTTATGCTGAGTGCTTCCGCCATCAATACGATAGAACTTAGCGATAGTGAATTGAACACTGCCAAGTGGATTATCGTAAAGGTCATAAATCTTGCCTAAGCCGCGGTGTTGTTGAACTGTACCTTTACCAAAAGTTTGTTCGCCAACAATGAGTGCGCGGTTATAGTCTTGCATGGCCGCTGCAAAAATTTCTGATGCAGAAGCGCTATAGCGATCAACTAATACCGTCAGTGGACCATCGTAGGCGACCTCACCGTCAGTATCTCGATTTACGCTCACTTTGCTTTGACCATAGCGAATTTGAACTACTGGGCCTTTTTCTATGAATAAGCCGGTTAACAATGTGGCCTCGGTAAGTGAGCCACCTCCGTTGCCGCGTAAATCAACAATCACGCCCTTTACGTTTTGTGCTTTCAAGCTTTCTATTTCTTTTGCAACATCCATACTTAGATTGTTGTAAAAGCTAGGAATGGTGATTACACCTAAGGGTTCGCCTGCGTGAGGACCTGTTTCAGGTACATACACTTCAGACTTAGCGGCGCGATCTTCAAGTTTAATTTTATCGCGAGTAAGACTAACCACCGAGGTAGTTTTAGACTCAGAGGCGCCTTTTTCAACTTGTAATCGAACAGTGCTTCCTTTCGGGCCTTTGATAAGCTCAACGACCTCATCTAGTCGCCATCCAATTACGTCTACAAATTCTTCATCATCTTGCGCTACGCCAACAATCTTATCTTCAGGCTTTATTGCGCCCGATTCGTCTGCTGGACCGCCTGGCACTACACTTTTTATAACTGTGTAATCATCTTCGCTTTGCAATACCGCACCGATACCTTCAAACGACAAGTTCATGTCCATTTGGAAACGTTCAGCATTTCGCGGAGATAAATAACTAGTGTGGGCTTCTATGGTGCGTGCAAAGGCATTCATTGCAGTTTGGAACACGTCTTCGCTTTTTGCTTGCTTTGTACGTTTAATTGCTCGCGTGTAACGTTTGGTAAGCAGCTCTTTCGCTTCATCCCAAGTTTTGTCTGCAAGTATCAAATTCAACGCATCATACTTAACCCGTTGACGCCAGATCTCATCAAGCTCAGCTTTACTTGCAGGCCAATCTGCATCTTCTCTATCGTAAAAGAATTTATCGCCTTCCTTTTCGAAATCGAATGGCCCTTTTTCTAACAATGATAATGCAAACTCGTAACGTTCAATGCGACGCTTCGCACTTACATTATACATATCGTAGGCAACTGAAAGATTACCTTTACTCAGCGCATCATCGAACAAGGTGCGGTATTTTTCAAAACCTACCACATCAGACAATAACAATACTTGCTTGTTGTGATCTAAACTATCGATAAAGCGCTGATAAACTCGAGCAGAGAGCGCGTCATCCAACGATATTTCCTTGTAATGCGCCCTTGTAAAAAGTGCGCTTACTCGCTTTGCCGCAACACTGTGTTGAGATTCCTGCTGTAAAATAGGAAGCTCGTCTACCTCTGGTGTTGACGTAACGGCACCAGCTCCTACCCCTACGGTAAGAAAAGCACTGGCGATGGAAATTCGAAGGATGTCTCTCATATTTTACGACCTCTTGGAGCGTGCCAAACGTAAAGCGTCTGCGTTTACTTTAACCACCATGCCTGAGTCTAATTGAACGTGGATGCCATCTTTAGCAACTTCGGTAATTACTGCCGGCATAGGTGCTTTACCTAATTTAACGGTAACTTGCGTACCTTGCTGTAAATCGCTGTCGGTCAATTTCGCAGGTGGTGTATTGTTTGGTCTGTTATTTTTCGGTTTAGTTCCGCGCTTACTATCAGCATGGTCCGAATTTGCAGATTTTTCACCTTTTGGGCGATTAAATTGACGTTTGTCTTTACGCTTAGGCTGTTGTGCAAGCTTAGCTTTACGCTTTTCAGCGGCTTTTGCTTTGCTTTCCTCAAGCTGCTGTTGCGCGTGATCAGCATGTTCTTTTTCAATCGCATCGCCTTCAACGCCGTCTAAATCTACACGGTTCGCACCTTCTTTGATGCTATAAAGATAGCGCCAGCTGTTGGTGTAATGACGTAATGTAGAGCGAAGAAGCGTCTTGCTAACGCGTTCCTCTTCTTCTAAGCGAGTGGCAAGATCTTGAAAAATACCGATCTTAAGTGGGCGGGCCTCGCCTTCAATGCTAAAACATTTCGGAAAGGTCTCTGCAAGGAAAGCTATCACTTCCTTACTGTTAGTAAACTTCTCTGGTGATTCCATTAACTTTCTAAATTATTCAGGAGATTTCATCGTTACTTGCATCATCCCAAGTTGCCAGCGTGTGGTCAACCCAATCAAGCAATTCGTCGTCATCTATTTCTAATAAATGCTTATCTTGTTGCCAAGATTCCCATGCGTAGTGCAAAATTTGCTCTAAACGCTGTGTTTCAATATCTTCTTCTGCATTGTCATAAACCGCGTGAAGAATAAAGTTTAAACGTTCAGATGCCTCATCTGGGTCATCATGAAAGTCTTCCATATCTTCAAATGTGGATAAAACAACGTGTATATCGACACTGGATTTCATAATTATTTCTGCGAATCCATGAGAATTTGAGCAATTTCGACGAGCCCTTTTTCGTCTTCTTCGTTAAAGCGTTCAAAAACAGGGCTGTCGATATCAAGTACGCCGATAAGCTTATCATTGAGTACAAGTGGAACAACAATCTCAGAGTTAGACGCGGCATCACAAGCAATGTGTCCTGCAAACTGATGAACATCTGCTATGCGCTGAACGGTTCTGGTACTTGCACTTGTACCGCAAACGCCCTTTCCTAGGGGAATACGAATGCAAGCGGGCTGACCTTGGAATGGACCAAGTACCAATTGCTCTTCTTTAAAAAGGTAAAAGCCTGCCCAATTTACCTCTTCGAGGTTATTGAAAAGCAGCGCACTGATGTTGGCCATATTGGCAATAAGATCATGCTCACCAGAAACCAAGCTCTTTGCTTGGGCAACTAACCGGTTGTACTGTTGTTCTTTCAAACGAATTTCCTGCTATTGAACAATATTAAAAGACACATTAACCCGCGCTTCTACACGCTCTTGCCCAGGTAAAGACATAGACATGTCTTTGGCAAAAGCTTCAGCGCGCATTACTGGAATCGGCATATTGCCACCAGATTCTGAGATTGCAACTACTTCACCTACTTCCACCTCTAATTCTTTCGCCAACAGGTGGGCGCGTTGCTTTGCGTCTTTCACTGCAGCAATAAGTGCTTTTTGGTATGCATCGCCTTCACCAATAGTAATAAAATTAAACTGTTGGATACGGTCAACACCACGTTTTAGCACGCCATCTAGCACTTTATCGTAGGTTTCAAGATCAGTTGAGGTGACAGTTATATCACGAGACAGAGTGAAACCTTCTTGCTGTCGCCCCTGTGGTGTATTGGTATAACGAGGTTGCAAGCGCACTTGCATACTTTGAATATGCTTCTCATCTATGCCTTGATTAAGTAAAAACTTAACGATAGAACGCAAGTCTGCATCTAGTCGCGTATTAAGTTTGCCTACAGTCGCTCCCTCTTCTTCAACAACCAGCTTCACTGAGTAAGCATTTGGTGTCACTTCTACAGCGCCTACGCCTTGCACATTTATTACTGCATCTTGCGCTGCCTGAGCAAACGTTGGGGCGGACAATGCGATTACTGCTGAGGCCCAAAATGCTCTGCTAAACGTAATTAGTTTTGTATGCGTAAATAATTTCATAATGATTCCTTTTCAGACGACATCTTTATTCACTGTGTTATTGAGAATAAATGTATATGGCTGAATAGTGTATGAATGTAATCGATGCAGAAAATATTAGCACTGAACTATAAGCTAAAGAGTTACAACTTCGTCGAGCAGCATTATTTATAAGGTAAGCCCCTTGTTAACAATAGAAAACAAAGGGTATTAATGGGCTAACTTCACAAGATGAAGCTTAGAAAGCCAACACGTTCAATAACCTAGTTCGCTAAACATGTTGGCGTTTTATAGACATTAGGTAAGAGTAGACACTTGGGGTTGGTTACCCTGGTTTATTTCAATACGCTACTATTTCAATACGCTTCGCAACGCTGCTAAACAGTGGTCTATGTTGCGTGGCTTACACGCATAACCCATTAGCCCGATACGCCATACTTTGCCTGCATGATCGCCCAGCCCAGCTCCTATTTCTAAATTGAAGTCTTGAAGCAATTGCTTTCGCACGGCTGCATCATCTGCGCCATCTGGTATTTTGACAACATTTAGCTGAGGTAAACGATAAGTACTGTCTACGGTTAACTCTAAACCAAGGTCATTTAAACCTTGTGCAAGTTTTTCGTGACCTGAAGCATGTCGCTTCCACGCATTTTCTAACCCTTCCTCTTTTAGTATTAGAAGTGATTCGTACATCGCATACATGCTGTTAACGGGCGCGGTATGATGATACGCACGTTTTGCGCCTTGGCCCCAGTAACCGACAATCAAATTCATGTCTAAGAACCAGCTTTGCACTTTTGTTTTTCTGTTTTGAATAACGTGAACTGCTTTATCGCTAAAAGAAACAGGTGAAATACCTGGCACGCAACTTAAGCATTTTTGTGAGCCTGAATAAATCGCATCAATTTCCCACCCATCAACGTCTAACTCAATGCCGCCTAACGAAGTAACCGCGTCGACGATACTTAAACAACCATATTTTTTAGCTAGTTCGCAGAGTGCTTTTGCTTCATTACGCACACCTGTTGATGTTTCTGCATGAACAAAGGCAAGAATTTTTATATCGGGGTTGGCTTTTAGGGCATCCTCAACAGCGTTAAGGTCGGTTTGCTCACCCCACGTATTATTGATGGTAATAGCTTCACCACCGCATCGCTCAACATTTTCGACCATGCGGTTACCAAAAACGCCGTTAATGCATACAAGTACTTTATCACCAGGCTCTACCAGATTAACAAAACACGCTTCCATACCCGCAGAGCCAGGGGCGGAAATGGGCATAGTGAGGGCATTTTCGGTTTTAAAAGCATATTGCAACAGCTGTTTCGTTTGATCCATTAACTCAATAAATAAAGGATCCAAATGACCTAAAGTAGGTCTGGCCATGGCATTTAGTATTCTGGGATTAACGTCGGATGGTCCTGGACCCATCAAGGTACGCTCAGGCGGTATAAAAGTAGATAAAGATTGCATAATCCATCCTTATTTTTGTGAGAGCCAATTATTATAGTGAGTGTCTTGCCTTTTAAGCATGACCAATGCCGTCATACTACAAGTTTGGTCAAAAGGAACAACCGTCTGTTTTGAACATAAATAACATGAATGAACGCCATGCAATACATTCGATTTTATGTATGCGAAGGGTGTTCAATGTTATGAAAGTGGGAAAGGTATAACTGAGTGAATAAGTGCGTCAAATTGAGTAAAAATTTTTACCACATCCGACCAGCATTTAGTTCATTGATATATTTAAGGTTATTTCTATACTTAGGTTAGTAATCAGGGTGTAAGATAAAATTCACACAAACGCTGTTTATATTTTGAGCTAATTTAAACTATACTCATTGTCCGTTTAAAGTTTTTTATTTAAACTCTCCCTGTAAAAGTTAGCGCACGGCTCAGCAATGAGCCATTCCCCTAGGCCCGGAACGTTTGTTCTGGGCATTTTTTATGGGGAAAGAAAAATTAAATGGCGAGTAGGATGATTACTCATCAATCTGTTGCAAAGATGTCATGTATGTCTTTGCGTTGCTGACATAGTGGTCTGCTGAGGCCTTTAACTTTGGCTCTACGTTTTCATCAAAAGTCCTGATAACTTTGCCAGGCGCCCCTACAACTAAGCTGTAGTCTGGGATTTCCATATTTTCAGTGATTAGTGCATTAGCGCCAATAATACAAAACTTTCCAATTTTCGCACCGTTTAGCACCACGGCGTTAATACCTATCAACGAATAATCGCCAATTTCACAACCGTGGAGCATAACTTTATGACCTACTGTCACTCCTTTGCCAAGGACCAAAGGAATTCCGGCATCGGTATGTAACACGCTACCGTCTTGGATATTTGTATTCTCACCAACTGTTATTTTGTCCATGTCGCCGCGGATTACCGCGTTAAACCAAACACTGGCTCCCTCTTGAAGTTCAGTGTTTCCAATGACGTGAGCGCCCGGTGCAATAAAAGCGCTCTGGTGAACTTGCGGTGTTGTTGAACCTAACTTATAACGCATTCGCTTATTCCCTATTCGTCTACTTTTCTCATTAACCCTTCTTGCATGGTTGATGCAATAAGTTCGCCCTTTTGATTAAAAATCTGACCGCGAACTAAGCCCCTAGATCCACCGCTAAATGGGCTTTCCATTGCATATAACATCCATTCATTCATGCTAATTGGGCGATGAAACCACATTGCATGATCAATGGTTGCGATGCGAAGTGACTTATCAGTTACAGCAACGCCATGCGGTTGTAATGATGTACTTAAAAAATGATAGTCTGACGCATAAGCAAGTGCAGCTTGGTGTACGGCAAGTTGTGCATCCATGGTATCTCTTGCTTTTAACCAAATATAGCGGGTAGGTTCACGCTTAGCTGAGTGATATGAATTAGCTGCATCTACGGTGCGAATATCAACCGGTTTGTGGTAGCTCAACGCTTCCTGCATAGGGCGCGCTATTTTGTTGAAATTCGCCTCGTAAAACTCTATGTCAGATTGCACTTCTTCAGGTCCAGGAACATTAGGCATGGTCGAATTTTGATGCTCCATGCCTTCTTGTGGCACTTGGAAAGATGCTGTCATATAGAAAATATTTCTGCCGTCTTGTATCGCTTTGATGCGACGAGCTGAGAAACTTCTTCCGTCTCTTACTATTTCCACGTCGTATACCACCGGTTTTTTAGCATCGCCTGGTAATAGGAAATAAGTATGAAATGAGTGGGCCACTCTGTCTGGTGATACGGTCTCATAGGCTGCTGCCAGAGCTTGTCCCAAAACTTGCCCGCCAAATAAAGCTCTAAAGCCTAAATCCCAGCTTTGACCTCGATAGATGCCAGCTTCCACTGTTTCAAGTTCAAATAGTGATGATAGTTTAATCTCGGACATGTTGTACGTTCTCTTCAATAACTGCTTTGGGGTTTCGCGGATAATATTTTTCAGGCAATTTTGCTTTATGCTCAAAAAAGCGCGTATCTTTATAGGGTAACTTCATAAACCCTGAAATGCCTAGCCCTTTTATGTTAGGGATTTGTTGCACTAGTTGCGCCAATAACGCTTTAAAGCGCTTCTCTTGGCTATGGTCAAGCAACGTATAATAGTTGTGTATCTTCAGGTGTTTAGGCAATGCTTCAAATATAATGCATCCAGTGTGGTGTATCGAGTTTAACTGTACAATAGTTTCAATGATATCTTGCGGCAGTTTTAGTAGTTCATCAGGGTCGTCGCCATCTTCAAAATAAGAGTGAGTTCGACTTTCATCTTTGTGTGCAGAAACACGTGACAATTCATAAGGAATGGAAAGGTCATTACCAGGCAGAAAGTCTTCATCTTCGCTGTCGCGTTCAATATGAAGCGTATTCTTCGCATTAAACATACAGCATTTAAATACCGCTGGTTTGTGTATGGCTCTCGCTAAATTGATGACGTTATTTACCGCTAAATCAAAGGCAGTTTTGAGGGTTTCATCATACAAATTCAAGCTGGAATCTACATAAATACCCTCTGGCTCCCAACGCACCGCCATACCACCTACTACTGGGTAGCGGCCCAATCGGCTAATCGCCGACACAAAGGCTTTCTCAGTATCACCCATACCTTGCAGGTAGTTTTTGTAATAGCGGTCAAATTGCGCGTCGTCTATGTAGCGTAACTCTTCTACGTCTCTATCATCTAAAGAATCAGATAGCAGCGCCTGTTGGCGTAAATAAGACTTGCGCGAACTATAAACGACGGTTTCTATATCAGCATTAAGAGTATGGGTGAGCCAAGTGGGTATTAAGGGGGTGTATTGCGTCTGTTTGTCTTGGGTGAAAACCATGTTTTTTAAAACATGAAGGTGGTTAAACAAATAATCGCCACCCTGTCTTCTCTTAACAGGGTCATCACTCAACATATACTCCAGAATATTGGCAAGCATTTTGGGTAAACCAAGGGATGATGGCGTAATAACTTTACTGCCATAGCGACAAGATTGCCCAGATGCTAGTGCGTATAGGGTGCTAGCTAAACCCTGCTCATCAAAACGCGGGCTGGAAAGCGCCCCATTTAATTGTTCTTCGCCAATAAAGTAAACATCGCCCAGCCGTGCGTTCGTCTGATGAAGTTCGCCGGACATCAAATCCATGACGTTGTTACCCACATATTGCCCAGCAATGTCGGTCTGAGCGAAGACGGAAGACCCCCAGTCTATTAAGCCTATGGATTCATGAGTGGCATCCCAGACCAGATTTGAGGGTTTAATATCGCCGTGGACAATAGGCTTAGTTTCGCCATTCTCGCTGTATTGGCGGAAACTCGACAAAAGCTCGCCCACTTGAACGGCTATTTTCACGATAATTCGGGGAGGTAAAGGGCCTGTTTTCAAGCTTACTTTTTCTAAATCTTCACCAGGCGCTCTGCCCATAACTAAGATTGATTGCTTACGTATCTGCTGATATTCAATAAAACGCGGCACAAACTTGTGGTTAACGTGAGAAAGCATAAAAGCTTCTTCTTCTAAGCGGTCTTGGACATGCTGCGGCAAGGTTATACGCGAGAACTTAAATACTCGTGATTCTCCACTTGGCGCATTCCCTGCAAATGCAAAACCAAATGCGCCTTTTCCTAAAAGCTCAATATCGCTATACCCTAACCCTGCAAGTTGAGACATACAGAGATTTACCCAGTCTTTCAATTTTTTTGCATCCGCATGGGATAGCAAGTAAATCGACTGTTCGTCTGGTATGTAAAAGTGTTTTAAGCCTTTGAGCTGAGACATTTCATTGTTTCACGGTTATGGAATTATTCTTATGCCTTTTATGCGGTAACAAGATAATAAACAAAGCGCCTACCGTATTTAGTCCCTAATTGACCGTCAATACAGTTAATTAGGTATCGTTATTTACCCAAGTAACATGCGCGGTGGCGTGAAAACCTGTTTCATTTTCACCTAGCATGTCAACAACGCTTGTTAATGCACTGTCTAGGTTCGTATCTAGCCGCCATGGGGGATTTAGTACAAATACACCAGAACCATACATGCCTGCGTCAGACGTATTTTCTGCAACACATATCTCAGCTTTAAAGCAGGGTCTGCCAAGCTCTGCGAGCTTGTTGCACATTGCTTCACTTGCACCGCTTTTAGCTCCCGCCCTTCCTGATAGCAGTGGGTACCACACGACAATTTGCGCCTGCTGCCAACGTTTCAACACCTGTTCAACGCCTTTAACAAGGTCGCTATACTCATTCACTCTCTCGTATGGAGGGTCAATTAAAACAGCACCGCGATTAGGCTTTGGCGGCGTGAGTGCTCGAAGCCCTTCGTAGCCATCTCGTTTGTGTGTGTGGCTATGTCCGGTTCGAAGCCGCGACACGTTTTTCTCTAATTTTTGAAACTCGCCAGGATGAAGCTCCATCAAATGTAAAGTATCAATGCCGCGTTTAGCCTTAGCGCTTATTGCAGGAGAGCCTGGATATTGCTGTTGCGCTAAGAAAGGTTCACATAATGACAGGTAGTCATTGAGTAAGCTTGGCAAATTTTCCGTGCTCTTGTTTTTTGGAGCCAGGTTATCTGGAGCTGCAGTTCCATCACCTTGCTCAAAAAGACGGGAAATACCTGATTCGTACTCTTTGTTCTTTGACGATAGGTCGTCGGTCAAATCGTATGTGCCAGCACCGGCATGCGTATCAAAAAGCGTAAAGGGCTTATCTTTCCTTTTTAAGGCGTTGATAACACCAATCCAACAGAGATGTTTGATGACGTCGGCGTGATTGCCAGCATGAAAGGCGTGTTGATAACTAAGCACAAAACCTCAGTAAAATTTATGTTTGTTTATAGGTAGCTATAATAACGCCATCCCGCGATGAGGTACACAAAACAAAAAAGGCCAATACGTTGATATTGGCCTCCTTACTATTTCGCTACGGCATATCAAAATGCACTAAATAAATCATTTAAGGTGCATTAGCATTTTTTCTGGCTGTGTAAGATAACTCATCCATAAATTATTGAAGCGCACCATAGTTGCACCATCAATAATTCGATGATCACCCGACCAATTAACTGCCATGATATGTTGTGCGCTAACATTACCCTCATCGTCAAAGCGAGGAAGCTTTTGAGTTTTACCTAACGCCACAATAGCGGCTTCCGGCTTGTTGATTACCGGCGTAGCAGTGATACCGCCGATAGCACCAATGTTTGAGATACTGATAGTACCGCCTTTTAAATGCTCGCCGGCTACACGCCCTGCCCTTGCTTGCTCGATAATATCTTGCATTTGAACGGCAATATCCAGTAGTGAAAGTTCTTGTACCCTTTTAATATTAGGCACAAGAAGCCCAATTTTGGAATCTACCGCAAAGCCAATATTGTGATCAGAATAGTAGCTAATCTCAGTGGCATCGTCATTGAATTGACTGTTAATTACAGGGAACTCGGTAAGTGCCAACGACATTGCTTTAACGAAAAACGGCATAAAGCTTAGTTTAACATTTCTCGCCTCAAACTCAGGCTTAAGCAAGTTACGTAACGCCATTAGGTTGTCCATCCCCAACTCGTCGCTTACAGTGAAGTGAGGAATTGTGTAGACCGACGCGGACATCTGCTTGGCCATAGCGGCCTGTATACCGCGCACTTTTTCAGTCTTAACGCTGCCTTTAACCGCAGTATTTACGCTATTTCTATTGCCTTTTTGTGCAGTGGGCTCGTTTGACGAAGCAGTTGACGTATGTCGCGCCGGCAGACCAACATTTGTTTGTTGAAGATTCATTACGTCAGATTTAAGAATACGCCCTTTTTTACCAGTTCCTTTAACCGTAGATAGGTCGATATTCTTTTCTCTAGCAACACGTCTTACCGCAGGGCTCGCAAGCACTTTACCTTCTATAACAAAAGGTGGCTCAAACTCACCATCACTGAATTTCGGTTGTGTGTTTTCATCTGAGGTTTGTGGTGAAGCATTTGATGAAAGCGTGCTTGTCGCTTTAGATGCGTCACCTGAATCGTCAGATGTGCTGTTTGTCACTTCAGAATTGCCGATAACTTCTAGTGCGAACAAAGCACTATGCACTTTTGCGATGTCGCCTTGGGCGTAGTAAAGCCGATGCACGGTTCCCGCATTTTTGGCAGGAATTTCAACCACTGCTTTATCGGTCATCACTTCAACAACAGCTTGATCTTCTTCTATGTCGTCGCCCTCGGCCACATTCCATTTCACAATTTCACACTCAACGATACCTTCACCAATATCTGGCAGTATAAAGTCTTCAATGTGCTTGCCGTTGGAATCACCTGAAGCTGATAAACCACCTTTGGCGGCAGCTGTGTGTTCAGGTCCTTCAGCGCTATCGTTTTCTTCTCGACTCTGCGTATTTGCCTTAGTGCTTGTGTCGCTATTTGCACTTGCATCGTTCGCATCATCAGGCGCCATTGAAAATAGTGGTTCATGAACCTTTGCAATATCGCCTACCGCGTAGTGCAGTTTATTAACTACACCTGCATGCATAGCAGGAATTTGCACGGTAGCCTTGTCGGTCATTACTTCCGCGACAGGTTGATCTTCTTCAATATGTTCTCCTTCAGAAACTAACCATTCCAGAAGTTCACACTCAACTATACCTTCACCAATGTCCGGTAAGATAAATTCAATTGTCATTTCATCGTCCCCCGGCTTAATAGTGAAGCGTACGTTTTATGGCTTCGTACGTTTTCGTTTCATCTGGCATATATTCTTTTTCGTGCGCCAAAGGATACGGCGTATCTAAACCACACACCCTTGCAATCGGCGCTTCAAGGTATAAGAAACAACGTTCTTGAATGCTCGCGGCAATTTCACTCGCAAAGCCACCCGTCAGCGGTGCTTCGTGGTTTATCAATAAGCGACCTGTTTTCATTACAGATTGCATAACCGTTTCAACGTCCCACGGTAATATGCTGCGTAAATCAATAATTTCACACGACACTCCATCTTCAAGAGCCATTTCTGCGGCTTTTTGCAGAATTTCTATTTGCGCGCCCCACCCTAATAAGGTGATATCGCTACCTTCTTGAACAATATCTGCCTTACCTAACGGGAGTTCGTAATCTTCTTCTGGTACTTCTGATACGGAGGCACGGTAAAGTCGCTTAGGCTCCATAAACAATACGGGATTTTTATCGCGAATTGACGCAAGCAATAAACCTTTTGCTTGGTACGGATCACGTGGGATAACAATCTTAAGACCTGGGCAATGTGCAAAGAACGCTTCAGGTGACTGGCTATGGTAATGTCCGCCTGCGATCCCACCGCCGTATGGAGTGCGAATAGTTAATGTACCTACATCAAACTGTCCACCTGAGCGATAACGCCACTTCGCTGTTTCGTTCACTATTTGATCAAAAGCTGGAAAGATGTAATCACCGAACTGGATTTCTGCAACAGGAACCGAGCCTTGCGAGGCTAAACCATTGGCAAAGCCAATAATGCCTTGCTCAGTGAGTGGCGTGTTGAAGCAACGAGCTTTACCAAATTTTTCTTGAAGATGGCTCGTTGCTCGAAATACCCCCCCAAAGTGACCCACGTCTTCACCAAAGACCATTACTTTCTTATCTTCGGTCATGGCTGTGATGAGTGCATTATTAATTGCTTGTAGTAAGTTCATCTTAGCCATTATTTCACTCTCCCTGCGGTTTTAGGGTACATCTTTGGGTATTTCTTGATATGGGCTTTTAGTTCGTTAAGCTGTTCTTTTAAGTGCCATGGCGCTGTGTCGTAAACGTCTTCTACTATATCGTCGATAGCACATACGTCTGTTTTCTCACAACTCTTCATTGCTGCTAATACATCTTGTCTTGCTTTATCAACACGTTTTTGATTTTCAGCTGCGTCAAACCACCCTTTGCTTTCTAGCCATTTTTCCATACGGGCGATAGGGTCTTTTGCACGCCATTTGTCTTCTTCTTCACGAGAGCGATAGCCTGTTGGATCGTCTGACGTTGAGTGAGCAGCTAAGCGGTACGTCATGGCTTCAATGAGCACTGGACACTTTTCTTCAATGGCGATTCTGCGGGCTTCTTTAGTAGCAGCATAAATTGCTAACACATCATTACCGTCAACGCGGATAGTTTTGATACCGTAACCTAAGCCGCGAGAAGCAATACCATCTCCGGCAAATTGCTCCTCTGCGGGCGTTGATATGGCGTAACCATTGTTACGGCAAAAGAAAATTACTGGGCAATTCAGTACAGCCGCCATATTTAAGCCAGCATGGAAATCGCCCTCTGAAGCTGCACCTTCACCAAAGTAGCAAATGGTTACCACGTCTTTACCCGACATTTTTTGTCCGTAAGCGTAACCTGAAGCTTGAGGGATTTGTGTGCCTAGTGGAGAAGATATCGTCATGAAGTTAAGTGGCTTATCACCGTAATGGATAGGCATTTGACGACCTTTGTTCGGATCGTCCTTGTTGCTAAACATTTGGTTCATGAATTGCTCGGTCGTATAACCACGGTAGGCCAGCGCGCCCTGTTCACGATATTGGGACATAATCATGTCATCATCTGATAACGCAGCCGCACTTGCTACTGATGCGGCTTCTTCACCTGTACTAGCAAGATAAAAACTTATACGCCCCTGACGTTGTGCACCTACCATGCGTTCGTCCAACACGCGGATATAATGCATGGTATTAAATATTTTTAATGCTTCCTCTTTGCTGAGGTTAGGCTCAACAGCTTTTTCAATGAGTTCACCTTCAGCAGAAAGGATCTGCAGCATTGGGATATCAACAACCCCTTTAGTAATAATTTCGACCTTATTTGTTGTTTTTACTTCGGCCAAATGATTTCTGTCTTTCACGTTTTTCTCCCTTTAAATATGAGGGTTCCTAGCGACTTATAGTGATAACAATATGCTAGTTGAGGAGAAGCAGGAGTGTCATTTTCATTAATTGGCTTTTATGAATTACTAAGGTATAAACCTCCTATCGTTCCATGCCAATACGAAACAAATATCCTAAATCACGTGAAGGAGATGTAAACACTGTAAACAGTGTGTGAAAACTGACTTGCTTAGTTAACAGGCGGGAATGAGGAAGTAACCTTCCTCTATTCTTAAAATATCGTCTTAATACTGCTTTTTTGTGTCGCCGTCATGACTTCCTAAAAACATGATATTCATTTCAACATGCAAAAATTCAGGGGTAAGTTTTAATTCTCTATAAATTTCTATTAGATGAGCTTTTCTGTCTAGTGGGATAAATTCAAATGTATCGTTAGATAATGGCTTTATTTTGAAGCGAGTGTTAAGTTTGTTTAATTCCATCTTTTCTTCTATCGATACATAAAAAGATCCCATCACTGTTCCAATCTCGTTAGTTAATACATTTCTTACTTTGCTTCCCGCTTTAAAATCAGGAGACAGTAGTTTGTATTTCTCCCCGTTTATATTAAGAGAAACTGATTGCTTATTTTTGCTGTCAATAACGGACTCTACTTTGTTTTCATATGTAATATCCTTTGCTTTAACATTGTTATTACTCTCGCCTTCTCTCACAATTTCTTTCATTACAACAGCCTTTTCGTTTTCACTACTACACGCAATGACCGCTACGCTTGTTACTAGCATCGATAACATTTTGATATATATACTAAATTTTGATTTTAGGTTCACTGTTTTTGTTTCCTCTTGGTACTTAGGAAGTAAATATAAACAATTTTTTACAATTAAAGTTAGATATTAAGCAGAATTTTTCTTGCCTTTATTGAGTGTAAGACCTTATTTTTTAAGTTGGCTCTTTTTCATCACATTCGCATTTTGCTGATGTTAAAAGCGTAGGGCAAAACTTTGTTTTGACAGATGTATTATTGGATAAGAGCTAACAGCAAAATATAAGACCATAATAAGGTCACTTAAAAAAATACCAGGGAAACAACATGTTAAATCTCAAACTTACCACAGTGTCAGCTGCCGTGGCTGCTGTTCTTGCCAGCACAGCCGTGGACGCCGTCCCTACTAATTACACAAAGCTTTCAAATAGCAGTTCTGTTTCAAAAGCGTCATCGTTTAACGCAACAAGCCACGATGCTGACTTCCAACGTGAATTGGCCGCAAGACCAACAGTATCTGGCATTGCTAGTCAGTTTGATAGCGAAATGGGCAAGGCGACCTTTGTATGGGCCCCAAAAAACTTATCTGCACCTAGTCTTTCAGCCTTAGAACCTGAGGCACGCGCAGAGTTTGCTGCTGATTACTACCTATCTGCATTAACAGGTGTCAATCGCACAAAATCAACAGTCAATAGTGCAAATCTCGTTTACATGCATGACCTTGGTAAAGGTAGCCGCATTGCAAAATATCGACAAAATATTTTGGGGGTAGAAGTATTCAACCGTGAATACAGCGTAATGTTAAACGCTGAGTATTCATTAGTTGCTGGCTCGGGTTATTTTTCACAGAATCTTCTACCAGAAGGTCAGATTGCACCTAATATGGATTTTGGTAATTCAAATACCGCAGTTTCTCTAGCGTTCAAAGACCTTAATGCTGGGGACATCAACTTGAGTCTTGATGCTGATTCGGCAAATGAAAAGTATGAAACTTTTGTCGCAACGTCGTTTTCGAACGACCTTGTCGTTGATAGTAAGCCTCGCGCTAAAAAAGTATATTTTGACAGCGACAATGGTTTGATCGCCGCATATTATGTTGAAGTGTCTGTTGCAGATGTTAACAGTGTGGAAAGTGAGTACTTTGGTTATGTGGTAGATGCTAATTCAGGTAAAGTTTTATTGAAAAACAACCTCGTAGCACATTCAACAGAATTTACATATCGGGCTTACGCGAAGGAAAATGGTTACCCATTACAAGGACCTCACGGCGACGTCATCCCCCAACTTACTGAGGGAAATGATCCAACTGAGATTCTTGATGCATCTCTCGTTACTCTCTCTCACTATGAAAGCCTAAGCACAGAAGATCCATGGTTGGAAGAAGGAGCGACCATTACATCCGGAAACAACGCGTTTGCTTACGCAGACGTAATTCCCCCGCAAGGTTTCAATAATGGTGACTTTACTGCTGAAACAACGTCGCAAAACACCTTTGACTACGTACTTAGTGATGACGAGCGCGCAAACAGTTATAACAACAGAAAAGCTGCCATTGTAAACCTGTTTTACATGACCAATTTCTTACACGACTACTATTATGATTATGGTTTCGATGAAGCATCTGGGAATGCGCAACTGTCAAACTACGATCGTGGCGGTTTTGAAGGGGATCCTTTAGAGCTTCAAGCGCAGGATTATTCTGGACTAAACAACGCTAACATGGCAACGCCAGCAGACGGTTCAAGCCCTCGTATGCAGCAATATTTATGGAACGATAAAGATGCGACTGTTGGCGAAGACTGGGGAACAGTCGTTACTAACGTTGATGGTTTAGGCTTACTAGAGTCAAGTCAAATTGCTTCGTTTGGGCCTCAACAATATTCAGATGTTTCAGGTAGTGTCGTACGCTTGGTTGACGGCGATTTAACAGCTGGTTCCGAAACAGATGGTTGCGAGCCCGCAATCAATAGCGACGCTCTAGCTGGTAATATTGCAATAATTGATAGAGGCGGTTGTGCCTTTACTGAAAAAGTAATTAACGCACAAGAAGCTGGTGCTATCGGAGCGTTAATTGTAAACAATATTGATGATGGAACACCTGCTCCTATGGGAGGAACTGACCCTTTAGTATCAATTCCTAGCATGGGTCTCAACTTCGAAGAAGGTAGTCAGGTTTATGCTGAAGTTGACGCAAACATTGACCTTCAAGTTGAAATGTTTAGCAATTTCCCTCTTAAAGATTCAACTTTTGACAATGCAATTATTGCCCACGAATTTGGTCACTACATTCAAAATCGCCTAGTCGGAAACGCAAGCGGTCTTATAAATTTCCAGGGACGTGCGATGGGTGAAGGTTGGTCAGACGTACACGCCTTATTATTTGTTACTAAAGAAGAAGACCTTGCCATTCCTGGTAATGACATGCTTCAGGCAAACTATGGCGTTGGAACTTTTGTAGCTGATTTTTTCCGTGGTATTCGTCGCGCACCTTATTCGACAAACATGGAAATTAACCCGTTCACTTTCCAACATATTTCTACAGGTGCAGCCCCAGATGGGTTCCCTGCTACGACAAATGCTTCCCCTCACGGTGCTGGTGAAATTTGGGCAGTAACTCTTTGGGAGATGTACGTAGCACTTGTCAATGAGCACGGTTTTGACGAAGGTCGAGACCGGATGTCTCGCTATATCGTAGAGGGTTATAAGATGACGCCTGTTGCGCCAACTTATACCGAAGCTCGCGATGCAATTCTTGCCTCAGTTTACGCAAATAACCCTGAAGATTTTGAATTATCGATTGCTGCTTTCGCGAAGCGTGGTATGGGCCTGGGAGCAATTTCTCCAGACAGATTCGATGCTGATCTCATGAATGTAGTAGAATCTAACGCAGTAGAGTTAGCCTCGTTTACAGCAGCATCATTCACACTAGATGCAAATTATGATGGTGAAACTGTTGGTTATTGTAGTGCTGATGGCATTCTTGACAATGGCGAGACAGCTACTTTATCGGTAACTGTAAATAATAGCGGGAGCGAGTCGTTAACGGGAGTAACCGGACAGATTGTAGTTGTAAGCGATCATGATGTTGTAATTGAAAACGATGGCGTTGTTGTGTTCGGCGATATGACGCCTTTTAGTTCCTCCACAGTTGATGGAATTGAAGTCTCATTAGAAGGGGCTGGAACAGCGGATGAAATTGAGTTAGAGATTCGTTTCCCTGAGCAAGTTGAGGGTGATGACATTGTCGAGCCTGAACCTATTTCGCTAACAGCTTCTGTGAACTTTGACTTCGACAAGAAAGCACCTGTCGGTGGTTCATCGACCAGCGATATGGAAACAGTTTCTCTTTTTGAAGACTTTGTAGAAAATGTTATAGATGGTGATGGCCTTGCAGTTGGAACTCGTGTTGTAGATACGGTAAACACAAATTTCTTCCAGTCTACGAATCCAAGCGTTAACTTGGGTGCTCAAACTATGCTGATCAGAAACAACGACTTTATATCTGATGTAGCATATGAAACCGATACTGTTGAAATTGGTTTCAATGGTAACTTCACCATATCTTTCTGGCATGCTTATCTAATTGAAAGCGGCTATGACGGTGGTGTTGTCGAAATCAGCATAAACGGCGGTGAATGGCAAGATGCCACTAACTTTGGTCAATTTACAAACGGGGGCTATAATCAGGTCCTTGGTGAGATTGCTGACCAACCTCTAAGTGGTAGAGCAGTCTTCAGCGGTCGTAATTTGGCTGCCGACTTTAGTACTGCAGGAAATACAGAGTCAATAGTGTTTGACGAAGTTCTCAACGGAAACGTCGTTAAATTCCGATTCCGTATGGCTTCAGACTCAGCTGTAAGCGACTTTGGATGGTTTATCGATAATGTAACATTTTCTAATATAGAAGGTCCTGTATTTAATGAAGTCGTTGCCGGTGATACAGCAGATTGTGACAATTCACTACCGCGTATAGTAGTACCAGAGACTATTGAGGTAACGGAAGGTGAAACTGGAACTATTGAAGCAGTAGCAAGTGACCGTAACGGTGATACCCTATCTTACTCATGGGTTCAAACAGCCGGGCAGGATGTAGAATTAACCAACGCTGACACGGCAACGCTCACATTTAGCACTCCTTCGATTTCAATTGACGCTACACTTGAATTCGAAGTGACTGTATCTGACGGTAAAGGTTCAGTTACTGCGCAAACTACAGTGAATGTGAGTAATGTTTCTCCTCCACAACCTCAACCTTCAAGCGGAGGTTCAAGCGGTGGCTCTATGGGCTGGATTGCATTACTTCTTGCTCCAGCGGTATACCTACGTAGACGCATGAAACGTTCATAACGTTTTCTTAAAATGTAAAAAAGGCCGCAATCGCGGCCTTTTTTAATCGTCTTTTGAAAGTTGCTGTAGGTGCTGTGACATCCGTTTACTGGGCTGAACCCCAAGTTCACGAAACTTTTCAATCTGTCTGACGATATTCCCTCGCCCGTTAGTTAATTTATTCATTGCTTGTTCATAGCTTGCGTGAGCCGTATCCATAGATTTTCCTACTTTCTCCATATCAGTAACAAAACCTACAAACTTGTCGTATAACTTAGCGGCTTGTTCAGCAATAAGCTGCGCATTTTGATTTTGGTACTCGTATTGCCAAATATTATTAATTGTTCTAAGCGCTACAAGTAAGTTTGTAGGACTTACCAGCATAATATTGTGGTTAAGCGCCATGGTGACCAAGTCGGGCTCTTCTTCTACAGCGATCAAAAAAGCAGGTTCTATAGGGATGAATAGTAAAACGTAGTCTAACGTCTTTAAACCTTTTAAATTCTGGTAGTCTTTTGCGCCAAGGCCTTTAATATGCCCTTTAATTGAAGCTACATGCTGACTTAAAAACTGCGCTTTTTCCGCTTCGTCATCACAATTAAAATAGCGCTCATAAGCCGCAAGGCTCACTTTTGAATCTATGATCACGTCTTTATCGTTTGGTAAATGCACTACCACATCTGGCTGGAAACGCTTGCCTTGTTCAGATGTCGCAGACATTTGAGTTTCGAATTCGTGTCCTTCCCGTAAACCAGATTCCTTAAGTATGCGTTCGAGAACGACTTCCCCCCAGTTACCCTGCTTCTTGTTATCACCTTTTAGTGCATTGGTGAGTGCAGCTGCTTCTTCTGTAATTTTTTGATTTAAAGCTTTTAAGCCTAATATTTCCGTTTTAAGTGACGCTCGCTCTTGGCCTTCACGTATGTGCTGCTCTGAAATTTGGCGTTTAAAACCATCTAATTCATTCTTAAACGGAGCTAGCACAGCCTCAATGTTGTGTTTGGTTTGTTGGGTGTAGTGCTGTTGTTTCTCTTCAAAAATACGGTTTGCTAAATTCTCAAACTGGGTTTGCAACCGTTGTTCAGAGGCATTCATAGCCGCTAACTTGTCTTCGTGCGCCGTATGAAGCGCTTGAATTCTCGCTTGGTGGGCCTCGTTTTGTGCCTGAAGTTTTGCGTTAGCCACCCTCTCGCTGCTCAACTCATTTTGCAACTTGTCACAATACTGTGAAGATTGAGAAAGCTTCGCCGAGTTATTTTGGCTGCGGATGAAAGAATAAAGTGCCAATAGACAAACACTAATAAAAGCAATTAAGAAAGCGACGGGTTCGCTTGAGATAAGGTTGGTAATCATAGTGCACATTCATACTGTTATTTTGTACAGCACTATAAACAAAATAATGAAAATATACCAATTTGTATAGGGTTAAGTCAGGTAAATCACGTAAGTGCTAGTTTTTCATCCAAGGTCATGTAATCTCAATTAAAAACAAAAAACGGGCGACTGCGCGCCCGTTTCATTTAATCAATCGAAGCTTTTACATTTTTTTTGGTAAGCGAGATAATCTCACTTCGTGATGATTTTCGCGTTAGCCAAGTTATTTGTAAAAGCTTTGCAAAAGCCTCACCGTCACTCGCTATTTAGAAAGTGAAGCGTCAAGCTCTTCTATTTTTGCTTTCCAAATAGCTGGGCCATTCTTATGTGCATTTGCACCCGTGCTGTCTACAGCTACGGTTACCGGCATGTCTTCTACGTCAAACTCGTAGATTGCTTCCATACCTAAATCTTCAAATGCCACAACGCGTGAATTCTTAATCGCTTTCGATACCAGATAAGCTGCACCACCTACTGCCATAAGATACACAGCTTTGTGTTTTGCAATGGAGTCAACCGTTGCTGGGCCACGCTCTGCTTTACCAATCATGCCGATAAGGCCTGTTTGTTCAAGCATCATGTCTGTGAACTTATCCATACGGGTAGCTGTTGTAGGGCCAGCTGGACCCACTACTTCATCACCTACAGCGTCAACTGGACCTACGTAATAGATAAAGCGATTAGTTAGGTCAACGCCTTCTGGAAGGCCCTCACCATTTTCCATCATAGTTTGGATGCGTTTATGTGCGGCATCACGGCCAGTTAGCATTTTACCTGATAGTAATACCGTTTCGCCTACTTTCCACTCTTGAATGTCTTCTTTGGTCACTTCATCAAGGTTCACGCGGCGGGTGTTTTCACTCACTTCCCACGTTACTTCTGGCCAATCTTCAAGCTTAGGCGGCGTAAGTTCTGCTGGACCTGACCCATCTAGATAAAAGTGTGCGTGACGTGTAGCTGCACAGTTAGGGATCATTGCTACTGGCTTAGATGCAGCATGAGTAGGCAGAGACTTAATTTTAACGTCAACAACGGTCGTCAAACCGCCTAAGCCCTGTGCGCCAATACCCAGTTTGTTAACTCGGTCAAAAATTTCTAAGCGAAGTTTTTCGTCAGTAGTTTGTGGGCCACGTTCAATAAGCTCTTGAATATCTACTGGGTCCATAAGGCTTTCTTTAGCAAGCACTGCAGCTTTTTCAGCAGTACCGCCAATGCCTATTCCTAGCATACCAGGAGGACACCAGCCCGCTCCCATTGTAGGCAAGGTTTTAACAACCCAATCAGCAATATCATCGCTAGGGTTTAGCATAACCATTTTAGATTTATTCTCTGAACCGCCACCTTTTGCTGCGATCATTACTTCAATCTTTTCACCCGCAACCATGTCGATGTGAACGACAGATGGCGTGTTATCTTTCGTGTTTTTACGCGCACCAGCTGGGTCAGCTACGATAGATGCACGAAGCGGGTTGTCAGGATTAAGATAAGCGCGGCGTGTACCTTCATCAACCATTTCTTGAACGGTCATGTCAGTTTTGTCCCATGTAACGCCCATACCCACTTTAACGAAGCAGGTTACAATCCCTGTGTCTTGACACAATGGGCGCTTTCCTTCGGCCGACATACGCGAGTTGATAAGAATTTGGGCCATTGCATCTTTCGCGGCTTGGCTCTTCTCTTTTTTGTACGCTTCTTCTACGGCCTTTACATAGTCGAGTGGGTGATAGTAAGAAATAAACTGCAGGGCATCTTCAATGCTGTCAATGAAGTCTTGTTGACGGATAACGGTCATGACATCCTCTTTTTATTTGGCTTTCGTGGTCTTAGCTAGCTAAAAAAGCGTATACTAGCGCATCTAAAGACATCGCACCATGCAAAACCATGTGCTTGGGGCTAATTCCAAATATTTTTACGCGCTATATTAGTTATACGCATTAGAAAGCGTTGAAATAGCGACAATAAAAACACTTGTTCGCAAGTGTCAGTTACAAATTGGCGGTCGTTCTTTTTTGCTTTTAAGCACTCGACGGCCTAGATGAAAAGAAGTACAGAAAAACCTATGCCACACGCAGATACTATCAATGTTCATGTCACCCGTTTTACCCAACAGGAGTTAGCCAACGAATTTGCGCTAGACTGCGATAACACTATAGTTTTCAATAGATTATTTGAGCAAATATCTGCACAGCCCTACGCTATTTTATTCGACACTTCAGGCTCTTCTAAGAGCGATGGCCGGTTTAATATGATGGCCTTTTCACCTACCGCTGTTATTGAGGCGAAAGGTGAACAAACAGAACTAATCGATTTACACACCACTTCACGCCAGAGTCTTAACATGCGGCCTTTCGAAGCGGTACAAGCGCATTTGCATGCCAAAGTCGAATCTATCGAATTAAAGGCTACTTTTGACACTTCCCATTTACCTTTTATTGTTGGTGTAGCAGGAATGGCTGGATATGACACCGGTCGATTCTATGAAACATTACCCAGTATGGCTCAAAACGATTACAGTACACCTGACTTCACCGTTGGCTTGTATCTGTATTCTCTTATTGAAGACACACAAACCGGATATATCTATTTTTGCAGCGCAGATAATCGTTCGTTGTCACAAGTATTTAAGTCGTTAAAGCAAGTACCAACATCTAAGACTTTTAAGCTCACATCGCCCTTTGAGTCTAATCTGTCGAAAGACGCCTACGAAACATGTTTAGCTAAAATTAGCGCTTACCTTCACGCAGGCGACTGCTATCAAGTAAATATGGCACAGCGATTTAGTGCGGCGTTTGAAGGAAGCATGTGGCAGGCTTATTGCGAGTTACGTAATCAGAATCAAGCGCCCTTTTCTGCTTATTACAACCTTCCACAAGGCTGTATAGCGTCTATCTCACCCGAGCGTTTTTTGCGCGTAAAAAACAAGGTTGTAGAAACTAAGCCCATTAAGGGCACTCGCCCTCGCTTTAACGATGTAGAAAAAGATGAAGCCAGTGCACAGAGTTTGCTTAACGCCGAAAAGGATCGTGCCGAAAACCTAATGATTGTGGATTTGCTTCGTAACGATGTTTCAAAACACTGCAAGCCCCACACAGTAAAAGTACCCGCACTCTTTGCACTTGAAAGTTATGAGGCCGTGCACCACCTAGTTAGTACCGTAACAGGCGAATTAAACGACGCGTCGTCGCCTTTGGCGCTTTTAGCATCTGCCTTCCCAGGCGGTTCAATTACCGGTGCACCTAAGATACGCGCTATGGAAGTGATTGATGAACTAGAACCTCACCGTCGCCATATATATTGTGGTAGCGTGTTTTATATGGGGTACCGAGAAGATATGGATTCAAGTATCTGTATACGCACGGTGTTAGCTGAGAATAATAGATTACATTGCTGGGCAGGCGGTGGTATCGTGCTAGATTCCGTACCAAGTGAAGAATATCAAGAAACACTTGATAAGGTATCAAAAATACTGCCCGTGCTAGCAATGATGAACCAGTAACAGAACAGTCTTATGCGCTCTAACGACAAGCTAATTATCTGGCTTTTGACCTGGCCTGATTTGTAACTTGCGTTGGATTGTGATTTATAAATAAATAGTATCTATGAAGAAAAGCGAATTTCTATCACAATTTCATCATTTAAGGCTGACTCACACTGAGCCTGACTTTCCTTTAAAGAAAACAGGACGGCCCGCGGCGGTGCTGATACCTTTGATAGACTATGGCAACTCGCTTCAGCTTCTGCTAACAGAACGTGCTCACCACCTAAAACATCACCCCGGCCAAATAAGCTTTCCGGGTGGAGCGGTGGATGAAACCGACAATTCTTTTTTTGCCGCAGCGCTTCGCGAAGCAGAAGAAGAAGTTGGCCTTCCGTCTACTCACGTAGATGTTATTGGCATGCTGCCAAAATATAGAACAATCAGTGGTTATGAAATAGCCCCTGTTGTGGGCTTTGTAAACCCAGACTTCACACCAGTTATCGATAAGAATGAAGTAGAGAGCGCTTTCGAAGTCCCGCTTGCTCATGTGTTAAATAGAAAGAACCACCTAGTCCATAATACTCACCGCAATAACAAAACTTTTCCTATATACTTTATTCCTTGGCAGCACCGTATGATTTGGGGTGCAACAGCAGCTATGCTGCGAAACCTGTCGCATCATATTCACCCCTGATAACAAAAATTAGACGCCTTTGTCTAAAGCGCTATAAATTAAACTTTACAGCCTATTAGCAAAACTAATCTCTCTATTAGCATTTCTGTATTGAGCTTTTTACGTAGCGCATGCATGATCTTAATATTACTTAGTTTTAATTTATGAATGTTTATGATCAGTGTATTCGATATGTTCAGTGTGGGTATTGGCCCATCAAGTTCGCACACAGTAGGACCGATGAAAGCCGGTGCCGAGTTCGTTTCTGAACTTGCGCAGGATACTGCGCTTTTCGATTCAGTTGATAGCGTAAAAGTTGAGTTGTTTGGGTCACTAGGTCAAACAGGCATCGGACACGGTACCGGTAAAGCTGTCATTCTAGGTTTGTTAGGCGAAATTCCCGACGTAGTGGATGTTGACACTATTGACAGCAAACTCGAGGAAATTCGTAATTCCGAACTACTGTGCCTCAACGGTCAGAAGCAAGTCCATTTCCCCAATAAAAATGCGATTGTATTTCATCGCCGTAAGACACTGCCTAAACATGCTAATGCACTGACGTTTTACGCCTACTCGAAAAGTGAATTGGTTAGAGAGCAAACCTATTACAGCATAGGTGGCGGCTTTATTATCAAAGACGAAGATTTTGACGCAACTAAAGCCCATGCCGCCAGCCTTCAAGCTTCGGTGCCCTTCCCTTTTAAAACCGCTGAAGAATTACTTGCTCTGTGTAAGAACAACGGTTTAAGTATTAGCTCTTTGATGCTGCGTAACGAAACGACTTTTAGGCCGAAACATGAAGTAAAACAGCAGTTACATCATATTTGGTTGGTAATGAAAGCATGTATTCAACGTGGTATTGAGAGCGAAGGCATACTGCCTGGTGGCCTAAAGGTAGTGCGTCGCGCACCTGGGCTTTATCGTCGCCTTCAAACCGAGCATACCAATGATCCTATGCAAACTATGGATTGGGTGAACCTTTTTGCTTTGGCAGTAAACGAAGAAAATGCTGCGGGAGGGCGTGTTGTCACCGCGCCTACAAATGGTGCCGCAGGTATTATCCCCGCCGTACTTCAATACGTAGATAAATTTATTCGACCCGTTGATGAAGAAGTAGCAAGCCGCTTTCTTCTTACCGCTGGTGCTATTGGCATACTTTACAAAGAGAACGCATCTATTTCCGGCGCTGAAGTGGGTTGCCAAGGAGAAGTGGGTGTTGCATGCTCTATGGCTGCAGGCGCCCTTGCAGAAATAATGGGCGGGACAGCGGCATCCGTAGAAAATGCTGCTGAAATCGGCATGGAGCACAACCTTGGATTAACCTGTGACCCTGTAGGTGGCCTGGTGCAAGTTCCATGTATTGAGCGTAATGCTATGGGTGCAATAAAAGCAATAAATGCTTCTCGCCTTGCGCTACGCGGTACGGGTGAACAAAAAGTGTCGTTAGATAAAGTTATTAAGACGATGCGAGACACAGGTAACGATATGAAAACAAAATATAAAGAAACAGCACGAGGCGGTCTCGCGGTAAATATCATTGAGTGTTAACTGTAAGCGCACTATAAACAAAAACTAAAAAAAGGGGCGACAGC
>NZ_JBTZUG010000007.1:0-260628 GCF_054890645.1 Alteromonas sp. HB246098 | reverse complement strand
GTTAAAGGCGCTCTTTCACATTTCATACTCAAAACAGCTGGCTGTTCTATAAGAGGGTTAAACCACTGTAATTACGTCATCTTTTGGCAATCGGGCCTTAGGTAGGCCATGGTTCCAATCTTGCTCGGTATCAGGGTAGCCCATAGCCAATGCCACTTCACAAATGTGACCGTCTAATTCGTCTTTGAATAGTTCGCCAAGTAAATCAGGATCCACACCTTCCATCGGTGTAGAGGCGATACCCAAACGAGCCAACGTGTGCATTGCATTTCCAAGTGCAAGATAAACCTGCGCTTTAGTCCATGCTGCGTTGTTACCATTTTCATCGGTATTCGCTTCAGCGAAGGCATAAGCACCCATAAAGTTTTCACGCATATCTTCAGGTAAATGACCAGAAGCGACTTCTGCATCTACACGTTTAACAAACTTTTCTTTAGTGAATTTAGGGTCGTAAGCAAACAAAATAGTATGCGACGCTTCTTTCGCGTGAAGCTGGTTAAACTGATGCTTATTTTCAAAGCTATCGTGTAGTCGCTGTTTCGCTTCGTCGCTTTCTACTACTACAAACTTCCAAGGCTGAGAGTTGATAGAAGACGCTGATAGACGCAAAGCTTCAAGAATGGTAGCAAGGTCGTCAGCTGAAATGCGTTTGTTAGCATCGTACTTCTTAACTGTATAACGCTTGTTTAAATCTTCGATAATTGGATGAGACACAACTAACTCCTCAATATATAAATGGGAACAATTTAAAAGTTGTGCGTATGGTATTGATTCACCTTTTCAATGATAAGCCCTCTAATAGCTGAATCAGTTTCAAAATATTTTTGAAACTGCGATAAATCCTTACAAGTTAGGGCTTATTTCTGCTTATTTTCCAAACACACAAAAATTAGAAATACCTAATATCAATCAATAACTAAGCGACAAGGTGATAATCTGTAAGAATAATTGAATAGGTTAGTGAGGTAGTCTATCTTTTACGAAGAACGGCAATATATTGGTAGCAGGCTAACCTAGGTTAAACGCCAAAAAAGTAAAAACCTTTTACTGGATGGATATAAATAGTATTTTGGAGAACCAAATTCAAACTCATGACTCAACGACGGGTCAGCAAGAAATGGTCGCCGTCCGATTTCGCAGGCGCTATCGATTATGCCAAGTCTTAACCATCATTGGAGTGCTGTTTCTTCTAGCCTTAGGCAGCATTAATCTAATTAGTAACGCACGCTTTCTTGGTATCTTACTATTAGGCTGTGCGTTTGTCGGTTTGATTAACCTGTACATTCTAAAACGCTCCGGTAATGTAGAGCGCGCTGCCACCGTGCTTAGCGGTATTTTGTGTTTTCTTTCTATTTCATTGCTTATCACTGGCGGAAAAGACAATACGGGTATGCTGTGGATTTACCCAATTATGGCTATCAACCTTTTTATTAATCGCTTTTGGCCTGCGGTTGTCATCTTTTCCTTTTTCACAATTGCTAGCCTGCTTTTGCTATTCACGCCGCTGTCTTTTCTACTAATGACTAGCTACTCGTTAGTCGAGGCAATACGTTTTGTTCTTACCATGCTGGCACTGAACGTTATTTGCTTAGCTGCGCTCTATTCAGAAGAACAGGCCTATCGCACCATCATTCAACTTCATGCTGACGATGTCCGCCAAATGGCGTTTTTCGACACATTGACAGGCCTCCCTAATCGCTGGAATTTTAAAAACAATCTTCAGCGTTTGATCAGTCGTGCTAAAAAAGACAAGAATCGCATAGGGCTACTTTATATCGACCTTGATAATTTTAAACAGGTAAATGACCAGTTTGGTCATGAGGCTGGAGACCGCTTACTACTCGAATTTAGTGAACGGCTATGGGAAGTCATTCGACCTAGCGACCAATTATTTAAGCCAAATAAAGATAGTCTGGCCAGGCTAGCGGGTGACGAATTCGTCGTAATTTTGCCTGATATGAAAAAGCCGCAAGATGCCAGCAAAGCCGCTGAACGCATTTTACGTGTGTTTGACAATGGGTTTGATGTTGACGGCGTTTCTCATAATGTATACGCCAGTATAGGTATAGCTGTTTACCCTGATGATGCAGTCGAACCAACAACATTGCTGCAACATGCTGATGCGGCGATGTATGATGCGAAAAATAACGGTCGTAACTGCTATAGGTTTTTCACTAAGGATATAGCAATGGCGTTGCAGCAACGCCAAAAAATAGAAAAAGGGCTGAGAATTGCTCTCAGTGAAAGTCAATTTTCACTAGCATACATGCCAATATTTGATTGCAAAGATAACGCTATTGTCGCAGTGGAAGCGTTGCTTAGGTGCCAAAGCGAAGAATTAAAGGGTATTGGACCTGACGCCTTTATACCCGTTGCAGAATCTACCGGCCTTATTAAAGAAATAGATTTGTGGGTCATTGATAATGCGTTAAATGCGCTAACGCGATTACAAAGCTCTTGCGCCTTCGAAGGGAAGATGTGTATTAATGTATCTGGCGTAGAGCTCAATAACGAAAATTTCCCTTCTCAAGTTAAAACGCTTTTATTGAAAAACAATGTTTCACCTGAACGCGTTGAATTAGAGATAACAGAAACAGCGTTTGTTGCTGGTGACATGACCTGCCTAGAAACGCTTAAAGCATTAAACGAGCTAGGCGTTTCTTTAGCGCTTGATGACTTTGGAACAGGCTATACAGCTTTCAGCCAGCTAATTCACTACCCCGCCCATTGCTTGAAGATAGATCGCTCCTTCGTTAACGATCTTTTCTCTGCTTCTAAGTCGCGTAGTAAAATGGTCATGATTATTCAAAATCTTGCCAAACTCTACGGTCTTCGCGTAATAGCGGAAGGTGTAGAGACAGAAGCACAGCTCGCTTACTTAAAGAGCCTTGGGTGCGATTGGGCGCAAGGTTATTATCTTTCTCGTCCATTGCCGTGGCATGAATTGCTAAATCAGCTTACTGTAAACGTAAAAGAACGCGAACAACGCAATGATAATCCAATTCTACCACCGCAATAACACTATTAGGCTCAATAAATGATAAAGCGCTTGTTACTTCCCTTACTTTTTTTATCGCCGTTAGTAAACGCGGATAGCGGTTCTCGCTTAATAGCCTCAGGCGGAATTACCGGCTTTGAAGGTACCGCAGGTGGCGGCATAACACCTTGGGCATTCATTGGCGGTTACACGAGTAAAGAAGAAATTAGCTATTCTGCCAATGTTCAATGCTTAAGCCTTAACGATTACTCGCTCACTACTGCTGGTGCTGGCATAAGTCTTTTTGACCGCGTTGAAATTAGCATACAGCGTCAGCGCTTAGATATTTCAGCCGGGTTAACCAGCAATGTTTTTGCGCTACTTACAGAAGGTGCGGTGACCAATGCTAACAGCACAACTATCGAGCAAGATATTGTGGGGGCAAAGGTTAAATTATTCGGTGATGGCGTTTTTACCCAAAACTCATGGGCGCCACAAATCGCTTTAGGCGCCCAGTATAAGAAAAATAGAGATGTTGATAGTTCGCTTTCATTGCCAGATGGCACCGTTCCACTTCCTGAAATAGGGGTACCTTTACTGTTAGGCGCGAAGGACGACAGCGGCACTGACATCTACCTTTCAGCGACTAAATTATGGTTGGGCACACCGTCAGGCTATAATTTACTTACTAATTTAACCGCCAGGTACACTAAGGCAAATGTTTTTGGCCTATTGGGTTTTGGTGCTGAAGGAAACGACAATGCAAAAGTTGAGTGGGAAGGCTCCGTTGCAGTATTAATCAGCCCTACCACGGCAATTGGCACTGAGTTTCGAACGCAAACTAATCGGTTAGGTGGGCTAGCCGAAGAGGACACGGTTATTGATGCTTTTATTGCTTACTTTCCAAATAAGTCTATTTCAATTACCGCTGCCTATGTGGATTTAGGTAATTTACCGCTGCAAGAGAGCTCAAGTGGCTTCTACCTAACGGTAAATGGCAATTTTTAATGGGGAGATACCACATATGAAATTGTTGAAATGTATTCCTATTGCAGCACTAGCGCTACTAAACATTTTGCTTTCTGGTTGTGCGAGTACCGAAAAGCAAAGTCTGTATGATGAAATTGGTGGCCATAAAACGCTGAACACTGTCTATGGTGTGGCTATCACCCGTATTTACACTGACCCTGTAATTGGTCACTACTTTAAAGGGGTGCCAAAAAAGCATCTACGAGACCAGCTCGTTTTGCAAACCTGTGAGCTTATTGGTGGACCTTGCGAGTACGATGGTAAATCAATGTTAGAGTCTCACAAAGGTCTTAACATCAAAGAGCGTGAATTCTATATTTTGGTAGAGTATGTTCAAGGTGCTATGCGCGATGTAGGCCTGACCTATCAACAGGAAAATCGTATTTTAAAAAAGTTAGCACCGATAAAGTACGAAACAGTTTATCTTTAAACGCAGTTAAACGTTTGAGCACATAAAAAAACCTCGCATTGGCGAGGTTTCTTTATTCATGAGGTTTGTGTTTATTAGTTACTGCTCGGCGTAATCGCGTTGTGGTATACGTCTTGGACGTCGTCACAGTCGTTAAGCATGTCCATGAATTTTTCAAACATAGGCATATCTTCTTCGCTGATCTCAGTTTCAGTCTGAGGCATCCAGCTCATCTCATCGGCAATAAACGTAATATCTGGGTAGGCTTCAGTTAGCGCTGTTTTTACTTGATAGAATTCAGTGTGCGGCGCATAAACGGTAACTTTACCGTCTTCAACTTCAACATCTGTTACGTCTACGTCTGCTTCCATCAGCACTTCTAGAATAGCGTCTTCGTCGTCACCTTCAAACTGAAATACCGCTTGGTGATCGAACATATGCGATACCGCACCCTGCGCACCTAGCTTGGCATTAGTCTTAGTGAAGCAGTTGCGCACCTCGGTAATGGTACGGTTTGCGTTGTCAGACAAGCAGTCAACAATAACCATACAGTTACCCGGGCCAAAGCCTTCGTAACGCATGGGCTGAAAATCTTCGCCAGCACCACCAGCCGCTTTATCAATCGCTTTTTCGATAACATGGCTTGGTACTTGGTCTTTCTTCGCTTTTTCCATTAGGCGGCGAAGTGAAAGGTTAGTGTCTGGATCGGCACCACCATTTTTTGCGCACACGTAAATTTCTTTACCGTACTTAGAATAAACCTTAGTTTTTGCGCCGGCAGTTTTTGCCATGGCGGCTTTACGAACTTCGAATGCTCTTCCCATCTTAAAATTCTCTTTCTCGCAATTAGAAATGCTGCGTTGGGTTTTATCGGGGTACTATTTGCCTGAACCTTTTATCAGGCTGCGCCGCTTTGTCTTATTTGGAGTTAATGCGAAACGAGGCATTGCAAAAATTGCTAGGTGCAACCTTTCCCAAACTAAACGCTGATTTAGCAACACAGAAAAATTGTGCGAAATTCTACCTTAATTTTCCTCTAATACCAATGTGAATCCCCTTTCAAGGGACGCAAGCATAGTGCTTACCCGCTCTTATTTGACATAAATGTACTCTGACCCCTCACACTTTGGCTATGGTAAATGTTCTGTGGCCAGATAATCGTGTGACTGCATTTCCTTTAAGCGGCTAAGACAGCGTCTAAACTCGAAGTTTAGAAGGCCTTGGGAATAAAGGTTTTCTAGCGCTACTTCTGCCGAAATGATGAGTTTCACGTTACGCTCGTAGAACTCGTCTACCATCGCAATAAAGCGGCGCGCCACATCGTCATTATGCTGGCCCATTTCCGCAACATTGGCTAAAAGCACCGAATGATAACAACGACTAAGCTCGATATAGTCACTCTGGCTGCGTGGGCCGCCACATAGTGCTTTGAAGTCGATCATCAATACGCCGTCTGCGTTTCGAAGGGTTGCGATTTTACGGTTATTTACCTCAATATCTTCACCTTTAGAGCCTTCTTCTGGCGCTAACTGAGAAAAATAACTATGCAAATTTTCTGTGGCTTCACTATCAAGTGGGTAGTGATAAATTTCGGCTTGCTCTAGGGTTCTCAAGCGATAATCAATACCACTATCAACATTTACCACACGAGTGTTTTGGTTAAGCAGGTCAATTGCTGGTAAGAATCGCGCACGCTGCAATCCGTTTTTATACAAATCGTCAGGCACTATGTTAGAGGTAGCAACTAGCACAATACCGTGACCAAATAACTCTTCCATTAGGGTACCTAAAATCATGGCATCGGTAATATCAGATACGAAAAACTCGTCGAAACAGATAACCCGCGCTTCTTCTGCCAGCTTTGCCGCCACTAACTTCAAAGGATCTTGTTCGCTTTTAAGTTGCTTAAGTTCGTCGTGCACGCGATACATGAAACGGTGAAAATGCACGCGCATTTTCTTTTCAAAAGGCAAGCAATCGTAGAAGGTATCCACTAAATAAGTTTTACCTCGCCCTACCCCGCCATAAAAGTAAATGCCTTGAATACCCGGTTTGGCATGTCCTTTACCAAACGCAGCTTTTAACTTAACCCGCCAAGTCATTTTCTTTTTGGGCTCGGTCAGTTCATCGTACAAACGCTGAAGCTCTTTTACTGCGTTTTCCTGTGCCGCGTCATAATGAAAATCAGACGACTGAAGATCTAGCTGATATTTTTCCCATGGCGTCATCGCCGAAACCACTCCGTACAAAAGTCAATAGCGGCGCACGCTGCACCGACCTGCTTGAATTTCTCAATTATGACCTTAATTTTAATGGAAATCACGGTAGAATCTCACATTGAAATTCGACATACACTGAATAAATGAAACTATGTATGCGCTTTTCGGGTTTGACCTTGCTATATTCAGCATATGGTCGAAAGCAGCTTTTAGATCGTAGAAACAAAGGTCGGCTGCACGATGTAGATTTATTCGGAGAATATAATGGAATTGTTAGTATCTCTTGCTTTGTTAGTTGTTGGTTTAATTATTGGCTTTTTCGCTGGTCGCTTTCTTCAACAAAAGCAAGGCGCAGGTAATGCTGCACAAACTGAGAAGCAAGTTAAAGAGATCCTCGCACAACAGGCGCAGCATCATATACATCAAACTCGTCAAAGCTTAGAAAGCATTGAGAGTCAGTGCGAAACGCTAAAACAACAGATTGAAGAGTATGAAATGCTGCTTGAACAAGGCAGCGATGAAGAAGATAGCAAGGTTCCTTTCTACGGGGAGCAAGCTACAACCTATTTACGCAATAATTTGAAAGGGACTGACAAGTCTAAAGTAAATCGTGTTTCTGATACTCAACCAAAAGACTTTGCGAATACAGGGTCTGGGTTGTTCGTCGGCGGTTCTGAGCAGAATAACGCAGAAAAACAGTAACATCGGGAACTTTATTCCAGCGTCAGACTCTTTTAGTGAAACCATGCTATGTCGCATATAACATGAAGGAGTGTAAGCGAACATGAAAATGTCTTTCCGCCATTGTCTATTGGCGTCTGCCGTTGTTGTAAGTTCACTGGGCTTTACTGCTAGTACGCAGGCGGCGTTACCGTTTTTTTCTGATTCAAAAGACGAAGTGCCGTCTTTAGCCCCTATGCTCGAAGAAGCGACCCCTGCGGTAGTCAGTATCGCAGTGGAAGGTACGCAAACTTCTACACAGCGTGTACCAGAAATGTTTCGCTACTTCTTTGGTGCGCCGCAAGAGCAAGTTCAAGAACGTCCTTTCCGTGGTCTTGGTTCTGGTGTCATTATTGATGCTGACAAAGGTTATGTAGTTACTAACAATCATGTTGTTGATAACGCGGACGAAATCACAGTTAAATTAACAGACGGACGCGAGTTCAAAGCCAAAAAGTTGGGTTCTGATGAGCAAAGTGATATCGCTTTGCTTAAGATTGAGCCGGATGATTTAAAAGCGTTGCCGCTTGCCGATTCTGACGTAGTGCGCGTTGGTGACTTTGTAGTCGCCATTGGCAATCCATTCGGTCTTTCTCAAACCGTAACCTCAGGCATTGTAAGTGCTTTAGGCCGTTCAGGCTTAAACATTGGCGGTTACGAAGACTTCATTCAAACCGACGCTGCAATTAACCGGGGTAACTCAGGTGGCGCATTGGTTAACCTTCACGGTGAATTGGTTGGTATTAATACCGCTATTTTTGGCCCTAATGGCGGCAACGTGGGTATTGGCTTTGCTATTCCTGCCAATATGATGAAAAGCCTTGTCGATCAAATTGCTGAATATGGTGAAGTACGCCGAGGTCTCTTGGGTATTCTAGGTAGTGATATTGATGCAGGCCTAGCCGAAGCTATGAATGCCGAGGTTAATATTGGTGCGTTCGTAAGCGAAGTTCAGCCTGACTCTGCTGCAGAGAAAGGTGGTCTTCAAGCAGGCGATATCATTACGGCGATTAACGGTCGCAAGCTTCACAGCTTCCAAGAACTGCGTGCAAAAATTGCGAGTATGGGGGCTGGCGCAGAGGTTGAGCTAACCGTTATGCGTAAAGGTAAGAAAATGAACGTAGACGTTGTATTAGACGATGCTACTGATACCACGGTAACTGCAGCTCAAATTCACCCAGCCCTAGAAGGTGCCACACTGTCTAATGGTACTGACGATGCTGGCAATGCTGGTGTAGTTGTATCAGAGATTGAGCGTGGTGCACCTGCGGCGCGTATTGGCCTTCAATCTGAAGATGTGATCATTGGTGTTAACCGCGTTCGCACATCAACGGTTGCGGAGTTCAGAAACGCACTAGACGAAGCCAAAGGCGTTATCGCACTTAATGTAAAACGCGGTAACTCTACCCTTTACTTGGTTATCAGACAGTAGAGCTCAGTTCTCAAAGTTACTAATTCCTAAACAGGAATACATGTTAAACGGCGCTTTTAAAGCGCCGTTTTTTATTGAGGAAAACTATCCCCTTAGTCCTATCCACATTAGCTTACTTTCTAAGCACCTCTTGTGACGTATTGAGTTACACAAAATTTGCTTTTCATTACGGTAGTTTAGTGAATAAAGTGATATCCTTTACATTAATAACGATAAATTCAGATTGTTGCGCTTTTAATTTGTGAAGTAGTACCTCAATAACGGTGCGTATGGAGTAAGTGCGACAGACAACAATAAGTGTGACTTGTGACTGGCCGCTCAATATTTAACTTCTTACTAAAATCTATCATCCTAGGCGTTGCCGTTGCGGCTTTGCTGTTGATTTTTTTGCCAGAACTTAGGCAAGGTAAGGGGCTCGCCCAAGGCTTTTTCAATGAGCCATCTGTTAGCGCCAGTCGCGAAAGCTATTTTTCAGCGTTGAGCCGGTCCGCACCAGCCGTCGTGAACATTTATAGTGTTAGTATCGAAAACGGCTCTGGTCTATTTCGAAATCAATCGCGTGGGCGTACCAATTTGGGCTCTGGCGTTATCATGACAGAGAACGGCTACCTGCTTACCTGCCACCACGTTGTAGCCAATGCCGACAGTATCTACGTAGCAGTGCAAGACGGTCGCATTCTAGAAGCACAAATTGTAGGTACTGACCCCCTCACCGACCTTGCCGTATTGAAAGTCACGGCTGACAACCTACACATTATTCCTCAGGTTTCAGAACCCGATACCCATGTGGGCGACGTGGTGATGGCGATTGGTAATCCTTTCGATCTGGGACAAACCATTACTCAAGGCATAGTAAGCAGAGCCGGACGAAATGGTCTATCTAATTATGTTGATTTCATTCAAACCGACGCAGTTTTGAACCAAGGTAACTCTGGTGGCGCGCTGGTAGATAGCAATGGTATTTTGCTGGGTATCACTAACGCCAACTTCCAAGTGCTAGATTCAAATAATCGCGCTCGCAATGTAGACGGCATTAACTTTGCCGTGCCTTACGAATTAGCTAAGCGAGTCATGGATGAAATTATCAGCAATGGACGTGTTGTTCGCGGGCAGCTTGGTTTTGTTGGCGGTGAAAACCGCAACCGACCAGGTATAGACGTTTCAGCAGTAGCTAAAGGCAGCCCTGCCGATATCGCGGGTATCCGCCCTGGCGACATCATAGTAGCCATAGACGGCGTACGTTTAGAAAGCGCATCAAAAACGTTGGATATGATTGCCGAAACCGAGCCCGGTACAGAACTTGAAATTGAGCTCAGCCGCGACGGGCAATCAATTACGCTGACAGCAACTGTTGGAGAACTTAGAGCGGGGCAATAGCCTTAGTAGTTCTTACCATAATAGTACTTACCAATAGTTACCGCTTAAGCTTCTATTACTGTTGTAAAAAGCATCCGCGAAAGAATTAGGTAAGTAAAGTTTTATGCATAAAAAAGCGCCGCATGGGCAAATGCGGCGCTTTTTCATGTGCAAGGTCTAAGGTTTACTCTTTAACTCGCTCGATGATGGCACCTAAGCCACCCAATTTCTCTTCTATTGATTCATAACCACGGTCTAAGTGGTAAATACGATTTACGTGAGTCTCACCTTCTGCGATAAGCCCAGCGATAACCAAGCTTGCTGAGGCGCGAAGGTCAGTAGCCATTACTGGCGCCCCTTTCAAGCTTGAACTACCCTTAGACACGGCTGAGTTAGCTTCAAGTGCGATTTCTGCGCCCATACGCTGTAACTCTGGTACATGCATAAAGCGATTCTCGAAAATCGTTTCTGTTATTACGCCTGTGCCTTCGGCAACGCAGTTAAGGGTAACAAACTGGGCCTGCATATCTGTAGGAAATGCTGGGTGTGGTGCGGTTTTAACGCGCACAGCCTGTGGCTTACGCCCTTCCATATCTAGCTCAATCCAGTCTTCGCCCACGGTGATCTTCGCACCAGCTTGCTCTAGTTTATCTAGTACAGCATCTAACGTATCTGGTGCCGCATGAGTACAACGGACTTTACCGCCTGTTACAGCCGCTGCTACCAAGAAAGTACCGGTTTCAATGCGATCTGGCAGTACGGCATAATCACAACCATTCAAGGTTTCCACACCTTCAATGGTAATTTTATCGCTTCCTGCACCACTGATCTTGGCGCCCATTTGAATAAGACAGTTCGCCAAATCAACAATTTCAGGTTCACGTGCCGCGTTTTCCAAAATAGTCGTACCGTCTGCCAATGCTGCTGCCATCAGTAGGTTTTCGGTAGCGCCTACACTCACCATATCCATAAAGATACGCGCGCCTTTTAAGCGACCATCAACTTCAGCACGAATATAGCCTTCGTCTACTTCAATCTTTGCGCCCATCTTTTCAAGGCCAGTTAAATGAAGGTTTACCGGGCGTGCACCTATGGCACAACCACCAGGCAAAGACACGTTCGCTTTACCCTGCTTAGCTAACAATGGTCCTAACACCAAAATTGAAGCCCGCATGGTACGCACTAAGTCGTAAGACGCCGTCACACTTTCAAGTGTACTTGCATCAATAACAATATCATTGGGCGCGGGAAGCGCTACTTCTACACCAAGCTCACGCAAAAGCGCCGTGGTGGTATTAATGTCGCGAAGACGAGGAACATTGGTATAACGACAAGGGGAATCGGTAAGTAGGCTGGTCATCAACAGCGGTAATGCCGCGTTTTTCGCACCAGAGATACGCACTGTACCGTTAAGTGCAGGGCTCTTTTTTATTACAAGTTTATCCACGAGCGACGCCTATTATTGAGGAATGTTGAACTGGCGCTCGCGCTCCCAGTCTTTTACTGAAAACGTCTTGATGGTAATTGCATGCATGCTGCCGTCTGCAATTTTATCAGCTAAAGGCGCGTACACTGCTTGCTGGCGCTTTACGCGGCTCATTTCATTGAATGCATCGCTAACTGCAATGATATTAAAATGCGAACCTTCGCCCTTCACGTGGACTTCGTGAAGATCTAACGCATCTTTCAAGATTTTTTCAATTTCAGACAATTCCATAACTTACTTCTTTATTCGCTAAATGGTGTTTATTCTACGGGTAAAAAGCTATCCGCGTCGCTAATTTTCGCAAGCTTTTGTAGCTTCTCGGGCATTTTATAAAGGGTCATGCTAACACCATTTTGCTTTGCATCCCTAACAGCATTAATAAGCCATGCTAAACCGGCACTGTCTGCACGCTCCACATCGCCTAAATCAACTTGGCACTTTTTGTTACTAACCAACGTGCTACGTTGGTTGCCGCTTAAACTTTCCCAAAAATTTTTCGACAGCGTTTCACGGTCTAATTGACCGTGAACCACTATTCTACCCGTGTCATTTACCTCGAACAGGCTCACTCAGCCTCTCCTTCGATTTCAATTGGCTCGCCTTGCTTCAGCTCTACCGGCTTGCCAATTTTGTCACGCATTAGTGCGATAACTGCATCAATGCCATCTTGACGAAGAATTGATTCAAACTCACTGCGCTTACTGTTTAGCATGCTGATACCCTCAGCAACCATATCATATGCTTTCCATTCGTTCGTTTTGCTGTCTTTGCGAACCTTAAATGCAATCTTAATTTCAGGACGATTAGGGTCTTGAACTACCGCGCGTACAGTTACCGACTTTTTATCATCAAAAGAAGATTCAGGCTCAAAGATAACTTCTTGGTTGTCGTAGTAGCCCATAGCAACTGCATACGTTGTCACTAAGTATTGACGAAATACGCTGATGTACTCGCCCATCTTTTCCTGAGGCACAGATTTAAAGTGCTTACCTAACACCATGAAAGCTGCAAATTTATAATCAATATGCGGAACAAGCTCTTCCTGCATGATAGTGCGCAGCATTTCAGGGTCGTTTTTAATCGCTTCCTGATTTGCTTTAATTCGTTCAAACGTTCTATTAGCTACATCTTGAACCAACTCATAAGGATTTTGTTCATTAACTTCCTGCGCATTCGCCATACCTGCTACAGACATCATAAAGATGCCAATTGCTACGAAAAACTTTTTCAAAATAACTCTCCTAACTTCAAACTCTTTTAAGCAGACCTGACAATGAGGTATTTAGTTTCATCAGGCCGCTGGAATTAATTAACGACTTCGTTATATACGCTTAGCTGCTGAACTGCGATTAGTCTTCGTCGCTGCCGCGGTTAAATAAGAACTGCCCGATAAGGTCTTCGAGCACCAAAGCTGACTTTGTATCTTGTAGGTAGTCGCCATCTTGTAGGTTAGCAACACCATCAAAAGAGAACCCAGGCTGGAAGCCTACGTATTGCTCACCTAACAAACCGGAGGTCAAAATAGATACAGAACTTGTTTCAGGGAAGCCGTTGTATTCATTTAAAATAGATAGCTCTACTACCGGTGTGAAATCTTCTTGATCTAAAGATATAGACGACACACGGCCTACGGTTACGCCACCCACTTTTACAGCAGAGCGAGGCTTTAGCCCGCCAATGTTGTCGAACTTCGCGTATAAGGTATAGGTATCGCCTTCGGTTGCGACCGTTTGGTTTGCAACTTTAAGTGCCAACAATAACAAAGCACCAATCGTAAGCATGACAAACACACCAACCATTACTTCCGTTTTATACTTACTCATTCCAATCCCCTACTCGATACCAAACATAAGGGCGGTAAGCACGAAGTCCAGCCCTAATACTGCTAATGATGAATAGACCACCGTCTCGGTAGTCGCTTTGCTGATCCCTTCCGATGTTGGAATAGAATCGTAACCTTTAAATATGGCAATCCACGTCACAACCAAGGCAAAAACGAGGCTTTTTATAACGCCGTTTATAACATCTTGGTTCCAATCAACCGTCGACTGCATGATCGACCAGTAACTGCCTGCATCAACACCTAACCAATCTACGCCGACTAAATGACCACCTAAAATGCCAATGGCACTAAAGATAATGGCTAGCATTGGCATGGCTAACATTCCCGCCCAAAAACGAGGAGCAACTATGCGCCTTAGTGGGTCTACCGCCATCATTTCTAAACTACTTAATTGCTCAGTGGCTTTCATAAGACCAATTTCAGCGGTCAACGCTGACCCGGCACGCCCAGCAAAAAGCAATGCGGTGACTACTGGACCAAGTTCACGCAATAGTGAAAGCGCGACCATGGGACCTAAGCTACCCTCTGCTCCGTAATCGACTAAAATGGTATAGCCTTGCAGTGCCATAACCATTCCAATAAATAGCCCCGATACCATGATGATCAGCAGAGACTGCACACCCACCACATATAACTGTTTAATAACCAGTGGGACGTTTTTTACTCGGGGAACAGCGATAAGTGCGCCAAACAGCATGAGTGCTGCTCGACCAATCGCAGTAACTTTCCCTATAGTTTTAGCGCCTAATGATTGGAAGAACTTCATTTATCTGCCCCCAGAAAGCTTGCTTTCAGGTCAGACGCTGGGTAATGAAATGGAACCGGGCCATCTGCTTTACCTTTTAAGAATTGTTGAACCAATTCGGAATCGCTCTCTTTAATTTGTTGCGCTGTACCTTCACCAATGACGCGTTTATCCGCTAAAATGTAAATATAATCAGCGATGGTCAGCACCTCCGTGACGTCGTGGGTCACGACGATGCTAGTTAGGCCAAGAGCATCATTAAGTTCTCGAATAAGTTTTACCAGCACACCCATGGATATGGGGTCTTGTCCAGCAAAAGGCTCATCGTACATAATTAAATCGGGGTCTAGCGCTATCGCTCTAGCTAGCGCGGCCCTGCGCGCCATTCCACCAGAAAGTTCGCTCGGCATTAATTGCGCGGCGCCTCTCAGACCTACGGCCTGTAGCTTTAAAGCGACAATAGTTGCTATCAAGTCTTCTGACAGACCAGTATGCTCGCGAAGCGGAAACGCCACATTGTCGAACACCGTCATGTCGGTAAAAAGCGCACCACTTTGAAAAAGCATGCTCATTCTACGACGAGTTTCGTAAAGAGACTTTCTCGACATAGAGACAATTGAATCGCCATCAAATCTTACGTCGCCTTCATCTGGCGTTAACTGCCCGCCAATAAGGCGCAGCAGCGTGGTTTTACCTATTCCACTTGGCCCCATTACCGCAGTAATTTTGCCCTTAGGTACCTTCAATGAAATCCCATCATAAATGAGGCGATCTGCGCGTTTGAAGGTTAGGTTATCTACTTCAACTAAATGATCCATAGTTACTTAAATGTCGACCCCTGACGCTGGATTGAGTTGGTTTTGAACGCCGCTATCAATCCACTTAGAAAATATTAAAAGTATATGAGCGATGTGCATATTCAATTTCTGTGCCTTCGCACACATAACTCATAAAGTTTACTGACCAGTTTACTTTTAAGAGCCAACAAATTCAAAAAAGTTTACTCTGCAGTGTAGTTTTTTATGCTTACAGGCTGGCTTGTCCAGTAGCCACACTATCTGGGCGTGTAATTTGGAGCCATTGTACGCTTTTTCAAGACACTCGCCAAAGTCAAAAAGTTACAAGTTATGTTCTATTAAGACGAATGATAGTGGCACCTTCCTATTAAGGATTAACATATCGCTTCAATTCCCATCCTATTGTGCTGTTTATTAACTGAAACTGAACGCTTACCAGCAATATGCTCGAACCGCTGTGATGGGTGTGGTAAGTGGAAATTTACATCAATTGACAATATTTGGTGAAAATAAAGCGTTGCTGGCATAGGCAAATGGCACTCTTTTTGCGACAATCTATCGAAATACTTACTATTACAGGTTGTTGTGCTTTTAAACATTGTCATTTTTCTGGTTGGGTTGATTGTCTTAAGTTGGAGTGCAGACCGTTTTGTGTACGGTGCTTCCGCGCTAGCAAAGAACATCGGCATCTCTCCTATGATGATCGGGTTAACGATTGTCGCCATGGGCTCTTCGGCACCTGAAATTGTGGTTTCCGCTATTGCCTCTGCAAATGGCAATATGAACACAGCCGTGGGTAATGCCCTTGGTTCAAATATAACTAATGTCGCACTAGTGTTAGGTGTAACTGCATTAGTAAAGCCGCTTCTTGTTTCATCTACAACGCTTAAGCGTGAACTCCCCGCGCTTCTTATTATCTCACTGATTGCGCTAGGCTTTATGTTTGATGGCGAGCTAAAGTCTTACGAAGGGATAATTTTACTAGGTCTATTTATATTTGTTTTGGCAATGATGGCTTGGTTATCGCTACAAGTTGATAAAGAAGACCCGCTGGTGGCTGAGACCGCAGATGAAATTCCAAAGGGCGTTTCTAATACCTCAGCGCTTATCTGGGTTGGTGTTGGCCTTGTTGTATTACCTTTGAGTGCCCACTTCCTTGTAAACTCAGCCGTGGAAATTGCCAGATACATGGGCATTTCTGACTTAGTTATCGGGTTGACGATTATTGCGTTTGGCACAAGCCTTCCTGAATTAGCGGCAAGTGTCGCAGGTGTGCTTAAAGGTGAAGACGATTTAGCACTGGGTAATATTATTGGCTCTAATATTTTCAACCTGCTAGCCGTACTCGGTATGCCAGGTTTAATTGCCCCAGGTCTGCTAGACCCTGACGTTTATAACCGAGACATGTACGTTATGCTCGGTTTGACTTTGCTGTTGTTCTTGTTCAGCTTCGATTTAATTGGAAAGCGTACTATATCAAGAACCAATGGATTCATACTTCTGGCTTGCTTTATCGGCTACCAATACTGGCTGTTCGGATAATCATGAATACACAAACTCAGATGCACTATATCGAATCGGCAAAGCGCGTTATCGACATTGAAACGCAGGCTATTGCCAACCTTGCAGAGCGCTTAAATGATGACTTTATCACTGCATGCAACATTCTTTTCTCTTGCAAAGGTAAAGTGGTTGTAAGCGGTATGGGAAAATCTGGACATATCGGCAATAAAATCGCCGCTACCCTCGCGAGCACTGGGACACCTGCCTTTTTCATGCATCCCGGTGAAGCCAACCACGGCGACTTGGGCATGCTGAGTAAAGGAGATGTGCTCTTAGCCATTTCCAATTCTGGTGAAACCAACGAATTAGTTAACTTGCTGCCCGTTGTTAAGCGCTTAGGCATACTGGTAGTGGCAATGACCAACAGTGCCAATAGTTCGTTAGGACAACACGCAGACGTAGTGCTGGATATTAGTGTAGAAAAAGAAGCATGTTCATTAGGTCTGGCGCCCACATCAAGCACTACGGCCACACTGGTTATGGGTGATGCCCTTGCGGTAGCCCTGCTCGACCAAAAAGGTTTCACTTCAGACGACTTTGCACTGTCGCACCCCGGCGGTAGCTTAGGTAGAAAACTACTGCTTAAAGTGAGTGATATCATGCTAAGTGGCAGCGATATCCCACTAGTAAATTTAAATGCAACTGTTGCTGATGCACTTTTGGAAATTTCCAAAAAGGGCTTAGGCATGACTGGTGTTATCGCTCCCGATGGTTCGTTAACAGGCGTATTTACTGATGGTGATTTACGCCGAATACTTGATGCCCGTATAGATGTGCATAGTGCGACAGTAGAAGATGTAATGACCAAAGGCGGCAAAACAACCACAGCAGAGCAGCTAGCTGTAGAAGCCCTAAACCTAATGGAAACCCATAAGATAAGCGCATTGATGGTTACCGATGAAAAGCGCAACCCTGTCGGAGCCTTCAACATGCACATGCTTTTAAAGGCGGGAGTACTCTAAATGACGACAACTCTATACACCGATTTAGACCAGGCACTTTTTGAGCAGTTGGCAAATATTAAGCTACTGGTTTGTGACGTGGATGGCGTATTTTCAGACGGACGCATTTATTTGGGCAACGACGGTGAAGAACTTAAAGCTTTTCACACCCGCGACGGCTATGGCGTGAAAGCCTTGGTAAGTAATGGTGTTAACGTCGCCGTTATAACAGGGCGTCGTTCAGCAATTGTAGAAAACAGAATGAAGGCGCTAAATGTGGCGCACATTATTCAGGGTGAAGAAAACAAAGCTGAAGCGCTTGGCGAGTTAATGAAAAGCCTTGGGTTAAGTCCCAGCGAAGTTGCCGCCGTAGGTGATGATATGCCCGATACTGGCATGTATCAGCACGTAGCGGTAAAAATTGCGGTTGCCGATGCTCACCCTTTTGTTGCAAAACAAGCGAACTGGATCACCACACTTCCAGGTGGGTTTGGTGCGGTTCGAGAAATATCGGATACTATTTTGCAGGCTAAAGGCGTTGCAAATGACATTTTCGGAGCTAGTGTATGAGCCAGTTTGGCTTTAATCGCTTAGGTTTAAGTATATCGGCGCTATTTATTTTAGCGATGCTGATGTACATCCCAACGTGGATGGAAGAGCAGCCTGAAACTCAAGGTAGTAGCGAAAATGATGCGCTTAAGCCTGCCTACAAGGCAAAAAACTTAACTACGACCTTGTACAACCAAGATGGTGAGTTAAATCACAAAGTCTTTGCAGAGTCGATGGAGCACTACGACCAATTAGGCTTTGTTTTGTTCCAACAACCTAAATATACCCTTTATACAGAAAGTGCTTCATCACCTTGGGTTGTAACTGCCGAGGAAGGAACGCTTTATAACAATGAATTAATTCAGCTTGAAGATAGCGTTGTTATTGAAAATCAAACCAGCGATGATTTTGTCAAAAGTTTATCCACGGAATACATCCAAATAAATTTAGACACGAAACAAATGACATCTGATCAACCCGTTGAGATACTGGGTACGCAATACCTTATTTTAAGCAATGGGTTTAACGCGAATTTACGCACACAAGAATACGAGCTTTTAGATCATGTACAAACGACTTATTCCCCTAGCAACTAGCCTTCTACTTGCCATCGCTAGCGGTGCGGTAACAGCCAGTGAAGAAGATTTTTCACAACCCATTAAGATAGGGTCAAACACCCAGTTTATTGATGGTAAAAACAAAACAGCTCTGTACAAGGAAGATGTACTTATTACCCAAGGTTCACTCCTAATCGAAGCTGATGAAGTAGAAGTAATAGCTACAGATGGCAGCGGCCGTGAAATATTTATCGCTCGTGGCAACCCTGCAAGCTATTCTCAATCACTAGAAGACGGTACACCGGTATCAGCGAAAGCTAATGAAATTCGCTATGAAGTAATTAATCGCACTATTTCTCTGGCGGGTAATGCTGAGCTACAGCAAGATACCAGTAAAGTGCAAGGTGATAAGATTACGTTCGATATGATTACTGAACAATTGCTTGCAACGGGTGGCGCCGGTGAAGATGGTGAAGGTCGTGTAACCACAGTGTTTACCCCTGACACCATTCGTAAAACATCGTCTAAGAAAGACAACGAGGACAATGAATAGCAATGGCAACTTTGAGCGCTAAAAACCTTGCTAAATCGTATAAATCGCGACAGGTTGTTCGCGACGTAAGCCTTTCAGTGTCTACCGGTCAAATTGTTGGTCTTCTCGGCCCTAATGGAGCTGGTAAGACCACTACTTTTTACATGATTGTAGGTTTGGTCAACTTAGACAAAGGCAAGATCGAAATTGATGATAATGAGCTTACTCACCAGCCAATGCATGAGCGCGCACGCCGCGGTATAGGCTACCTCCCGCAAGAGGCATCAATATTTAGAAAGCTTACGGTACATGAAAATATCATGGCCATTTTGCAAACCCGTAAAGATTTAAATTCACAACAGCAAGAAGAAGAAGCAGATGCCCTACTTGATGAATTTAATATCAACCATATACGTAATAGTACGGGGATGAGTTTGTCAGGGGGAGAACGGCGTCGCGTAGAGATTGCACGAGCTCTGGCAGCAAAACCACAGTTTATTTTGTTAGACGAACCATTTGCCGGTGTTGATCCAATATCAGTTAATGATATAAAGAAGATAATACAGCATCTGCGAGATAGGGGTATTGGTATCCTTATCACGGACCATAACGTACGCGAAACATTGGATGTTTGTGAAAAAGCGTACATTGTGAGTCATGGCGAGCTTATTGCGCAAGGAACTGCGGAACAGGTTTTAAGTAATCAAAAAGTAAGGGACGTATACCTAGGCGAACAATTCAGGCTATAGTTAGTGTAACCGAATTGTCATTTTTCAGTTTCGCTCTGGTATATTTAATTTAGAGCATTTAAATAAGACGTAGATGAAACCATCTTTACAGCTAAAATTTAGCCAACAACTTACCATGACACCTCAGCTGCAGCAGGCCATTAAGCTGCTGCAGCTTTCTACGCTTGATCTTCAGCAAGAGATTCAAGAAGCGCTCGACTCTAATCCGCTTTTAGAAGTGGAAGAAGGTAGCGACGAGCCACAAGTAGAAAAGAACAATGTCGATAGTGACGATAGCGCTGCTGAAGCGACAGCTTCTGCATCAAGCGACACGCTAGAAGCAGGAGATGCACTGGAGAAGAATGACCTTCCCGATGAGCTACCTATCGACAGCACTTGGGATGAGTATTATTCCGCTTCTTCTGCGCCAGCACCTGGTCCATCTAATGATGATGAACAAATCTTTCAAGGTGAGACCACTGAAGACATACAAGAGCACTTGCTTTGGCAAATGCGCCTCACTCATTTTTCGGATACTGACCGCGCCATTGCTACTGCAATCATCGATTCGATTGACGAATCAGGTTATTTGACCGTTACTCTTGACGATATCTTAGAAGCGGTCAACGATGATGATCTTGAAGAGCCTATCGAAATGGACGAAATAGAATGTGTACTTAAGCGTATTCAAATGTTCGACCCCATTGGTTCAGGTTCTCGTACCCCTCAAGAATGTCTTATGGTGCAATTGCGCCAGTTTTCAGAAGACACACCGTGGCTTGCTGAAGCGAAGCAGCTTATTGAGGAATATTCAGATTTACTGAGCAGTAAAGACTACCGCACCCTAATGCGTAAGAGCCGATTAAAAGAAGATCAGCTGCGCGAAGCAATGCGTTTACTTCAAACCTTGAATCCACGTCCAGGTAGTGCTTTAGTTACTAAAGAGCCTGAGTACGTTATTCCTGATGTCTCGGTAACCAAGAAAAATGGCCGTTGGGTGGTTGAGCTGAACCCCGACAGTCTGCCGAAATTAAGCGTAAATCAACAGTACGCAGCAATGAGTCGCCGTGCTAAGAACAGTAGCGATTCACAATTCATCCGCTCACACATGCAAGAGGCCAAGTGGTTCATAAAGAGCCTTGAATCTCGTAACGATACCTTAATGAAGGTCGCAAATTGTATTGTGCAGCAGCAAATGGGCTTTTTTGAGCACGGCCCGGAAATGATGAAACCAATGGTACTAAATGATGTCGCAGAAATGGTAGATATGCACGAATCGACTATTTCCCGTGTGACAACGCAAAAGTATATGCATACGCCTCGTGGTATCTTTGAATTGAAGTATTTCTTCTCAAGCCACGTAGCAACTGAGTCAGGTGGTGAATGTTCATCTACAGCGATTCGTGCATTGATCAAGAAGTTAGTGGCTGCGGAAAATCCTAGCAAGCCGCTAAGTGATAGCAAGATTGCTTCGTTGTTGGCAGAGCAAGGCATAAAAGTCGCTCGGCGAACAATAGCAAAATATCGGGAATCGTTATCGATCCCACCGTCGAACCAACGCAAAAGCCTTATTTAACTAGGCTTAAATATATAAGGAAGACGAAATATGCAAATCAACCTCACTGGTCATCATGTCGAAATCACCGACTCTTTGCGTAATTATGTCGATACGAAGTTCAGCAAACTTGAACGTCACTTTGATCACATTTCTAATGTGCATGTCATCCTGAACGTTGAAAAATTAAATCAAAAAGCCGAAGCGACTGTTCATTTAAGTGGCGCTGAAGTATTCGCATCCTCAGAAAATACCGACATGTATGCGGCGATTGACAGCATGGTTGATAAACTCGACCGGCAGGTAATCAAGCATAAGGAAAAACTGAAAAAACATTAGTAGTTAATTAAGCATGGATATACAAGCCATCGTAAGTCTGGACCGCACCGAGTGTGCGGTTCAGTGTAATAGTAAAAAGCGAATTCTTGAGATCATCGCTGATATCGCTGCCAAGCAAAATGATAACATCGACCAGGCAACGGTTTTAAATAGCTTAATGGCTCGAGAACGTATGGGTAGCACGGGTATTGGCAACGGCATAGCACTGCCTCACGGTCGCCTGGCTGGCCTTGAGAAGGTAATAGCAATTGTTGTAACAAGCACACCAGCTATCAACTTTGATGCCCTAGATGAAAAGCCCGTAGACATATTTTTTGCGCTACTCGTTCCCGAAGAGCAAACCGAAGGACACCTTCAAACACTGGCTACCGTAGCAGGTAAGCTCAGTGACAAAGAAACAATTAAAACAATACGCCGTGCAACAACCAGCGACGAGATTATTTCTGCATTAAGTTAAGCCATAAGAGCCTATACATTATAGATAGGCGCTTTATTCAACAACGCGTATGTGATGAAACCAGAATATAAGGGAGAGTTTAGGTGAAGCTGATCATAATCAGTGGTCGTTCAGGGTCTGGTAAGTCTGTCGCACTTCGCGCTTTGGAAGACTTAGGTTATTACTGTGTTGATAATATCCCAGTAAATTTGCTTCCCACCCTCACCCATACTGTTGTTGATGAATACGACCAAGTTGCAGTAAGTATCGACGTAAGGAATCTTCCCAAAAATCCAGATGACTTGGTAGAGATTCTAGATTATCTGCCTTCTTCTTGGTCGATGACTATAGTGTACATTGACGCAAGCGATGACGTACTGGTCAAGCGGTTTAGCGAAACTCGCCGTCTTCATCCTTTAGCTAAACTAAATAAGTCTCTATCGGAGGCTATTAGAGCAGAATCTGCGCTCCTTGCTCCAATTACTGAACGCGCTGATTTATACCTTGATACAGATAAGCTAACGATACACCAACTCGCCGAACTTATTCGGGAACGTATTTTAGGGAAGAAAAGTTCACGCCTTGTACTGGTGTTCGAATCGTTTGGCTTTAAACACGGCATTCCTAAAGACGCAGATTATGTTTTTGATGCGCGCTTCCTTCCCAACCCTCATTGGGAACCTGACCTTAGACACCTTACTGGGTTAGATTCCCCCGTGGAGGTATTTTTAGGCTCACAACCTGTAGTAACCAAATTTATCTGGCAGATACAGAACTTAATGACCACATGGCTTCCTCACCTAGAGCGCAACAATAGAAGCTATGTAACGGTAGCGATTGGTTGCACTGGCGGCCAGCACCGCTCTGTCTATATTGCCCAAACCTTGTCGAAAACCTTCAGTGAAATACATCCTGATGTTCAAATTCGTCACCGAGAGCTTAACCAGTAATGACTATTCAAAAAACGCTTACTATCGTTAATAAACTAGGTTTACACGCTAGAGCAGCCACGCAATTGGTTAAGCTTGCTAATCAATTTGATGCCAAAATCATATTGAAAAAAGGTGATAAAGAAGCCGATGCAAGTAGCGTTTTAGGCTTGATGATGCTGGAAAGTCATCAGGGCGAACAGGTAGATGTTATTGTCGATGGTGATGACGCGGTCGATGCACTTGCTGCCATCGAGGAGCTAATTGAAGGCAGATTTAACGAAGACGAATAGTCTCAACACGCTTCACTCTTGACGAATTAATCAACAGCTAACTTAGTAATTCCAAATTCTTGCGTAAAAGCCACGCAATTATCATGACAGACTTATTATAATTGCGATATTCTACGCACACTTAGGCTAAAACAGTCTCTATTTTTCCATCTCAGCATAGTAGGAATAACGCCTTATGGCAGAAGCGCTTGTTTCTAAATACGTACAAACCCAATTACGTGCACTTAACGCAGCGTTAATAAACGGGCAATTTGTATCTGTACGTAAGCTTCTGCTTGAACTTCCTCCTTCAGACGTTGCGCATATTCTTGAGTCTAGTCCAAGCAGGACCCGTGATGAGTTGTGGGAGTTAATTGATAGCGATTTTCACGGCGACATTTTAGAAGAACTGTCTGACGATGTTCGAAACGGTATTATAACAAAGATGCTCCCCGCCAACGTGGTTGACGCACTTGAAGAGATGGATACCGATGACTTAGCAGAAACGCTGAGTAGTCTTCCTGAACCTGTGTTGGCAGACATTCTCGATTCAATGGATGCCCAAGACCGCGTACGTGCAGAGCAAGCACTGTCTTACGGTGAAGAAACCGCTGGTTTCATCATGAACACCGACACCATTACCTTGCGTCCTGACGTCACCATTGATGTGGTTCTCCGTTACATTCGTTTAAAAGGTGAGTTACCAGAAAATACAGACACCTTCTATGTAGTAAATAGGACCGACAACCTAGTTGGTATCGTCCCCGTTGCCCGTCTACTCACCGCGGATACCGACGACAAAGTGTCTGATGTCATGGACGAAGAGTCAGAGGCCATTCCGGTAAACATGCCCGACGATGAAGTTGCTAGCCTTTTCGAGCGATATAACTGGCTTTCAGCGCCCGTAGTTGATGAGAATCATCGCTTAGTGGGCCGAATTACCATTGACGACGTGGTTGATATTATTCGTGAAGACGCCGAGCACTCAATGATGAGTATGGCGGGTCTTGATGACGACGAAGATACCTTTGCACCGGTTATGCAAAGTACCAAACGACGCTCGGTGTGGCTGGCGGTAAACTTGGTGACGGCGCTAATGGCCGCCATGGTGAGCGACTTATTCGAAGCAACACTCAGCCAACTGGCTGTGTTAGCTATATTAAATACCATTGTTCCCAGTATGGGCGGTGTAGCGGGTAACCAAACGCTGACCCTTGTTATTCGTGGTATGGCACTAGGTCATGTAAATGCCAGCAACTCGCGATGGCTTATTAGTAAAGAAATCTCTATCGGCTTTTTAAATGGCGCAATTTGGGCGGTGCTTATTGCTTCTGTCATCGCCCTTTGGAAACAAGACTACATGCTAGGCGTTATTATTGCCTTTGCGATGATGGTAAACATGATTGCGGCGGCGCTTGCAGGCGCGACCTTACCCATGATCATGAAGCGTCTTAAGATAGACCCTGCCTTAGCAGGCAGTGTTATCTTAACTACGATAACTGATGTAGTGGGTATTTTTGCGTTCTTAGGTACTGCGACGCTGTTTTTAATTTAAGTCGGTGAAGATTACAAGATTACTCTGCTCCTACGGCTCAAGTAATTTTTTAAACTATATCGTTCAGGCGCTTAACGCCTTGGCTGTATACCCATTTATATTCAGTTTGTATCCGACGCCCCATACGGTTTGTACTAGCTGGCCACCATTTTCAATACTGTTAACCTTGTCAAGTTTAGCGCGTAGACGATTAATATGTGTGTTTACCGTATGCTCATAACCTTCATGGTTATAACCCCAAACCTCGCTAAGTAGCTGATTACGAGAGAACACCTGATTGGGGTGACGACAGAAATAATTCAACAAGGTGAATTCGCGTGCCGTTAGTGCCAGTATTTGACCATTGATCGTCACGCTGTGATAACGCTGATCTACCCTAAGCGGGCCAATTTCGATGCGATATTCGCTACCATCGTTAGATCGCAAGGCTTCTTGGGTGGGCATACTTCTTCGCATATGGGAACGAATACGTGCTGAAAACATACGCTCGTCAAACGTTCCTGTAAGGAAGTCATCGACACCTGCTTCATAGTAATTAGCCTCATCGACTGTATCCTCAGTCGTCTCAGTTCTCGGCATATCACTTTCAACGGCCACCACCCAGCTCTCAGGGTTAGCTTCTACTAAACGTCTAATACGCTGCAAGCACATAGTATTACTGTGCGATTCGACAATAATAAGTGAATACTGCTGCGCCTTAAGCAAAGACTCTGCGGATTGAAAATTAGAGACTGCGTCGTAAAGAAAGCTATGCTTACTTAAGCATTGCGATATATTTTGTTGAAACTTATTTCCAGTGTAGATGATAAGGATCATATCTCGCTCCTAATTCGCCAATAAAAAACAAGACCCGACCCTTCGTGTTTTTATTTCACATTAATAACAATTTTTTGACTGATAAATAAGCACTAAAAATTTCTAACAATATTGTTATTTGTCGATACAAATCTGTGTATTTTTTGTGATAGTTCTGTGATGAATTAAAAATTTTACTGCCCTAGATTTTTATGCGATTTAAGTCATAAACAAGGACAATAAAATGAAATTCACTAAACTTGCTAGCGCTACCCTACTGTCGCTCGCAACAATTTCAGTAAGCCAAGCCGTTACATTAGATGTTGAAATTACTAACTTAACCCAAGCGCAAAGCTTTACGCCGCGGCTAGTTATTGCGCACGATGACACCGTTGACGCTTTTGAAGTGGGACAGCCAGCTTCATCGGCTCTAGCGTGGCTTGCTGAAGCGGGTGTTATTGATGATGAACAAAACGCTGACTCAAGCGGAGCTAACTTTGAGGCGGTATTGGGTCCTGTCGATACAAACAATGGTTCAAATACATGGCATCGTTTTGGCGGTCTTCTAGCCCCGAAAGCAACATTAAGTTATCCCTTCGACACAATGGACAAGCCTTATCTTTCACTGCTGTCTATGTTGATACCAACCAATGATGCCTTCGTTGGTATGGACAGTATTGAGATCCCTACTGAACCTGGCACCTATACGTATTATCTTAATGCTTACGATGCTGGCACTGAGTTAAACGATGAGCTAAATAGTGCTCGTACTGACGTCGTTGAAGCCGGCACAGGAAATGCGCTAGGGGGTTATGGCGTTCCTGGTGTTGCTGGCGGTGGTGCACCAACTCGTATCGTTGACTTAGGTACGGGCGGCACAGGTGTGGGAGCACAGGTAGTTAATGGTGAAATAGAAGATGGTGAAGATGGTCCGGTACACATTCACCGCAATGCGCTTGGTGACACCGACAATGCTTCAGGTGCAAGTGATTTAGATTCAACTGTACACCGTTGGTTAAACCCCGTTGCACGTGTTGTTATAACTGTTCCTGCATCTTAAGGAGCTATTACTATGACTAATCCAATAGTAAAACTCAGTACGTTATTAATGCTATCAGCTCTTTTGGCGGCGTGCGGCGACGATGGTGATACAGGACCTCAGGGGCCAGCTGGACCACAAGGTGAAGCTGGAATCGACGGTCAAGATGGTGCCGATGGTGAAGACGGTGCAGATGGACAAGACGGTATTAACGGTAATTCAGCGGTTTATACCGTACAAATTACCAACTTAACCTACTCTCAGCCCTTTGCACCTGCTGCAGTCATCTTGCATGAACCAGGCTTCCATTCATTTAGTGAGGGCGAGCCAGCCAGCATGGGTATTGAAATCATGGCTGAGGGCGGTGATCCCTCGATGGTAATCAGTGAAGCAGCAGAGTCTACTGACTTTTTAGATGCGCTAAGTTCAGAGGGAATACTGGGTCCTCGCTCAATGGGGGCAGAGCTAACTCTTGTGGTTCCAGAACTCGATGCTGACAACCTGCGCCTTACAGTAACGACCATGCTGGTCAACACTAACGACGCATTCACCGGCTTAAACGCTGCAAATGTAAGCAACATGGCGGTTGGTGATATAAAAACGTTCATGACAGTGACTTGGGATGCGGGTACGGAAGCAAACACAGAAACTGCAGCCACTATGCCTGGCCCCGCCGCTAGTGCAGCGGGTGGCGGCGGAGCAGCCGCAGGTTATGATGTAGTGAGGGATGACTTTGCCGATGCAGTAAGACTTCACCAGGGTGTAGTTACCAGTGCAAACGCTAATGACCCAAGCCGTGAAGGGTTGTCAACGTCTGTACTAACCGAAGCCCATCGCTTCGATTTCCCGACAAGTCGTGTTGTGATAACGCGAACTCGTTAATAGATCGATAGCGAATCAGCCGCTTTAGCGCCCTATTACCTATAAGTAATGGGGTGTTTTCGTATTTATCAGGATACAAGTTTTTTAGTTGGACAAGTAATTGCGACGCGTAATATACAAGCTTCGAATTGAGAAGTGACACATTAGATAGGGCAAATATAAAGATAATAGTTGGCTCTGCTTAAGCGAATAGCTTTGCAAAGCCAGACTACGTCAATACACTAAAAGTTTTTAAATAGCTGCCATGCAAATGACGCAGTTAGCTACTTAATTAGCTACTTAATAACCTTTAAGCTAGGCTTACCCTTTTTAGGGGGGACAGGCGCATCTTGAACATCGCTAGAGTCAGCGTCTTCCAGAGGCGTTGGTCCGCTCGGTTGAGACACATCTTCAGGTGCTTCAGTGCGCTCTTGCTGCGCGCGGGCAATATCTTCTTCGGTGGCAAATACTGTACCTGCACCGTTTTCCCTTGCGTATATAGCCATCACAGCTTCACAAGGCATACTCAATCTTCTGGGCTGCCCAGAAAAACGTGCTTGAAACGACAAGCCGTCTAAATCGAGAGAGAAATTAACACACGCACTTGGCGATACGTTTAAAACAATTTGACCGTCTTTAACAAACTCTTGCGGCACTTCTACCAACTCGTTAGTTGCATCAACCACAATGTACGGCGTCAAATCATTATCAACAATCCACTCATAAAAAGCCCTAAGCAAATAGGGCTGGTTTGACGTCATAGATGTCATAGCGGGTTGTGGATCTCGCGCTCTTGGTCAGTCAAAGATGCTTTAAATGAACTACGAGAGAAAATGCGGTTCATGTAAGCGTTAATTTCTTTGCTGCCAGCACCGTTTAGTTCAATGCCTAGTGCAGGAAGACGCCACAATAGCGGAGCAAGGTAGCAGTCAACTAAGCTGAACTCTTCGCTCATGAAGTAAGGCATTTCACCAAATACAGGGGCAAGTGAAAGCAAGGCTTCACGCAACTCATTACGTGCTGCTTCTACGTCACCTTCACCACGGAAGATACGAGCAGCAAGCGAGTACCAATCTTGCTCAATGCGGTGCATCATAAGACGGCTTTGGCCACGTGATACAGGGTAAACCGGCATTAGTGGTGGATGAGGGAAACGCTCATCAAGGTATTCCATGATGATATGCGACTTGTAAAGTACAAGTTCGCGATCAACTAGAGTTGGAACAGTACCGTAAGGGTTAAGCTCCAACAGATCTTCAGACAGGTTGCTAGGATCTGTGTAGCTGATTTCAACACCCACACCTTTTTCTGCCAACACAATGCGCACCTGGTGGCTATAAATATCAATTGTGTCAGAGAACAACGTCATAATAGAACGTTTATTCGCGGCTACGGCCATTCAATTTCCTCCGTCGAGAAACAAGTTTACGCTTACAAACGGTAAGCTTATTACGTTAACTCGTGCTACCTGAACACTCTATACAAAAGGGTTTTCAGGTAGCACGAGTAAATACCAAAAAAGGGGGCGAGAAGCCCCCTTTTCATATTATACATAAATCTGTGCGATTAGTGCACTTCTCGCCAGTATTCTTTCTTCAGTAAGTAAACAAATACAAACAATACTGCGATAAAGATAAGTACCCACTTACCGATTTTGTGAGATTCCAGTTTTGAAGGCTCGCCCGTGTACTCTAGGAAGTTCACGATATCGGCAACAGCTTGGTCATACTCGTCAGGAGACATTGCGCCAGTACCATCTGACTTAATACCTACATAACGCTTAACCATTTCACCATCAACCATTTGCTCTTCATAAGTGCGCGTAGGCGTCCCTTGAAGTGGTTGTAGTACGTGCGGCATACCTACTTCTGGGAATACTGTGTTGTTAACACCAAACGGGCGGCTCTCGTCTACATAGAAAGAACGCAAGTAAGTGTAAATCCAGTCTTCACCACGAACACGTGCAACAAGCGTAAGATCTGGTGGAGCAGCACCGAACCAGCCAGCTGCGGCTTCTTCGGGCATTGCACGAGTGATGTAATCAGATACTTTTTCACCCGTGAACTGCAGGTATTCTTGACCTAGTTCGTCAGGAATACCCAAGTCTTGGAATGAACGCTGATAACGCTGGTACTTCATCGAGTGACAGCCTAAGCAGTAGTTCATGAACAACTGTGCACCACGCTGTAAAGACGCCTTATCGGATAAGTCGATAGGCGCTTTATCAAGGTGTACGTTTCCACCTGCCGCAAGCGCTACGCCAGGTAGGAAGAAGGCTAAAAAGCACATCATTTTTTTCATTTAGAAATCCTCTCTGGCACAGGTTTAGTGTTTTCGTTTTTGCTGTACAAGAACAATGCAATGAAGAAACCGAAGTACATTACTGTAGCAACTTGCGACGCAATGATTTTCCAGTTTTCTTGTGGCGTACCACCTAAGTAACCTAGGAAGATAAACACAATTGCAAACACAATAAGGTTTACTTTGTGCAGACCACAGCGATAGCGCCATGACTTAACGCGACCACGGTCTAACCAAGGCAGAGCGAATAGCGCAGCAATTGCACCGAACATAGCTAGTACACCGAACAACTTATCAGGTACCGCTTTCAAAATTGCGTAGAACGGCGTGAAGTACCACACTGGGAAGATATGCTCAGGTGTTTTCAACGGGTTAGCAATTTCAAAGTTAGGATGTTCTAGGAATTTACCGCCCATTTCAGGGGCAAAGAACAACACATAAGTAAATAGCGCTAAGAAAATACAGAATGCCACAAGGTCTTTAAGTACGATGTGTGGGAAGAACGGCAATACGTCATCAGCAATGTCGTACTTGCTTGTGTAGTATTCATGGATTTCATATTTGGTCTTTTCAGACTCAGGCAGTGAACCTTTCTTGTGCTTAATTGCAATACCATCTGGGTTGTTAGAACCCACTTCGTGTAGCGCGATAATGTGAAGGAACACAAGAATAACGATAACTAAAGGCAACGCAATAACGTGTAATGCGAAGAAGCGGTTAAGTGTTGCGCCAGAAATAACGTAGTCACCCTGTAGCCAGATAACCAAATCAGGACCAACAACAGGGATAGCGCCAAATAGCGATACGATTACCTGTGCACCCCAGTAAGACATTTGTCCCCAAGGTAGTACATAACCCATGAATGCTTCAGCCATAAGCGCTAGGTAGATAAACATACCAAACACCCACAGAAGCTCACGAGGCTTCTGGTAAGAACCGTAAATCATGCCGCGGAACATGTGTAGATATACCACAATAAAGAACGCTGATGCGCCAGTACTGTGCATGTAACGAATGATCCAACCGTAGTCGATCTCACGCATGATGTATTCAACAGAGGCAAACGCGCCTTCTGAAGATGGAACGAAATTCATGGTCAACCAAATACCAGTAACAATTTGGTTTACCAAAACGATAGTAGCTAGAAAACCGAACACATACCAAAAGTTCATGTTCTTTGGAGCAGGATATTGAAGAGCGTGCATATTCGCAACGCGCATCATTGGGATGCGTTCTTCAATCCAACCTAGGAAAGCATTCATAATAATTAAGCCTCCGCTTCTGAACCGATGATGATGTTATTGTCATCAACGAATTGATATGGCGGTACAACTAGGTTTAATGGTGCCGGTACGTTTTGGAATACACGTCCTGCCATATCAAACTTAGAACCGTGGCATGGGCAGAAGAAACCATCTGGCACACCCTCAACCACTTCTTCGAAAGCGCCGTCTTTAAGGTGCTGTGGAGAGCAACCTAGGTGCGTACAGATACCCACTAGAATCAGGTATTCTTCTTTCATCGAACGGAAACGATTTTGAGCAAAAGTAGGTTGCTGCTCAGCTTCAGAGTTAGGATCTTTCAGCTTATCTTCGTGTGTGCCTAGTTCTTCAAGAATCTCAGGCGTACGACGTACAATCCATACAGGCTTGCTTCGCCACATTACACGTACTAATTGTCCAGGCTCAATCCCGCTGATATCTACTTCAACGTCAGCACCGGCTGCTTTCGCTTTGGCGCTTGGATTCCAGGACGCAATAAAAGGCACAGCAGCACCAACGACACCTACACCACCAACTACCGACGTGGCAACGGTCAAGAACCGACGACGAGTGTTGTTTTCTGGCTGGTTTTCATTGTGTGCAGACTCTGTTGCATCTACAGATACATTGCTCATCCACATTTCTCCAGGTTTGGATAATTATGATGTGTAACCCAAGCTTATACTGGTTTTATCACGCTTGCGTCATGCATCATATGGCTTGTCATGACAGCAACGTAACAGCAAAAATTTACTGGTTTACGAGGTCACGAAAGTTTTCAAAATTTTCGACCGCAAATGATAAAAGAAAAGCCCTTATAAACACAAGGTTTTACTGATATTTAAGCGATAATTTAATCTGGGGTCATCGTTAAAAATTAGCGAGTGTTCGGAATAGAATCAAGAATTTGACCGAGATTCGGCCAAACCTTTTAGTTACATTACAAGATTGTTATAAACCTCTGACGCAGTAGTACGAGAATATTCTACTTACGATAATCAAGTGCTGGTGCTCTCTGCCCAAGCATGGGTTCATAGTTCAACGTACTTTTTCGTTGCTGAAACTCTTGCTTCGCTTTACTGATATTTTCAGGTTCAGAGAAAAGGGATACAGCAGTTTGCGTGATGACCTCACTGGCCAAGTACATACCTTTGTAACCTATATCAGTACCACTCATTGCTGATGCCTGCCAAGTATGGGGTGGGGTTCCTTTTACCCAGGTGGCGCTAGATACTCCCACGGTAGGCACTTGCCAACTCACATCACCAACATCAGTTGATGCAGACCAAACAGTAATCTTTTCATCGAAGGGCTCTGGAGTGCTGTGAGCATTGTGGTTAAAGGCCTGCTCGCGAGTGCGACTTATTTCGCTAGCAAACTGTTGCTCGCTTTTAGTCAAAATAATCGGAGGTGCGGCGTCAATGTGCTTGTGCATTAATTTTGATAAGGTCACATTAGGTAATACATTCCACACCCCACCTGTGACTTCCCAATTAACACGGGTTTCAGTACCAAGTGCTGCTCCCTCCGCCGCTTTTTCCAATCTATCCCACAGTGACAGCACAACAGCTGGCTGTGCTGAGCGTACGTAATAATACACTTCGGCGAAGTCCGGCACTACATTGGGCGCAGTTCCGCCGTCAGTGATGACATAGTGAATTCTCGTGCCATCCGGTACATGCTCACGCATTAAGTTTACCATCATGTTCATAGCTTCTACGCCATCTAATGCCGAACGCCCTTTATCTGGCGCAGCAGCAGCATGCGCGGCAATCCCATAAAAGCGAAACTTACCACTTTTGTTGGCCAGCGAAGATGATGGTGAAGAAGTCGTGCTATCCGATGGGTGCCAATGAAGGGCAACATCTACGTCTTCAAATACGCCAGCTTTCACCAAATAAACTTTCCCTGAGCCCCCTTCTTCAGCGGGTGCGCCGAAAACCTTAAGAGAACCTTGATTTGGATGGGAATCGAGATAATCAGCCAAGCTAAGCGCAGCACCTATTATCCCGCCGGCAAACAAGTTGTGTCCACAAGCATGACCTGCGTGAACATGTCCGTTAGTGCTAATCGGCTGTTTATCAGACGTATTTAAAACCCCCATGCTGGGTAGGGCATCCATTTCGGCAAGCAAGCCGATAACAGGCTTATGCACACCTTCTTCTGTCTGGCCTACCGGGTTGTACTGCGCAATGAATGCAGTGGGCATTCCCGCAATACCGGCCGTTACTTTGAAACCACGCTTAATTAACGTCTGTTGCATTAATGCGCTGCTATTGTGCTCTAGAAAACCCAATTCAGGTTTTTCCCACATAGTTTTAGCAATATGCTTCATTGTGCTTTGATGAACAAAAGTAAGCGCGGCTTTAGAGTCTATCGCCGAAACATCCGTTTGCTCTATACTTTCAGCCCTAACAGGGCCTGCAACACTAATCGAGGACATGAGAACTGCGATAGCAAGTTTATGGCGAAGCGCTTTGGGTTTATTTGTGCGTAAATGCATAATCATTGCTCACAACTTGCTGCTTCGTCTGCACACGCTTTAATATAAAATTCTTCAGCAGGAGTGGCAATTAACGTATCGATAAGCGTATTGGCGGCGTGTTTAGCAACGTAGCGAGTTTTCTCATTCGGCTCATTATCACCAACTTCATAGGTAACACCATGCACGTGATAAACATCAGCAAAAAACTGTTTAAAAACGCCTTTACCTGGTGAAGTGCCAGGTTTATCTACGACTTTAAACACGCCTTTGGTTTGTGTTTGCAAGTCGGCCAACCAACCTACAACCATGTCGCTAGGGGCGATACTTTCATCTACCGGAATGGTATAAAAAACATTGTTGTGGGTAGAATGAAAGTCCATACCCATTACAATTTTCCCGCCAGCATTCGTGATTTTATCTAGATATGTTTTCACTGCTTTGGTCTCTGGTTGAGAGAAGACATTCCAATCGCGGTTTAGATCTTTATGCCCAACACTATGTCGCCAATGACCATTGGCTACACCATCAGGGTTTATGTTCGGAACAACCAGAACATTAAAGCGCGACAAAAACGCATTGTTTTCAGATGTAATGGATAAGAATTGATTTAGAAAAGAGAACATGGCTACCGCGCCTGTTACTTCTGGTGGATGTTGACGACCAACGAAAATAACCCACTCGGTGTTTTCAGGCTTTTCAAGAGCAAATGCAGAAAGTGTGCGGCCTTCGGTAGATTTACCAATCGTAAACGGCTTAATGCCAAAGTCTTGCTCTGCTTGTTTTAGCCAGTTTGTGTAAACAGAATTTGGAATTGGACGCTGGGCAGCCACATACAGTGGCTGCTTTGATACCGGCAAAGTTAGTGTCATGCCCTGCTCTGTGGTATCAAACGCGGTTATCTTCCAGCTTTTTCGATCGTAACTCACTTTAGGTAAATACCTTGGCGTATAACCATCAAAGGTCAGCACTACATCTACTTTTCCTGCTTGTTTTGACAATAAATCACCTGCTGCGGTAACACTAAAGTAATACCAAGGGCTAGGATTTATAGGCTTATCTTCTGGTAAGAAGCTCAATACATAGGTGCCGTTTTCGTCGACTTCACAGGAATCTAATTTTCCGGCTTCAAAATCTGCAGAAAAAGTAACGCCCTTGAATTCGCACGCCAATGTAACGGCGGAAGCAAGAAGGGAGACAAACCCCAATGCAATGACAAATAATCGAAACATGATATCTCCATGAAATAAGCGCCTCCTAATGGTAGACGCCTCTTTATGATGTAAAAGTAGGAAAAGTTTTTTAACTTAAAATTTATGATTAAGTGTTACGTAGGTATAACGGCCAATCGATGAATGAAGGCTACTGCTAAAACCAAAGGTTTCATCGGCAAACGGCGGTTCTTCGTTAGTCAGGTTACGCATGCCTACGGTCACTTTCGTTTTTCCGCTAAACAATGCATCTTTACTAAAGCGGTAACTTACGTACGCATCTAACGTTGACCAGTCATCAATGACGTAAGTCACTAAATCACCTGAATCGTCGGTATAATTTAAGCTAGTGTCTTCAACATCACTAACGTAACGATATTTAAGACCAGCACGCCATGCATCTCGAGAATAGGTTAGCGATAAATTAGCCCGCCATTTTGGGCGTTCGTTTTGACGAATAAGGTCGCCATCGCTACCAAATATGGCAACTTGCTCCCCTTCGTACAATAACGCTTCGTTTCCAGCTTCTTGTGCTGCAACCACTAGGTCTGTGATATCGTCTGACCCTTGATCAAACTTTCTCAAGTTGGCGGCACTGAGCTTAATGGAAAAATCACCTACTTCAGTTTCAAAACGGTAATCAGCACTGTAATCGATACCAGAAATATCTCTTGGTAGTAAGTTAGTGTAATCATTTCGAATATATATAATTTCGTCATTTTCATCACGAACCACATTTTCATTCGAGCCACCCTGGCTACGTAATAGCGCATCATACAAAATTTGTGTTTGGCTATTTAAAATACCCACCGTGTTCTCTTGTTTGATTTGCCACCAATCGACTGTAAGGGTTAACTCTTTGGTAGGCGTAAGTACTACGCCAAACGAGTAATTTTCACTTTCTTCGGGGCTTAAGGTATCGCTACCATTTCGAAGTTCTAGCGTACCACGATTCGTTTGTGTCAACGGATCGGTTCTGGTATTAGAACGGGCAACATTTACTGCTGTGGTTTGTGGCAACCCTGGCGCTTTAAAGCCCCCTGAATATGCACCACGAATTAATGCGTTTTCATTTACCGTCCATGCAAGGGCAAATTTAGGTTTAAATACACTGCCTACGTCAGAGAAATCTTCGTAACGCCCGGCTACCTGTAAATTTAAATTTTCAACAAACGGTTTATCGGCCAACAGTGGAATAGCAAATTCCGCGTACGCAGATACCACATTACGACTTCCGCTAGCATCTGGCGTAGGGCTACTTCCTAATACTTGGCTAGCAATTTCGGACGAAGTGCCACCCACTAAGTCACTGAAAAACAATGTGCCATTCAAATCATCGGTACGTTTGTCAAAAAAGCTTTCATAGCGATATTCAATACCTGCGGCAAAACCTACATCACCGGCGGGTAAACTAAATAAATCTGGTCGAGATACTTTGGCATCAATTGAAGCAAGTTCTGTTTCTGACTCCCGCTCAACATCCACCATAAAGCTGTCGATAACACTTTGAGATACCGGCGTATCATCGACCGTATTTGGGTTAGTCACACTGGCGCCGCTAAAAATATTGTAAGCCGTGCTTTCATCAGTACTATTAGCCGCTTGTTGGAACAAGGTGGTGTTAATTCGATTTGCGGTATCGATAGTATTGGCTTTTGAATACAACACGGCAGAATCGAAGTCCCAATCACCGATATAACCACGAGAGCCTGCTAATAAACGATAGCTGTAATCATCGACTTCGATATTTCGAGGGCCTGTATCAATGGGACGATAGCGACGAACAGTCACGTCTTCACCAAAAGGGTTGTAAAATGCATCAGCAGAAACTGTAAAACGCTGTGCTGTTAGATTGCCCGATTGTTCACGAATACGTTTCGCTGTTGCTGAGTAGTAAAGGGCTTCACCGTATATCTCAACATCATCATTGATTTGGTGATTCACCAAGGTGTATAGATTGAGCCTATCGACTTCCGAGCTCAAGCTACGCTGTGAGTTTGAGTCGAAGCGCATATCTCGAGGCGTTGATCCAGAAGACGCGCACACATAGCCACTAACTTCCGCAACACAATCGTCGTATGACGTTGGCTCAAGGTGAAAGGTGCCTAGACTGTCTGAGGAAAATTCCCCCCATGGCGTTACCGTTGAGCGATTATCTAGTTGTGTATCGCCAACAAAATCAGCAGGCACTTCGCTGTAGTTACGTAAGTCAGAACTGGCAGAATAATCCCGCTCACTCGCCATAACCATATCGCGATGATAGTACCCACCACTAAAAGTAACGTGAGTTTTATCATTGTTAAATAACCAACCACCAGCGCCGGATAAATTGATTTGGTCACGACCTGTACCCTGACTACTGCCATAATGAGCTTGAAGCTCACCGCCCGTATACTTGTCGTCTAAAACATAATTTACTACACCTGATATGGCGTCAGTACCGTAAATAGCTGCAGCGCCATCGCGTAACACTTCAACACGTTTTAGTCCTTTAACTGGAAGCGTATTTGAGTTCACGGTAGTAACAGGTACTAAGTTTTCGGCTTGCGTACCTGGGTGTAGCACTAATCGGCGACCGTTCAACAGCGTAAGCGTATAACCTGTGCCTATACCACGTAGGTTTACTGATGAGACATCGCCACGTGCGTCGTTAACACCACCAACTACACGCTCGCTATTAAAATTTACAGCACCTTGTTGCGGTAACTCCGCTAAAATTTCAGCGCCACTGCTTAAGCCTAAACCGTCAATATCTTCAGATGACATCATGGTGACGGGCAATGCGCCAGTATCTTGCATCCCACGGATGTTTGAGCCAGTAACCTGAATACGCTCTACACTTGCTTCTTGTTTCTGAACGTTAGCAGTAACGGGAACGGCAGAAGGGTTTTGTGGTTGGTTTTTCTCTTCGCTTCCAATCGGTGTAACAATATAGGTACTTTTAGAGGTTTGCTTGTAGATGAAGCCAGTACCTTCAAGCAAGGTAGAAAGTGCTTCTTGCACATCCATACTACCTTCTAGCTTAGGGGCGATTGTTTGCTTTATTCTAGCGTCTGAAAACAAAATTTGAATTTCACTGTGCTGTGCCAGTGAGAGTAATGCGTTATCAAGTGTAGTAGCTTGAATTGAAAGGTTATCTATTTGCTGTGCATTTAAGCCTGAGCTTAGTGACAATGCGACACACAGGGCTAACGTACTTGTTGTGGTTTTTGGCAACTTCATGGCTGCTCCTATAGTATTTTAATGTGTTCCCTTTTAGTTAATACGCAGCCAAAAACAAAACCCTCCGCTATTTCTTCACTAGTTTTATATTTTCTTCATCTCTTTTCGCTTCTATCGGCAAGGTTGCTTCAAGTGCCGTTAAAATCGCATCGCCATCTGACAGCTTAAAAACGCCACTGATACGCAAATCGGCTACATCCTGACTAATCACTATTTTTTTGCTTCTATAGCGGTTAAAACTGGCAATAACTTTATCTAACCGTTCTTCATCAAAACGTAAGTAACCCGTACGCCAACTTTGCGCTTTTACTACACTGTCCACATTTTCTTTTGCGATAAGTGCACTGGTATCATTGAATGATGCAACTGCGCCGGCTTCCAATAACACTTGGGTATCACCTTTCGCTGGTTTGTCGGTGTTCGACTCTGCCTTTTCTTCAATGGCGACAATACCTTCTTCTACGGCTATATCAAACCCAGACTGTGACAGCTTTATATTAAACTTCGTCCCTACGACTCTCACTGTTTTATTTACGGTATGAATTAAAAATGGACGGGAGCGATCTTTAGCAATATCAAAAAATGCCTCACCGTGTTCTAGCCAAAGCTCTCTGTGCGCTTCGCTAAACTCTATATTAATGCGGGTATCTGTATTTAACGTAATGGTAGAGCCATCTGGTAATCCAACATTGCTCACCTCGCCGATGGCAGTGGAATAACTATTGGCAAGCTCACTGTTAGCAATACGTTGGTCAGGCGCATCATAATGCGTGATGAGTAAAAAGCAGAATGATGCTACAACAATAGATGCGGCTAGATAGCGCATGCGATAGAAACGTTTTTCCAACTTTTGGCGCCACCCTATATGAGGCGCAATGTGAGCAGAGCTCTCCCATACTAAAAGCGCATCGTCAAAAGCTGCTTGATGGGAGGCTTTTGCATCGCACCATGCAAGGATCTCACTTTCTTCTTTAGCTGTCAGTTCACCAGAGTAAAGACGCACAACGTAATCACTTGCACGTTTATTGATTGAATGCTGGTTCAAAGCCGTAGCCATTAATCTTGCACCTTATTTCGAATAGCCGTCAATGCGGCCGAAATGTATTTTTCTACTGTACTAACAGAAACGCCTAATATATCGCTGATTTCCCGATAAGCTTTACCTTCAACACGGCAAAGTACAAACGCAGATTTGTGATGAGGATTAATATTTTCAAGCACACTTTCAATTTCGATGAGTTTCTCAGCTATCCCTGCGTGCTTCTCGGGTTCATTGCTCCACGTAGAGTATAGGGTATCAGAAAATGGTTCATGCGCTTCATGAGCACGTACCTTTGCTCGCCGTTCTCTATCGATGATTAAATTGGTGACAACGGTAAACAAGAAACTTCTAAACGTATCTTGGCGCGCTTCAATCTTTTTAGCCATTCCATCTAGTGAAAACAGTTTGGCGTACATTTCTTGGAGAATATCTTCCACTTCCGAGGAATTAGCTCGTGCCCTTACTCGAATAAACCGACGAAGTGCCGGTTCATGCTCAGAAATGAGGTGGTAGAGCGTAGCGTTGTCGCTTTGAGATTGCGCTATAGCTGATTGAGTATTTAAATAAACAACTTTCACACTGATTCTTCATTCATTTCTGGCCTACTTATTAATACGCAGTGAAGCATAAATCCCTCCACCTTTTTTTATTTTATTTCTAGCCAGAAAATAAAAAACCCGGCATAAGCCGGGTTTTTGCAATACAAAAAAACGTAAAAATTAACGCTTTGAGAATTGTGGACGCTTACGCGCTTTGTGTAGACCAACTTTCTTACGTTCAACGCGACGTGCATCACGAGTAACGAAGCCAGCTTTACGAAGTGCTGGACGTAGTGCTTCATCATACTCCATAAGAGCACGAGTAAGACCGTGACGGATTGCACCCGCTTGACCGTTAGAACCACCACCTTTAACAGTGATGTATACGTCAAACTTTTCAGTCATTTCAACAAGTTCAAGTGGCTGACGAACAACCATGCACTCTGTTTCACGACCAAAGTACTCGTCAAGAGCGCGTTGGTTTACTTTAATGCTACCTGTGCCTGGACGTAGGAACACACGAGCAGTAGAACTTTTGCGGCGGCCTGTGCCGTAGTATTGAGTATCTGCCATGTTAATAGCTCCTTAAATGTCCAAAACTTGTGGTTGCTGTGCTGCGTGAGAGTGTTCTGCACCAGCGTAAACTTTCATTTTACGGAACATTGCGCGACCTAGAGGGCCTTTTGGCAACATGCCTTTAACTGCTTTTTCAAGAACCATTTCTGGCTTGTGAGCAATTAGTTTTTCAAAGTTTGTCTCTTTAAGACCACCTGGGTAACCAGAGTGCGCATAGTACATTTTGTCTTGCGCTTTACGGCCTGTAACCGCAACTTTTTCAGCGTTGATTACGATGATGTAATCACCAGTGTCCACGTGAGGTGTGTACTCTGGCTTATGCTTACCACGAAGGCGTAGTGCGATTTCAGAAGCCAAACGGCCTAGAGTTTTGTCTGTGGCGTCTACCACATACCAGTCACGTTGTACCGTTTCTGGCTTAGCAACAAAAGTTTTCATTTTCAAATTCACCCGAATAATATCGTCGTTACTGATTTCTGAACACCAGAAATCACCTTAAAATCAACACAAAGACCCCTTCGAGCCGGCTGATTCTTCCACCTTCCCAAAGGTGGGCGTAACTGGGCAGGGCGCGAATTATACAGGAATTGAAGGAAATGCGAACCCCTAACAACAAAAAACATGGATAAAATTCCATCATCAGCCGATGACACAGAAACTGAGTTAAGGTACTGTACGTCCGTTGCATTCAATTCTTCTAATAACTCTAATGAAAAGACCCCACTTTGTAGCTTCAGTTTTTGTGCTGCTCGCACTAACAAACATATCAATTAGTTATTCCCTTCCCTTCAGAAAACGGGGCGAGCAAACCGATATTGTTCACAATGGGTTAAACAAACTTCAGTATTAAATGCAGCCTTTCTTTACCTGTAGTGGCTACGCTCTAATGGCCATACTCTTTATCTAATTAAACTCTTTTATCCGGTATTTTCATGACAATAAAAAAACGACTTTCCTCACTTGTTATCGCAGGATTAACATCAGCGGCACTTATCACACCGGTAGCGGCGTCACCCGATGAGCTACTTAAGCTTCAACAACAGTGGGCAACTGTGAACTATCAATTAGAGGGCGATGCGCAACTTAGCGCTTTTTCAGAACTTATCGAACAAGCTAAAAAACTCGTAGAGCAATCCGAGAATAGTGCAGAGTCACTTACTTGGTTGGCTATTTCTCAATCAAGCACAGCAAGTGCCAAAGGAGGGTTAGGCGCCTTAGACTTTGCTGAAAGTGCGAAAGAAAATTTAGAACGCGCCATCGAAAAAGAAGAATCAGTTCTAGACGGAACGGCACTAACCGTACTAGCCGCGCTTTATCACAAAGTGCCGGGCTGGCCTGTGAGTTTTGGTAGTGACAAAAAAGCTGAAAAGCTGTTTAAGCGTGCACTTGAAATTAATCCGCAAGGTATGGATCAAAACTTCTTTTATGCCGAGTACCTTTTTGACGATGGAGAATATGAAAAGGCCCAGGCTTTTTTAAGTCGTGCCCAAAACGCGCCTGAAAAAGCTAATCGCCCGCTAGCAGATAAAAAGCGTAGGGAAGAAATCGCTGCCCTTCAAGCAAGATTAGATACTAAAGCTTAGTTTACATAGCAGCTTGATAAGTAAAGGTGGAGGTTGTCATTAACTTTCCACCTTCGCTTAATCCACGCCATTTAATTAATGCTGCTTAATTGACGCCGCTTTACAGCCTTGGCTTTGTCGCTTTTTCTGCAATCTTCACCGACTGCCAGCGTCTTGCTTACTTCCTATCCACCAAATTTAATGCGAACACCTGCATTGGCAATAAAACCATCGTTGCGTGACCAGATATCGGTTGTCCAACGTCCACTTGGTGCCTGTGACTGCAACAATAACGGGTGCTCATCGGTTTGCTGAACATCAAGCAGGTTTTCTAAATTTAAGAACCAGCTGTAGCGCCCTGTTGTTATTTGTCCGAGTAAACCTAAATGCCAATAAGGCTTGGTATGGGTTATGTACGGGTTATCGTCTACACGCTGAACGCCAGTATAGTACGCCTCAAAACCTAGCATAAACTTGCCGTGCTGCTCCCACATAGCTACAAAGCCAGCTGAATGCTGAGGTGTTAGCGCGAGCTCTCGCCTACCACTAGCGTTGGGCACTTCTTCTGTCGCGTCTAAGTAAAGATAGCTTGCGGTCAACTTCAGGTCTTTCCAATAGTAGCGAAGTAAGACTTCAGAACCTCTAATTTTCGATTCACCTTCTGCGTTTACTAAGCGTACGTTTGTAGGCGGTGTCCCGTCGCTCGTTTCTACAGTATCTAAGCGAGTCACGTTATCAACGTTAGAGCCGAATAAGGTAAGACTGGTTTCAATATCATCAAAACGATAAGTAACATCTAAAGATGCGGTCTGCGCTTGTTCTTCCTGAAGGCCATCTATTGGTAATAAACGCGACAGCCCCGCAGCTTCGATTTCTTCAACAAAAGGCGTGGGGGCGAAATAGCCCTCTCCGTAAGAGCCTCTTATTGTCACGTCGCCTGGGCGATATAAAAACGATACTCGTGGGCTAAATTGAGTACCATATTCACTGTGATCGTCTAGCCTCGCACTCGCTGATGTTGTGAATTCATCGTTTATTTGATAATCCAGCTGGGTGAAGATACCCGGAACCTCATAGCTGTAATCAAAAGACCCAAAGGTATCCGAATCGTAAATATTAGATTGATAGGCTACTCCTACCAACCAATCACTCTTGTCTGTATAGCCTGCCAAACTAGTCTCAGCGAGGTAACTTTCGTGTTTATCACTTTCTACGCCTGATAACTCATTGCCGAACTGATGCGTATGTTCTTGCGACATTGCTGAAAAGCGTGAATTAAGGGTAAGTGTATCGCCAAGGGGCTTTTCGAACACAAGACCACTGTCAATGCGCTCTGACTCTAGCCCACGAATAAAAGAGACGGCATTTTCTCCGGTTCCTACAGTTGCATCACCTACGGTGCCACCTTGGCGATTTTCCGTCATATAACCGGTTGTAAAATAAAGGCGCTCGCCCTCATCTCCTTCCCAGAAAATACGCGGTCTTACCGTGTAACGTTCATAGCCGGCCAAGTCGGCCCAGCCGTCGTTATCGAGATCTTTCTCACTTTGATGATGCGCACCAGCAGTCACCGAGCCACTTAGGCTGTCGCTGAAAGGCGTTGCCATATAGGTAGTGAAATCTTGCCCGTCACGAGTGGTGAAATTCACCAACGCTTCTCCTTCAAACTCATCTTTTGGGCGACGAGAGACAAGATTAATAACACCACCAAGCGCTGAGCCACCATAAAGAGATGACGCAGAACCTTTGATAATCTCAACGCGCCCTAAGTCTGTAGGGGGAATTTGAAGTAGTCCAATTGACGCTGATTGGTTACCGTAAAGCGGTAGCCCGTCAGATAAAAGCTGGGTATAACGGCCATACAGACCTTGCAAGCGAATATTAGCACTGCCAAGGGCAGGCGATGTGGTTTGCATTCTCACACCACCAGTTTCGGCGACCAACATAGAAATATTGCCCGGTCGCATGGCAGCCTTTTCCTGAATTTCTTCTCGGTTAATCAATTCAACCCGAACAGGCTGATCATCGGCTATGCGACCTGAGCGCGTTGCTTGAACCACTATTTTTTCGACTTTTTCTTCATGGTGCTCATCGTGTTCATCTTCATGAGCATAAGCGTTAGGCGCAAATATAGGTAAATTGAATGCTGACAATGCCATGATGAATAGTGAAGGCTTAAAAAGTGTCTTTGGCATGATTATCCATAAGTCCATTATACAGAGCGCGCATTACATCATAATCTGTCGTCACACTCACACTATTCCACCTCATGAAATCTTACATTCAAGGCATATAACTGCGCTATTCACTCCCCCTCTTTCCAAAACGATAGGACGTCATAATTGATGGGTAATTCTTTATAGGCTGCATTTATCTGTATGTATAAATTGTAAACAGTGTTCATCTGATACCAGCACTCCTATTATGAAGAAAAAAGGAGTGGCCGTATGCCGAAGATCCCGCGTTCATCAGATAACGACTATACCCATGATATGAGCCAGACCCGCCGCGAATTTATTTCGCGCGAAACCGGTACTAAACTCAATAATTTAGCTCACTATTCCATACCGCCCGACTCACTATCAGGAAATATCGAGAATTTCACTGGTGTTGCACAGGTACCTATTGGCTTTGCTGGCCCAATTTTGATAAATGGAGAGTACGCCAAAGGCGAATTCTATGTTCCGATGGCAACAACAGAAGGTACGCTAACAGCCAGCTACAGTAGAGGTATGCGTTTAACAAGAGAAGCAGGGGGCGTAACCACCACTGTTATTGACGATGCCATGCAGCGAGCACCTATGTTTGCGTTTTCTGATGCTCGAGAAGCCCTTGCATTTGGCAAATGGATCGAACAGAACTTCGATGCCATAAAGCTCGCCTGTGATGACACCACCAGCGTGGGGAAACTTAGAGATATAGAGCAATATGCCGCCTCTAAGCTTCGTTGGCTTAGATTCAACTTTACCTGTGGTGATGCGGCTGGGCAAAACATGGTAAGCAAAGCCACTAAAGCAGGCTGCGAGTGGATACAGGCAAACTATTCGGGCCCTATTGAGCACTTTGTGCTGGCAGCAAACCTTGATACCGATAAAAAGCACTCGCACTTAAACTCGCTGCATACCCGCGGAAAGCGCGTTGTCGCAGAAATCACCCTACCAAAGCAACTTATGACGGACATTATGCATTGCCCGCCTGAAGCCTTGTTTAAACAGCGTCAATATTCAAATATGGGCGCGATGATGGCCGGTAGCGTTAACAATGGTGCCCACTTCGCCAACGGCATCACCGCTATGTTCATCGCTTGTGGGCAAGATGTAGCTAATGTGGCTGAATCGTCGGCCGGGTTTACCTACGCTGAGATTACGCCAAATGGAGATTACTATTTCTCTGTTACGATTCCATCGTTAATTGTTGCTACGTACGGTGGCGGAACCGGCTTAGCTACACAAAACGAATGCTTAAGCGTACTTGGGTGTACAGAAAGAGGTAGCGTTAACAAGTTTGCCGAGATAGTTGCAGCGACAGTGCTATGTGGGGATCTATCTCTTGGTTCTGCTGTAGTTGCGGATGAATGGGTGAGCAGTCACGAGCGACTAGGTAGAAACCGATAAAGGCGCTCAACAGCAGGGATGCTATACAGCAGGGATATTGGGGCGCGTAACTACGAAATATGCGCCTATTCCCATAAACACTGCAATGCCTATGTAAGCGGGGATCGGCATGGATGCAAATAGACAAATAAGAATAAAACTTATCAGCATACTGCAACACGCTATGCATTTTACCTTTTTAGATATTGCACCGTGTTTACGCCACGCAACCAGACTAGGCCCATATTTGGGGTGTTGAATAAGCCAACTCTCAAGGCGCGGTGAAGATTTAGTGAAACAAAAAAGCGCGCCTATCAAAAATACCGTTGTCGGCATCACAGGTAAAAAAGCACCTACAATACCTAAACACGTTAAAAACAACCCTAACGATAAATACAGTATTTTTTTCATAAAACAGTTACGCCCAATCCAGTCCAACTCCGTGGTCAGTGTTGTTACTTAACACCGGCTAAGCACCATTCCAACGTGCTAGTTTTATACACAGATTATAGACAAAATGGATCTACATGCCCTTGTCGTAAATCAAACCTACTTATTAAACATATGACAAAATGGCAAAGTTTCCATCTACATTGGTCTAATTTTTTGACTTAACGCGTGATATATTTATATACAAGTAGTTCAACACCTTTGAGACAAACTAGACGTTGAATAATCGGCGACAGTGTTTTGAAATCGTAGTTAAAGCAAATCACTTAGCATGAGAAGATTGTTTAACCTGCTGCCACAGCGCTTCCATTTCATCTAAAGTCAATGCGTCAAGCTTCTCGCCCTGCTTTGCAGCTAAACGCTCTACACCTTTAAAACGGTTGGCAAACTTATTACTAGCATTGCGAAGCGCAGTATCAGCATCCACTTTGCAATGCCTTGCTAAATTAACCATGGCAAAAAGTGCATCGCCAATTTCTTCTTCAATCGCTTGTTGGTTGTCATGCATATCATTGCTTGAAGGCTTTTCGTCAGCACTGCTTGCAGATAGTAGGCGTTGCTTCGTATCCAGCTCTTGCTGAATCTCTTCCACTTCCTCACGCACTTTATCTATGACAGGTGCAGCATCAGGCCAATCAAACCCTACCTTTGCGCAGGCTTTCTGCAGCTTTTGCGCATACATGAGTGCCGGCATACCTCTAGGTACGCTATCTAGAATACTGGTTTCTGTTGCTTCGTCTTGCTTTAAACGCTGCTTTTTAAGTTGCTTTTCTTGGGCTTTTATTGCGTCCCACTGTGCATTCAAAGCGCTGTCGCTCAATGGCGTACGTTCTTTGTTTGTAACGCTTAACTCATCGCTTTTTACTTCATCGTCTGACTGTGCACCAAAGACATGAGGGTGACGGCGCACCAGCTTATCGCTAATGCTTTGCGCCACATCGTCAAAAGAGAATTCCTTCGATTCACTGGCGATCTGCGCGTAGAACACTACTTGAAACAGCAAGTCACCCAACTCATCTTTGATATCGTGCATATCACCAGCGGCAATAGCATCAGCCACTTCATAGGCTTCTTCTATGGTGTAGCGAGTTAGGCTTCCCATGGTTTGTTTCACATCCCATGGACAGCCAGATTGCGGGTCGCGCAGCTGCGTCATAATGTCTAGCAGCCGCTGCATTTCGCCAAGGCTAGCTTTGCTTGCGTTTTGCATCTGTCACGCCTTTAAGCTGTCGCAATTGAGTTAAGACTTTTGACACTCTCTCAAGATCATTAACCTCGATAGATATGGTAATAAGTGCCGTCTGCCTGTTTTTATCACTTAAGCTATTTACCCCTAAGAGCGGCACGTTTTCATTCGCCAACACCGTAGTAATGTCGCGCAACAGGCCGTTTCTATCGTGGCAAAATATATCAATGCCTGTCTCAAAACCCACTTTAAGCTCATGTGACCAATTCACTTCGATCTGGCGCTCAGGGTGCTGTGACAACAAGTTCTGCAGCTGACTGCAGCTTTCTTTATGAACGCTTACGCCACGGCCTTGCGTGATATAGCCTAAAATAGCTTCGCCGGGAACCGGCTTACAGCAGTTAGCCAGCTGACTCATTAAGTGCCCCACGCCCTGCACTACTACCGCGTCTTTTTTACCCGTGCCTGCCGCAGTTTTGCGTGTTTTTACCTTAGGGCTAATTTCAGGTTCGGGGGCTGGTGGCTCTTGCAAGTGATGAATAAAGTTAATCACTTGCATAACGCGCACATCACCGGCACCTACCGCAGTGTATAAGTCGTCAAGGGTTTGTAAATTAAACTTCTCAAACGCCTCATTAGGTACTTTAGCAGGCAAGTGGGCACGCTGAAGCTCCCGCTCTAGCAGCTCTTTACCGGCAGCAAGGTTTTTATCTCTGTCCTGCTTTTTAAAGAAGGAATGAATAGTGGCGCGGGCCCGTGACGAATGTACATAGCCAAGGCCTGGGTGCATCCAGTCGCGACTTGGGTTCGGCTCTTTCCCGGTTAATACTTCTATTTGGTCGCCACTTTGCAGTAAATAAGTGAAAGGCACGATTCGCCCATTCACTTTTGCGCCAATACAGCGATGGCCTACGTTACTGTGAATGTAGTAAGCAAAATCAAGCGGCGTAGCGCCTTGGGGAAGGTCAATAACGTCGCCTTTGGGTGTAAACACGTAAACCCTATCGTCAAACACCTGGCTGCGAAGCTCTTCAACCAAATCACCCGATTCCGCCACTTCTTCTTGCCATGCAAGTATGCGGCGAAGCCAGTTTATGCGCTCGTCATAGCCGGATTGTTTACCCGTACTGCCCTCTTTATATTTCCAGTGAGCAGCCACACCAAGTTCTGCGTCCTGATGCATTTTTTGGGTACGAATTTGAATCTCAACCGACTTTCCTTCAGGCCCCACAATCACCGTGTGAATAGACTGGTAACCGTTAGGTTTAGGGGTTGCGATATAATCGTCAAATTCGTTAGGTAAATGTTTATAACTTGCGTGAACGGTACCTAACGCTGCGTAGCAATCTTGTAGTCGCTCGGCAATAATACGTACTGCACGAATATCAAAAAGCTGCTCGAACGTAAGGCGCTTTTTCTGCATTTTTTTCCAAATGCTAAAAATATGCTTAGGGCGGCCGTATACGTCAGCGCGGATTTGTTCGCTATCAAGTAAGCCTTGCAAGTCGCCTACTATGGTCTCTATGTACTCGGCGCGCTCTCTGCGCTTGCCATCTAACTGCTTAGCGATTTGTTTGTAGGTGATGGGGTGTAAGTAACGAAACGCAAGATCTTCAAGTTCCCACTTTAACTGTCCGATACCCAACCGGTTTGCCAATGGTGCGTAAATACTCGCGCACTCGCGAGCCACCATAACACGGGTTTCTTCGTCGGCTTTTTTAACCTGTTGAAGTGCACAAATACGCTCGGCCATCTTAATAACAACGGCGCGTACGTCTTCTACCATCGCAAGGAGCATACGACGAATACTGTCTATGTGCTGCTCGTCTGATCTTTCAGCAAAGCCAGAGCCGTTCACTTTACGGGCATGTAACGACTTAATGGCATCCATTCGACGCACGCCAACGATAAGGTCTCGAATCTCCCCACCAAACTCATCAACAATATCTTCTTCACTTAAAGCGTGCTGTTCGCAATAAGGAAACACTAGGGCAGCCTGAAGCGTTGCATCATCCATATTAAGTTGACACAAAATCTCAACCATTTCCTGGCCAACCAATAGCCGCTCGGGAATGGAAGACACTGCACTTAGCTTATCTTTTGTTTCTGCACTCAGCTCAAGACTGTCTAGCCAAGCTTCAAAGGGGGGCCGGTCTGCTTCGTGGACCTTTCTTGTTGATACCATATCCTTTACTCGTTACTGCTGCTTTCGCGTAAACAAGGCCATCATTTCCATGTGATGGGTGAAGGGGAACATTTCTGCTACGCCCGCTTTTTCCATTTCATAACCTCCGTCTATCAACACTTTTGCGTCTCTAGAAAACGTACTTGGGTTGCAAGAAACATACACTATCGTTTTTGGTAGTGCTTTTACAAGCGCATGACAAACGGTCAATGCCCCTTCTCTTGAAGGATCAAGCAGTACCTTATCAAAGCCCTGCTGCAAAGAAGCCTCGACATTGGTCTTATCTGCCAAATCTAAATGCAGCCACTCAACATTGTTAATGCCCTGTCGCTGTGCATTGTCTTTTGCGCGGCGCACCATCTCTGCAACACCCTCTACCGCTTGTACCCTAGCACCTGACTTAGCAATAGGTAAGGTAAAATTGCCCAGGCCGCTAAACCAATCGGCTATACGTTCGTTGGGCTGTGGGTTTAGCCAGTCCATTGCTTGGTTAATCATTTTTTCGTTAACCACTTTGTTTATTTGAATAAAGTCGTTAGCACTTGGTGAAATAGAACAGTCATTTATCGTGGACATAACCAAATCAATGCCATGCCCTACACTGCGAATTTGCCCTTGTTTGTTCTCAAGCTTTAACTCTATTTTATCGGTATTGGCGAGAGAGTACTCGTTAACCAGTGCATTCACCGCATCAATAAGCTCTGCCTCAAGCGCTTTAATATGTTTAATAACAAGGTGCGAAGTGTTATCACCGGCAATTAGGCTTATATGCCCAATGTGTCGAGCTGACTCAAAACCTGTGAGCGAGTTTTGCAAAGGGCCAATGATATTAGATAAAGGGTCAACCAAAATTGGGCAGCTATCCACATTGGTTACTTTGTTGCTATTGGCTTCGCGAAAGCCTAGTTTAATTTGATTCGGGTTGCGGGCGTCGATAGCCAGTCTTGCTTTTCTGCGATATTGAGGTCGAGGCCCCACCAAAGGAGATTGCCAAACGCCTGCTTTCATTGCCAATTGACGCTCCATCATCACTTTAAGAGCGTTGTCTCTTTGCTCAAGGGCAGCATCCGGCTTTATGTGCTGTAGCTGACATCCACCACACGAATCAAACACAGGGCAGAAAGGCGCTTGCCTTGCCTCACTAGGTAATTGAATATTTGTCGCTTTGGCGTTAATGACTTTCTTTTTGCTTGATAGCACCTCAATGTCGCAGGTTTCTCCAACAAGGGCACCTTCAACAAACATTATGGGGTTGCCGCGTACTATCCCATGGCCCATCCAGTCGACATCTTCAATGGTCACCGTACTGGAATTTGCCTTCTTACTGGCTTGTGAGGCATTTTTAGTTTTTCCAAACCGAAGTCCTGCGACCTGTGCGTTGGCACTGGCATTACCTTTTTTTCCATTGCCACTTAGGCGGGAAGACGCTGTGCCTTTTTGTTTGCTGCGTGATTGTTTAAAAAGGTTTGCCAAGTGTGACTCCGGTAACTTGCTCTGCGTGGTTTGATATTTTTAGCGTTTTTTTTAAACGCAGCCCAGATAGGTGTCATCTACCTGGGCTACTTTCAATCTGCGTTTTAGTAGGCCGCGTTTTAGAAAATGATTAGGACTCTAGTATAACGGTGGCGACGGCATAATGCTGCTCGTCTGAAATACTGATCACGCTTCGGGTAATGCCCCTTGCCTCACACATAGCAGCAAATTCACCAGAAAAATGAAGTTCTGGCGCCCCTAGGTCGTTGTTACGTACCTCTATGTGTTGCCAACTAATCCCATTTCCAATACCCGTACCAAGGGCTTTCACCGCTGCTTCTTTCGCGGCAAAGCGTTTTGCTAAAAAGCGCACTGGTGTAGCGTGCTCACTAAACGTCTGCCACTCGGCAGGCGTAAGTACACGCTTAGCCAAACGTTCGTTAGCGCTCTCGCCTTTGCCAAGGCGAGCAATTTCTACAATGTCAGTACCTAGCCCTGCAATCGCCACGCTATATTTGCCCTTTTGAATTAAATGCCAGCGCGTGCTTCAAGCATCAGCTTTCGCATATCAGCCACTGCTGTGTGAAGTCCGTCGAACGCGGCGCGAGCGATGATAGCATGACCAATATTAAGTTCGATTAGCTGAGGAATCGCCGCTAAAGGTTTAACGTTGTGATAGTGCAAGCCGTGACCCGCATTCACTTTAAGTCCTAAACTGTCAGCATATTCAATACCTTCTACTAAGCGAGCCAGCTCTTTTTGCTGCTCATCTTCACTGGTGGCTTCTGCGTATTGACCAGTGTGAATTTCAATGTAAGGCGCGTTACATGCAGCCGCTGCATCAATCTGCGCTTTATCTGCGTCGATAAACAAAGACACTAGGATGTTGGCATTCGCAAGACGCTCGCACGCTGCTTTAATATTCTCAAAGTTGCCCGCTACGTCGAGACCACCTTCAGTGGTTAACTCTTCACGTTTTTCCGGTACTAGACAGCAAAAAACAGGTTTTACTTCTTCTGCAATGGCCAGCATTTCATCGGTTACTGCCATTTCTAGATTAAGTCGGGTGTTAATGGTTTGCGCTAAAATACGCACGTCGCGATCTTTAATATGACGGCGATCCTCTCGTAAGTGAACGGTAATGCCGTCTGCACCTGCACGCTCAGCAATGTCAGCAGCGTGCACTGGATCTGGATAATGTGTACCGCGCGCATTGCGAAGCGTTGCGATATGGTCGATGTTAACGCCTAATAGAATCGTGCTCATTTCACCACCTAACCTGTAAGAGCGAAAGAAGATGCCTGCTCTTCATGTTTAATACATTATTTAAAGGGCGCAAACACCCTTCCTTAGAAAGTGCAGATTGTAGCAAATTTTTTTATAGAAGGTGCTGTTTAAGCATTTGAGTTAAGAGAAAATAATCTAATGCCATTAGCCTTGATAGCAGTTCTTATCTAGTGCTAGACGCGTGAAGATAAGCACTATTATAAAAGGTGTTGCACCTCATTAGCGACTTTACATGCCAACGCACTAACGGGGTTTCTGCATAAATAGTTCGCGGCTTTTAAGCGGCTTATCGCCAATGAGTGGTTTAAGCAAGTCGCGACAAAGCACTTTAGCAACCTTCTTGCTAAGCGGGGTAAACTCCCCCTGCGACAAACTAAGCAACGCTTGCCCGGGAAAGCCTCGCATGCCCCTTATGCCGGCCATATCTTCGGGTATAGGCACAAAGCCCGCATCTATTTGAAAGCTATAGCTACCTGTTTCTTCTATTGGCAATTCGTATTCTACGTCAGTCGTGAAGTCGGGCAGTAACCCCATTTCATCAAGTAGTGCAAATTCGAACTGTCGCAAGGTCACTTCTATGTCGCTATTATCACGAAGGGACAGCAATGCATTTTCATAAGCGTTGTGAACGCCATCGCTAGCAAGCCCCGCTGGCATAACGCGGTTGGTTAGCTCGTTCACATACATGGCACAAAACAACGCTGTGCCTACTAGATTGATGGACGGAGCGACGCTTTCAACGTGCCTTAGGCTTTTTAACTCTGACTTTCCGCTTAACTGTAGGCGAAGGTGTTGAAAAGGTTGAAGCAGGCTCTTTTTATCTGATTTACTGTTTTTGACGCCCTTAGCTACCGCGCTAACACGCCCCTCTTCCAGGGTAAAAAAGTCAACAATATAGCTGGTCTCCCTGTAAGGGCGTCTATGCAGTACATAGGCATTTAACCATTCATTATTCATTGTTGTTCACTATTGTTTAGCACCGAATCGGTAGCTATTTAGGTGCAAGTTAAAAGGTTTATTTTAGCGGCAAGGGTATGTGACTTATTAGCTGCGTTTAATTCTTACCACTTTCATGGTTTCAAATTCAATGCCAGCCACATCTTCTACATGGCGATAATAAGTAACGTTTACTCGAGCCCCTTTTAAGCTTTGATATTGCTGTTTTCGCCGGTAAATAAAAGGGACATCAATGCCTTCAAGCATAATGGTGTGGCGTATCCAATCGCTGTCTTTTTCTTCACGCTGAACGTGAGAAATCACTTTAATATTGTCGGTTTGATTAAGCTGACTATGCTTTTCCACCAGTTTCTGTCGTTCGCTTTTCACCCTTGCCTCTTTTTTCTTATTTTTTAGCTCTTTAGTTCTTTAGCTCGTATCGCTTTTTGACTAGCTAGGTTTTAGAAGGCTCAATGCTGTACGTGAATCAACTTCGTTTAAACCGCTTCTATTTGCTCAATAATAAGCTGTACAGTTTCTTGCCCTCTGAAAACATTGATATCAAGGCGGTAAGCGATATGTACACGCTTTACCATGGCGTTAGGCCATGCTTTTAAATCAATGTTAAAAGCAATAGCGTCTACTTCACTGGCGCCATCACTTTTCAACACCATCTTAAGGTGCTTTTGTCCTACTAGTCGCTGATCGAGAAGCGTAAATTCTCCATCAAATAACGGTGATTCAAAACCCTGACCAAACGGACCTGCCTGGCGCAATAAATGCGCAAAAGGCAAACACAATTCTTCTGAAGATAAATCACCGTCAGAGAGCAGTGCATGATTGCCATCAAGCTTTTCCATATGGGTACGAGCAACGTCAACAAAAGCCTGCTCGAAGTCAGGAAGCTTGGCGACAGGCAAACTCAAACCAGCGGCCATGGCGTGTCCACCAAATTTCTCGATAACGCCAGGATAGCGTGTATTTACTTCATCAAGTACATCGCGAATGTGCACACCAGGAATGGAGCGCGCCGAGCCTTTAATCACAATATCGTCTTGATGAGCGAAAGCGATAACAGGTTTAAGATACTTCTCTTTTAGCCGGCCTGCCACAATACCAATCACGCCTTGGTGAAAGTCTTCGCGATAAACCACCAGTGCGCTTGGCATATCGCCTTCATCCAGTGCCATCTGCTCTAGTACAGTTTCGGCTTGTGCTTTCATGCCGGTTTCAATTTCGCGGCGTTCTTTGTTAAGCGCATCGAGCTCTGCCGCTATCATTCGCGCTTGAATGGTTTCATCTTCTAGTAAGCAAGCAATGCCTTGCGACATATCGTCTAAGCGACCGGCAGCATTAAGTCTGGGACCTACTACAAAGCCCAAGTCGGTGGAGGTTAGGTGCGCGCAATCGCGGTTTGCGACTTCAACTAGCGCTTTAATACCTGGTCGACACTTACCAGCACGGATACGCTGAAGACCTTGGTGAACTAAAATTCGGTTATTTTTATCTAAAACCACCACATCGGCCACGGTGCCAACAGCAACAATATCTAACAGGGAAGCTAAGTTGGGTGGTGCAATACCTACTTTCTCAAAATACCCTTGCTGCTGTAGCTCAGCTTTAAGCGCAAGCATGATATAAAAAGCCACACCCACGCCAGCTAAGTTTTTAGAGGGAAATTCACAGCCAGGTTGGTTAGGGTTCACTATCGCATCAGCTGGCGGTAATGTATCACCTGGCAAGTGGTGATCGGTCACCACAACCTGCATACCTAAAGATTTAGCATGGGTTACTCCGTCAATACAAGATATGCCGTTATCCACGGTTACAATAACCTCGGCACCTAGTTTCGCTGCCTCATCGACAATAGGTACGCTAAGCCCATAACCAAAATCAAAGCGATTAGGTACAAGGAAATCAACGTTGTGATAGCCCATAGCTCGAAGCGCCAGTATACATACCGATGTACTGGTAGCGCCATCGGCATCAAAATCGCCCACTATGATAACGCGCTTATTTTGCACAACGGCATTGGCAAGGATTTGCGCGGCTTGAGGCATCCCTTTTAATACATTGAAATGCGTAAGTCCTTTAAGGCCATTCTCCAAGTCATCCATATTCGCAATATTGCGACCGCGGTAAATTCTGTCGATAACAGGGTGTAAGTCGGAGCTTAACGAGGCGCCGGATACCTCGCGGCGAACAATAGGCAAAATCATGAAATACCACTAAACCAATACTGTGATTGCAGTTATCTTAAACACTTGATATTAAGAAAGTTTAGGCAAACTTAAATTGAATATATTCAATAAAGAATACACGTTTTCAAATAGAAGCTCTGCGCTAACTGCAAAGTGAAACCATACGAAAGAACGTAAGAAAAATAACGCTATGAATCATACCGCAGAAAACAAAAAAACGCACAATGCGTGCGTTTTTTTCATGTCAGTAACTAAAGAGTTTAAATGACTACTCTTCGCCTTCCAACGCTTTTGCGAGCAATGCGGCAGGCTGGTAACCAGGAATCAATGAACCATCAGGCAACACGATATTAGGCGTGCCGTTCACCCCTAGTTTTTGGCCTAGCATATATTGCTCTGCCACTTTGTTTTTGCAGCTAGCGCTTACCACATCGTTGCCAGCTTTAGCTTTTGTTAATGCGCTTTGCGGGTTTTCAGCACACCATACTGACACCATATCTTCATAGTTCTGGCTATTTAGCCCAGAACGTGGGAACGCTAGGTAATGAACCGTAATACCGGCATCGTTAAGCTCGTCAATTTCGTTATGAAATTTACGGCAGTAGCCGCAAGTGATGTCTGTGAACACGCTTATTTCGTGCTTTTCGTTTTTAGCTTTAAACGTAATAGACGACGATTCCATTGATGCAACGCCCTCTTTACGCAAGCCTGAAAGGGCCAGCTCTGTTTCGTTGCGCATTTCTTCATCAATGTTAAAAACACGAGCCTGAAGCAAGTATTGTCCGTTTTCACTTACATAAAACAAGCCGCGGTTTGTAGATACCTGAACCAAGCCAGATACAGGAGAATCGGCAATAGTTTCTACATCTAGCCCAAGCATTGACGTTAATTTATCGCGGATAGCGGCTTCGTCAGCAGCTTGCGCGCTCAACCCTAACAGAGAACCTGCCGCTACTACGCTGGCTAACAAAATTTTCTTTACTGCTTTCACTAAATACTCTCCATTTCGCCATTTAAGCTTGTTTGTACTCACTTGGCCTAGATTGCAGCTGCCTAAATATGTGCTTTCATCTTAAGGCAACCACTAAACATTTTCATACTCATTACTTTCAGACCGACGAACTTAGCAAAAAATTGCACTTTTCTCGCTAATTTTTTGATTATCTGTGCATTGCGCTGCAACAGAATGCTATTAAGTTAACCACGGGGTTAATAAACTACAACACCCCGGTATTGGCCTACTACGCTTAATCTAAAGTAATCCTTCATTTATATCCTATCACACCCCTTTTCGTTTAATACATGCATAAGCAGAGCCTCGTCGTACACAGAGCTCAGTTTGTAGCATTCTTGCTCAATGCATTTTTGTACTCGTTAGCCTCGGGGGTGATGACTATGAATAAGCGTCTGCAGTCGCTCTGTCGCTACATGGGTATAAATTTGGGTTGTAGATAAGTCGCTATGACCTAACAACATTTGTACTACTCGTAAATCTGCGCCGTGGTTTAACAGATGCGTAGCAAAAGCATGGCGTAATGTATGGGGGGATAAATGTTGTTCAATACCTGCTTTAACCGCATAGTACTTAATGCGATGCCAAAATGTTTGGCGCGTCATTTTTTGTCCGCGCTTACTTAAAAAAACCACGTCAGAGGTTTTTGTGGCAAGAATAGGCCGGGCGGTTTTTATATAGGTTAGTAACCATTCGATTGCATCTTCCCCAAGAGGTACTAAGCGCTCTTTGTTTCCTTTACCTACTACCCTTACCACGCCTTGTTGAAGGCTAACTTGGTCCATCGTTAACCCTATTAACTCACTCACACGCAGGCCCGTAGCATAGAGGACTTCAAGCATGCTTTTGTCTCGGCATTCAATTGGGTCGTCAGTTAAAGGGGCATTAAGTAAATCTTCAACCTGCTGCTCACTTAAAGAAGAAGGCAAGGCTTTTGGCGTTTTTGGGTTAGACAACGCAGAAACAGGGCTGTCTACGCGAATTTGTTTGCTTATAAGAAACACAAAAAAGGCGCGAATGGCGCTAAGCGCGCGTTGCGTACTGCGAGTGGACAGGCCTTTGTCATGGCGATAGGCAAGGTAATCTTGAAGCTGTTCGGTAGTCAGCACAGCAATATCCTTCACGCCTTGATTGTTGCTGTAAATGGCAAGCTTAGTGAGGTCGGTGCGATAGCTTTGCTGAGTATGTTCTGAAAGCCCTTTTTCGAGCCACAACATTTCAATAAAACCATCAATATGTGCCTGACTTGCCGCAGGCACATAGGTTAACTCACGTTCAATTTTTGCCATTTAGAAGCCACGCTTTTGCTTAATCAACTCGTAAGCTGACTGAATATCTTGCGCCTTCTTTTTGGCAATCTCCATCGCCTGTTCTGGCAAGCCTTTAGACACGAGTTTATCTGGATGATGTTCAGCCATGCGCTTTCTGTAAGCTCGCTTTATTACTTTCTCATCGTCAGATGCTGCTACGCCTAAAATGCGATAGGCATCATCTAAGCTTTGCTGTTCTGAGTAGGCCGATTGCTGACCACGGTGCCGCTGTCCTGCCCCCGAGTGAGCACGTTGCCCCGCACCTGAGTGTGCCCGTTGTCTGAATCGAATTTCAGCTTCATACATCGAAATAAGGTAATCTAAATCACGACGCCTAAAACCCAGAGGTTTCGCCACTTTTTCTAATACGTTGTATTCTTCTTGAGAAAGCTGACCGTCGGCAAACGCCGCTTGAATAAGAATTTCCAAGAATACTTGCAGAATATCCCGTCGACCGTGGCTGGCATCATAGAAGCCTTTTAACGTATCCACTAAAGGGAAGTCTCGTGCTTTGCCCTCTCTGAATGCATCCTGTGCTTCTCGGCGGGCATCACCTGTCAGGCGCATTTCGTCCATTAACGCTGTAGCAATTTGAATCTCTCTATCAGTTACCTTGCCGTCAGACTTAGCAAGATGACCTAATGCACTAAACAAGCTATGAAAGAAAATGGCTTGCTGCTTTAAATTGTCCTGATCAGTAAAAAAGCGCCCAAAGCCACCTAGTTGATTAAAGTCTTGGCGATAGGCTTTATCAAAAAAGTGTCCGACTACCAGCCCTAGGATCGCGCCTGGTATTTTCAAAAACATAAAGCCGAACAAGGCGCCGAGGATTTTTCCCCAAATTGACATCGCGTCATTCTCCATTGGTGCACTGTTTAAAAAGTTGATGTTACTGTCGTTAATTCACGCCGTGCAAAGCGCGTTAATCATCATATCAAATACATAAGTTAATTAACTAGGGCTTAAGCAGAGCGAAATCAAGCTTACTGCCGCTAATTACCGCTGTCTTTGTTGTGTTGTGCATATAAAAGTGTATTTTTTTACCTGAATGGTTGGTAATTGCGACAGAAGCGCTTAGAATTGAGCGCTTGTATAAAATAGTAATAGCTAGTGAGCCCCAAGCTTTTCTAAGGTAAAAGCAGCAAAGGGCGCTTGATCACTGGTTTTTTTAATCGTTATGTCGAACTAACCGAGACGCAAGTCGTCTTACTTGGGTTTAAAAGCAACATACAACAAAACAGGCCACCCATTTACGCATGAAAAACACCTGCGCCATGCTTGTTTCCGCGACTCTTTTGCCTACGGTCGCGTTTGCACAGGAAACGACAGCTTCAAATTCTCAATCAAACTCAGATGCAGCCCCTCTTGCATTCTGCTCAGTCGAACCTGTTACTTTTAGTAGCCAAGCATTGATGCCTAAGGGCCATGTTAAAGTTGAAGCTAATCGTACAGAAATCATTCAAGACACTGTAGCTCTGTTTTCTGGCAATGTAGACATAACGTCAGACACCGCGATAATCAGTGCCTCGCAGGCACAAGTTAATGGAACCGGTAGTGGGCGCGACCTTATTGCAAAAGGCGATGTAACCTACCAAGATGCGCAACTAAAAGTGGAAAGCGATGCGGTAACCTTGCGTTCTGAAGAAGAGCGCTTGGAGATGCAAAATACCCGCTATAAGCTGACTGGGTTTGTAGGACAAGGTGCAGCCGAAGATATTCTGTTAGATACAGATACCGGCATAGTTCTAAAGGAAGTAAGTTTCTCTACTTGCCCAGAGGGTGATGAAGACTGGATGATTCGCGCCAGCGAAATCAGCTTGGAAAAAGGGACGGTATGGGGTCAGGCCAAACACACCAGGTTCTACATTGCCGATGTTCCAGTATTTTACTTGCCTTATTTTGCGTTTCCAGTAAGTAATGAGCGACAAACCGGCTTGTTATTTCCCGAGCTGACGAGTTCTAGTCGAACTGGCGTAGACTACACTCAGCCTTTTTACTGGAATATTGCGCCTAACTACGACATGACTATATCTCCCCGATTAATGTCATTGCGCGGTCTTCAGCTAAATACCGAGTTTCGTTACCTAACAGAACGCAGTCAAGGTACAGCCTACGTTGAATATCTACCAAGTGATTCGGATATTTCAGGTAACCCAGACCGATATTTTTATCGCCTTGAACACCAAGGGTTAATTGCTGATAACTGGCTGCTCAATATTGATTTCAACGGCCTAAGTGACGATAACTACATAGTAGACCTTGGGTCAGACTACTACAGCCGCTCTGATACCCATCTATACCGAAATATTGGTTTAAGTTACTACTCTCAGAACCTTTCAGTCAGTATGCAGGTTAAAGATTTCGAAGTATTAGGTGATACTGCTGACAGCTATCGCGCTGTTCCAGAAATTAAAGTTAACTACAACAAAGCACTAGGCGAATACTTTGAGTTTAACCTTGACTCAGAAGTCGCTCATTTCGACAACACGTTAGATACTGCGCCAACCGCAACGCGATTCCACATTGCGCCAACGCTTGCTGTACCGGTTCGCGCGGCGTGGGGTGAAGTCGTTGCCGAAACCACAGTTTTTCAAACTGTATATCAGCAAGACAATGTGGAAGGAACCGATTTAGAAGAAGATGTAGAGCGTACCCTTGGTCAGGCTCGTCTTTACGGTGCACTATACTTCGAAAGAGATACATCTTGGTTTAGTGACGATATGTCGATGACCCTTGAACCTAAAATTCAGTATCTTTACACGTCTTATGAAGATCAAACTGCAATCGGCTTTTATGACTCAACACCGCTGTTGACCGATGTTGAAGGCTTGTTTCGAGGCCAAGAGTTTACTGGCCTTGATAGAATTAGCGACAACAACCAGATTACCCTTGGTGCTACCACACGCATGTTAGATAAAAACAATCGGGAACAATTCGTTCTTAGTGTGGGTCAGATATTCTACCTTGAAGATAACAAAGTGGTTGCGGCAACTAAAAATCAAGATCGTTCAGCCCTTGCCGCTGAGGTAGATTGGCGCTTTAACCAAAATTGGTTTTTCCATTCTGATGTGCAGGTCACCACTGATACAGACAAAGTTGACCTGAGCAGCGTGGGCATTGAATACCGTAAAGATGACGCGCGCTTTATTCAATTAAGTCATCGCTACGTTCGCGACCTTAGTGGTGAAACCATTAATCAAATTGGTGTTTCAGCAAGCTGGCCAATTTCTGAGAATTGGCAGTGGGTTGGACGTACTTATCGAGATTTAGAGCGCAATCGAAGTGTGGAAACCTACGCAGGTATTCAATATGAGTCGTGCTGCTGGGCAGTTCGACTTGTTGCTCAGCGCAGTTTGAACAACCGCTACAACGACAGTGGCGTCCAAACAACGGATGATTTTGACTCTGGTGTTTCGCTACAGTTTATCTTCAAAGGCATTGGTTCGTCGGGAACCCAAAGAAGCATGCTTGAAGACGGTATGTTTGGCTATCGCCAGCCTTATAGTTTAAATTAACCCGCAGTTGAGCGCTCAGCAGCGCTTGAAAGCAATTAACCAATAATAAAAGAGTGTGTATGAAGTTCATTATCCGTGCATTGATGTTAGGTGCCCTACTCTCGTTTAATAGCGTGGCACAAGAAGTAATGCTTGACCGCGTTGCTGTAATTGTTGACCAAGGCGTTATACTTGAGAGTGAAATTAAAGCCCTCGTACAAGACGTTAAGCGCAACGCTGAAGCTAACAACCAACAGCTACCTTCAGACCGTGCGCTTCGTACACAGGCTATTGAGCGTTTAATTACGAAGAGCCTTCAGCTACAAATGGCTGAGCGTATGGGTATTCGTATCAGTGACCCTCAACTTGAGCAAACCATTGGTAATATTGCGGCCAATCAAAATGCGACCGTTGAACAACTTCGCGCCCAATTAGCCGCTGAAGGCATTGCATACGATGACTATCGCGAAGATATTCGTGAAGAAATCATTATGGGTGAAGTGCGCCGCGCAAACGTACGCCGCCGCGTTTATATCACGCCTCAAGAAATAGATACGCTGATAGAAATAATGGAGCAACAGGGTGCAACGCAGGCAGAATACCGTTTAGGTCATATCCTTATTGGCTTTCCACCTGAACCAACAGACGAAGACATTCAGGCAGCACGTGACCGCGCAGATAAAGTTATCTCACTATTAGAGTCGGGCTCTGATTTTGCTAAAATTGCCATTGCTTCATCATCCGGTAACGAAGCATTAGAAGGTGGTGATATGGGCTGGCTGAATATTAATGCTATGCCAACACTCTTCGCTGAAGCAATTCAAGATAAAGATAAAGATGCGCTTGTTGGTCCTATCCGAAGCGGCGCAGGCTTTCACATTCTAAAAGTACTAGATACTCGCGGTATTGAGAAAGTTACCGTTGAAGAAGTTAACTCGCGCCATATTCTGGTTAAGCCATCAATTATTTTAAGCGAAGAAAAAGCAAAACAGATGCTAGTGCGCTTTAAAGAAGAATTGAAAAACGGTGAGGCGGACTTTGCAGAGTTAGCAAAAGAGTATTCGGAAGACCCGGGCTCGGCCCTTCGCGGTGGAGAATTAGGTTGGTCTGACCCAGGTAACTATGTACCTGAGTTTAAAGAAGCATTATCACAGCTTGAACCTGGCGAATACAGCGACCCAGTGCGCACGGTTCACGGCTGGCACTTAATTCAACTTAACGACCGTCGCATGGATGACGCAACGGATAAACGCAAAGAAGAGAAAGCTTCTCAGCTCATCTTCAATCGTAAATTTTCAGAAGAAACCGAGAACTGGTTACGTGAGATGCGTGATGCCGCTTACGTCGAAGTTGTCGAATCTTAATAATAAGTTATTCATGAGCACACCAATTAAAATAGCAATAACGCCGGGAGAACCGGCAGGTATCGGGCCAGATTTGATCATTAAACTGGCCCAGGAAACATGGCAAGCCCAGCTTGTCGTGTTTGCCGATGGCGACATGCTAAAAGCACGAGCAAGCGCCTTAGGGCTTCCGTTGACACTAATCGATTACGATGCAAATAACCCGCAGATACAAGATGCGGGTTCGTTGTTTATAAAGCAGATAGACAAAACTGCTGATGTTATCCCCGGAACGCTTGATAGTGAGAACGGGCTTTATGTAGTCGAAACTTTACGCCAAGCGTGCCAGGCCAATATGGACGGTGACTTTGACGCTGTTGTAACTGGCCCGGTACATAAAGGTATCATTAACAAAGCAGGGGTGTCCTTCAGCGGACATACTGAGTTTTTCGCTTACCAGTCTAATACCATTGATGTGGTTATGCTGTTAGCTACAGAAGGTTTAAATGTAGCGCTAGCTACGACTCACATCCCTCTCGAATACGTGGCAAAAGCGATAACCCGCGAGCGCCTACACAAAGTTATACATATTATAAACACTGACCTGAAGCTAAAGTTTGGCATCAATGAGCCCCACATTTACGTATGCGGATTAAACCCGCACGCGGGTGAAGATGGCCATATTGGTACTGAAGAAATTCACACTATTGTTCCAGCGTTGAATGAACTAAGAGACGAAGGCCTTAAGATCACCGGCCCCCTGCCTGCTGACACCATATTTCAGCCTAAATACCTAGAAAATGCCGACGTTGTGCTAGCTATGTATCACGACCAAGGCTTACCCGTGCTAAAATACAAGGGTTTTGGGGCGTCAGTGAATATCACATTAGGATTACCTTTTGTTCGCACTTCAGTTGATCACGGTACTGCATTAGATTTAGCAGGTACTGGTGAAGCCGACGCCGGTAGTTTCAGAAAAGCATTGGAAAAAGCCATTGAGCTTGCACATCATCAACAATGAGTAAAACACATTTAGGCCATACGGCCAGAAAGCGATTCGGGCAGAACTTCCTACACGATGACTACGTGATAGGTAAAATTGTTGCAGCCATCGCGCCAAAAAATGAGCAAAACCTGGTGGAAATTGGGCCGGGTTTAGGCGCATTAACAGACCCTGTTTGTGAAGAAGTTGACGCATTAACGGTTATTGAACTTGACCGCGACCTTGCCAAACGACTGCGACATCACCCCTTTAACGGCGAAAAACTAACCGTTATTGAACAAGACGCGATGACGATGGATTTCGGCGCACTATGCAAAGAAATGCCAGTAAAAGACAAGAAGCTTCGTGTATTTGGTAACTTGCCTTACAACATTTCAACGCCGCTAATGTTCCACCTTTTTGATCATGCTCAATGCATTGAAGACATGCACTTTATGCTTCAAAAAGAAGTGGTTAATAGGCTAGCAGCGGGCCCTGGCTCTAAGAACTACGGCAGGCTTTCTGTTATGGCCCAGTATTATTGCCACGTGATCCCTGTTTTGAATGTTCCGCCAGGTGCCTTCAAGCCACCTCCGAAAGTAGACTCGGCTGTTGTAAAACTAGTTCCGCATCAAGCTCCACCCGTTGATGTTGAATCAGTAAACACGCTTGAGCGCGTTTGTGCACAGGCTTTTAATCAACGCCGAAAAACTATTCGTAACTCACTGAAAGACAGCTTAAGTGAGGAAGAAATCCGTGAGTTAGGGATAGATCCAACTTCTCGCGCAGAAGTGCTATCGCTTAACGACTTTGCCACTATAGCTAACGCTGTATCGGCAAAAGAGCACCAACAAGAGCAGTAAGTTCCTCTATGGATGTACTTGATATAAAGGTGCGGGTGAAAACCCGTCACCTTCCTGAGCACCTTCCCTCAGATTCCAAGCAATTTGCTTTCGCCTACCACATTACTATTGAAAACAATAGTGAGCATACCGTACAACTGCTTAGTCGCTACTGGAAGATAACCGACGCTAACGGTAAAACGTCAGAAGTAGAAGGTGATGGAGTGGTAGGAAAACAGCCTATAATGAAAGCGGGTGAACATTTTGACTATACGAGCGGCGCAGTCATTGACACACCAGTTGGCAATATGGAAGGCTATTATGTAATGGAACTAGAAAGCGGCGAGCGCTTCCGCGTTCCTATAAACGTATTTCGCCTAGCTATTCCAAGCATTCTTCATTAAGGGTTTTATGTCTAAAGGTAATACCTACGTCATTGGCGATATTCAAGGCTGTTATGACGGCCTTCGCCGCGTATTGGATAAAGTAAAATTTGACGAGACAAACGACAAGCTGTTTGCTGTCGGCGATTTGGTTGCAAGAGGAGAAGATTCGCTAAGCACATTGCGTTTTCTGAAATCTCTTGGCAGCCAATTTAGTAGTGTTTTGGGAAACCACGATCTTCACTTACTTGCTGTTGTAAACGGTATTCGCAAAGCGAAAAAGTCAGACAAATTAGAGCCACTACTTAATGCGGCAGATTTAACAGAACTTGTCGACTGGTTGAGGCAGTTCCCGCTGGCAGCGAAGTTAGACGAACAATCAATAATGGTTCACGCTGGTCTTTATCCTCAATGGTCTATCGATGAGTGCGTTTCACTTAGTAATGAAGTTAGCAACATCCTCAAGTCCGATGATTACGCCACTTTTCTTTCAAAGATGTACGGTAATACACCCGACAAGTGGTCAGATAAACTTGAGGACGACGAGCGACTGCGCTTTATTGTAAATGCGTGTACGCGCATGCGGTTTGTTCATACAGATGGCACCCTCGACTTTGACAACAAGTCTCATCCTAGTACAGTTTCTAATACTGCTAATAGCACCTTAAAGCCTTGGTTTGAAGTAGAAAATACAAAGCTCACAACTAGCCAGCGAGTAATTTTCGGACACTGGGCCGCCCTATCAGGTCATACAAATAACTCACAATTTGTTGGTTTAGATACTGGCTACGTGTGGGGGCAAAGTATGACGCTGTTGAATTTAGATACCTCAGCTTTGATTAGCGTTACAGCATAGAATCATTATTGTATACACGCCTATAGATACGAAACTTATCTGAGAAAGAACCCGCTTTTCCCGGCTTAACTGGTTGTACCAGTAATAACAATTAGACTTAAGTGCTAAATAAAATAAACATTAAGTCTTTGTAGCCGATACACTTACTTGTAAAAGTAACGATGATGTTTCGTTACCTGCTCAGCATTCAAGCAAGCGTCACTTTATAAGTGCTATATTTTGTTAGCTGAGGCGGGTAATATCGTTAGGGATAAAAATAAAAAACACTCATCCAGGAGTTCCGATGAAAATAACGGTAGCCACACGCGTAATCGGGGGATTTGTAGCGATTAGCGCACTTCTAATCGTTATAAGTGTTGTCTCACTTTATAACCTCAATTCCATAGGCTCTGCAACAGAGGAAGTAAATGACGTTGCTTTGCCCACGGTAGCAGGCAGTAATGCACTTAAAGCAAGCTTCCTAAATATGGGTCGACTTACCTTCGAAAGCTATATCGAAGAAGATTTAAGTGATCTTAAGGACAAAAGAGCGTCATTCGACTTTGCCAAAGATACCTTTGAAAACGAGTACAATAAGCTAGCGCAGGCCGTTAGTAATGAGCCAGAGCTTAGAAACACGCTAAACAGTGTTCGCGAATCTTATGATGCGTATATCACTAATGTTGAGGCTATGTACAAAAATCACCAAATGTACCTCGATTTGCGCAACAATATACAAGACAAACTAGGTGATGCTGAAGATAACGCAGACGATGCCTCTACCTACCTCCTGGATTTTTCAGACCTAGACGCGGTTCAGCGCGATCCTAACCTCAGACGTGCTGCTGAGATTGGTGGTCAACTTGAAACTTCGCTTCTTTCGCTACTTACTGTTTCTTACGAATATATCAAAACCGAAACGCTAGTGCGTTCACAGACACTTGGCAACGAGGTTGACCTTGTAGTTGAAAAAGTAGTTACCCAGCTAAGCGAAATGGTTGAAGCAGCGGGCGGTCGTGATGACTCAGGTACACTTGATGATATTAACGACTTAGTAAATGACGCCATCAACGCCATAAAAGCTAACGACGGCGTAGTGCAGCTTCATGTGGATCGTTTAGAGCGCAGAAACGATGCGGAAAAAGCACTTAATGCATCAGATTCAAATATCGCACAGGGTGTTGTGGCACTTGAAAACCTGCTGAATCTTGCTGATAAGAAAGCATCTCATATAGAAAATCAGGTGAACGGTGCCATTACAACAGGTAACACCTTTGTTATTGTTGTTGTTCTCATCTCTATTGCCGTAGCAGCCTTCATTGGCTACGTAACCGTTCGTGCTATTACACGCCCGCTTTATCGCGTAAACGAACTACTTACTGTTGCTTCATCGGGTGACCTTACTCATCGCCTAGACGATTCAGCGCAAGACGAGTTTGGTCTCTTAGCACGAAACTGTAATACCCTCATTGGAAACCTTAAGGAACTTATCACCGCCATAAATGTTCGCGCTGAACAGCTAGCTGCGGCGTCGGAACAGACATCAGCCGTGACGGCACAAACCACACATTCTATTCAGGATCAGAAATCACAAATTGGCCAAGTCGCGACGGCGACAACAGAAATGCACTCAACGTCGCAGCTTGTTGTACAAAATGCCGAAGACACGCTTAGCCAAATTCGTCATGCTGATGCCGAAGCAGAAAATGTTCGCCAGATCTCGCTGGAAAACAAAAACACTATTGAAATCTTGTCTCGGGATGTTCAAGAAGCAGCCGACGTTATTAATAAGCTTCACCAAGATAGCGCAAGCATTGGTGGCATTCTTGACGTTATTCGCGGTGTTGCCGACCAAACTAACTTACTTGCATTGAACGCCGCTATCGAAGCTGCTCGTGCCGGTGAGCAAGGCCGAGGCTTTGCGGTCGTTGCAGATGAAGTAAGAACCCTTGCGAGTCGCACACAGGAGTCGACACAAGAAATCAATGCCATGATTGAAGTTCTTCAAGCTGGTGCTGAAAAAGCGGTGTCTGTGATGGACCAAGGTAAAGAGCAGACCGCGGCTTGTGTTGCACAAACCGAAAAAGCCACGCAGGCGCTAGATATCATTACCGATGCAGTTCATAAGGCCCATGATGTTAGCTCTCAAATTGAGCAGTCAGCCCGTGAACAAAATACCGTATCGCAAGAAATCAGTGAAAAACTTGAAACCATTGTAGGCATTGCTGAAGAGACGACAGCGGGTGCACAGCAGACCTCTGAATCTAGCCATGAAGTGGCACGTCTTGCCGAAGAGCTACAGCAGTCTATCAGGCAGTTTAAGGTTTAATTTCTGGAGAGTAATACAAACAAAAACGGTCGCCTTGAGGCGACCGTTTTTTTTACGCTTTACGCAAATCTAGTCCTTATTCAAACAATGCCGAATGCAGCTTGCGAACCACGTCATCACTGTCGGTCTCGTTAACCAAAAACGATAGGTTGTGCGGGTTAGCGCCAAAGCAAATCATGCGTAAGTTAAAATCAGATACCGCAGATAGAATCTTACTTGAAACCCCAATAGCCGTTTGCATGTTGTTTCCTACAACGGTGACAAGGTCGTAACCTTTTTCTACTTTAACGTCACAGATGGTTTCAAGTTCGGCAATGGTCTCTTTATTCAAACGCTGAGCTACAGAGTTCGCGGGGTTATCAAGGGTAAAAGATACCGAGATTTCTGAAGTGGTGACCAAATCGACACTCAGCTTATGCTTAGCGATGATAGCAAATACCTGCTGTAGGAAACCTTGCGCGTACATCATCTTTGGAGTTTTCACTGTCACCATTACTTGCTCTTTACGGCGAGTAATCGCACGGTACGGAGGCTCGTGCTCACAATCACGCACAATCCATGTTCCGCCCTTTTCTGGCTCTTTGCTTGAACCTACAAACACTTTAATGTCTTTGCGAAGCGCAGGCTCCATAGTGGCAGGGTGTAGTACCTTGGCACCAAAAGTAGCCATTTCCGCGGCTTCTTCAAAGCTGAGCTCAGGTAACGGATGGGCAGCAGGAGTAATGCGCGGATCAGTTGTGTACACCCCAGTTACATCAGTCCAAATCTCGCACGATTCGGCATCAAGCGCTTCTGCAAGTAGTGCAGCCGTAAAATCAGAGCCACCACGACCAAGGGTTGTTGTACGGCCTTCTTCATCTGCACCAACAAAACCTTGTGTAACTACAATCGCATCTTTGATTTCGGGCGCGAGCAGCTGCTTAGCAAGTTTTTCAATCTCTTCTATTTGAGGCGCGCCTTCACCGAATTCGCTGTCAGTACGAAGTACTTTGCGAACGTCAAAGTTCATGGTTTTCACGCCTTGCTCCGCAAGCACTGATGAGAACATCAATGATGACATTCGCTCACCCATAGAAAGCAGCTGATCTTTTAAATCATCGCGGTGAAGGATTTCTTCGTGAAAGGCTAAGCTGCGCATTTCTTCTAGCAAATCGTTGAGTTTAGGCTCTACTGCATCTTTATCATCAAGCTTATTTAGAATAGCGTGTTCTATATCCACAATGGCTTGGCAGGTTTCTTCAATTTGCTGTTGCGTCATTGGTGTATGAGCTAGGCTTACAAGGTGATTTGTTACCCCAGCTGAAGCACTCACTACCACAATGCGTGTTTTTTCATTACCGGCAACAATTCGGGCGCAGTTTTGCATTACTTCGTAATTCGCTACGCTAGTTCCACCGAACTTAGCTATCGATAAGGCATTTGTCACTATATTTAACTCCAGAATAAAACTAGCTTTTCGCTAGCAGCAACCGCGCTTTACGCGGTTAATCAATCGTTATTTGGTCGCCTACTTTTATATTATTCTCGGCAAACCACCCTTGGTTCATTTCCAACGCGTAAAGTACCTCTTTCGATGATCCGACCGACTCCAAACTATGGGGTGTGAGAGGTTTTATATCCGTTATTACGCCATTTCTGTCGATAAATGCTACGTCTAGGGGAACAAAGGTGTTTTTCATCCACATGCCCGCAAATTTGGGGCTAGAAAACTTAAAAAACATACCGCAGTCTTCGCACAAGGCTTTGCGAAACATAAGGCCCTGCGCGCGTTGCTCAAAGGTATTGGCATACTCAACTTCATAGTGCTTGCCACCTATCTCCAGTGTAATAGATTCGAAGTCCACTGAATTCAGTGACGATACAGGGTCTACCTGCGCTTTTGCACACCCTAAGGTTAATACAAGTGCAGCAACAATAAAGAAAGATTTTCCCATTAGACATTCCTTTTCGCCATAAAAAAAGCCGGTCACCACTAAGGCAACCGGCTTTGTAGTTTATACACTATTTTAAGCAACATTCAACGTTGGAATAATGCGCGCCTTAGCTTCTTCTTCCGCCTTTTTAAAGCTAGGCATTTTGTCGAAGTTTAAGTAGCGGAATACTTCTCCCGACATTGCGTTAATTTTGCTGGCGTATTCCATGTATTCCTCAGCGGTAGGAATGCGGCCCACAATTGCGCCAACCGCAGCAAGCTCTGCTGAGGTTAGATACACATTCGCTCCATCACCTAAACGGTTAGGGAAGTTTCGAGTAGATGTGGAAAGCACAGTGGCGCCCGCGTCTACCCTTGCTTGGTTACCCATACAAAGTGAACACCCCGGCATCTCGGTGCGTACGCCCACACGACCGTAAATGTTGTAGTAGCCCTCTTCCATTAACTGGGCTTTGTCCATCTTAGTCGGTGGCGACATCCATAATCGGGTTGGAAGTGTTTTATTGTATTGCTCAAGCAATTTGCCGGCTGCCCGGAAGTGGCCAATGTTTGTCATACACGAGCCAATGAAGACTTCATCTACCTTATCACCTGCAACGTCAGATAGGGTTTTCGCATCGTCGGGATCATTAGGGCAGCAAACGATAGGCTCTTTAATGTCGTTAAGGTCAATTTCGATAACCTCGGCATATTCAGCATCCGCATCGGCGCGCATTAATTCTGGGTTAGCAAGCCACTCTTCCATTTTCTGCGCGCGGCGCTCTAGCGTGCGAGGATCGCCATAACCTTCATTAATCATCCAGCGAAGCATAGTAATATTTGAACGCAGGTATTCAGCAATCGACTCTTCAGAAAGGTTGATAGTACAACCTGCAGCTGAACGTTCTGCCGATGCATCCGATAACTCAAACGCCTGCTCTACAGTAAGGTTTTCCAACCCTTCGATTTCTAATATACGGCCAGAGAACGCATTGATTTTGCCTTTTTTCTCTACCGTTAATAGCCCTTGTTTAATGCCATATAGCGGAATGGCATGTACAAGGTCTCGTAAGGTAATGCCCGGCTGCATTTCGCCTTTAAAACGCACCAATATAGACTCTGGCATATCCAAGGGCATAACACCCGTTGCTGCAGCGAATGCCACCAAGCCAGAGCCCGCTGGGAACGAAATTCCCAATGGGAAACGAGTATGCGAGTCACCACCGGTGCCTACTGTGTCAGGTAACAGCATGCGATTTAACCAGCTGTGAATAATACCGTCACCGGGACGAAGCGATACCCCACCCCGATTCATAATAAAATCAGGCAGCGTGTGCTGGGTTTCAATATCCACCGGTTTTGGATAAGCAGCCGTGTGACAGAATGATTGCATGGTTAAATCGGCCGTAAAGCCTAGGCAAGCTAAGTCTTTAAGCTCATCACGGGTCATGGGACCTGTAGTATCTTGCGAACCAACGGTTGTCATTTTAGGCTCGCAGTAGGTGCCGGGGCGAATGCCTTCAACACCACAGGCTTTGCCTACCATTTTCTGCGCAAGCGAGAAACCCGCTCCGCTGTCTTTCGGCTGTTCAGGCGTACGGAATAAATCCGTTGGGCCTAAACCTAGTGTCTCACGCGCCTTCTCGGTAAGACCGCGCCCGATGATCAGGTTAATACGTCCGCCGGCACGCACCTCATCTAAAATAACTTTCGATTTATAGCTGTATTCAGCAAGTAGCTCACCAGTTTCGTGATTAGTAATTTTTCCTTCAAATGGGTAGATATCTATCACATCTCCCATATTCATTTTTTCAACGTCGGCTTCAAATACTAATGCGCCCGCGTCTTCCATGGTGTTAAAGAAAATAGGTGCGACTTTGGAACCGATACATACGCCACCGCCCCGTTTGTTAGGCACGCCCGGCAAGTCCTCGCCAAAGAACCACAAGACAGAGTTAGTCGCCGACTTACGCGATGAGCCTGTACCTACTACATCACCAACAAAAGCAACGGGGTAGCCCTTACTTTTGACTTCTTCTATTTGCGCCATTGGTCCTTTAACGCCTGGCTCCTCTGGCTCGAGCCCTTCGCGAGGCATTTTGTAAGCTGCAAGAGCGTGTAATGGTATGTCTGGACGTGACCATGCATCAGGTGCGGGCGACAAATCATCGGTATTGGTTTCACCTGTAACCTTAAACACCGTGTAAGTGATTTTATCGTCCATTAACTTGCGCGACGTGAACCACTCACCTTCTGCCCATGATTTAATGATGTCAGTAGCGTACTCGTTACCCGCTTTGTGTTTTTCTTCCACATCGTGATAGGCATCAAACATCAGCAACGTGTGTTTTAACTCCTTGGCAGCCAATGGCGCAAGGTCTTCATCGTCAAGTAGCTCTACTAACGTCGCAATGTTATAACCGCCATGCATATTTCCCAGCAATTCAACAGCTTTCTCTTTTGAGATAAGTTCACAACTGTCTTCGCCTTTTGCAATGGCACTTAAGAAACCAGCTTTGACGTAAGCCGCTTCATCAACACCTGGCGGCACACGCTCTGAAAGCAGCTCTAATAGGAATTCTTCTTCACCTGCTGGCGGGCTTTTCAACAAATCGACAAGGGCTGCTACCTGTTCTGCATTAAGAGGTTTTGGGGGGATATTTTGGGCTGCACGTTCTTCAACGTGATTGCGATAGTCTTGTAACACAGTCTCTTCCTCTAAGTTAGCTTGCGCAATGGGAGTAAACGGTCTTGTACGCACTTGACGCAAGGAGTGTTTAATTAATCATCAACAGTATAACTTCACAGGCTAAGTTTTGAAATTTTTAGCCCCTATTATCCGCTTATAATCGCTATTCATAACATTACTTTTGAACGCTAAAAGCGATTAAAGGGCGGTACATAAAGTGACAAAAACAATTACTGGTTAAGTAAGTTATAGGGTTTTATATGTTAAAGACAAGGGGGGTAGCTTTATGTGACGCTTGTTCAATTGAAGTGCATCGTAAAGGATAGATAACAGCTAATTAAAAGCTCGATATTGAGGCTATTTCGCTAATTAATATAGGTACTATTTTTTTGATAAGTCAAAGCCGGGTCTAGTGCGAAGGTAGCTCGCAAACTTTGGCTTACCGTTTTTCGTTACACCGTAAAACTTAAAGGTTACCCAGCTACCTATAGCCGGAGGCGCTTGGCGCTCTTTGTTAGAAAATCCTGTTCCCAGTTTAAATCGAATGCCGTCAGATGTTTCTACCAACAGTGATCCCATCATGCCTTTAAATTTTCCTTTTCCTGGAAGTTGCGCCAACACTTTCGCTTCAGCATCTTCAAAATGTTTTACCTTTAGTAGATTGTCACTACGCCCTGCCTGGTAAAACGCCTTCCCATGATGAAGCATCAGCCCTTCACCACCGTTTTTGGTTACTTGTTTAAGCTCTTCTTCAAGCGCGGTTAGAGACAAAAGTTTAAACTGAGGGATCACGTCAAACGTGGGGTTGGGAGTGGCCTTTTTAAGGCTATTAAGCTTGTTCAGTCGGCTGTCAAAACGCTGTCCTGCTACAGGCATGTCGAAGGCCATAAACCTAACTTTAGCCCAGCGTGTGTCTGGTATAGACACTGCTGCAATGTCGTACGCGGTAGTTTCGGCCCCAGACAAAGAATTAGCGACAAGGTGCGACTTCTCTTCCGTTAACTTAGAAAGCACAATGGAAGCGGTAAGCTCAAACTGCCCTCTTGCAACCCAAAGTTCACCGTCAATTGTCGCTTTAGGCCAATTGGCGGTAAACCATGCTGGCGCAAATATCTTGTTGTTGTTTCGGGTCCTAAGTTCAGTGCCGTCCCATCGTGCCCGAATACCGTCTAACTTTTCGCTCACCCAGTAATCGGTGATGTTTATATCATGGCGGCTGTGTTCATACTGCTTGGCAAGCTGCAAACCGTCGACAATATCAAGCTTGCTCTGTGCACAAACGTGAGAAACTGCCGTGATCAAAAACACACAAACAGATGTCAGAATATAACGCATTGGCTCTTTCCATAAGTTATAAAACGGAGCCCGTTAAAGCCATTAGAAAGAGACTAAAACGACAAAGGCAGAGTAGATTACTCTGCCTTTGGACTTTTTTTAACTGTACGTAAGAAGGTTTTTGTTTGGCTGAAAAAGTCTTAGTCAGTAATGATATCAAGAACTGAGATAAGCACATCCTCGGCTAATGCCTCACCAAACGTTCTTTCTTCGTCACGTCTCTTTTGGTAGGTCTCTAAACATGCGTTTAGCCGCTCATCGGCCGTATTCACTTCATAAACTTCAGCGCGATTAGCTTGCTCAATACAGTGTCCAGTTTGCGCTGTCGAAACAGAACTGCATCCGCTCGTTACAGCGCAAATCCCAATCATAAAAACGGTGGCAATATTGTTTATACGTTTAATTTTGCTTTGGTATTTCAATGTAGCTTACTCATCCAGTAAATCATGCAAACGCTTTTGTCTATCTGTATAAACTTGGTAACCATCGTGCTGCGGTGTCGAAAGCTCCAAAGCCTTGTTTACGCTCTCAAGTGCTTTTTTATACTCACCCATTTGCTCGTAACCATACGCTATGCCGTTATACGGGTCAGGCATTTCAGGGTACTTAGCTATATCGTGCTTAAACAGCTCAATAGCCTTGTCGTAATTTTCAGAGCGCACATAATGATAACCTAATTCTCTAATTACCCATTCAGGCGCCTCTAATTTTTCCCCGCGTTGCTTTGAAACGCGATCGTAATATTTGGAAATGCTTTGAATATCACCATCGAACTGTTCAGGCCTTAAATAAGCTGACAAGAACAGGTTGTGATAAGCACTAAAAATAGACGCTGCCGTAACCAAGTTGTGCCGAACACCTGCATATTCATCATTTACCCACCTCAAACCAGCAGGTTGGTTTGCCCGCATACCCAAAATCATATCATCATAGTAGGGTCGCATTGGCGCCGGTTCGTTGCCTATAGACGTATAGATATAGTGATCCAGTTGCCTGGAAGATTTAAAAAACGCAACCGTTCTTTTTGCCGGCGCACCATAGTTCCACCACACCGCAGGACTATAGGCAATCACAGCCTTAAAAAGCTCAGGATTTTGAGTGAGCGCATACAACCCGAATACACCACCAGCGGATCCCCCGGCTATCACCCGAAAATCATGCACCCGGTATTTATTCTCGACCATTGGGATAAGTTCAGTGGTTATAAAAGACAAAAAGTTTGCCCCGCCCCCGCCATAACCTACAGGCCCGTATGGGTCTTCATTTGCCGTAGGGAAAAGATCTCGAAAACGATCGGTATTTTCAATGGCGACTATAATTACTTCTGGCGCAGCATTTTCAGATTGAAGTGATTCAAGTACCGCATTCATTATAGGTAGATAAACCGCACCATCTAACCGATAAATTACAGGGTACTTCTTGTCGGGGTTATCTGCGTAGCCTTTAGGAAGTTGAACAACGACTTCTCGTTCTTCCTTCAACACTTTAGATTCGAACTTCTCTACTTTCAGTTCGTAGTTTTTTGCTTCTTCGTTAGATTCAGCTTGAATTGACGAGCTAGCAAAAAGACACACTAATACGGTTAGTGTAACACGCTTGAATAACATAAGGGTTAAGTCCTTTTATTTGAGAGCACCTTATTTAGAGCTATGCTAAACGCTTAAATAGCCAGCTTTTTATGGGTGAGTTAATTATTTAAGTGAGCTTTTAGTTAACACTACTTGGTATACAAATTTTAAGCAACAAACAAAAAGAGTTGCCTACTCTCACACCTTTATTAATGCCTATCATCACCATAATAAGGTTGTCCATATTTAGCGATCTTGTTGGCTCGAACTTTGCCATAATTCTGCGATAGTGTTTAATTGAGACTGTTCCGATAGCTATTTATCTCAATAACATACAGTTCTCGCTCATCAACCGCACCTCATTGGTGCAAACAATAAATTAATTAAGGTCAATATGCGCTTAAGTAGTTTTGTTTTATTCGTGTGTATATCGCTATCGTCGTTAGCAAATGACGATACTAATCAGTACGGTCCAAAAGATTTTTCCAATGTAACAAACAAATGGACAGCCGTGGTTGCTGCTTACGAGCCAGAGATTGAAGCCATTGACGCCGCGTTTGCGACTATGGACGACGCTCAAATTTCGCAAACAGTTTATATTAAAGGGGTTAAATATCAGTTAGGCACGTATAAAGGTGAGCCTATTGTTGTATTTAGTACGGGTGTCAGTATTACCAACGCAGCAATGACTGTGCAGATGGCGCTGGATTACTTCCCTATTGATAAGCTGGTTATGATGGGTATTGCAGGGGCCATAAACCCGAAATATACACCAGGCGATATCGCAGTGCCTGAACGTTGGTATTTCCATGACGAATCTGTCTATATCAACCCGAAGAAAGGTGACGCTAACACCTATGAACTCCCGGATTATTACGCTAAACAACTCGAATATTACAAAGCGCGACGAGAGGCAGATAAGCACTCGCCAAACTATAAAAACTTAGGCTTTATTCATCCTACTGAAGTGGCTGTAGTTAAAGAAGGGTGGGACACCCGCAAAAGAATGCCCTATTTTACTGCCGATAAAACACTGTTGGACATGGCAAAACGCGCGCTCAAAAAGATTCCGCCTATCACTATGCCGTCTGGTAAGGAAATACTGGTTGATATAGGTGGAAATGGAGTAACAGGTTCAGTATTCGTAGACAACGCTAAATACCGCGAGTGGCTGCGTGACGTCTACACGGCTGATGTTGCAGAAATGGAATCGGCAACGGTCGCACAGGTGAGTTTTGTTAACGACGTAGATTGGTTAATAATCCGCTCAATAAGCGACTTAGCGGGCGGTCAGCACGGTAAGAATGTTGAAAATGTATTTGACGCAATAGCCTCTGGCACCGGCACTAAGCTGCTACTTGGCATACTCGACGAACTCGTAGCAACCGCCCCCAAATAACAAATAAACGGGGTCAGAGACAAAAAAAGCCCCAACCTTGGTTGGGGCTTTTTAATGTTTTGTCTAGCGGTAAGTGCTTATACGCGCTTAACTGCTACGTCCGCTTCAAACTTTGGTGCTACAGCCAAATCTTCTGAAGGTGGAGCAAACTTAGTTAGGTCAATGCCTTCAACCGCTTGCTTGTATTCTTCAGTTGTTGGGAAACGGCCAAGTACGGTTGAAAGTACTACTAGCGGCGTAGAGCCTAGTAGTGATTCACCTTTCTTCTCAGCAGAGTCTGCTACAACACGGCCTTGGAAAAGACGTGTAGAGGTAGCAATTACGGTATCACCCGGCTCAGCTTTTTCTTGGTTACCCATACATAGGTTACATCCAGGACGCTCTAGGTAAAGAATGTTGTCGTACTTAGTACGCGCTGCTTCTTTCGGCTTAGCATCGTCGAACTCGAAGCCTGCGTATTTCGCAAGTACTTCCCAGTCGCCTTCTGCTTTTAGCTCGTCAACGATGTTGTATGTAGGTGGAGCAACAACAAGTGGCGCTTTAAACTCTACAGAGCCGTTAAGCTTCTCTAGGTTACGAAGCATTTGTGCGATAATTTGCATGTCGCCTTTGTGCACCATACAAGAACCTACGAAACCTAGATCTACTGGCTTACCATCGTAGTAAGAAACTGGACGAATAACGTCGTGGGTATAACGCTTTGACACGTCTTCGTTATTAACGTCCGGATCAGCAATCATTGGCTCATCGATTTGATCTAGGTCGATAACCACTTCTGCGTAGTATTTAGCGTTGTCATCTGGTGCAAGCGCTGGTACTTCGCCAGACTTGATTTCAGCAATACGCTTGTCAGCAAGGTCAATTAGACCTTGAAGCATGTTAGCTTCGTTATCCATACCCTTGTCGATCATGATTTGGATACGGCTCTTAGCAAGCTCAAGTGAGGCAACCATAGTCTCATTGTCAGAGATACAGATTGACGCTTTCGCTTTCATTTCTGCAGACCAGTCAGTGAACGTAAACGCTTGGTCAGCAAGTAGAGTACCGATTTGTACTTCAATTACGCGACCTTGGAACACGTTCTCGCCAGCGAATTGCTTAAGCATTTGAGCTTGAGTAGCGTGAACTACGTCACGGAAGTCCATGTGCTCTTTCATGCTACCTTTAAAGGTCACTTTCACAGACTCTGGAATTGGCATTGCCGCTTCACCTGTCGCAAGCGCTAGTGCTACCGTACCTGAGTCGGCACCGAATGCTACGCCTTTTGACATACGAGTATGCGAGTCACCACCAATAATGATGGCGCGGTCGTCTACCGTGATGTCGTTAAGCACTTTGTGAATAACGTCAGTCATTGAGTGATAAACACCTTTAGGGTCACGTGCTGTGATTACGCCAAAGTTGTTCATGAATGACATTAGTTTAGGAATGTTAGCCTGTGCTTTCTTATCCCATACTGACGCAGTGTGACAACCAGACTGGTATGCACCGTCAACAGTAGGTGAAATAGTTGATGCCGCCATAGATTCTAGTTCTTGGCAGGTCATTGGGCCAGTGGTGTCCTGAGAACCTACAATGTTTACTTTAACGCGAACATCAGAACCCGCGTGAAGCGGCGCATCTGAATTTACGCCTACCGCATTGCGGTTAAAGATTTTTTCTACAGCAGTAAGGCCTTGGCCTTCGTGTGAGACTTCTTTCGATTGCGCGTAAACTGCCGGAGCTTCAACACCTAGTGTACGTGCAGCAAAAGATTGTAGCTGCTTACCGAATACAACGGCGTAAGAACCACCCGCTTTCATGAACTCCATTTTTTGAGGAGTAAATGAAGCAGAAACGTCAGCAAGTTCTTCTGAACCGTTGAAAAGCTTCTTCGCTTTGGTATCAATAGTCAGTACCGTACCAGTTGCAACAGAGTAAGCTTCTTCTAGCACTGGGTCGCCGTTTGCATCGCGAACTACTTCGCCGTTCTCGTCTGTTTTCTTAACCCAGTTTTTAAGGTCAAGACCAATACCACCAGTTACATCTACGGTAGTAAGGAAGATTGGTGCAATACCGTTAGTACCAGCAACAATTGGTGCTTTGTTTACAAAAGGAATGTAAGGGCTTGTTGGCTCACCTGCCCATAGTGCAACGTTATTCACACCAGACATACGTGAAGAACCTACACCCATTGTGCCTTTTTCAGCAATTAGCATTACTTTGGCGTTAGGGTGCTTTTTACCAAGCTCAACAATTTCTTGCTGTGCTTCAGGAGAAATCATGCACTGGCCGTGAAGTTCACGGTCTGCACGAGAGTGCGCTTGGTTACCAGGAGAAAGAAGGTCAGTTGAGATATCACCTTCAGCAGCGATATAGGTCACTACTTCAATTTTCTCTGGAACGTCAGGAAGCTTGGTAAAGAATTCAGCTTTTGCGTAGCTTTCTAGTACGTCTTTAGCAATCGCGTTACCCGCTTTAAATGCTGTTTCAAGACGTTCAGTATCGGCTTCGTATAGATAAACCTGAGTTTTAAGTACTTCAGCTGCAGGCTTGGCAACTGTTTCATCATCAGAAAGTGCAAGGTCTAGAAGTGCTTCTACAGACGGGCCGCCTTTCATGTGTGAAAGTAGCTCAAGTGCAAACTCTGGCGTGATTTCTTCTACTTTTTCTTCGCCAAGTACAATTTCTTTCAAAAATTGCGCTTTAACACCAGCAGCAGGCGTAGTTCCCGGCAAAGTGTTATAGATAAAGAATTTTAGAGAGTCTTCGCGGTGCTCGTTTGTTGTATCTTTAATTTGAGCAATAATTTCAGACAGCAGTTCAGCACTGTCAATTGGCTTAGGGTTAAGACCTAATTCCGTTTTACGGGTTTCGATCTCTGCCAGATATTCTGAATACAAACTCATATAGTTCTCTCGGTCTTAGTTTTACTTGGGCGTAGTGTTAAGTCGGTCTTAGCTATACGCATATAAAAATGAGGGATATTTTAACTGATTTTTAGCAGTTACGTAATGACTGAAAGTAATCAGTTGGTTATACAACTGCTCGATTCAACGTTAGATAAACCTAAAAGAGCATAGGTGCAAAAAATGACTTTTTGCTGAAAACAATCTTTAACTATTAATTTCAGCCACTTACGAAAACAGAAATTGAATTACGGAGTCATTTTCAACAATAATGGTTTGACCAATAAAGATAAATAATAGTGTTACACTTATGACAAAGATTCATTCTATTTATGGTGCGACCAGTTCAAATTACCATCAATTTTGAAACAAAATTTCAGTTTATTGATCTTTTATTGAACTTAGTTCTGTTTGGGCGAAACTTTTACCACCTTGGCATTTCCTCCATCCGTCAATAGAAGAAGGTTGCCTTCACCATCGACCGCGATGTCTCTTAGCCTCACTTCTAATGCGTCAAAAATCTTCGTAGAAACATACTTATTCGAAGTTTTATTGACCGCATATAAGGCTTTAGCTTTCAAACTGGTAACAAGCAAAGTATCGGTCAACATTGGAAACTTATCATGTGAGTAGTAAACCATAGATGACGGTGCGATGGAGGGTGTCCAATCCACAATGGGGTCTGTCATATCCGGATAGGTTGAAAAAGGTGAAATTCGTGCACCTGAATAGTCTTTTCCTAACGTAACGACAGGCCAACCGTAGTTCGCGCCTTTTTGAAGCAAGTTCACTTCGTCGCCGCCATCAGGTCCGTGCTCATGCAGAAATACCTGCCCTTTAGGCCCTTGCACCAGCCCCTGCGGGTTGCGATGCCCCAATGAGTATACGTAAGGGCTTTCTGGAAATGCTGGGTTCATTAACGGCTTACCCGCTATGGAAAAACCAAGTACTTTACCTAATTGTGAACTAATAACCTGAGCTTGCTCTCGGTAATCAAACCCGTCACCTGTGGTGACTAAAAAGCCCTGTTCTCGGCTTGCATCGCGAGTTCCAAGCTGAAGAAGCTTCCCGCCATAGTGCACAGGCGTATCTTTTGTTTGCGCGACTTCAATTACGGGTTCAATGTTACTAATGCCAGAGGTGAGAGAAAGCTCACCTTTTACTACAGCAAGACGGTTAGCATCATCACTACCCTTGGAATAACTGAGTAATACAGTGGGGTTGGCGGGGAACTGAGAAGGGATAAGAATATCTAACACGCCTCCCTGCCCTTTTGTATACAAATGATCGAGACCCAAAGAAAATCTAGAAATTTCACCTTCATCATCAGCAATAACGAGCTCACCATCCCTTGTCACTATCACTATATGCGTAGTTGCGTTCACCTCATCAATAACCGTTGTCAACGCCTTCGGGAACGCTAACGAGGTTACTAAGTGCTCGGTTACAACATTGCTAGCAAAACTTTTTAATGACGCCGGCACATCACTTATACCGGCATGCTTTTCAGTATTTCTTGTGGGCTCGACATCAACGTCAGACGCCAGAACTTGCGAAAACGCACCACTAGCTAACGCGAAAACCAAAAACCTTTTTATAGTACGCACTGACTTCATTGTGATTGTCCTCGCTCGTCTTTACTAATTTTAATTAAGCTACAGTGATATGCTTAGTGAGTAAGCGTAATATAACTACATTCAGTCTTCTTGTTGCGCTTTGTCGAGAGTTAATACATGGTACTTACTGACGAATTTCGGAATGTATGACATGAGACACTCAACTCGCCGCGCTATTTTTCATTTTGTCCCATCTTGGGCAGTCGGTTTCCTACTTGCAAGTGTATTTCATTCAATCTCTGTTTTGATGGGCTTGGTTCAAATTGGCGTGGAGTTAAACATTAGCGATTGGCTTTCCATGATATGGCAGGACGCTTTAGGTCTCTTACCCACTTACGGTGCTATTATCGCCGTTACTTTACTGTTAGCTTTCTCAATAACACACTTTATCGTTAAGCAACTCAACCTTCACGAAGCAAAAAGCGCGACCAGCACTAGCCGAACCGTTCTATTCGCTGTTGCAGGCGGCCTCTCTTTTCTATTGATGTTACTAGCCATGCACCCCATTTTAAATGTCACCCTTATTGCGGGTGCTCGCTCGTCGCTAGGGCTTGTAGCACAGTGTTTTGCGGGCTTCTGTGCGGGATACATTTACAGCCAATTCAGTGATAGTTTTAGCAACCATTAATAACTAAAACTTATACTATTAAATAAGCCAACACTGATGTAAATAAAAAGTTAAGTTTGCTAATGTAAGACATATACCTTACACCCTTTGCCTTACTAGGAATAAGCAACATGATAACTTACCCAGATAATGTGACATGCCTAGCCGACTATATTGAAAGTGTTTTACAGAAGTTTGCAGATAAACCTGCATATACGGCTCTTGGACAAACCCTCACGTTTGCCGATATCGACAGTAAGTCGTCTGCGTTAGCCCGCTATTTTGTGCACGAAGCAAAGCTGACTCCTGGTACAAAAGTAGCCATTCAACTTCCTAACCTTATCCAGAATCCTATTGTCGTTTATGCCGCATTACGCGCGGGGCTTGTTGTAGTAAATACTAACCCGCTATACACCGAGCGAGAGATGAAGCACCAGTTTACCGATAGCGGTGCAAAAGCCTTAGTGATTTTAAGTGACTTACTTCCTAAGTTTACCAACATTAAAGATGATACTGGTATCGAGACAGTTATTACGACATCGGCAACAGAGTTACTAGACCCTAGTACAGCGCCATCGCTCGACGGGACGGTTTCTTTTACCAAAGCAATTGAAATAGGAAGTGCACTGCCTTCGTTCTCTCGTCCTTCAATAGCGTTAGATGATCTCGCCATGCTGCAATACACCGGAGGTACAACCGGCGTTTCTAAGGGCGCAGCGCTTAGCAATAAGAATGTAATGGCTAACTGTATTCAAATGCTTGATCGCATTGGTGAAGGCTTCAAAGACGGCGAAGAAGTGTTGGTATGCCCGTTACCGCTTTATCATATTTATGCGTTTACGGTAGGTATGATGGCGCTATTTGCGAAAGGCACGCACATTATTCTTATTCCTAACCCGAGAGACATCGACGGTTTCATTCAAACACTTAAGCCTCATAAAATATCCGCCTTTATGGGTATAAATACGCTATTTGTCGGTCTTGGGCGACATCCAGAATTTGCAAAACTTGATTTTTCTAATCTTCATCTCACTATGTCTGGCGGTACAGCGCTTACCCAAGCAGCTGTGTCAATTTGGCGAGATGTAACGGGTAACACCATCACCGAGGGCTATGGCCTGTCTGAAACCGCGCCCGTGGTTTCATTCAACATTCCAGGAAAAGAGGAAATAGGCACAGTCGGCCATGAGCTAGAAGACACTGAAGTAGCGCTTCTTGATAGTTATGATAAGCCAGCTTCAGAAGGTGAGTCGGGGCAAATAGCAGTGCGCGGACCGCAGGTTATGATGGGCTATTGGAATCGGGATGATGAAACGGCAAAGGTAATGACCGAAGACGGCTTCTTCAAAACCGGTGATATCGGTATTCGCACAGAATCTGGCGCAATTAAAATTGTAGACCGCTTAAAAGACATGATTATTGTTTCAGGCTTCAACGTTTATCCGAACGAAATAGAAGATGTGCTAACGTCGCACCCCAGCGTGATGGAAGCGGCCGTTGTTGGCAAGCCTGATGATAAGACAGGAGAGCGAGTATGTGCTTACATTACGCTATCAGGGGATGTATCGACGGAGGATGTTATTGAACATTGTAAGACGCAGTTAACGAACTACAAAGTGCCGAAGTCAATTACAATATTAGAAGAACTACCTAAATCTACTGTAGGTAAAATATTGCGTCGAGAACTCCGTTCTGCCTAAAAACACAAAACAGCACAAAAATAGCAACTAATAGAAAAGCGCATAGTGACAAAACCTATGCGTTTTTTTATTTTAAAATCAGGCAACTGCTACCAAAGAATAAGCTTAACGTGTTGAAAAAATCGCGGTTCTGTCTTTAACTTAAACAAACCCCAATCACTTTCGTTGCACTTATGCAATTTACGACATTACCTGTCTACCCGCTGACTTGCTTTAGATTAACTTTACGTCTTCCAAAGGGCCTTTTGTTGTGAACCGCCCATTGCTAGAACGTCAGGCTATGGACAAGCATGGCATGGTTGCAACTATGGATGTAAAAGGGAATATCCTTAGTGCTAATGAAAAGTGTTGTGAGTTCTCAGGGTTTTCTGAACAAGAAATAGTGGGTGAGAATATCACCGCCTTCGACATCACCAATATTACAGTGGATGAAAAGTACGAGATATTCAGCTCACTTTCACAAGGCCAAATATGGCAAGGCGAAGTTCACAGCATAAGAAAGACGGGTGAGCCTTGGTATGTATTTGCCACTGTGGTTCCAGTTGTTAAAAAAGCCAATCTTGTCGACCATCTCATTATTATTGGGACAGATATTTCCCAACAGAAGCGTTTAGAAAAGCGTCTTTCTGAAGGACGCGCCTTTTACCGCAGCATTACCGATAGTATTGGAGAAGGGGTTTATGCAGTAAATGCAGCAGGTCAAACGCAATTTCTTAATCCTGCCGCTTCTCAGCTTCTAGGGTGGACTTTAGAAGAACTTCAAGACCGTCGTTTTCACGATACCGTCCATTACCAAAAGGGAGACGGCACCCTCCTACCTAGAGAGCAATGTCCAGTAAACCTCGCTATTCGCAAAGGAGAGTCTTATACCTCATATGAAGACTTTTTTACCGATAAGCGAGGCAGGCTATTCCCTATTTCTATCGTTGCGGTACCGCTGATGAATAACGAAGGTGAACCCGACGGGCATGTGGGTGTATTCAACGATATCAGCGGCCAAAAAGCCATTGAACAGAAGCTACAAAAAGCCTATGACGAAGCGCAAAGTGCAAACAAAGCCAAAACCGACTTCCTTGCTACAATGAGCCACGAGATAAGGACGCCGATGAACGCCATCATTGGTTTGACGCATTTAGCCTTAGAAACAAACGATAATGAACAGCGCCAGCAATACTTAGAGAAAGTTCAGCGCAGTTCAAATGCGCTGCTCGAGTTGATGAATAGTATTTTGGACTTTTCCAAAGTTGAAGCCAATAAAATAGATATTCTCGACGAGCCATTTACGTTAACTAAAATGATAGAAAAGCTGGCGCAGGTGTTTCAAGTAAAAGCACAGCAAAAACATCTTCAGTTACTTTTTGATATTCGCTGCAATACCAACACGCCATGCAAGGGGGATAGCGAAAAAATCTATCAAGTCTTAATAAATCTATTAAGCAACGCTATCAAGTTTACAGAAGAAGGTTACGTTCTCCTTAAAGTCGATAAGCGGGATAATCACCTTTTCTTTAGTGTAAGCGACACCGGAATGGGAATTAGCGATGCAGGCAAAGCAAAACTTTTCAACGCTTTCGAGCAGGCTGATGCATCCATTTCTCGAAAGTTTGGTGGTACAGGTTTAGGGCTTGCGATTTGTAAGCGACTTGTAGAATTCATGGGGGGAGAGCTGACCCTCGAAAGTCAAATCAATGAGGGAAGTTGCTTTGCATTCTCGCTTCCCGTTTGCCTTGATGACGAGACGCCTACTAAGGCTTTACTTCCTGTCTCCGTCCCCTCAGAAGTACTTTGCATTCAGACACACGAAAGCGTGGAGCAAGGATGTCATATTCTTTGTCAAACGTTAGAAAGACTTAACATCAACTGTCAAATTGTAGATCAGGCAGAAGGGCTATTTTCACAGCAGACGCCCTTTAGCATCGCTTATTTACCCATTGATGAATCTAGCTGGAAACGCTTTGCCAATCACATGCAATTTGGTGAATACCGCGACTTAAACGTCAATGTTCTGATAACCCCATTTTGTCGAGAAGACGTTCGTAAGCGATTTGGAAAAATTTTCCCTAGTGATGTTCGAATTATTGAGCTTCCATTTACAGAAAGCGAAATTATTTCTGCTTTATCGCCTTTGCAAGTGTCGACAAATCAGGAGGCAACCGAAGGTCTTGAAAGCAAAAAGTGGCGAACGAATCGATTGGCAGGTAAGCGAGTATTAGTAGTAGATGATGACCTAATAAGTGTGGAGATAAGCCAACAAATCCTTGCTGATTTAGGCGTAAAGGTGTTGACCGCTACAACGGGAGAGCATGCGCTGGCACTTTGTAACTCGAATACCTTTGACGCCATTTTACTTGATTGTCACTTGCCAGATATATCTGGTTATGACATCGCAGAAACACTAACGCAAAATGGAAATTGGTTCACGCCAATTATCGCGCTAAGTGCTGATGAAACCAATGAAGCATCAGAAAAAGCGCTAGCGGCTGGTATGTGCCATCACTTAGTAAAACCCGCCACAGCAAACGAAATTGTCCATACCATCGATATTCATATTCACTCAGGCTATGTTGATATCATGCCTTTGGATGGATTGAATAAATTCTTCACTGCTTTATTAGATTTTTACAACAAGTATAGCCAACGAAGCGTAATGTCGGACCTGCTCAATATTTTTCATGCGCCATCCTGCACAAGCCAGCTATTAAAAAATTTAATTGCAGATGCTCAGAAGATTGGGGCAAGTACACTAGAACGACATTTACAACGTATTATAGACGTTCAACAACGTCCGGATACGGTCATTGCGAAGTACATTGCAGAGCTTTCTTTCGAGCTAGATGCGACGCTGCGTCTAATTGCGCATACCATAGATAAAACAGGCCAAAAAAATGACTCGGTTGAAAGTAAAAACATGGGAACGGAGCCTCTGCTCTTATCTCTATACCAAATAAAAACCTTTCTTGAAGCTTATGATGCAAAAGCACTTGACCATATTACTGAAGTTGCAGCTTGCCATTGTGATTCAGCCCATTCACACAGCATAAGTCAATTAAAACAGCGGGCCTCTGTGTATGATTTCGAAGGGGCTTTAGTTGTGGCGCAAAAAATCATAGATGAAATTAAGCATGAACAAGCAGAATAAAGTAGCACAAAAATTCAGTATCCTCGTTGTAGACGACGAGCCAGCCAATATTGATATATTGCTTGGCATACTAAGCCCTTATTATGATGTTAAGGTCGCGCCATCCGGCGCGGTTGCGCTAAAAATAGTGCAGCAATTCACGCCAGACCTAATATTGTTAGATATTATGATGCCGGGAATGGACGGGTTTGAAGTTTGTAAAAAGCTAAAAACGGATAGACTGCTAAGTAAAATTCCGGTCATTTTTGTTACGGCATTGACCCAAGGAGAAAACGAGGAAAAGGGTTTTAAACTTGGCGCCGTCGACTATATAACTAAACCGGTATCGCCCAGTATTACCCTTGCGCGCGTGAAAACGCATATCAGCCTCGCTCATCAAATGCGTACTACCGAACATTTAGTGTCAAAACGCACTGAAGAGCTTAGCAAAAGCCAGCAAAGTGCCATTACTATGTTAGCGGCAGCAGGACACTATAATGACACAGACACAGGGCACCACATTTGGCGCATGGCTGCCTACAGCAAATGTTTAGCGATTGCGTGGGGATGGTCCTATGATGATGCTTGCTTGTTAGCGCAAGCCGCTCCTATGCACGATACAGGTAAAATAGGTATTCCCGACGCTATTTTGAAAGCGCCTCGAAGGCTAATAAACAGCGAAATGGAAGTGATGCGCACCCACGCGCAAATTGGTCACAAAATTCTTTCTCAATGCGATACCCCGTTGTTTAATCTTGCTGCAGAAATTGCTCTATGTCATCACGAGAAGTGGAATGGTACGGGTTACCCCGAAGGTTTATCTGGAGAAGACATCCCTGAAAGTGCTCGTATAGTCGCCATTGCCGATGTATTCGATGCCCTTACGATGAAACGCCCTTATAAAAAAGCATGGTCTGACGAAGAAGCATTTGAACACCTTAAAGAAGGAGCAGGGAAACATTTCGACCCCAGACTAGTAGAGTGTTTTTTTTCAATCAAACAGGAAATACTAGATACTAAAAGCCATTGGAATCAGCTAGAGGCGGAAGGCCAAATGGCATCAGTAACGGATTTACTCCCCTAATTACTTGAAGCCACTTATGATCACTTAAAAGCATTTAAAGCTGCCTTTAGCCACCTACCGTCACTACTAATGGCAACCTAGCAAAGCAAAAGATTCGCGGCTTTTAATTTAATACCAGTGCGCATAGATAATAACCCATGAAGATATAAAAAAAGGTCGATATTTCATCGACCTTTTCAATTAACGCATGCATTCGAGCACTGGCTTTAACTGGCACCAAGCTCGGCAGCGATGGCATCAGCCTGACGCTTTTCACCCTGCACGAACTGCTTCCACTGCTGTGCCATAGCACGGCTTTTCTGATGCTTTTCAGCTTCAGCTAATTGGTTAAGTGCAAGGGCATATTGCTTTTTATTGTAAAGTGCCATGCCTTTTATCAAGTAGACCAAACCGGGGTTTCTTAACTCACCTTTTTCAACCGCGCGGTCTGCCGCTGCAATTGCATCGTCGAAACGCTCTTCATTAAGAAGAATTTGCGCTAACTGTGCATCTAACTCACCGTCTTCAGACAGTTCAGCCGCTTGCATCATAACGGGAATGGCTTTGTCTTGCTCTTTAGCAAGTGACCAGCTTTGACCTAAGAACTTAAGGTTGCGCAAGTTTTTCTCAAGCACACCGTCGTTCATTGCCTGCTCCATCAACTTAGCACCTTTATAAGGTACACGGTGATAGTAATAAAGCTGTGCCATGTTAAACACGTCAGCTGACGTATTAACAAACCCGCGTTGATAAGCGGTTTCCATGATGGCTAACTGCTTGCGCTCTTCGCCTAGCTCACCGTACATACCGGCTAGCTGGATCCAATATTTAGGCTCGTCAAACAACTTCACCATTTTAATAAGAACGTCTTTAACCTTCTGAGGCTGCTTGAGTTCGTAAAAAATAGCACGTTGAAGAATTAACCAGCCTTCATCAGGAATCATTCCTTCAGCTTCGTGGTCAGCCACCGCTTCAGAAATCCACATTGAGGCTTGCTCGTACTGTTTATTTTGGTAGTACGCCTGGGCCTTTATCACTTTATTTTTAACCGGTACTGGCCCCGTATTCAGACTTTCCCAACGTTCCAAATAAGTGATGGTATCGTCGTAATTACCCTGCATAAGGTTAAGCTGGGCCAAACTGAAAAGTGTAGTCATTTCGAACTTTTCAGGAATAGGCTGTTGCTCTACCACTTTCGCGAACGATTCCAACGCCTTAGCATAGTCTTCGTTGTTGTAATAAATGAAGCCGAAAAAGTTATACATCATGGCTTTTTCGTAGGCGTTCATGGAGTCAGCCTTATCTTCTACTTCTTTCAAAATAGAAATGGCCTCTTCTACATCGCCAGCTTCATCTGCTGCCGTTTGCGCGCGGGCTAGCTGCTCGTAGACTTTGCCGCGCAGCGTAGGCACACGGCGAGTTTTCTTCTCGCTCGCTTTTTGCTCTTGCGCAACAGCCTCACCAGCAACCAACATAGTAGGTACAGATACCGTGGCCGATGCAAATGCAAACGCCAGTGCACTAAGCAAGGTATTCGTTTGTTTTCTCATCATGTTCTGTTACCCGTCAATTTGGAACGAAATACGGTTTTGTACACCAGACACTTCTGTTGCTTCACCGTTAACCACACGAGGCTTATATTTGAATTTCATGGCTGCATCAATAGCCGCTTGTTCAAAAATACCTGAAGGATTCGCTTCAACAACAATTGGGTCGCGTACTGCGCCTTGTTTGGTTACCGTAAATTCAACAATAACGAAACCTTCAATACCCCGCTGAAGAGCACGTCGTGGATAAACTGGCGCTACTTTAACGATAGGCAGATATTCACCGTCACCAGATTCAAGAGCCAAACCGCCTTCTAGCGAGATGTCGTCCCCGACTTCAGCACCGAAGTCCATCGATGTACCTTCTGCATCTGGAGAAGGTGAGTCCATTTGAGGTTGCTCCATTTGCGGTGGCGGCTCTTCAGGCTTAGGTGGCTTTTTCGGCTTACGATCTTTTTTCTCAACCTGTTCATCCTGCTTAACCCTTACGAAGTCAAGCACGCTTCCCTTTGGCGGCTCTGTTAGGGCACTGCCACCCATCTTGATAAGCGATTGCATCAAGAAGAACAGGCCTAACGTGATCGCAAGGGAAATAACAAATGCGATTAAATATCGTGGCATGATTTATTGCTCTTGGGCTGCAATCGAAACATCGTAAACGCCAGCGGCTCGCGACGCGTCCATAACCTTAATCAAGGTTTCTGTTGTAGCCTTCTTGTCGGCCTGAATCACAACAGTACCCTGAGGGTTTTCAGCGTGTAAGCGCTCGATGTTCGCCTGAACTGCGCGAACGTCGATACGACGTTTGTTAATCCAAATTTCGCCTTTATCTGAAATAGCGATAAGGATATTAGCGCGGTCCTTTTTCACAGCAGTGGCTGCTTCAGGACGGTTAACATCGATACCGGCTTCTTTCACAAATGACGCAGTCACGATAAAGAAGATCAACATGATAAATACAACGTCCAGCATGGGCGTCATGTCGATGTTTGCTTCTTCCTCATCGACTAGGTTTTGAAAGTGCTGCTTCATAATAAATACCTTACCTTAACGCTTAGCTAGCATTAACGTTGAATAATCAATGCATCCTCAAGATGCGTGCGTTCTGATTTCACCATACGAGTTAACCAGGTAGCGGCGAATACGCCTGAAAGTGCGCCAACCATGCCCGCCATTGTCGGGATAGTAGCTTTCGATACACCTGATGCCATTGAACGAGCATTACCTGAACCCGCAATCGCCATTACATCGAACACTTCAATCATACCGGTAACCGTTCCCATCAAGCCTAGCAGCGGACAAAGCGCAACCAGTGACTGGATAATTGGGATGCTGCCGTTAAGGCGCATGGTTAACTGTGAAATTGTTTTCTGACGAACCTGCTCTGCGAACCAAGAAGAGCGATCGGAACGTGCTGTCCACATTGCTATCGCTTCTTTCTTGGCTTGCTTGTGCCAAACCATCAGATACATCGCACGCTCGAGGATCAAAAGCCACATAACGAATATCAGCAGACCGATGACCAGGAGAACCTGGCCACCTGTTTCTGTGAAATCGCGAATTGCTTCTAGAAACTCGATCATGATTAGCCTCGCTCAGCGCGCTCTGCAATTACGCCAGACGCCTGTTCTTGTAGGATGTACACAATATTCTTAGAACGTGTGTTTAGCATTGCGTAAAGCAGTGTCATTGGAATCGCTACAACAAGACCTAGTACTGTTGTTACAAGTGCAGTTGAAATACCACCTGCCATTAGTTTCGGGTCACCTGTACCAAACAAGGTAATTGCCTGGAAGGTGTTGATCATACCGGTTACCGTACCTAGTAGACCCATAAGCGGAGCTACAACAGAGATAATCTTAATGATGGTTAGGTTTCGACCTAACTTAGGCACTTCGCCCAAAATCGCTTCAGTAAGGTGAAGCTCAAGCGCTTCTACGTCTGCGTTTGGATATTCATCACGAACTTTAAGTACGCGGCCAAGCGGGTTGTTAGTGTTAACTTCTTTGCTCTTAAGCTGCTTGTTCACTTTCATGCGCGTTAGCGTAAGCGTTACCAAGCGCTCAAGTGCAAGTAGTAGACCGAATGCACCAACGATAAGAATGATATAACCTACAACACCACCCTGCTCTACACGCTCTTTAAGGTTGGGCGCTTGAACAAGAAGCCCAAGAATTGAACCACCTGTTGGGTCGATACCAAACTGAACAAGTTCACCATTTGATGCTTGAAGTTCTGCGGCAGAGTCCATGTAACGATCAGCAGGCTGACGTACTAACTCAGATACTGTACCTGTTACGCCGTTGTAGTCTAAGTATTTGCCATCGGCAACGAGTGCAAATGGACCAACGCGTACTACCGACTTATTCACTTTTTCACCGCCTGCTTCTACAACGTCGGTTGTGAAGGTGGTGACCTTGCCGGCTTCTGTCATTTCGCGCTGCATTTCAAACCAAACGCGCTCAATTTCTTCAATTGATGCAAGCTTAGAGCTTGAACCCATGTCTTGCGCCATTTGATCAAGGAAGTCAGCACGACCTGGAATTTGCGCAGAAATAACTGAGTTATAGAATTTATTTTTGGTGTCGCCAGCGATTTGCTGAAGTACGCCGAATAGCTCTTTTAGTGAACCAAGACGTGTGTCTAGTGCACCGTTTAAGTCAGCCAGTTTAAATTCGTTTTCTTCAAACTGTGTTTCAAGCTGCTCAGATTGTGCAAGCATTTGGTCGCGCTTTTCACGGGTTTCGCGAAGAATGCGATCTTGCTCTGCACGTTGTGATTGGAAGTCACGCTCGCGCTGTTTGTTTTGCTGAGACTGTGCGAACTGACCTTCTTCTAATTGCTTAAGAAGTGCGTCTAAGTCCATAGCACGGTCGCTTTGTGCGAAAGCACCAACGCTGATGCTAAGGGCTGCTAGACCAACAGCGATACGTTTTACTGTGTTAAACATTCTCATCAACCTCTTAGTCTGTAATTGCCACTGGCAGCATTAGCAAGTCTGGTGCAAGTTGCTTCTTCGCCATGCGCAGACCTTTTGTAATTTGTGTACGGTAGCTGCTATCAAGCTCTTCCCACTGACGAGTTTGCTTGTTCCAAACACCCTGCATGCTTGCATCACGTGTTTGATAAATTAGCGCTGTACGACCAAGGCGTAGGAATTCAACGTCACGCTCTTGACCGTTAATTGAATGAATACCGCTGTACGCTTCCATAGTGCGGCCGTAGTCCATTTCTACTTGGTACGCTTCCATTACACGACGGAATTTTTCAGACGCTGCAACGTCAGCTCGGTCCATCATGGCGCGAAGGTCAGCAACGCGATTTGCGCGCTCTTCAGGAAGGAAAGGTACGTCTAAAGCAACAAACTGTTCTAGGCCGTCAATCATGCGCATCATTAGTGGCGTGATTTGACGCTCAACAACAGACACTTCATCGATAGCAGCGTTCAGGTCTGCCATTTCTTGTTCTTGGTTATTGATTTGCTTACGAAGCTGAGTGTTATAAACCTCAAGGCCTTCGATTTCTTTCATCAATGTTTTGAATTGTTGAAGTTTGCTGTCGATTTGGTCGGTAATACCGTTAATCTTTTCTTGCGATTTCGCCGCTGACTCGTTTATTTTCGCTGCCTCATCGACAACGGGTTTTAAGACTTCATCGTCTTGTGCAAGTACGGGTGTCGCTGCTAGCGCACCTGCTACAAGCAAGGCATTGATAAGCTTCATACATTCAAACCTTTAAAGTTAAAAGAAATCGGTTGTATCCGACTATAAATTTCTGCGCGTAGGATAGGATTTTTCTGTGACAGTTTTATTACGGAACTGTCATAAATAGACCAAAAGTGTCATCTTCGTCGCATAAAAAAGGCCGCTGATTAGCGGCCTTTTAAATAAGTAAGGTTTAGAAGTCGTATTTGAATGACAACCTTATACCTGTACCCCTTGTCTCTGACCTAAGCAGCGTATCGTTAAACTCAATTTCACGATCTTCGCCTAGGATATTCTGAACACGTAATGTGACAGTGCTATTAAAGTCTGGGTAGTACTTGTACACCATATCAAGAGAATGGAACGGTTGTTCGAAGTTATCGTCAAAACCGTCGATACCCGGAATTAGAATACGCTCACCAAATACGTTATAGACTAGTGACGCAGAGTGCTCGCCGTTGTCTGAGTCGTAACCCAACTGCATGTTAAGTACATACTGAGAGTGACCCGTCATACGTCGCTCAACATTAGTGATTGCCGCAGAAACACCGGTTTGCTCAACTATATTCTGACGATCTAAAACGATTTCAGAATCACTGATTGTAATGTTACCCGTGGTAAACAAGTTGTCCCAAATACCGTCGCCAATAAACGCTAGGTCTTGTAGGAATTCCACTTCAACCCCGTAAACTTCACCAGACTCAGCGTTAGCAATACGAATAAGCGGAGGGCCATCCTGAGCAGGAGACTGTACTGATTCGATTGGCGCTTCCATGTCTTTGTAGAATAAGCCTACCGATACGTTGTTGCCTGCTTCTCGATACCATTCCCAACGTAAATCATAGTTAATGATATCCGTTGTACTAACACCTGGCGTACCCGCAATTGGGAAGTTAGTTAGTGGGTCTAGGTAAGTCGCTGACGATACTTCACGAAGATCTGGGCGAACTACCGTTTGACCAATACTTGCGCGTAGCTGCATATCGTCTTCTAGGAAGTAAGTCACAGCAAGCGCTGGATAAAAGCCATCTTCTTGGAATGCCAGTTGAGAGCGGTCAGCCTCGTCGCTCAAATCGAACTGATTAGTACGCGGATCTAATGGCGCCACTACCTGACGGAAGTCTTCATAACGTGCACCACCAGTGAAACGCCATTTGTTGTCATAGAAGAAATCAGCTTCTAGATAATACGCATCAATTTTCTGACCCGCTACATAGTCATCACCAGCAATAGTCGTATCACGAATGATAGGTCGGCTAGACAAAGACAGGGTGTCTAAAACGCTGTCGCTGAAGATTTCGCTAAAGTCGTTACCATCTAATATTGAACGGTCTTCAACACCTAACGTATTGATATCGAAACGACGGTTTTCTGCAGTACGAGTTTTGGTTACAAAGCTTGCACCTACTTTGTACTCGGTTTCCCACTTACCCATAGTCATTGGATAAGTTACGTTATAGCCAAAGTTCTCCAAGCGGTCGTGAAGATTTTGGAAAGTATAACGAGCAGCAGTTTGTGCATCAGATAAGAAGATTTCGTTTTCATCGTCAAAAATACCATCTTCATTCACATCTTCCATAACGAAGCGTGCATTGAAGTTACCTGGCGCATAACGTACCGAACGGCCTAATGAGTATGTCCAGTCAATACCCATGAAGTTTAGCTCTGGGATTGTATGCTGGCCTTTAAGCTGATTGGTATATAGCGAGCGTTCTTCGTACTGAACATCAATATCTCTAATACGCAAGCCTTCTGCTTGGTTTAGGTTTTCAGTATTACCGAACATCTCGCGGATTTCGTCGCGTGTATCGTTTAGCACGATAAGGCTGTAATCAATACGATGTTGACGGTTATAATCTACACCTAGTGTTAATAGTGAAGACCAAGTCACCGTTTGCTCAGTACCTTGGATATCATCAAAGAAGCGCACATTGATAATGTCATCGCCGACTAAGTCAGGGTCTTGTAGCTCATATTCTTCAGAAGAGCGGGTTTGGGCTGAATAACGTGAAGTTACCAAAAAGCCAAAGCGCCAGTCTTCATCGTAATCATAGCTGTCACCATAAGTGACATTAACGCGCATGTCAGGATCGGCAGACTCTCTTTCTAGCCCGTATTCTCTATTAACACCTTTGAACAGTTCTAATGCTTCTTCTGGCTCAAGATCGTCTAAGAAGTTTTTTGAATCCCAACGTTCTTGTATCGCGGTAGAAACTGCACGTGTGCCATCGTCTTCCCCCGTCCAGTCACGTCCACCACCTGCATAATCTAATACGTCACCTGAATTTTCTGTGTCAATACCAACGGCGGCCGACACGTTGAAAACGCGCTGTGTAGGTATAGATTTCAATCGGATGTTTACGTTACCACCGCCGAATGCCGCAGGCATAGATGGTGAATACGATTTTTGAACCGCAAGGCTTTCAATAATACTCGACGGAAACAAGTCGAGCGGGATTACGTTACGTGTAGGATCCGGGCTTGGTACGATAGCGCCATTTAACTGTGTTGATGAGTAACGCTCACCAAGACCACGAACGTAGATAAAACGACCATCTACAAGTGTTAGACCAGTTACACGACGAAGTGCTCCCGCAGCATCACTGTCACCGGTACGAGCTATCTGCTCAGCACCCATGATGTCAGCCACGAAAGCTTGATTTTTACGTTCTTCCATTACTGCCGTTGCCGTGCCCTTTAAGCGCGTACCGGTAGCGACAACTTCCTCAATCACTTCGTCTTCGTTTGATTGAGCGAAAGCTATAGACGTTGGGAGCATAATGCTCGCTGCGACGGCTAAGCTGATGGGTTTTAGAAGAAACCTGTTAGCAGGTCTGTTCATGATGAACCTCTTTAGAAAGGAATACTTTCACGAAAATATTTCGTGTCTTACAAACTTAAAAGCAAGTGCGCCACTTTTGCAACGCACTTGCTTGTTTTTAGCTATGCGAACTGGGCCTTATTCAAGACCAACAGTCCAACCCGCAGTCCAGTCGTTATCAGCGTCTTTAACAGCACCGATAAAGTCTACTGAAGAGAAAAAGCTGTCTAGCGTCGACACGTCAGTAGCAGTAGTAGTATCAACTGTGTAGATACCGTTAAGTACTGTCGCAGTGTTGTCTAGTAGCGTGTTACCAGATTGTGCAGTGAACCACGCTTCTTGGTCGAAATCACCAGAGTTGTTGATGTTTTCAGCACACGCTAAAACAGACGTTTCGAAAGTAAGCTGAGGCGTGTTTGTGCCATCCATGTTAGCAAGTAGCGTAGTGTCGCCATCGCTTAGGTCAGCTTCGAAACACTCACCCATTCCCGCAGGACCGGTTACAACAAAGTTGTATAGCTGTGCGTTAGTTTGGTCGCGAAGTAGAACACCTTCAGAGTCAGCGTCAGCGGTATCGAACTCGTTACCAATGATAGTCATGTTAGCAACCATTGGATTTGAGAATGCAGTACCGTCACCGCCGTCACCATCGCCTTCAATAGCTCGGTTAGCGTCTGAGTTGTCGTCAGCATGCTTAACCAATACGAACTGTAGCTTACCTACGTAGCCGTTATCCCAGTCTACAGAGTCATCTTGGATGCTTGTTAGCGTTAGGTACTTAACGTTTACTGCACCACCGAAGAACTCAACACCGTCATCCGCGTTTTTGTGTACTTGTACATATTCAACAGTAGTACCAGAGCCAACACCACCAAAGGTGATACCGTTAAGCTCGTTGTCAGGCGCGATTTCGAAACCACCGTGCATTACGCGAACGTAGCGAAGTGTACCAGAGCTATCTGTATTATCTGTACCGCCGAATACTGCACCTTCTTGTGCACCTTCTACTTGAAGTGAACATGAAGTGCCATCTTGTGGACACTTAGTTGATTCGCCGTTACCTAGGACGATCATGCCGCCCCATTGACCAGCTTCACCTGCTTCAAGACCACCAACAACGTGGTCACGTGAAGTGAATGTAATTGGGTTTTCGGCAGTACCGTTTGCGTTAATCTCTGAGTCACGGCTAATTACTAGGTAATCATTGCCAGATGCGCCGTAAACGGTTACGCCAGGCTCAACAGTAAGGGTTGCGCTGTTTTCCTTGTCGCCACCTACGAATACTGCACCAGAAAGGGCATATAGATTGCCTTCTGTAAGCGTTAGGTCAGATGTGATGGTACCTGACACCTCACACGTAGTAGTTGAACCGTCTACTGGGGTGATTGAAGTAGTACCTGATGGGCAGCCAGAAGCAGATTGTACTAGTTCGATGTTACCACCACCGAAACCGAATGCCCAACCTTGACGCCAGTCATCTTCACCTACAGCACCAATGAAGGTGTTCGCTTCGAAGAAAGTATCAAGCAAGGTTGACGCGTCGCCGCCAGCAGTAAGCAGTTCACTTTCTGCTGTCAATGTACCGTCTTGGTTAAGACCAAGGTTTGCACGGTCTTCAAATGCGATTAGCTGGTTGCCATCTTGGCCAGTGAACCATGCTTCTAGGTCAACCGCACCTTCTGGCGTATTGAACGGCTCAGAACATGCAATCGCTGAGTAAGTCATGGTTAGGTCACCATCAGAAAGGTTAGCTTGAACCGTTTCGTCAGTATCCATCTCCAAGCACTCGCCCATACCTTCTGGACCAGTGATAAGGAAGTTCATTAGGTTAGCGCCAGTTTGGTCGCGAAGTAATAAACCTTCTGAATCCGCGTCAGCTGTGTCGAAGCTATTACCGATCACAGTCATGTTAGCGATCATTGGCTGAGAGAATTCTAGGCCGTCACCACCGTCACCGTCACCTTCGATACCGCGGTTCGCGTCAGAGTTATCAGCTGCGTGTTCCACATATACGTATTGAAGCTTACCTGTGTAACCATTGTCCCAGTCTACTGAGTCATCTTGGTTAGCAGTAAGTACAAGGTGTTTTGCGTTTACCGCACCACCGAAGAATTCAACACCGTCATCAGCGTTGCTGTGAACCTGTACGTAATCAACTTCTGTACCTGAACCAACACCACCAAAAGTAATACCGTTAAGTTCATTGTCTGGTGCAATTTCAAAGCCCGCATACTTAACAACAACGTACTTAAGGATACCAGAGTTGTCTGTATCGTCAGTACCACCGAATACCGCACCTTCTTCTGCACCTTCTACTTGAAGCGCACAGTCAGAACCATCTTGTGGACACTTAGTTGACGTACCGTTACCAAGAATAACCACACCACCCCATTGGCCTGCGCCAACTTCATCACCAACAACATCGTTAAATGATGTCATGATGATAGGAGCAGATGCAGTACCTTCGGCTTCAATTTTTGAGTCACGGCTTACAACCAGATAATCTGCACCAGTACGACCGAAGATGATTGTACCTTCTTCAATAGCAAGCGTTACGCTGTCTGCTTTGTCGTTACCGATAAATACTGGACCTTCAAGTGCCCATACTGTGTCGTTAGTTAGTGTGATTACGCCTTGGTCGTCTGCGTCATCTGCAGTTAAACGACCGGTAAGTACACGAACTTCAACGTCTTGACCGAATGCGTCGCTTACTTCGCCGCTAAGGAAAGTACTTGATTCACCTGGAGCTGTATCATCTGAACCTGTATCGCCACCAGTATCACCACCAGTGTCGCCACCGTTGTTATTAGTTACGCTGTTATCAATATCACCTTCGCTGATATTAATATCGCCACCACAGCCTGCTAGCACAAGCGCTGTAGCAATAGCTGAAGCCTTGAAAAGTTGCTTAAGTTCCATGTGTTTCTCCAAGTACGGTATAATTATGGATTTTGAAAACGCGGAAACTTTAACTGAGGTAGATGACACATTTGTTACATTAAGGCGCTGTAACAAAAGTTTCACAGAAAAAGTTCAATTTTGAGCTAAAAAAAGTTCAATAGATGCAATCAGCCAACAAAAAATTCGCTTTTTTTCTTATTTTACCTCAACTTAATACGCACTCGCTGTTACAAGCTGCTGAAATGCATGTGCTATCAGGGTGTGGGCGGTATGCCTTTCAATTGCAAATAATCAATCGCTCATGGATATTTGACGATCTATTGTGACGTAATTATGACAACCAGCGGGGATGTTCAACCTCAAATAACATAGGGGGTAGCTGCGATTTGAGTAGTATTGATGTGTTTAGCAGTCGCTCAAATTTGGCGTTTATTATTCATTTAGTAATCGGCGCTGGCGTACCAGTACGTCTTCACGAATGGGAAAATATCCGTCTCTTAACACCTGCTGCTGCCCTTCCTGTGACAAGATATAGCGCAAAAACTCTCTTTCCAGAGTAGGTAAAGGCTCACCGGGCTTTTTATTTATAACTAAATAAAGAAATCGGGCAAACGGATACGTTTCGTTGCGTACCGTATCAATTGAAAGAGGGATTAAGCTGTCTAGCGACTCACCTAAAGGTAGAGCGCGAACTCCTGCGGTTTTATAGCCGTAAGCGGCATAGCCAATTGCACCTGTACCGCTGGCCACAGACAATACTACAGAAGCAGAGCCAGGTTGTTCGTTTACTGTGTTTTTGAAATCACCATCACACAGCGCCATCACTTTGAACAAACCATAAGTACCTGATACAGAATTTCGGCCGTACAGCCTGATAGGAGAACGATAGCCTATATCGTCAACACCGAGTTGAGACCAATTGGTAATGGCCTTATTGCTGCCACAAAACTGGGTTTCAGAAAATACAGCATCAACTTGCTCAAGGGTCATCCCCGGCAGCGGATTGCGTCTATCTACAAAAATGGCGATGGCATCCATTGCCACTTTTAATACCGTTGGAGGGTAACCGTGGGTTCGCGTGAAGTCCCGTATTTCACTGGGTTTTAATTCCCGGCTCATAGGGCCAATGGTAGCGGTACCTTCAATAAGTGCGGGCGGAGCGGTGGATGAACCAGACGCCTGTATTTGAAAGCCGACCTGGGGATAAAGGGTTTTGAATTCCTGTGACCAAAAGGTCATTAAGTTTGCCAGTGTGTCTGAGCCCACTGAGGAGATTTTTCCTGCCACACCGGGGTTGCGTTCGTAGGCCGGTACTTGGTAAGTGCTTGAAGAAGAGGAAGCGCTTGGGGCTGTCTGAGGCGTCGCGAATATTTTAAGTGGAAACAACAGGCCTATTGCCAACAGTAAACTTATAACACCGCGGTATAACCCATTCACTATGTTATGACATTTGCTCGCCAAGGTTTACTGCCTCTTAAGGTTACAGCTGCTCTGCAATTAATTCGTTATCCAATACGAAGGAGAAGTTACTGCCCTCGCCCAACGTACTAGTTATTTCTAAACGGGAATTATGATGACTTAGCACGTGTTTTACAATGGATAACCCCAAGCCTGAACCGCCGGTTTTACGTGAACGTGCTTTATCCACACGGTAAAAGCGTTCTGTTAAGCGATTAAGGTGGTTCTGCTCAATGCCATCACCGTTGTCTACTACAGAAAACTGGGCGCCGCTCGTACCGCGACGCCAATATACGTTTATCTCACCACCAGCGGGGGTGTAATGAACGGCATTAAACACCAAATTAGAACAGGCACTTCGCAGTTCGGTTTCGACACCAAAGACATACAGCTCTTCATCAATATGGAACTTGATAGCGTGGTTCTTTTCTTTATTGAGGGCCAGCGCTTCCCTTTCAACTTGAGCAAGCACAGCAGGAATATTCACCACGTTTTCATAAATACGTTCTGAGCTTGCTTCAATACGCGATAGTACTAATAAATCTTCTATCAGGTTTTGCATGCGATGAGTTTGCGATGTCATTTCTTTCATCGCTTTGTGCATAAACGGGTCTGACGCTTCATCAACAGGAAGAATTTCTAAGTATCCATTAATAACCGTAAGCGGCGTACGAAGTTCATGAGATACGTTCGCCACAAAGTCTTTACGCATTTCTTCAAGCTGAGATACTCGCGTTATATCACGAGCAATCAGTAGAAGGTGCTCGTCGCCATAAGGCATTATTCGATATTCGAAGGTTTTATTGGGGTTCGTCGGCGACGGTACTTCAATAGGGTATTTGTAATTACCCGCATGAAAGTACTGAATAAATTCAGGGTGACGCAATAAGTTGTCTATACGCCGGCCTGAGTCTTGAGGCCATTTCAAACCAAGATCTAAACGGGCAAGACGATTACACCAGATAATACATGCCTTTGAGTCAACCACTACCGCTGCATCTGGTAAGGCTTCAGAACCCTCTCTAAAGCGTTTAACTAACTCGCCAAGCTCTTTACGCTTGTTACGGTTTCGACGCTGAAGGTAATAAATACCTTCATAAATATGCTCCCACACGCCTCGTACAGTAGGGGGAGACATTTTGCGACTGTGCCACAGCCAGCGGTTCAGCTTATAAAGGTGCCAATAGTTAAACAGCAGCAACAAAGTCGCACCTATGGCGACAGCGAATAACATATCATCCAGATACCACCCTACTAGCGCAAAAACCACAAGGAATAGCACTAAGCGCAAAGTACTTCTCAACCAAGAGAACGGGTAATACATGAAATAGCTCGCGTTGTTGAAAGTGGAAATAGGCGCACGTTAAGGTGGCGCATAGACGTAAAGGGAATGGCGTCATACCACTCCCTAAACACTGCATCTTATTAAAGCTTAGTAGAAAAACGATAACCCGCACCGCGTACGGTTTGGATCATAGCATCATGTCCGTGGCGAGATATAGCTTTGCGCAAGCGTCGGATATGTACATCTACCGTTCTGTCTTCAACGTAAACATTAGTGCCCCACACATTATCAAGAAGAAGTTCTCGGCTGTATACTCGCTCTGGATGAGTCATGAAAAAGTGCAATAGCTTGAACTCTGTCGGCCCCATATCCAACGGCTCTTCATTAGCCATAACACGATGGGATACAGGCTCAAGTTTAAGTCCGTTAAACTCAATTGGCTCTTCGTTTGACGTAGGCGTGACTCTGCGCATTACCGCTTTAATTCTTGCCACTAGTTCCTTCGGCGAGAAGGGCTTAGTCACATAATCATCAGCACCAGCATCCAGGCCTCGAATTTTATCTTCTTCTTCGCCACGGGCCGTTAGCATGATAACGGGAATGTCACGAGTAAACTCGTGTTGCTTTAAACTTTTAGCCAGCTGTACACCGCTTCCACCCGGTAGCATCCAATCCAGTAGAATTAAATCTGGGTAAGGCTCGCAAATTTTTTCCTGCGCGATGTCGAAATCTTCGGCTTCAATAATGTTAAAACCAGATTGCTCAAGTACAAACTTAAGCATCTCACGGATAGGCGCTTCGTCCTCAACCACCAACACTGTACGAGACATCGTATTATTCCTGCTCATTTATAAACGCCGTTATTATTAATGTGGTCTGTGACAGTTTTATTAAAACGATTACATTAATGTGTCAAGTTTAATACGGTTATAAAACACGCTTCGCCCAAAGTTTATACATACAATCTTGTTTATTCATACAATTGCGCATATTCTTGAATTGTCAAAAATATCTACACGTATGTGATTCTAAATAGTGCTTTCGCCACAAATGGGAGTCTCATAAAAAGTCTGAAGTAACAGGGGTGTGTTTTTCTATGGCTGCGGTCAAGACAGGGTTATCAAGGAAGCTCTTAGCAAGGGTATTATCGGTATACTTTGCGCTTACACTTCTTGTGACAATAGGACAAATTTTTACAGAATACCTCAGCACCAAAAATCACGTTGAAAGCGAGCTTCAAACATTAAAAAACACCTTTTCTTCTAGTCTTACTCGCGCGCTGTGGGAGCTTAACAATGACCAAGTCCGAGCTATCGCAGAAGGGTTAATGTCACTGCCTATCGTAGAAGGCCTGCAAGTTCGTGGGGAAAATGGCAATTACATTGCAGAGTACGGTATTAGGGTCCAGCGCTCACCCGCGCCTGTCGACCAAGAGCTGATAGAGGATCATCCTGGAGGCGTTTTTAGCTATAGCTTTCCACTCGTTTTCAAATTCTCTGGCCGTGAGTCTACCGTTGGCGATGTTACTTTATACTCAAGCTTCGACACTATATTTAGCCGTATTGAAGTAGGTGTTTTCTTTCTTATCGGCAACGCGATAGTGAAGACAACCTTTCTTGTATTCTTATTTATGACAGCCTTTCGCACAATGCTCTCAGAACCCTTACAGTCCATCACTGAGCAAATGGGCAATTTCGACCCTCAGCATCCCGAAGAGAGTAAGTTCAACATCAAATTGGATGATGATAACGAGCTATTGCAACTTAAAGAGTCGTACAACAACGTTATTGATGACCTTATCGTTTCAAATAGCAAGTTGAATAATGCGCAAAGCGAGCTAACGCTAGCCAATAAAAAGTTGGATGATCAAAACCTTATTTTGGAACAGGAAGTGGCAAAAAAGACCGCGTCTTTGTCACAAATTATGCTTGATCTAGAGCAGCAAAAAGACGAGCTTATCGCCCACCAGCGAGAGCTTCGCCAGGAAAACGAAAATCGCCAGTATATAGAAGCAGAGCTTCGCAAACGTAACCAAGAACTTGCAAGCTCAATGGATACCCTTCACCAAGCACAAGAGCAGCTAGTAGAGTCAGAGCGCATGGCGTCGCTTGGCGGCCTTGTTGCTGGTATTGCACACGACGTGAATACGCCGTTAGGCGTAAGCGTTACCGCAGCCAGTTTTCTGCAAGAGCGACTAAACAACCTGAAGACTGATTTTGAAGATAAAAGCCTGACCAGTAAAAATATGGCAAGCTTTATTGACGAAGCTGAGCAAACTGCGCTTTTACTTTTAAGTAACTTAGAGCGCGCATCAGACCTTATCGCCAGCTTTAAGCAAGTAGCTGTTGATCAAACCAGTGAAACCGAACGCGAGTTTGTATTAGGTGACTACATTAACGAGATCATCCAGTCCCTAAAGCCGAGTTTCAAGCAAACCGACCATCAAATTAACGTAACCTGCCCTGACAATTTAGTAGTAACCTGTGCCCCTGGCGCTATTGCACAGATTGTTACAAATATGGTCGTTAACTCGCTTATGCACGGCTTTGAAGGCAAAACCGCTGGCACGGTAACCCTCGATGTAAAAGAAGAAGGTGATAATGTTGTTCTTTACTATAAGGATGACGGCAGGGGCTTAAGTGAAGGAGAACTAAGCCAATTGTTTGATGCTTTCTTTACCACTAAACGAGGGCAAGGTGGCAGCGGTCTGGGCACACATATTATGTATAACCTAGTTACGCAGTCACTGCATGGCCATATTGAAGCTGACAGTACACTCGGCAACGGCTTACAGTACACCATTCGTTTTCCCAAAAAGAGTGTGTAACCCTTTTTACTATTTTCAATTTGGGGCGCGCACTGCAAGCGCCCTTTTATGTGTCTAATAACCCTTTATTGAATTGCACCGCAAGTCTTACGTTGGTACGCTTGCGCCCTATTTTTATTAAGAGAATGCTTACACTATGTGGTTTAAAAATGTAAAAGCCTATCAAATTACTCAGCCGCTATCGCTAGACGAGGGTGATTTAGAGCGAGTCTTAAACGAACATGCTTTTCGCCCGTGCGGCAGCCAAGATTTGGCAACCATGGGGTTTGCCTCTCCGTTTTCTCAGGCTGGTAAGCAAGGCACCATGTTTCATGTTGTTCAACAGCGTTTTTGGATAACCCTAAAGAAACAAGAAAAGATTTTGCCCGGTGCTGTGGTCAATGCCGAGCTTGACGAAATGGTGGCTAAAATTGAAATGGAAACAGGTTCGCCAGTTGGCAAAAAAGCCAAGGCAGATCTTAAGCAAGAAATTCAGACACGCTTGCTGCCACAGGCCTTTACCAAAAACACCTATACCCACGGTTTTATCTCTCTTGCCGACAACTTAGTAGTGGTTGATGCGTCGTCTGACGGTAAAGCCGAAGCCTTCTTGGCCATGGTAAGAAAGGCCATAGGTTCACTTCCAGTGGTGCCGTTTACGCGCAGAAGCCTTCAAAGTGAACTTACGCATTGGGTTACTGAGTCAACACCAGAAGGTGTAGGGCTACTTGAAGAAGCCGAACTTAAATCTACCGACGACACAGGCAGTGTTATTCGCTGTAAGAACCAGCCGCTTGATAGCGAAGAAATCAGTATTCACCTTGATGCCGGTAAGCTGGTTCAAAAAGTCGCGTTTGAATATGCAGAAACCCTAACGGCTATTATGTGTGAAGATGGCGCCATTAAGCGTATTAAGTTCACCGACCGCATTAAAGAAGAAACTGACGACGTACCAAAAGATCAGGTAGAAGCACGCCTTGATGCGGAGTTTGCGCTAATGTCAGCAGAGATTTGTACGCTGCTGAACTTCCTTCGCGGTGCGCTTAACCTTAACGACGATAGTTTGTAAGCGAGCGGCCAGCACAGCACAACCTATTCTCTAATTTCAATTGAACGTTTAATTCAAAGCCTAATCGCTATTATAGTCATTAGGCTTTTCACAAATATCCCCAGAGTCCCCCTTCTAATTAGCTTACTTTTGTAAAAGCGTTTTATATAAAAGCTCGCAAACCGCTAAAAGGAAGTTACTTAATTCCTCTAAACAGGATAGTGAATTACCACAACAAAGCGCGTTTCTCCTGCTTCGTCTCGATAGCCGTGGGGTTGGTCTGCGCGCAATATACATTGCTCTTGCGCCTGATAGCTTTTCCACTGTCCATCTTGCAAAACCCCTAACTTTCCTTGTAGTACGTGAATATGCTCGGTGACGCCAATTTGGTGAGCTGAAGAATGCTGCTCATGCAAGTCTGTTAAGCATAGTTCGAACATTTCAAACTGGGTAGCTGAGTTAAACGGAAATAGCGTTTTTATGGTTACGTTTGGGTCGTTAGCGAACTTGTTATCGGCGTGTTGAGACGAAGGGGCTGTTTCATCACCAGATAAGAAAGAAGAAAATGAACACGCAAGACCTGTGGCTATTTTCCATAAGGTAGCGATGGTTGGGCTAGACTCACCTCGTTCTATTTGCCCAAGCATAGCTTTCGATACTCCCGTCAACTTAGCTGTTTTATCAAGAGAAAGCCCCCTAGCTTTGCGAACAGTCTGCAGGTGCTGTGCAATACTTCTTGAAATAGCAGAAGGCTGCCCATTTGCTTTTGTCATGTAATGAAGGCCTTTTATTTTGTCGCCGATGTTAATAAAGCATTTGTGCGTTATAACGCACAAATGTTATGTTACTTATTGTACGTTATAGCGCACAAATAGGTAGAGTAGCACATTCGATAGACACTAAAAGCGTACTTTTATCGCTCAGTCATTTTTAAAATCGAAATTCCATCACGAGGGTTTTCATGAGTAAATGGAAGTTAAGTCATATCAGCGCAGGGCTTACCGCCGTTACGGTAGGTTACAGTAGTTCTGTAGTTATTATCATTGATGTAGCGCGCAAAGCCGGCGCTAGCGATGACATGGTAATAAGCTGGTTATTCGCGCTTGGTCTAGGTATGGGTATTACCTGTATTCTGTTTTCGTGGCTATCCAAACTGCCCGTTGTTACCGCTTGGTCTACCCCTGGTGCGGCTTTTTTATTAACCAGTATAGGCGATTATAGTTTAAGCGAAGCCATTGGTGCATTTGTAATATGCGCAATGCTTTCACTTGTAACAGCGCAAAGCCGGACTTTACTTAAACAAATTAGTCGCATTCCTCCAGCCATTTCATCTGCACTTTTAGCCGGTATTCTCTTACCTATATGCCTAGCTGTATTTACCGATGTTAACGAAGCGCCGCACCTAGTCGCGTTATTTATTTCCGCTTACCTAATAGGAAGCCGCCTATTTCCCCGCTATCTGATGCTGTTGTTGCTAGTTATGTCGGTGGGTATTAGTTTGTTTATGGGTAGTGCCAGCAGTGTTGTTGCTCTACCAAGTACCTCACAAGGGCTGTCATCAATATTTACCCTGCCCGAGCCAATTTGGGTAACGCCTACTTTTTCTTTCAGCGCCGCCATTGGCTTAGCCTTTCCTCTTTTTCTAATCACCACGCTTTCCCAAAACTTGCCCGGCATAGCTATTCATCACGCACATGGCTTTGCGCCCGACCATAAGCCTATCTTGTCAGGCATTGCCGTTATACAAGGTCTATTAGCACCTTTTGGTGGCTTTACCTTTAACCTAGCTGCTATCACAGCAGCACTGTGCATGGGTGAGCAAGCGGATAGTGAAAAGTCACAGCGCTATAGAGCCGCCATAGCGGCCGGCGTGGCGTATTTATTTATGGGACTTTTAGCGTCTGTGGTCGTTGCGTTATTTGTCAGCATGCCCAGTATCATTATTCACCTACTTGCAGGGCTTGCATTGTTAGCTACGCTGCAAGGGTCGATGGTCCGCGCTATGGAAGTAGAACATCATAGAGCCCCAGCGCTGCTCACCATGCTGTGTACGGCGTCAGGCTTTAGCTTATTTTCTATGACTTCAGCAGTGTGGGGATTGGGGCTAGGTTTACTATTGCTGTATGTTCAAAAGAAACCTGCTAACGCATAGTGTTGCTTATTAAGCGCTATACCTGTAGCTAACTTACATAACAAAAAGGCCGATACGTTTTGAAGATGCACTTCTGTATCGGCCTAACACTACTGTGTAGATCTGGGGGTAGCTTAAAAGCTTAATTGCTTATAAGAAAATTTGCTTCGCGGCGCTTGTTAGCTCTTCGAACTCATCTGAGTGAAGCTCGCCCATATCTTCAACCACACCACGTTGTATAGCTAAGTTCAAAATAGCGTCTTTCTGGCTACCTGCCGCTCCCGAGACTGCCGCACCTACGCGAACAAAGTCAATATAGCTTAGCTCATCAGGAAGATAGCTTAAGTCTTTCCAGTTTTTCGCGACATTAACGAAGCTTTCACCAAAGCCCCATTCTCTCATTATACTTGCACCAATGCGGCCCGCTAATTTATCGATTGCCACTTCAAGGAAAGAAGGATTAGCAAAAACCTCAGGGTGACGTTCAGCTTCCGTCAAAATAGGCAGTACGCCAATATTATGTACCAATGCAGCTAGGGTCATAGTATCCATGCTCATTTCCCGCTTTTTGGTGCGGGCTATATAAAGCTGTAATACCGCCATTGCACTGGCAACTATGTTTACCGTATTCGCCCACTCCTGTTGCAAATAACGAGCAACTACATCGTTTTTAGATACGAACAGCTGCTCCATTGCCAGTGCGGTAGAAATATTCTTAATTTGTCGCAGACCAATACGCGTTACCGCCTGACTAATGGAGGTAACTTTAACACTGCGCCCCATATAAGCACTGTTTGCAATTTTAATCATTCTTGCACTAAGTGATGGGTCTTGCCCGATTACCTCACCCATAGCATTAAGATTGATGTCAGGGTCATCTGCTGCTTTACGGACTTTTAATGCGATAGCAGGAAGTGTTGGAAGGACCAGTGTGTCATTGTTTATTTTTTCAACCAAAATAGTTGAAAGCGCGTTCTGTGTAGACATATTTCTACCCTTAGAAAGTTCCAAATTGCCTTGATAAGGCGATAGTTTGCGTTACCCGTTATCTACTCAGCCAACATCAATTCTGATGCGCCAAATAAATCGAGTATTTGTGCGTTGCATTCCCTGCGCTTATTCACATAGGCCTCTATGATTCACGCTAAAATACAAACCGTTTATTGTTTTATTATGGTATTTCTATCACCATACTATAGTAGCTCTCTAGTTTCGACCAACTAAAAAAGACAGGCTTAAAGCGAATGTTTAGCAACCGCAGTAGCACAAGAGCTCAATCAAAGTATAGACAACAAGCAGCAAACCACTATTGATATTAAGCAAATAATTTTCATACTTTTGTATAAAATCAAAAGCATAGCTATAGTGAGTTACGCAAACACCTCCCCACATACTTAAATCAATACGGGAAAACGACACGGTAAACCTTATGATTAAAAAAACGACTTCAACTTATTCGCCTATTGCTGCTGCAGTAGCAGGGCTATTTATGCTGACCGCCTGCAGCAAAAGCGCCGATACAACGCAAACTCAAACGGCAAAGCCTGAAACCGATACAGCGCAAACCTTACTTGTAGACGAGTCTCGCTTGTCTATTTATCACGGTGTAGATCTTACCAGCGATTTATCACACCTTAGTGACAACCAGCATAAAATGCTTTCGCTTTTGATAGATGCGTCGAAAATTATGGACGACCTGTTTTGGAAGCAGGCATTTTTTGAAGATAAAGATGCTTTTCTTTCCTCGATAAGCGACGAAAAGGTACGCCATTTTGCCGCCATAAACTATGGCCCATGGGATCGACTTAACGGCGACACGCCATTTATCAGCGGCTATGAAGACAAAGCCTTAGGCGCTGAGTTTTATCCTCATGATATGGGAAAGGAAGAGTTTGCTACGGCAGATTTTAACGACAAGCAAGGCTTGTATTCTATGGTGAAGCGCGATGAAGCCGGTAACCTTTATTCTGTGCCTTACTCTGAAGCATTTAAAAGCGAATTGATGAAAGCATCTGACCTACTAAAAAAAGCGTCAGAGCTAGCTGAAGACGAGAGCTTCAAGCAATACCTGCAACTGCGTTCTGAGGCATTGTTGTCTAATGACTATCTTGCGTCTGATATGGCCTGGATGGATATGAAGAGCAACCCTGTTGAGCTGGTTATTGGCCCTATTGAAAGCTACGAAGATCAACTCTTTGGATATCGCGCAGCGTTTGAAGCCTACGTGCTTATTAAGGATTTAGCGTGGAGTGAAAAACTGGCGAAGTACGCGGCTTTCCTACCTGAGCTTCAGCAAGGCCTTCCTGTTGCTGATGCTTACAAAGCTGAGATGCCCGGCTCTGATGCCGACCTTAATGCATATGACGTTATTTATTACGCAGGCCATTCTAATGCTGGCAGTAAAACCATTGCGATTAACCTGCCAAATGACGAGCGCGTTCAGTTAGAAAAGGGAACCCGCCGTCTTCAGCTCAAAAACGCAATGCGCGCTAAGTTCGATACTATTTTAGTGCCTATTGCAGATACGCTAATTGTACCTGAGCAACGTGAGCACATTACGTTCGACGCCTTTTTCGCCAACACCATGTTTCACGAAGTGGCTCACGGTCTTGGCATTAAAAACACCCTGGACGGTTCGGGTACCGTGCGCGGCGCACTTAAAGAACACGCCTCAGCCCTTGAAGAAGGCAAAGCGGATATTTTAGGTTTGTACATGGTACAAAGTCTTCTTGAAAAAGGTGAAATTACCGAAGGTACACTTGAAGACTACTACGTTACCTTTATGGCCGGAATTTTCCGTTCTGTGCGTTTCGGTGCAAGTTCTGCTCACGGCAAGGCGAATATGATTCGTTTTAACTTCTTTGCACAGCAAGGTGCGTTTGAGAAAACAGAAGACGGCATGTATCGCGTAAATATGCAAAAGATGGGTGCCGCAGTAGAGGCACTTTCTGAATTGATCCTGACCCTTCAAGGTGACGGCGATTACGACGGTGTCGCAAAACTTGTGGAAACTATGGGTGTGATCAAGCCTGACCTTGCGTCAGATTTAGCACGCCTAGAAGCAGCCAGCATCCCGGTTGATATTCACTTTAACCAAGGTAAGAAAGTGCTAGGGCTTGCTGAATAAGTCAATCGATTTCACTTATTTACCTCATTTAGCTGCAGCGTAAATAAAAATGCCGCCCTTTGAATAAAGGGCGGCATTTTTTACCTTTAAACGCAAACGTTACTCTACGTGTTGCTTCATATTCTCAGTATACGGAGGCCAGCCCAGCGGTTTACCTGCCAATACGTGAAGGTGAATGTGATATACGGTTTGCCCACCGTATTCGTTACAATTCATGACAGTACGATAGCCTTGGTCGGCAAACCCTTGCTCCTTGGCAATTTTTGCAGCTACATATGACAAGTGCCCCACTACTTCGCGGTCTTCTTCAGCAATATCGTTTACCGTGGCAATTTGCTTTTTCGGAATAACCAGAAAATGGGTCGGAGCCTGAGGGTTTATATCTTTAAACGCCAGCGCTAGTTCGTCTTCGTACAAAATCTCTGCTGGAATTTCCTTGCTGATAATTTTATCAAAAATTGTTTCTGCCATGTCTCACATTCCTTTTTAATCAGGTGTTTAACTATTGCGTTAGCGATCGATGATGGTTCTCTCACCAACGCAATAACAAAGTCTAAACTACAGTGTTTTTACTCGGCTCGATACCTTGTCTTATGCAAAAACAAACCATAGAAGTATTACGCCTAACGCTAAGCGATAGATAACAAAAGGCAGCATGCCTATACGGGATATCCAGCTTAGGAATAAATAAATACAAAGGTAGGCACTTACGAATGAAAATGCTGCGCCATACAGTAATGCATACCAGTCCACAGCTTCATTTGCTTTAAGCAAATCTAAGGTGGCTAGCAACCCTGCACCTAAGATGACAGGTATAGACAGTAAGAAAGAAAAGCGTGCACAGGCTTCGCGTTTTAATCCTAGCATCAAGCCAGCAGTCATCGTTATACCCGAACGAGATGTCCCCGGGATTAACGCTAACACCTGGGCTAAGCCGATATAAATGGCTTGTTTTAGCGTTAGGCCTTCAAGCTCTTGTTCCCGCTTTGCTGTCGAGTCGGCATACCATAAAAGCAAACCGAAAATGATGGTGGTACCTGCGATTACCAATGCTGTACGTGCATTGTCTTCTATCCAGCCTTTCATCAAAAAGCCAATGATGACCGCAGGAATAGTCGCCACAATAACGTACCACGCAAGCTTACTGTCGGTAGACTGCTGCTTGCTGAAGCCTTGAGTCACCCATGCTACTGTCATCTGTCCTATTTCTTGACGAAAATAGATCATAACTGCAAGAAGGCTTCCCACATGTACTGCTACGTCAAACGCCAAACCTTGGCTTACCCAACCGAAAAGCTCAGCGGGTAGCAGCAAGTGCCCAGAACTACTGATTGGAAGAAATTCAGTAACGCCCTGAATAATTGCTAAAATAATGATTTCAAAAAGTGTCATTCCTTTGCTTAACTCCAAGTAAAGTCAATTGGCCATAATTGCTGTTTCTGTTTATCAAAGTTTTGCCACATCTGGGCATAGGTTTCTTGCGTTTCAGGGTGAATGTCGTCGGGAACAAGTTCAGCTAACGGCCAAAGCACAAACGCGTTGTAACAAATCTCTTCGCGAGGCAAAACCACAGGGGATGTGGTTACCTTACTATCATAGGTAAGCAAATCGAGATCAAGGGTTCTAGCGCAGAATTTTTTGTCGGTATGCACTCTTCCATTGTCTTTCTCAATTGCCTTTAGTATTGCACACACCTCTTCAACATTTTTTGATGTTGTCGCCCGTGCGGCAGCATTATAAAAAGGGCTGCCGTTGAAGCCTACAGCTTCGCTTTCATAAACGGAAGACACTGAAACATCTGAGAAGTGCTGTTTTAGGGCAACCAAAGACTGCCTAGTGTAATGCTCACGCTCAATATTGGAACCAATGCTGATTAAAATGATATGTTCAGGCATTAGTTGCGCTCTTTTCGCATTTCAACGGCAACAGTTTGCGCATTAGGAAGAATATTAGGTTTAACGATTTTGAGCGTTATTGTTGAAACCGAGAAGTGAGCAAGTACGGTATCCATAACCTTGCTTCCGAAAGCTTCAAGTAGTTCGAACGTACTCTCTTTACCTACTTCCACGATGCACTCGGCTACTTTGGCATAATCTACCGTATCAGCAACATCATCACTTTGCATCGCCGCGCTTAAGTCAACATCAAGTGTGACATCGAGAAGTAGCTGGGTGGTTCTTACTCGCTCCCAATCATAAACACCAATCAGGGTGTCTACTTCAAGCCCTGTTATATAAATTTTTCCCATGGAATTTTTTCATCTTGTCTGTTTTCACACCAGTTTATTGCCCTACTTTCCGGCTTCAATACTGGTCTTACTACTGCGCTTTCAACCACATATTGCTGCTAAACGGTGGTATATCGCGTTTGGATGGAGTAGCTTTACGCTTGTGTGGCACAACTATACCGCTGTATGACAACTGGGGGCAACCAAGGTTTTGTAATTTAATAGGACACAAGCCTTTAACCTCTTACAAGAGAAGTGAAACCTGACAGAAGGCAGTGCTTCTAAAACGCTTTTGATAATTAGAATGAAAAAATGATTTCGCTAACGCTTTTAATGGCTGCTGTTGCCTACCTCTTCGGTTCACTATCAAGTGCAGTGGTTATAAGCCAATTATTTGGTTTACCGGACCCTAGAACCGCTGGCTCTAAAAACCCTGGAGCAACTAATGTGTACCGCTTGGGTGGCCGTATTCCTGCGCTACTTGTACTTGTTATGGATATTTTGAAAGGCACTATTCCCGTTTACGGCAGCTACTTTTTGGGTATAGAACCAATAATGCTTGGCATAATTGCTATCTTTGCCTGTTTAGGTCATATATTTCCGCTTTATTTTGGTTTTAAAGGCGGTAAAGCCGTCGCTACCGCCTTTGGCGCCATGTTGCCTATTGGGCTCGATTTAGCAGGGCTACTTGTTCTAAGCTGGGTAGTAGTGGTTTTTCTTACCGGCTATTCTTCGCTAGGTGCGCTTATTGCAGTGTCGCTTGCGCCGCTTTTCACGTTTTTAATAAAGCCTTTGTACACTGTGCCGGTAGCAATGCTTTCACTACTTATTATTTTACGCCATAAAGACAACATTGCCCGCCTGTTAGCAGGCAATGAAAGTAAAGTGTGGGATAAAGGCAAAGTTAAAGAGTAAGTGCCTGCTGCAGTACATCCAGCTTTCCATCTATCGGCGTAACAGGCGAAATACCCAATATTTTAGCCAGCGCTGGATAAACCTCTAAATTGCTAAATGTAGGTATAGTGGTGTTCGTTTTAAACGCCGGCCCTACTGCAACAAAGGTCGCTCCCATATCAGGTAACGTATTTACGTAGCCATGGCCACCTTTGCTCACATGCATACTGTTGGCGTTTTTGAAACGGGCTGGTGGCGCAATTTCGATAATGATATCGCCCGTTCGGTTTCCTACTTCCATGTGACGCTGAGCGCGCTGGGTATCATTGAGCACAATGAAGCGGTTTTCGGCTGTATAGGTAAGACGTTCTATTTCTTCGGTGATTTGCTTATCTGACACGCCTTCTCTGGCGTAAAGGTGCACTTGCGCCCCTTCATTTTCAATAATGAAGCTATCAGGAATGGATAAAGACTCAACCTCTATAAGCTGGTTTTCATCAATAGGCGTCATGCCGTGGTCAGACACCACTACCAGATTTACTGGTAAGTCTAATGCATTAATGCGCTTATAAAGTTGACCGATAAGTGCATCTACTTCTTGTACCGCGTCATTGGTTTTATCGGCAAAAGGTCCTTCATCGTGTCCTACCGAATCGGTAAGCGAAAAATAACCCGCAATAAAGCGAGGGCGCGATACCTCAGGCAATTTTAGCCAGTTGATGATTTGATCAATACGCATCTGGTAATCAGCATATTTAGAATAGTGATAGAAATAAGTCGGAGAAGCACCCGATATGCGTGCGTCAGACTCTGGCCAGAAGAAGGTTGCAGCCTTCATACCGTGATATTCCACTAGGTTCCATAGCGGTGTTGCCGTAATCCAAGTGCTATCCATACCGCCATAGCCCAACTGATATTTTGCATAACCCTCTTTTGTAGGACGAGATTTATCATAAAAACGGTTATTCACAATACCGTGGTGTTTGGGAAGCAGCCCTGTGATCAACGAAATATGGTTGGGAAAAGTATTCGACGGATAAACAGGGGTCATTGATGACGCTCTTACGCCTTGCTTTGCAATGGCGCCAAGATGCTCGGCATTGTGCAACTCGATATAGTCGTGGCGAAATCCATCAAGAGAAATCAGCACGACATACTGGTCTTGCTGAGTCTGTTGCTTTTGCTTTAACTCTTTTACTGATTCATTTGAAGGAGTTTTGCTTGAAGCAATTGCATTAGGCGTGGTGAGCGCTGCAAAGAAAATCAAAATAAATAACGACAGCGCTAAAAATAATAGCGATGCATTTTGTTTTGTACCGTCTGTTGCTAAGCGCATGGTTTTTTTACGTCCTTACTCAATGTTCATTTTGGTAAAATAAAAGGCAATGGGACGCGCTCCCATTGCCTTTACTTTTTGTTTGTCTGTTTTGCCTGCTTGTTGTTATGCTTGATATCTGCCTTTTGCACATCCTATGCATACCTTGATAAGCAGTATCAGTTTCACAACATCATTTAAAACCCAGTCGACGTTTTTAAATAGCTGACAAGGTATCAAGGGGCCATCGCGGTTTGGCTTGTGACGATAACGCCAAGGTTTCGCCTGCTTTCAAGCGCTGCATCCCCGCATAGGCAATCATGGCACCATTGTCTGTACAATACGCTAAGCTAGGATAAAACACCTCGCCTTTTAGCTCTTGCATTAGGGCTTTCATCTCACCGCGCAGCATTGTATTTGCGCTTACGCCGCCAGCAATAACCAAACGCTTCATGCCAGTCTGCTTTAATGCTCGCTTACATTTAATGATAAGCGTATCCACTACGGCTTCTTGAAACGCGTAGGCAATATTCGCTTTAATTTGCTCAGCATCATCACCGGTTAAATCAGCATCGCGAATGGTGTTTGCAGCAAAGGTCTTTAAGCCGCTAAAACTGAAGTCTAAGCCTGGTCGGTCGGTCATTGGACGTGGGAATTTGTAGTGTCCCGCTTCGCCCTTTTCAGCCAATTTTGCCAAGAGAGGGCCGCCAGGGTAATCAAGACCAAGTAGTTTAGCGGTTTTATCAAAAGCTTCGCCTGCGGCATCGTCAATTGACTCGCCAAGTACTTCATACTGGCCAATGCCTTCTACTTTAACCAACATCGAGTGACCGCCCGACACCAATAGCGCAACAAAAGGAAATTCTGGCGCATCGTCCTCAAGCATAGGCGCTAGCAAGTGCCCCTCCATATGATGAACACCTACTGCAGGTACGTTCCACGCATATGAGAGCGATCGTCCTACCGATGAACCTACTAACAGTGCCCCTACTAAACCCGGGCCTTGAGTAAAGGCAACGCCGTCGATATCTGATGGTTGGGTATTCGCATCTTCCATGGCTTTTTCAATTAAAGGAATGATTTTTCTTACATGATCCCGTGAAGCAAGCTCGGGCACCACACCGCCATAATCAGCGTGTAGCTTTACTTGGCTGTATAGTTCGTGTGACAACAAGCCTTTTTCATCGTCATAAACGGCGATGCCAGTTTCGTCACAAGATGTTTCTATTCCTAAAATACGCATGGGGAGCAACCCTTTCTACTACTAACTTTAACGCCTAGCTTTTGGATGTATAGCAAAGCTGCTTAACACATGAATTGCTCACTACCGTGCTGTGAACAACACTTAGTAGAGCGAATACCAAAAACTGTGAAAATAATTCTGGCGATCTGGCGGGATCATCTTTATGATCCCGGCGCGATCATAACACTACCCTCGTCAGGATCATTTGCTTTCTACTTTTGATCAAAAAATATATCAGAAGAAACATGAGCAAAAAGCATTCTGAAAAGGGCGCTTATACAAGCCGCGTTAAACAACACGGTGCTTAACGAGCGCAGAGTTTACCTTTTATCCTGCATTCATGGAATGCCAGTGAACAGGTAAATGAACGGTAAATGCACAATATTGGCTATTTTTTGGCAATTCATCCTTTACTTTCTCTGTAGATATGATTAGAATTTCGCACCATTTTTAACCCGGGTGGCCTTTTTAGCGCACAATTTTACCCGGATTTACACAGTAAAAGTTTTGAGGTGAGTGTTTAATGCCTATCGTTAAAGTTAGAGAAAACGAGCCGTTTGATGTGGCGCTGCGTCGTTTTAAGCGTTCTTGTGAAAAAGCAGGTGTTCTTTCTGAAGTTCGTCGTCGTGAATTCTTCGAAAAGCCAACTTGGGAACGCAAGCGCAAGAAAGCTGCCGCTAAGAAGCGTCATCTTAAGAAGCTAGCTCGTGAAAACGCACGTCGCGTAAAACTCTACTAATATAGGGTTAAGTAACGAGTCTGAAAGGTGTTGCAATTGCAGCACCTTTCGCGTTTCTGGGCCTCTGTTTTTTCGGCCTTATTATTAACGACTCCATTTTTTCCTTTTCAAATGGTTGCATTTGATTTTCAACCTGGGGCTTAATAATACCAGTCCGCATAGATCATTATCTTCTGAGTGGGCAATGATCTATGCGGTTTGATATAAGCTCAATCTACTAATAAAAAATCAGGAAACATCATGGCACTAATTGATGATTTAAAAGCAGCGCAAAAAGATGCGATGCGTGCTAAAGAAAAAGTACGTCTTGGTACTATTCGTATGGCTATGGCTGCCATTAAGCAAAAAGAAATCGATGAACAAATCACGCTAGACGATAGCGCAATCTTAGCGGTATTGACCAAAATGGTTAAACAGCGTCAAGACGCGGCAGCGCAATACGACGCAGCCAATCGCGAAGACCTAGCTAGCAAAGAGCGTGAAGAAATAACTTATATTGAAGATTTCTTGCCTCAGCCTTTGACTGACGATGAACTCAATGCCCTTATCGACGAAACTATGGCTGCGACCGGCGCATCGGGTATGCAGGATATGGGTAAAGTCATGGGCGCCTTGAAATCCAAGGTTCAAGGCCGCACCGACATGGGTGCTTTGAGTGCTAAAATAAAGGCACGCTTGAACGCTTAGGCTTTGCCCTTTCGTAAAAGTGAAGCGTTTAGAAGGTGTGCATTGTCACACCTTCATTGTTCTCATTTTAACACTTCCCTGTTACAGTACTTCACTGTTTTTATTACGTTGTAACTTGTCGTCACAAACGCTGTTACGACTTGTACTTTTCTAATTCTTTTTTAACTTACTCTTGTTGAAAGTACCCTCATGGCTGGAAAGATACCTCGCGATTTTATAGACGACCTGCTGTCACGTACTGACGTGGTAGAAGTAGTAGATAGCCGAGTCAAACTCAAAAAAGCAGGTAAGAATTACCAAGCGTGCTGCCCTTTTCATAATGAGAAATCGCCGTCTTTCACCGTTAGCCAAGACAAGCAGTTCTATCACTGTTTCGGATGTGGCGCTCACGGTAATGCTATCTCTTTTATTATGGAATTCGACCGTCTTGAGTTTGTAGAGGCTATTGAAGAGCTAGCGCGTTATCACGGGCTTGAAGTACCTCGAGAAAAAGGCAGTCGGCCTGCCATGAGCGAAGAGAAAAAGCAGCAACAGCAAGACGACTATGCAGTGATGGAACAAGTCACACGCTTTTTCCAGCACCAGTTGCGCCAAAACGGAAATAGTAAAAAAGCCATCGACTATTTAAAAAATCGTGGGCTAAGTGGTGATATCGTCAAGCAATGGGAAATTGGCTACGCCCCTGACAGCTGGGATGCGCTGCTAAATACCTTTGGTAAAGACCCACAGCGCATCAAGCAGCTGGTCGATTTAAAGCTTGTTAATAAAAACGACCAAGGACGTACCTACGACTTCTTCCGCGACCGCATAATGTTTCCTATCAGGGATAAACGAGGTCGCGTTGTCGGCTTTGGTGGTCGTGTTTTAGATGATGGCGGTCCTAAATACTTAAACTCACCAGAAACCCGTATTTTTCATAAAGGCAGCGAGCTTTTCGGGTTTTACTCAGCGCGCCAGAATAATAGAACGCTAGATACGGTTGTTGTTGTTGAAGGCTATATGGATGTTGTGGCATTGAGTCAGTTCGACATTAATATTGCTACCGCAGCCTTAGGTACAGCTACCACGCCTGAACATATTCAAATGCTGGTTCGTGCTACGTCTCATATTGTATGCTGTTATGACGGCGACCGCGCTGGACGCGAAGCTGCATGGCGTGCGCTAGAAAACGCCTTACCGGCGCTAAAAGATGGCGTGCGCATATCGTTTTTATTCCTACCCGACGGTGAAGACCCAGATACTATGGTTCGCCAAGTAGGTAAAGATGCCTTCATGGAAATGCTCGATAACGCTACGCCCTTGTCGCGTTTCTTTTTTGAGAACTTGCTAAAAACCCACAACGTCGGTACGCCAGAAGGTAAAATTGCTCTTAAAAAAGCAGCAATGCCGCTTATTGAAAGCACCTTAGGTGATGACCAAAAGCAAATGTTGCTAGAAGAATTAGCCAAGCACACTGGCGAGTTCGATCGATTTAAACTTCAGCAAGATATTACTAAAGCGAATCAAGGTTCGAAGCAAGCTTATTCACCTAACCGCAATCAAGTAAATAAGCCTAAACTTTCACCCCTTCGTATGCTGATACGCTTACTGCTTGATAAGCCTGAGCTAGCCGCACGTTGCGAAGATGTTCAGATAGATATATTCGCCGGTAGCAATGCTGCCGGTATGGATTTATTGCGCGATATTCACAGCTATTGTGTCACCCACCCTCACGCAAAAACTGCGCAGCTTGTTGAAAATTTCCGCGACCATCCCCATTCTTCTACTATCGCGAAATTATTGTTGCAAGAACACTTAGTCAAAGATGAGGATGCTGAGCGTGTATATAACGACAGCTTCGCTCGCTTACTAGACGGGCATTTCGATAGCCGCATTGAAACCTTAATTTCACGCTCGCGGGTTCAACCGCTGACTCAAGCGGAAAAACAGGAATTGAACCTGCTTATGAGGGAAAGACAGAAGAGTTAACCTGAGGGTAATGAACTTTGGGTTAATCTGTTTTTGCGTAGTAAGCTTTACATTTAGCTCGCTTTCACCTTGCAATTATGGACTATGCAAGTAGTAAAGGCGGAAATGTAAAAAGCACTGGCTAAAAAATCGGCCGTCAATCTGGTAAAACCACCGCTTATTCTGCTATACTGGCTAATTCGCTGCGGGCATGTTTAAACATGGTCCACACTTATAAGTGAACAAAAATGCAGCAACACGAGTAGCAAAGATATAGCCGAACATAACGGGCAGAACCGAACCCGAGCAGATGTGCATCGTAAATATATTGGTTTATACCAGCGTGGCATCTAGCATTAACGGCCTTGATACAAATGCAGTACTACAGCAGAACGGGGAACATACCTAGGCGTATGTTGTCTTTTCTATTGCAAACTAATTGAATGTGAGAAGTGTAGGTTATATGGCGCAAAGCAAGCAGTCTCAGATTAAACTCCTGATTGCAAAAGGTAAAGAGCAAGGTTACTTAACCTTTGCAGAAGTAAACGACCACCTGCCGCAAGATATTGTCGATTCTGATCAAATCGAAGACATAATCCGCATGATTAATGACATGGGAATTCAAGTTTCTGAATCAGCTCCTGATGCAGACGAACTTCTCATGCAAGAAGCGAATGCTGATGAAGACGCTGCAGAAGCAGCAGCTCAAGCACTAGCTACTGTAGAAAGTGAAATTGGCCGTACGACTGACCCAGTTCGCATGTACATGCGTGAAATGGGTACCGTTGAACTTCTTACACGTGAAGGCGAAATTGAAATCGCTAAGCGTATTGAAGACGGTATTAACCAAGTACAGTGTTCGGTTGCTGAATATCCAGAAGCGATCACTTACCTGTTAGATCAGTGGGATTTATACGAAGCCGAAGAAATTCGTCTAAGTGATATTATCTCTGGCTTTGTTGATCCTAACGATGATCAAGATCTCGCGCCAACTGCAACACACGTAGGCTCAGAGTTATCTGAAGAAGAGTTAGATGACGAAGATGACGATGATGACGATGACGACGACGAAGATGAAGACGATAGCGGCGTAGACCCAGAGCTAGCGCGCGAACGCTTCGCAGAACTTCGTGAACAGTACCTAAAAACTCGTGAAGTTATCGAGAAGAAGGGTCGTTCTCATGCCGATTCTCGTACACAAATCAACGCACTAAGCGACGTATTTAAAGAGTTCCGTCTAGTTCCTAAGCAATTTGATCGCATGGTTAAAAACATGCGTGCAATGATGGACAAAGTACGTATCCAAGAACGTCTTGTAATGAAGTTCTGTGTTGTTAATGCAAAAATGCCTAAGAAAGATTTTATAAAAGCTTTCGCGGGTAATGAAACATCTACTGCGTGGTTACACGAAGCAGTTAATTCAGGTGCTCCATACGCCGCTGAACTTGCAGTTAACCAAGAAGAGATTGAGCGCTGCATTAGCAAGATGAATCAAGTTGAGCAAGAAACTGGCTTGGTTATCGCTGATATTAAAGACATCAACCGTCGCATGTCGATTGGTGAAGCGAAAGCGCGTCGTGCGAAAAAAGAAATGGTTGAAGCTAACCTTCGTCTTGTTATCTCAATTGCGAAGAAGTACACCAACCGCGGTCTTCAGTTCCTTGACCTTATCCAAGAAGGTAATATTGGTCTGATGAAGGCGGTAGATAAGTTCGAATACCGTCGTGGTTATAAGTTCTCAACTTATGCAACGTGGTGGATTCGTCAGGCGATTACTCGTTCAATTGCTGACCAGGCGCGTACTATCCGTATTCCTGTGCACATGATTGAAACGATTAACAAGCTAAACCGTATCTCTCGTCAAATGCTTCAGGAAATGGGTCGTGAGCCTACGCCTGAAGAATTGTCAGAGCGCATGTTAATGCCTGAAGACAAGATTCGTAAGGTACTTAAGATTGCTAAAGAGCCAATCTCGATGGAAACACCTATCGGCGATGATGAAGATTCACATCTTGGCGACTTTATCGAGGACAGCACTATTATTCAGCCCCTCGATTCAGCAACTGGCGGTAGCTTAAAAGGCGCAACGCAAGAAGTACTAGCTGGCCTAACGGCTAGAGAAGCGAAAGTACTACGTATGCGTTTCGGTATCGACATGAATACCGATCACACGCTTGAAGAAGTAGGTAAGCAGTTTGACGTTACCCGTGAGCGTATTCGTCAGATTGAAGCTAAAGCGCTTCGCAAACTTCGCCACCCTAGCCGTTCTGAGCAGCTACGCAGCTTCTTAGACGAATAGAAAAATATTACCTTAAATAAAAATCCTCAGCCCTTGCTGGGGATTTTTTTTATCTTAATTTCCCGAACCTTATGTTTCTATAACAAACTAAAACTCATTGTTCTCACATTGCGCTGCGCACATAAAAAAGCCCCCGTCAGGAGGCTTCAATACGCTTTAGAAAAGTTAGGTAGAGCTACACTCTAAACTGCTTAGCGATTGATTCGAGGTGTTGCGCAAGGTCAGCAAGCTCATTACACATAGTCCCCAATTCGCCTGAGCGGCTTGCAGTTTGCTCTGTTCGCACATGAATTTCATCCACGTGACGTACAATATCTACTGCAACAGTGCGCTGGTCTTCAGTATTATGGGCAATCTGTTCATTCATTTGGTTGATGCGACCGATAGTACTGGTAATGGTTTCTAGGCTGCTGCCCGCTTTATTGGCGGTTTCTACGCTATTTGTGGCCTGCTCGGTACCACGAGCCATTACTTCAACCGCTGAATGTGCGGCACTTTGAAGCTGTTCGATTGTGCTTTGAATCTCTTCTGTAGATTGCTGCGTGCGTGAGGCCAAAGTTCTAACTTCGTCGGCAACTACTGCAAAGCCTCGCCCTTGCTCACCCGCTCTCGCTGCTTCAATTGCCGCATTTAAGGCAAGTAGATTGGTTTGCTCTGCGATACCTTTAATGACATCGAGTACCGAGCCAACCTTGTTTGAATCAGATTCTAGGCGACCAATAACGTCGGCTGTTTCGCGCACGTTTTCAGCAAGCTGCTGAATACTAGTCACGGTTTGCTGCACAATTTGACGACCTTCACTTGCCGCTGTAGTCGCTTCGTTGGCATCACTGGCCGCTTGGGCTGCACTGTGTGCAACACCATCAACTGAGCCGCTCATAGTATCTACTGCACTTTTCGCATTAGTAGCAGACTGCTGTTGAACGTCTATGGTGCGCTGCGTTTCCTCTGTAACGCCGCGTAGGTTTTGCGCTAAATTCGATAGCGGTAAACTCGCTTCAACAACATCACGCACTACGCCTTGTAGCTTATCCATAAATTGATTGAACCAGTAAACCAGCTCACCAATTTCATCTTCGCTTTTCGTATCAATACGTACCGTTAGGTCGCCATTTTCTTGCGCAATATCTTTAAGAGAGCGAACAACATCATCAATACTCTGCTTAATACCACGAACAATAGGTACTGCGGTTGCAAACAATAAAATGGTAACAACAATAGCTAAAATAACGCCCGTGCTAATCAGTGATGTATTTGCGCTATCTGTGTTTTCAAATGCTTTTTCAAACGCGGCTTGCTGTGCATCGCGAAATTGTGACATAGCGGCAATAGCACCGTCGTAAGACTGATTCATTTGAGCAGACAGTTCACCTAGGCGACTAAAGTCAGCTGTGCCGTCTACCATGGATTGTGAAACTTCGTAGGCGACGTCAAAGTATTTGTCGAAACCTGAGGATATACGAGAGATATCTGAACGAAACTCAGGGCTGATATTCGCGATTTGATTAAGCCCTTTCTTCGCTTCTTCTGCCAATTCTTGCGCCACAGTAAGGGTATCTTGATCACCTGTTGTTACTGCACTTGCTAAGGTATCACGCACTTTTTGCATGTCGACCAGTGTCGATGCTGAAAGCTGTAACGCCGGGAACTGAACTTTCTGTACTTTTTCAAGTGTTGCGCCATTATTGAGCGCGGTGTAGATAGTGATAAGCAAATAAATAATAAAACTTAGCGCTGCGATCCCCGGTATAAGGAAGATCTTAGTCGCAATTGGCATTTTCTTTAGAAAGTTCATCAACTATCCCACTGTTTTTTATGATTGTGCAACTGCCTTTCACTTAACTTTTCAAAAAGCGCTGCACTTTGTTTGGTCTACCTAATTTATCTACCTATTAGTAAAAAACTTTAACGAAATTATGGCCTCGCACAAGTACAAGGCCATAAATAGGTAGTTAGAACGTATAATTTACGCCAACTTTAAGTAGTGTTGCATCATTCAGATCATTTAGATCGTCTGAGTACCAGGTTACATCGGTTTTAAGTGCAAAGCCTGGCTCCACGTCGTAGCGTAGGCCCACAGTAACTGCTGATACATCTAGCTCTTGTTGAGCTGCAATGCCAGCAGCACCTTGATAGATAGAAGCCCAAGTCGCATCAGTAACCGCGTCTCCAGTAGAGATAGTTGATGGAAGTGCTGCTACAAGGCCAAGCTGAGTACCGTTATCCGCTTCTTCAACTTCATAAGTAATGTGCGGCGTAAACTTGCCGAAGCGCATACCTGCAGTAACGTACCATGCTTTATTATCAGCGATAACAGAACCATCAACCTCTGTCTGCGTAAATTCTGCGCCTACAAACCAGTCATACTTATCGATATCAACCGCTACTTCAAAGAAGGTACCAGTATCATCATTAACACTGAAGCCTTCTGCCGCAGCTGACGCATTTGGTACCGCTGCACCGAACGCCGACATTCCCTCTATGAACGAATCAAAATCTTCGTTTGCAGCACTTGTAGTACCGCGTGCAAGCAAGGTACGAGCGCTGAACCAGTCACGAGTCGCTTCAAAAGAAACCGCTACTACATTTTTTAAATCTAGCGCTGCAGGCGTACCTGAAATAGTCGTATCTGTTTCAACGCGCCCCATAGTAAGCTGTGCGCCGTACTCCCAGTCACCTGAGTAGTTCGTGTAATCAACGCGAACACCATCAATGTTGTTAAAGTCGATACCGTAAATAGCATCCGGTGGTGTTAACCAGTGATAAGAGTAACCAATATCGAGAGATGCTGAGTATTTGAAAAGTGGCATACGTAGGCGACCGGCACTAATGTTGACATTGTTGTTCAACATATAAGTCATGTAAGCCCACTCGAAATCTGCGTCATAGTCTTCACTACCGCGGCCCACTAATTGTGCTGTAGCAGAAAGTTTATCGCTAACGTCACCGCGGACTTGTAGACCAAAAACACTGGCTGGATCGAAGTTAAAATCACTGTCATAGCCATACACCGACTCGTCATCATCCAGTGTCATTCCGCCGATAAGGTTTGCAAAGCCGTTAATTTGAATGTCGGCTAGTGCTGGAGTAGCCAAAAGGCCAGCCATAGATAAGATAGCTAATTTGGTTTTCATGCGTGTTCCTTAAATTCTTTGTATTAACGGTAAGTTAGAAGGTAGCGACTACGCGTACGCTATCGTTAACAGCGCCAGCGTCGACATAACCAATAGCGCCAGGATTACTTGCAACTGCAGAAATAACGTCTGCGTCACTGCCTAAGGACTTTGGAGGTTGACCTTTACCGGTAAAAACAAGTTTTGACCAAAACGCAGTAAGCTGTGCTGCAGTTTTGTTTAATACTTTGCCGTTAAATTCGTCGGTGGCAGACTGACCTTCAGCTAACGCGATAGGTTCTGCTTTTGTACCGCTAGGAAATGCTTTGGCCTTGTTTAAGAAAAGACGGCTTATACTATCTTTATCTAGTGAATCACCGTTGCTAGGATGCACTATGACTGCTACATCAGCAATCGCGACGTTACAGCACAGTCCAGCTGCAAGTATCCATTTTTTCATCATATGTCCTCTGGAGTCTTTGTGAATGCTAGCCCATCGCTCTTCACTTTCTTTGAAGGCGCTAAAAACGACATTTACGTGTTTGAGCGATATGAAGCAAACAGGTGCTTGTGTGTCCAAACATTTACAACGAGATAAGTATTGGTCACAAATGCAATATTCGCCACTTTGAGCTTTAAATATTTATCTTATATAAATTAGTAGCTTATATAAGTACTTGGGAATGGCGCGAAGTGTAGTGTAAGTAGAAAGTTAAACAACTATACGATTGTCTAATACATACTGTTGGCGCTTATAAGTATCAATAAAAAAACTAAATGCACTGCAAAAAAACCAAACTAGTTCATATATATCAGGAACTTAAAAAAATTAAGCATTGTAATAGAAGTGATAGAAATTCATATTAGAGTATGAAAGAAGATACCTGAACTTTTGAACCCGCCCAACTGGCATTGGCGCGGGCCCAAGAGTAAACAATAGTCTATAAGCGAATACCTATGACTCACCTTTCTTGTAAGGAATCGTTTTTTCCAGCGCTTCGATTTCGTTGGTTCGCTGCATAGGAGAGCCTGTTTTCCTTGCAAGCCAGCTATACGCTGTAGGAACAACATAAAGGGTCATAAATGCTGAAACAAGTACGCCTGAGAAGATAACCATACCGATCACCATCCGGCTTTCAGCGCCAGGTCCTGATGCAAGCACCAAAGGTAAAGAGCTAAACACGGTGGTAAACCCTGTCATTACGATAGGGCGCAAACGCTGTGCGGCAGCACGCTTAAGTGCGAGTTCAAACTCCATACCTGCATCGCGAAGTTGATTAGCGAACTCTACTATTAATATGCCATTTTTTGCGGCAAGCCCAATAAGCATAACCAAACCAATTTGGCTGTAGATATTAATCGTCATACCGCTAAAAAACAGCCCGATGTATGCCCCAACTAGAGCTAAGGGCACGGTAAGCATTATTACTAACGGATGCACCCAGCTTTCAAACTGCGCGGCCAATATTAAGTAAGTGACCGCAAGTGCTAGCATAAAGACATAAACAAATGAGTTGCCCGCTTCTTGATAAAGCTGTGATTCACCTTTGTAATCGATAGATACGTTATCGGGCAGTTCAGTAGCCACAATATTTTCTAAGTAGGCAAGTGCCTCACCAAGTGTATAACCATCTGCTAAGTTAGCCGATATAGTAACGGCCCGCATTCTGTTATAGCGGTTTAGTCTTGCCGATGTAGCCTGCTCTTCAAAGGTAAGTAAGTTATCCATAGGGATAAGCTCACCGGTACGAGATGACCTCACGTATAAATTTTCAATGCTGTTAGGGCTTCTAAAGTCTTCTTCTATGCCTTCCATGATGACGTCGTACTCTTCACCTCTATCGAGAAAAGTAGACACCCTACGCTGTCCCAGCATTACTTCTAACGTTCCGCCAATATCACTAATTGATACTCCCAAATCAGCTGCTCTGTCCCGATCGATATTAACCAACAGCTGGGGTGATGTCTCTTTGTAGTCAGAGTCTAGCCGAACTAATCTCGGGTTTTGCGCGGCTTTTTGTAACACTATGTCGCGCCACTCTACAAGGTTCTCATAAGTATCACCTTGTAAGACGAACTGAACAGGACGCCCTAGCCCACCTCCTGATATCCCGCTTCGCATTATGGCAAACGCGCGAACATCAGGTACGCCGTTAAGCTTGCCGCTGATTTCATCCATTAGTGAAAATGTACTGAAATCACGCTCATCCCAATCTGCAGAACCGACGATCGCTATCCCCGCGTTTCCGCCAAAACCAGGTGTTCTCACCAAAAGACGATTAATTTTACCGCTCTCGCGATAGGGCATTAAAATGCTCTCTATTTGCTCTAAGTTTCTTGCGTTGCTTTCAAAGCTCGCCCCTTCCTGAGCATTCATTAAGATGAAAAAGTTACCTCTATCTTCTTTAGGAACGAACTCACTAGGTACTTTCTCTGAGAGTTGAACTAACGCAACAACCGCAATTACAAGCATTAGCAGCATAAGAAAAGGTTGGTGTAAAGTTTTACCCAACGTATTGAAGTAACTGCTTTCAAGCTTTGAAAAACGCTTATCCATCCAGCTTCCGAAGCCTGACGAACGTGGGCGTTTTTTGAGTATTTTTGACGCCATCATGGGCGACAAAGTAAGCGCGGTAAAGCTTGAAAATGCGACCGCTGCAGCAATGGCCAACGCAAACTCAGTGAAAAGTCTGCCTATATTACCTTCAAGGAAAACCAAAGGAACGAACACAGAAATAAGTACCAGTGTGGTGGCAATTACGGCAAACCCGACCTCTTTGGCTCCGCGATAGGCAGCCAAAATAGGCGGCTCTCCCATCTCAATGCGTCGATAGATGTTCTCAAGTACAACAATAGCATCGTCTACCACTAGGCCAATCGCTAATACCATAGCAAGCAGGGTTAGCAGGTTTATCGAAAAGCCCAGCGCATACATCACGATAAAAGCCGCAATTATAGAGACAGGCACGGTAACCGCAGGAATTAGGGTGGCGCGAATATTACCTAGGAAAAGATATATTACGATCACTACCATGAGCATAGCGATCCCCAAGGTCTCATACACCTCGTCAATCGATGCCTCAATGAAAACTGACGAGTCGTAACTTGGTACAATAAAAATGTTATCTGGAAGGGTCGCTTCTATTTTTTCAATCTGCGCTTTAGCTGCACGAGCTACTTCGAGAGTATTGGCTTTAGACTGCTTGATGATGCCTAGGCCTATCATATTGACGCCATCACCCCGAAACTCTGTCTCGTCATCTTCGGCGGTTAGCTCAACGTGGGCTATTTCGCCTAGACGCACCAGATAGCCGTTATCCCCTACTGCAACAGTTAGCGCTGCAAAATCATCCGGCGTTAGAAACGTTCGCGCTACCCGTACTTCAAAGTCTCGATCATTACTTTCTACTTCACCAGCAGGCAACTCTACGTTTTCGGCGCGGATTACTTGCTCAACATCGCTAACTGTTATGCCTCTAGCCGCCATAGCATTGCGGTCTAAAAACACTTTCATGGCGTAGCGTCTTCCTCCACCAATTTGAATTCTAGCCACACCGTCTACAATGGATAGCCTGTCAACCAGCACACGTTCTGCGTAGTCGGTTAACTCCATAGTATTGAGGTTGGTGCTTCGTAGGTTGTACCACACCACGGCACTTTCATCTGAGTTCGCTTTAGATACTTCAGGGGGATCGGCTTGGTCGGGCAAGTTATTTAACGCGCGGCTGACTCGTTCGCGCACATCGTTAGCTGCCGCATCGATGTCTCGAGAAAGTTTAAACTCGATTGTGATGTCTGAACGACCATTACGAGATGTAGAGGTAACGTTCTTTATGCCCTCAATACCCGAAATTCTGTCTTCAAGAAGCTGGGTAATCCGGGTCTCGACTATGTTCGCCGAAGCCCCTGTGTAGTTTGTATTAACCGAGACAATGGGTGGGTCGATGTCGGGGTATTCCCGTAAACTCAACATGGAGAACGCGGCAATACCAAAGATAATCAGCAGTAAATTAAGTACGGTCGCAAAAACTGGGCGCTTTACAGAAACGTCTGACAATAGCATAACTGTATACTCCCTAGCGGTTTAATACATTAACCGGAGATTGGTCACGTACGCGAAGTGTACCTTCGGTTATTACTTCATCTCCCTCACTTAAACCGCTGATAATTTGCACTTGCCCAGGTCGTCGCTCACCAATTTCCACCTCAGTTTGGTGCGCAACATTATCTTTAACCACATAAACAAACTGCTTGTCTTGCACTGGCACCAGTGCCTTTTCTGGCAAGACTAAAGCACTAAGTACACGTTTTTCTACCACAACGGTTAGCAGCATACCTGGGCGTAGACGACTGTCTTGGTTATCAATAGTTGCGCGCACGCGGATGGAGCGGCTAATGGGGTCTAAGCGCGTATCAATATTGGTAATTTTTCCTGTAAACTCTTCTCCAGGATAAGCGACTGACGACGCACTTACCAATTGCCCTTTAGCAACGCTAGCGAGGTGGTTTTCAGCGATACTAAAATCAACTTTGATTTGGCTAATATCATCTAACGTGGTGATAGAGTCGCCTGGCTGAATAAGAGAACCGATACTAATTTCTCGGTTGCCTAGCAGTCCATTAAATGGCGCGCGGACTTGCAAGTCGTTAAGCTGAGCTAACGCGACATCTAACTGAGCTTGTAATGCTTTTACACGGGCTTGCTGCTCATCAAGAAGCTGTTCAGAAGTAGCGTTCGACTGACGCAAGTCGGCTATGCGGGTAAACTGGCGTTTAGCCTCATCAATGTTAGCTTTTAGCTCTTCTACTCTAGCACGCTCTTCAGTGTTGTTAAGCTGCACCAAAAGCTCGCCTTCTACAACTTTATCGCCATCATCGAAATTTATTGTTTTTACCGTATCAGTAACTTGAGCGGTTATATTCACAGATTCGTTAGCGGTAGCTGTGCCGAGCGACTCGATAGTGATAGGAAATGCCTGCGACGAAACGACTGCTGTTTTTACTGGTGTGGCTCTAGCGCCAGCGCTTGCTTTACTCTCTTCTTGTGGCATATTTAAATATGCCACAACACCAGCAAGCAACAACACGCCAAGTACTAAGGGCGATAACGAGAATCGTGAAGACATAACCTTTCCTATTGGTAAAATAGCATTGCGTTGAGCCTGAGCTTTTTTAAAAAACTCAACGAATACTTCAGTACACAAAGTTCGCTTTATGTAAGCGCAAACTTTCCCAAACATCTTTTTGTGTACCGCGTTATTATTGTTAGTTGTGTTATTTTTATTTTTGCGTAGAGTCTGCTTGATAATATTGATTGCTATTACAACAATCGCAAACACCCGCTAGAGTATTTTACCCAAATCAATGGTCATCTTATTTCGCTTATCAGCTATATTCGCTGTTTTAACGCTTTTCGCATGTTCACCGACAACGCCTAGTTCCCCAATGTGCCGTGTTTCAGATGCGCTGTTATCTAAGAATGTTCACGCCGAGATTAACGCTCAATCTTCCCCCGTTGGCGCGGCCTGTTTAATAAAAACTGAAGGGAAAGTGTTACTGGTAAAGCACCGCCTGTCAGGCAAATTAGACTTCCCTGGCGGAGGGCTGGTTGAAGGTGAATCACTTGCCTGCACAGCCCATAGAGAAACGTGGGAGGAAACAGGTTTTAACGTAGAAGTTAAAGAATACCTATCAACGACAGCTAATGGTTTGGTCATATTCGGCTGTCATATAGATGCAGGCATTGAAAAGCTTCCCAACACTTTCGATGCACCACCGTGGGCAAAGATAGAAGTTGTCAGACTCGTTAAGGCAGACCCATTTATGCTCGACCATGATGCATTGCGTTATGCCGATGATCTTATTCCCTTGCGCGATGGCTACACCCAATTCGTTATAAAGCAGCACTGACAAAGCATTGTTCATTGTGTCTGGGATTGGTAAATTGTTCCAACTGAATAAACAGGAGAAGTGGCTTGTTTTCACTGCCAACATTAAGCTTAAAAGGCAAAGTATCTGAACAAGAATGGCAAACCCGTGTAGATTTGGCGGCGTGCTATCGATTAGTAGCAGATATGCGATGGGGCGATCTTATCTATACCCACATTTCCGCCAAGGTACCGGGCACAGACCATTATCTTGTTAATGCCTTTGGGCTTACTTTCGATGAAGTTACGGCTTCTAACTTGGTAAAAGTCGACTTAGACGGCAATATATTGGACGACACACCCTATGGGATTAACCCAGCCGGATTCACTATTCACAGTGCAATTCACGAAGTGCGCCACGACGCTCAATGCGTTATCCACCTCCATACATTAGCTACCATTTCCGTAGCTTCGGTGAAAGGCGGATTGAAGCCGTGGAGTCAGTATTCAATGTTTTCGCTTCCTTCGCTTTCTTATCACAGCTATGAAGGCTTGGCCGTAGACGATAGCGAAAAGAAGCGTTTGCAAGACGACCTTGGCGATACGAACCATATGCTTTTGCCTAACCATGGCGGTTTAACCCTTGGTCCAACCGTTGGCGACGCCTTTATGCGCTTTTACGATTTACAGCGTGCGTGCGAAATTCAGCTTGCATTAATGCAATCTAACGAATCAGTTATCGAAATACCGCAAAGCATTATTGATGGTATATATGCTCAGGCAAATGTTGTTCACAGCGGCGAGACTGGCGGTCAAAAAGCATGGCCTGCTATGTTGCGCAAAGCCTATAAATTAGATCCAAGTTTTTGCGAATAATTGAGCCTATTTAGCTAAACGCCAACTCATTTTAAACAGGAATTGTTTTAACACATGAAAGTCACCAAAGTAGAAATTTTTGATATCGAATGCCCTAAACGCCCACAGTGGAACCCTGTTTTTGTGCGTGTTTACACTGATGAAGGCATTACTGGCGTAGGTGAAGCAGGGCTTGCTTATGACTGGGGCCACAGCGCCGCAGCGCATATGATCAAGGAAATTGCCGAAGCCATGCTAATTGGCTTTAACCCTTTCCACACTGAGCTGCTTTGGTCGAGAATGCTGCGCGAGGGCTTTTGGGGATTAGGCGGCGGACCGGTAATTTATGCCGCGATGAGCGCGATTGATACCGCGCTTTGGGATATTAAAGGCAAAGCACTTGGTTTGCCTGTTTATGAACTACTTGGTGGTAAAACGAATGGCAAACTTCGTAGTTATGCCAGCCAGCTACAGTTTGACTGGGATAAAGAAGTCACCAAACTTAACGACCCAGCAGATTATGCTCGCGCCACTGAAAAAGCGCTGAAAGACGGTTACGACGCCGTAAAAGTTGACCCTATCGTTTACGACAAAGATGGCAACACTCACTTTGACAGAACTAAGCTGTTTACTAAGCCCGAGCTTAAACTTTTCAAAGCTCGCCTTCAGGCAATTAGAGACACCATGGGCGAAGATGGTGACATTATCTTTGAATGTCACAGCTTGTTAGGTGCATCAACGGCCATTCAGCTCGGCGATATCGTAGAAGAAATTGGCTGTTTGTATTACGAAGAGCCGGTTAATTACCTTAACTCTAAACTTCACGACAAAGTGGCGAAGAACGTCAACGTGCCGATTGCGGGCGGTGAACGCTTGTATCACCGCTGGGACGTACGCCCGTACCTTGAAGACCAGTCTCTTGATGTACTTCAACCTGATGTTGGCCTTTGCGGTGGTTTTACAGAAGCGAAGAAGGTATGTGATTATGCGGATATTTACGATGTACGCATTCAGGCTCACGTTTGCGGCGGCCCAGTTGCTACGGCGGCAAGTTTGCATTTAGAAACGGCTATTCCAAACTTTTTAATTCACGAGCATCACACCTATGCCATCAAAGATTGGAACCGTGAGCTTTGTATTCAAGACCCTCAGCCAGTTAACGGCTTTATAGAAGCGCCTGACACGCCGGGAATTGGTATCGACCTAAACGATGAGGTGGTTTACCGCTCGCCACACATGACGGTAACGGAACTTAAATAGCAAACTTACATACCGGCCTCTTGTACGTTTGCACGACCTTTACACAAAGTACCTAGAGAGCTCGACAGCGCCGGAATAAGCTATGAGGCTAGTTACCGGCTGGCGCTTAAGCGATGTCGTACCATTGCTTGGCGTTTATAGACAACAGCGCCGCTTTTTGAGTTTCAGAAAGCGGCGTTATCATATCTGAGAACCCATGCCAAAGCTCAGCATAAGCCATTCGCCACTGGCACAACGGGAAGTTGCTCGCAAACATGATTTGATTTGTGCCAACTGTGTCCAATAAGGTTTCAAAAATATAGTTGGCTCGCTGCCAGTGCCACCTCCGCTCTTGCATTTCTAACCCTGAAAACTTAAACGCAACCTGCCCGGTTTCATTCAAGACTCGAGTATTTTGTCGCCACGTTCTAAACGCCAAGCTGTTTTTATCAAGTGGCGCAAGAGCGGCGTGGTTAATTGCTACTTTCAAAGCTGGGTTTTGTTCTAATACGTTAAGTAATGCAACTACGGCATTACTATCTGCAATATTAAACTGAGCATCAAAAGACAAGCCTTTAGAAGCCATGTGACCAAGCGCCCACTTTACTTTAGGGGCGCGCAAAAGCGTTTCAGCCTCATCATCTAAAATATGGCGAAGGCCTGATACAGAGGAATACAGCCCTAGCTTATCAATATGACTGCCAACGCTGTTTCCAGCTAAATCTATGCAACCAACCGAGCGAAATGGCAGTGTACAATGACGCTCTAGAAAGGCAATTTCTCGCCACGGTCTACTGTTATCGTAGCCTGCTTCAATATGCACAAACCCACAAAGCTGACCTAGAGAAGCCCGATGAAGCATCGTCTCTGTGGTATTTTTGGCAATATTTTTCTTATCAGCCCAAAAAGGCGCATTAGTGGGTTTTAGCCAATTGTACTGACCTTCATCTAACGCAAAAAGATGGATATGAGGGTCTACCCACGTTTGTGAATGCTGAACCATTTTTTATTCTTTAACCCTGCATTTGTGCACTGCGTGTAGCGTTTTTTACATCGCTTATTTGCTGTAGCGCTATTTTGCTCTCACTATTGAGCAGCACTTTCTGTGCCTCTTATTGAGCCACTTCTATTGAGCCGTATAGCCCCCATCCACAGCATACAAACTTCCCGTGATGAAAGACGCCTTATCGCTACATAAAAAATAGGTCAGTTCCGCTACATCCTCTGGCTGACCTAATCGCCCAATGGGCTGGGCTGCAGCTTCTTCGGCTACCACATCGCTTTTAATTGCGCCTGAGCGAGCAACGTAATTGTCAATCGCGTTATGAAATAAAGGGGTTTCAATGGTGCCTGGGCATACCGCGTTAACGCGAATGTTATATGGGGCATAATCAAGTGCCGTGGTTTTTGCGATAGACGCCAGCGCACCTTTACTTACCCCGTAGGCAAAGGAGTTTCGCTTTCCTACAAAAGACTGATCAGATCCCATCACCACAATGGCTCCACTCCCCTGCTTTTTCATCGTAGGCAAGCATGATTTAATTGCGCCATAGGCGCCTTTAACGTTAAGACTAAGCACCTTATCAAGCAAGGCTTCGTCGGTATCCTCAATAGTTGCAGACACGTGGATACCAGCATTACACACTAAAGCGTCTATGCGTTGATAAGCCGTCATAACTTCATCGATTGCAGCCTTAATGTTACTTACCACGCTTACATCACAAGGCTTCCAAATAGCGTTAGGCACAGCTTGCTCAAAGTTTCTTATATCTAAGTTAACCACTTGATAGCCATTTTCGCTAAACAACTTGCATACCGCGAAACCGATACCCAAGCTTCCGCCTGTGACTATACAAACCGGGGCCTGCGCTTCTTTACTACTATGTTCAAGGTTTTTCTTCGCGCTATCTGAATTCATGTCTTTATGTACCGTGTTGCTGGTGCGTATGTGTTGTTTCAATGTAGGCTAAGCATGCCAGTGAGAATGTGAATCGCAAGCGAGCTTAGCATTTGTGTTCGCCATTCTATATCAACAGTGACGTTCAAGGCATCATCACTAGCATTTTCATGGGCTGCTTTCATTGCCACATCATCCAAATTTATTATTAACTTTCCTTTAACGGACTATTCGGACTACGCTTTTTGTGACTATAATAGGCAAAATTAAAACACTTGTTTGAAAAAGGAGTCATCCATGCCTCTGTACCACGCCCCTACAACTGATTTTCAGTTCTTATTAAAAGACTGGCTTGGACTTGATGCTCACTACGAAAAGCTCGGTATCAGCGACTTTGATAGCGAACTGGCCAATGAAATTATTGCGCAAGGCGCAAAGTTTGCTCTAGATGTCGTTGCCCCACTCAATCGTGAAGGTGATGAAGAAGGCTGTAAGCTTGAAGACGGTAAAATTACCACGCCTAAAGGCTTTGCAGATGCTTATCAAGAATACGTTGCGAACGGTTGGAATGCCATGTTAGGCACTGCCGAGTACGACGGGCAAGACTTGCCATACACCATGGCTGTGCCGGTTCACGAAATGTTAAACGCAGCGAATTTAAGCTGGCGCTTAACTACAATGCTTACAGAGAGCGCCACACTTGCGGTTACCAAACACGCCAGTAAAGAATTAAAGGATATTTATCTTGCTAAGCTAATCAGCGGTGAGTGGACAGGTACCATGAACCTGACCGAACCTCACGCGGGAACAGATTTGAGCTTGCTTAGCACCAAAGCTGAGCCACAAGGCGACGGCAGCTATAAAGTAACGGGTAATAAAATCTTCATCACTGCCGGTGATCACGACTGGAGTTCGAACGTTATTCACCTTGTTCTTGCTCGACTACCTGACGCACCAAAAGGTGTTAAGGGCATAAGTCTGTTCTTAGTACCTAAGTTCCTTCCAGATGCTAGCAATGAGCCTGGCGAGGCAAACAGCCTTTCTGTAGGAAGCATTGAACACAAAATGGGGATCAAGGCCAGCCCAACCTGTGTGATGAACTTCGACGGCGCAACAGGTTACCTTGTCGGTGAAGAAAACCAAGGCCTTGCATGCATGTTCACTATGATGAACGACGCCCGCTTCCAGGTAGGTCTTCAGGGCTTAGGTGCGGCAGAAGCATCGTACCAAGGCGCGCTAACCTACGCCCGTGAACGTGTGCAGTCTCGCGCACCTCAGGGTATCCAAAACCCAGACGGCAAAGCAGACCCAATCGTATTTCAACCTGACGTAGCGCGTATGTTACTTACGCAGAAATCATTGATTGAAGGATGCCGTGCACTTTCACTTTTCTACGCTAAATTTATGGATGTAGAAAAGCTTGGTGAGGGCCAAGAAAAAGAAGATGCCGACAAAATACTTCAGTTTTTAACGCCTATCTGTAAAGCTTTTATGACCGATATGGGCCTTGAAACCACCAGCTTGGGTGTTCAGGTTTTCGGTGGTCACGGTTTTATTCGTGAGTGGGGTATGGAGCAACTTATGCGCGATGTGCGCATTGCAATGCTGTACGAAGGAACAAACGGTATACAGGCACTAGACCTTATCGGTCGTAAGCTTACCCGCGATGGCGGACAAATGATGGAAGCTACTTATAAAGCGTTTAGTGCATTAGTTAGCGACATTCAAGACAGTGAAGCGAAAGGCCTAGCACAAGGTATTCTTGATGACTGGCGCGCATCTTCAGCAGACTGTTTAGGGATGGATGCGACAACCGCAGCTTCCGCCGCTTGCGACTATCTCGCTTACAGTGCTTACTCACTTATTGGTGTACTGTGGTACAGCATGGCAGACAAAGCCCAAATCTCGGGCAATGCGGTACTTGCTGCTTCTAAGATGAAGACTCGTGACTTCTATATGGAACGCATTTTAGTACGCCGTGACGCGCATAAAGCCGCTTACAAAGCTGGCCCTGAAAGCACACTCGCTATTTCGGGTAATGAGTTTGATTACCTGTAAGCGACATACGCTTTGTTAGCCCAATAAAGTTGGGCTAACAACACAAAAAAGGTCACTACACGTGACCTTTTTTATTGCCTTTTTAATGGAATGTTTTAATCGTTTGCCGCAACTTGCGTGGAGAACGTATCAGCAAACCAGTCGTTAAGCATGGCCTTCTCGTACGACAATGACTCAGTGCGGTTGTGACGAATATTCGATTCCATAAAGTCCATGTCTTTAAGCTTCACATCTTCACCGCTTAAAATGACCTGACCATCAGAATTAGATAGCGAGTAACTAAACGTCATTCTTGGAATATCAATGCGTTTGATTATTCGCACATCGCTGCCAGCCCCGCTGCCAAAACCTACAAACTGGCTAGGCCAAACTTGACCGGCCAAATCAACGTTTGTCACTGTCATCGATAGAACCTGTGATTCGGGTAAGTCGCTTGCTAATTCCGTAATGTGCTCTTCCAAGTCTTTTAAGGTTCGCTCACGAAAGCGTTTACGAGATTCATTGGCTGGCCTGACGTCACTGTAAGACTCTGGCTCTTCCCATGTTATCTCTACCTCAGCGGCTTGAGTTGGCGCAAAAACAACAAGAGCCCCTACGGCTGCGGCGCAACTTAAACAAGAAAAAGTTCGTAGTTTATTCACTTTCATGCTCCTAAATTCAGTCGTTTAACCTTAAGTTAGCAAGCGTTGGGAAAGTTATTAATCAAAAAAACATTAGAAAAGTTTTAGGTTCAACTTTTTCTTACGTAAAACGCTAATGTCACTTTGAAACTTGCATAACCGGAGACTGCTTAACAATTAGGCACAGTTTTGCGCGTTTAGTTCCCGTAAAGTTAGGGTTTATATCATCGTTTTCACAATAAATGTGATAGAAGCGTTTTACGCTCGCAGCATCGGCAGTAATTTGTTTGACGTAACTTTGCTGATAAGGTTTCAAAGGGCTTAATTCAATATTTATTTTATCTTGCAAACTACGTAATTCTTTTCGCTCTGGAAGCGTAGCAATGGTCACCAGCCAGTCAGAAACAGAGTTTTGGATATCTTCAAATAGATACTGAACAAAAGGAGAGCGCAGCACTATTACCAAAACAATAATTTCCGCAGCGATAATAAAGAACCGTAACATAACTTCTCAGCTAACTTTGATAGGGGTTTACAACGAGTGGCGCCTACTTTGTGCACCTTTCACCAACAATGTACCTAATAAATGCTTTACTAATTTGTATTACAACAAGGTTCACTGTACATGATTTGGATACTTATTGGCCATATAATTGCGCTTCATGGTAGTGTGTTATCTAACTTGCTGTAAACACAATAGTTTATACTAAGGTATAACTTGTATACTTTTTCAACCAACAATTTTTCGGGCCTACCATTTACTCAATTTTCTGCCCGTTAGCTATGTCGCTGTATGTAGAAATTTACAAAATGTCTTAAAGCCAAAGAAAAATAACTACCTACCCATGTTACTTTCTGAACTTTCAGTATTGACTGAAAGTTTAAAAAGGTAGACCATACGCCGCATTATTGATCTATATTAAATATGACGTGTTGAACGCAGTTATACTGCACAGGCAGTTTGTTACGTCACATAAGGTTAAGCTATGAATGAACAAATACCGGTCAAAAACGTTACACCGGTAAAAGTACATAAGCCCAAAGGAGCCACAGAGGGTAAACGACACGATTCCCGTAGCCGTATTTATGTGCGCGCCGTAAAGGGCCCTTTGGAAACGTTTAGACGTTTTTTTGGTCTTTTCTTTTTAGCTCTTTTTGCCATCATTCCGTGGATTCAGTACAACGGCCATCAGGCAGTATTACTTGATATTGGCGAACAGCGTTTCACTATTTTCTCTCTTACTTTATGGCCTCAAGACCTTACCTTACTGGCTTATATATTCATTGTTTCCGCTTTCGCTTTGTTTTTTGTCACTACCTTCGCAGGCAGAGTGTGGTGTGGCTTTATGTGCCCACAAACAACATGGGTATATATATACACTTGGTTTGAAGAAAAGTTCGAAGGCCCACGAAACAAGCGTATAGCCCTTGATGCGCGCAAAATGGATACTGACAAATTTTTGCGTAAAACAGCTAAGCATACTGCTTGGGTTCTGGTAGCACTATTAACTGCGCTAACCTTTGTCGGCTACTTCACCCCTATTGATGCCCTGTTTGTTGACTTCGTGACATTTGACACCAGCTTCTGGGCGGGTTTCTCGGTTATCTTTTTTGCAGTTTGTACTTACGGAAATGCAGGCTATATGCGTGAAATTATGTGCACGCACATCTGTCCTTATGCACGATTCCAATCTGCCATGTTCGACAAAGATACTTTCACCGTATCTTACGATGCAAAACGTGGCGAACAACGCGGTCCGCGCCCTCGAAAGCTCAGTCATGAACAGGTACAGGAAAAAGGTTTAGGTGACTGCATCGACTGTAATTTATGTGTTCAAGTCTGCCCAACTGGAATTGATATTCGCAACGGCCTTCAATACGAATGCATCAACTGCGGTGCTTGTGTTGATGCCTGTAACGGCGTTATGGATAAAATGGGCTATCCAAAAGGATTGATAAGCTTTACCTCAGAAGAAGAGCTTGCGGGCGGCAAGACTCACGTTTTTCGTCCTAAGCTAATTGGTTACTTTGTCGTTCTTTTGGTTATGACGGGTTTGTTGTTTGCCAATATTTGGATGCGCAGTCCAACCGAAGTCGACATCATCCGCGATAGAAACTCACTGTACCGCGAGACCAATGAAGGGCTTATTGAAAACGTATATACCATTAAAGTGCTCAACAAAACCCAGCAAACCCAGTCATACACGATTGCGATAAAAGGATTGCCTGACTACAAATACATTGGTGAGCAAAAGGTAACCGTTAAAGGTGGTGCGGTATACAGCACACCAATTTCAGTTGCAACTGACGCTTATAATCTGGAAGATACGGTTACCGATATCTTTATCAGTGTAACCACCACAATTGATGGGGAAACGGTTACCGTTGATGAACCAACTAAATTCCTTTATCGATGACAGATTTTTCTTTCTCTGGGCTTAGCCCAGACACCATATTAGATGCCCTGGAAAGCCAGGGCATTTTTCTTCAAAGCGGCCTACTAGCGCTTAACAGCTATGAAAACCGCGTGTACCAATTTTTGGCTGAAGATGGCCAGCGCTACGTTGCGAAATTCTATCGTCCCGACCGATGGACAGATGCGCAAATTCTTGAAGAGCACGAGTTTGCCGCAGAACTTATTGAAAGTGAAATCCCGTTGGCCGCGCCTATGGCTCTAAACGGCAGCACACTGCATCATCACACGGTGGCTGAGACTGACTATCGATTTGCGCTATTTCCTTCAGTAGGCGGCAGACAATTCGAGAATGACAACCTTGACCAGCTCGAATGGATGGGGCGTTTCATTGGTCGTATCCACCGCGTTGCCTCAGCTAAAGGGTTTACTCATCGCCCTTCAATTAATATTGAAAGCTACCTGAATGAGCCCAAGCAGGTTCTATTGCAAAGTACGCTGCTACCTGAGCATTTAAAAACGGCGTTCTTCGCCATACTCGAGCCTGTAATAGAGGCAACTAAAAAGGCTTACAGCCCAACATCAAGCATTCGTCTTCACGGCGACTGCCACCCAGGCAATATACTATGGCGCGATGGCCCAACCTTCGTTGACTTAGATGATTGCCGCATGGGGCCTGCGATCCAAGACTTATGGATGATGTTAAGCGGTGACCGTCAGCAACAACTGTTACAGCTTGATACCTTAGTTGAAGCTTACGAAGAATTTAACTCGTTTGATTCAGCACAACTGCCGCTTATCGAACCTCTTCGTGCAATGCGAATGGTGCATTATATGGCATGGCTTTCTCGACGTTGGGAAGACCCGGCATTTCCTCGGGCATTTCCTTGGTTTGCTGAAGATAAATACTGGGAAGGCCAAATACTTGCCCTTAAAGAGCAGCTATCCGCACTACAGGAGCCTCCGCTAAAATTGGGGTACTGAGCCTTCTGCCTTACTGCTGAAAAACGCTTTTTCGATGACCCTAGTTCAATAACCGTATGCAGGTTACGAAAAAGCGTAAGGTATAAGAAACCGTATTCGCTATCACTTTTTAAGTTCTATATAATCGCGCTGTGTAGGTGCTTTTGTCGCGCTTTAAAACAACCTAAGTGACAAGAGTTAAACGGGAAATCAGTGAAAATCTGATGCTGCCCCCGCAACGGTAAACTCAACGCATTGTCGTTTTCTTTTCATTCGCCACTGTCTTTTATACGTTAACGCGCTACAGCGCAATTAGACGCCACTAGATGGGAAGGCAAAAGAGCCATTACTTTATCGGTATTGGTGAGTAAGCCCGGATACCGGCCTGTACTTCATGGTGTCGTATGCTTGCTCACATCCATAATTAAGCAAGAACGTGCACTTTCCCTAATCATGTGCTCGGGTGGAGCGCATCAAAGAAAACATAAAAACCATGCGTACACATTTTACTAAAGCAGCCCTTAGCGCTGCAGTTATTTCGTGCTTAAGCACACCTGCCTTTGCTCAAACTTCTGATCAAGATATTGAAACCTTAACGGTAACAGGCACGCGTTTACCTATTTCATTGACCAAGCTTCCTGCTTCAGTATCGGTACTAACTGAAAGCGATATTAAAGCTTCGGGCGCGCTTCAAATTACTGATTTAGTTCGCGGCTTACCTGGCGTTAGCTTGTCTCAGTCAGGTAGCCCTGGTGGTTTAACCGAACTGCGCGTGCGCGGCGGTGAAACTAACCATCTACTCGTTTTAATTGACGGTGTTATTGCCAATGATATAGGCCAAGGGAGCCTTGTTGACCTTGCTCACCTAACTAGCGCCAACGTAGTGCGCATTGAGCTACTTCGCGGCCCGCAAAGTGCGAGGTGGGGTAGCGGCGCAATCGGTGGTGTACTAAGCATTACCACTAAATCTGGCCAGTTTTCCGACAATGTTTCTCACGTAGATTTTTCTGCTGGCGTAGGCACTCAAGGCACCCTTCAGGGTAGCATGAATGCGCGCTCACAAAGCGATAACGTGGGTGTGTCTGCCTACGCGAGCTATATTCGAACTGACGGCGATAATGTGTCTCGCGTTGGTAACGAAGATGATGGCTATGACAATATGACTGCCGGCATAAACCTCAATTACACCGCCACTACCGAGCACACCTTCATCGCGAATTTACGTACTGTTCAATATGAAAATGATTATGACGGTACTGACTTTGTAATAACCGGTCTTCCCGCTGATACAGATAACGTAACAGATGGCTCACAAATAAGCGCGAAGCTAAGATGGGAATTTGCCCCTGAAAATACAGGCTACCGCTCGGCATTAAGTGCACACTATCGTAAAGATGAAAACGATAATACCGAATCGGGTACGGATACAGGCGGCACCACTGGCGAGCGCATTGAGTTAAACTGGACCAGTTTTTACACGATCGACAATTGGGATTTTGCAGGCGGTGTCGAATATCTTCAGCGTCTCTTTGATCAGCGCGGTCCTATTGTATTTGGCGATCCTAATCAAAAACGAAACGACACCACCTACAGCGTATTTGCAGAAGCAAACAGCGAGTTAACTGAATCGTTAACGGCAACATTAAGCGCAAGGTTCGACAACAATAGTGAGTTCGACAATGCCGTAAGTTATCGCGGCGGTTTGACATGGCAACTTAACGACCACTACGCTGTTTTCACAAGCTATGGTAGAGCCGTAAAAACACCAACATTTACTGAACGCTTTGGTTATTACCCAGCAAGCTTCATCGGAAACCCTAACCTAGAGCCCGAAACCAGTGAAGAGTGGGAAGTAGGTGTTAAAGCCAACTGGCAATCGCTTTCCGGTCAAATCAGTACCTATACCACCGATCTTGAAGACGAAATTAACGGCTTTGTATTTGTACCTGACTTGGGTGCGTCCAGTGCTGATAATATCGACGGAGAAAGTTCACGAGAAGGGATTGATGTAGAGCTAAATTGGGACAGTGGCTATGGTGACCTTACCGCCGCCTATAGCTATTTAGACGCTGAACAAACTGACAGTGGTATCACAAGTACCGAGTTACGTCGCGCTCGCCATCAAGGCTCGATAACTTATACCACTGACTTTGGTACAGAAAAGTTCAGCTTTTACACCAAGCTGGCCTATACCGGAAGCCGTTACGACACGTTCTTCCCACCATACCCTGAGCCGTCACAAACGTTAGCGCTTTCAGCTTATACCCTTGCAACCGTTAACGTAGGTTATCAAATTGATAGCCAATGGCAGGTCTCGTTGAAAGTCGACAATGCATTCGATACCGACTATGAAGACATTGTAGGTTATGCGGGGCAAGAACGACGAGCCCTGCTTTCTGTTAACTACACCATGTAGCTAACATAAGTAAGACTTACCTCTTTACATAAAGGTTGGTCTATATTCAACAAATTGAAGGGTTACATTTATTTGTAACCCTTATCTTATGCTTTCTTAAACTTGGTTTATTTACAGCGGTACTTTTCAGTATTACTTCTGATATGGTCCAAAGCATTTACCTACCCTCTGCTACGCTCTCACGTACATTCACACTTCGTAAAATTCATATTCTGTTCATGGTTGAGCATTTATACTGTATCAGTCGTTCGCATTATAGAAGACAGAGTTATCATGCTATTTTTTGCTTTCTATGTAAGAACAATGTTTTTTCGCGATAAAACGTAAACCTTGTCGTTGAATCCCGTTTTTTAGTGAGCTTATCGCGTACTAAGACTTTGAAGTAAAACAGGTCCTAGTTAAGCGAATAAGGCTGTGATAATCTCAACCTCGAAAGATTGTTTTTTAATACAGGATCATAATCCATGAAAAAGTTTGCAGTAATGTTTGTCATGGCAATGCTTTTGCCATTAACAGCTTGCGCTCAAGAGCCAGCGTCTAAATGGAAAGAAGGCACACACTATAAAGTGCTTGATAAAGAAGCCACAGATAAACCAGTAATTACTGAGTACTTCTCATTTTGGTGCCCGCACTGCTTCCAATTTGAGCCAATCGTTGCACAAATTAAAGAAAAGAAAAGCGACGGTACTAAGTTCAATAAAGTACACGTAAACTTTATGCGCTTTACCGGCCCCGAAGTTCAAGACGATGCTACTAAAGCCATGCTTATTGCACGTGCAATGAAGCAAGAAGATGCAATGAACGGTGCTATCTTTAACTATATTCATAAGCAGCGCGCGTCTATCACAGGGCTGAAAGACCTTCGCAATATCTTCGTGGTTAACGGCGTTGACGGTGCAGAATTTGATAAAATGGCTAAGAGCTTCGGCGTTAATAGCATGGTGCGCAAAAACCAACAGCAAATTGATGAGTACCGTGAGCACCTAACAGGTGTGCCTAGCTTTATTATTAACGGTAAATATCAGCCAACGTTTACCGCTGATATGTCATACGATGACATCGCTGATCTGATTGTGTGGTTGTCAGAACAGAAGTAATTTAGTTTAACAACCAATTACATCTTTAATTACGAAATGGGCGCTCTTGCGCCCATTTTTACGCCTAGGAGCCCCCAAATGCATGCAGTAAGTGACTTTGCCGAATTCATTTGTGAACTTGATCAACTCAAAGCGGTTAAGCGTCAGATTACGCTTCCAAGTGATAACTATCGCCAAGAAAACTCAGCAGAGCACAGCTGGCACGTCGCATTAATGGCAAACATGTTAAGTGAATATGCAGCCAAGCCAATTGATATCACACGAGTTATTCGCATGATCCTTATACACGATATCGTAGAGATTGACGCTGGCGATATGTTTGCGTTTAACCAGCAAGCCGACCATGATGCACAAGCTGAAAAGGAACTTGCGGCCGCTAAGCGCATTTTTGGCTTATTGCCAAGCCCACTTGATAGCGAACTGCTCAATTTATGGCTTGAGTTTGAAGCTGCAGAAACCGCTGATGCAGAGTTTGCTAAAGCCATGGACCGAGTACTTCCTGTATTTCAAAATATGAAAGACAATGGAGGAAGCTGGAAGCGTCACGGTATTGCAAGAGAGAAAATTGAGGCGCGAAATGCACATTTAAAATCGTGTGCGCCAGCACTGTGGGACTATGTTATGCAGCAGCTAGATATAGCCGTTGAAAAAGGCTGGCTAAGTCAGTAACGACTTAGCCAATCAAAGATTGGTGAAGCTGTAACGCTATGCTAGGTCTGAGAGTTACTTTGCATAGCAATTAAAAACGTGTACCAACCCACATCCAAAAGCGGTTAGCATCTACTTTTATATCGCCCGCGTCGTAAGTACCGTACTTGATGCCGAAATTATACTTACCAGCAAACTTCTTGGTGTATTGAACATTGAATTCGCTACCTAAATCATCAACGCCATTGCTGCTGTCGTCAGCGCTGAAGTCATGATAGGCCAAAAGCCACTTACCACCGGCTAGGCCACCAGAAAGTGAAAATTTAAGGTCTTGTAAGCCTTGTGCTGGCGTACCCAAAAACTGATCGGTCCAACCGTTGAACTTGTGTAGGGTAGCAAGAGGCGTAGCAAAACCATACAGTCCATCATCTGAACCTAGTACTTCATAATCGACTTTAGCCGTTACACCAGAGATGGTTGCGGCTAGATAAGCATTTAGGTAAGACGCATCGAAATCAGTGGCTGTTTCTCCTGCGCCAGCTTCGCTCGATTGCGTAGCAAACTCAGCGCCATAAGCCCAATTTACGCTGTCACCTTTCATCTTTCCATCATAGCTTACACCATACGTATCCAGAGCATTGTCTGTATCATTATCTACTTCTAATAAATACGCGTAGGCCACAAACTTACCGATTTTCGACTTATAAGTAGCGTGAAGGATATGATCTTTTGAATCTAAATCAGCAGCTTCGGCGAAAATGCGGTTACGCTTATATAAATAGCTGTAGAAAAGCTCTAGATTGTCAGTTGCCGCATACTTTGCGCTTACGGCATCAAAGGTCTGGCGGTCCTGTCTCCAACCAACGTGACCAACAAATCTGTGGTCGTCTAGCGTAATAACTTGGCGCCCAACTTTGGCTGTAAAGCCATCTGTTTTGTATTGAATAAAGGCTTGGTCAACTTCGGTCGTTTCCGGGTCAGCAATAACAGAGTATTCACCCACATTGAAGCCAGTAGGCCCTACGGTAAACTCATCTTGCCCCATTACAATGCGGCTGTCTTCAACCTCCGCGGTAAATGAGAAACCATTAACACTTCCTGAGCTAAAGCCTAAACGTGTACGTAAGGTCAACGCGCTTGCATCTTCTAGCGCGTTGTCTTGATCTACGGCCTCATAACGCAAATTAAGGTCAGCCCATGCCTTTGAGTCACTTAGTGCAGTGTGAATATCAGCAGCCATCGCACTGCCACCGAGTACTGCCATAACAGAGGCAGCTAACATATTAATGCTTAGTTTTTGAAACGTGTTCATGCGTGTTCCCTATCGGTTTTTCGGTTTTGTTTTTTATTAGTCAACACTTACCCGGCCAGCATAAAAATGCCGGTTGAAAAGTGAAAGTTATACGTTGTGGCGGTACAACTACCGCCCTTATCAGATGCCGATAGTGCTAGGCAGCATCTGATTTTTTAGTGTCTTTTTTTTCAGATGTCACCCCGCTGGGTTTTGATGTTCCGTTGTTAGTACGTGAAGTAACGGTTTCAACCTTTTTCTGCTTGTCGTAAAGGAAGGTTAATACCTCATGTCGGTAGTGGTTATATTGTTTGTTGTCGGCAAGTGCTAATCGGTCACGCGGGCGAGGCAACTCAATATCTAGAATTTCACCAATGGTGGCGGCGGGCCCATTGTTCATCATTACGATGCGATCAGATAGCAACACGGCCTCATCCACATCATGAGTAATCATGATGACGGTGTTACCCAAGTCAGCATGTATTTCCATTAAAGAGTCTTGAAGGTGTGCACGCGTTAATGCGTCAAGCGCGCCGAACGGTTCGTCCATCAATAGCACTTTAGGTTCCATTGCCAATGCACGAGCGATACCTACTCGTTGTTTCATACCCCCTGAGATCTCACTTGGCAATTTGTCGAGTGCGTGAGTCATGTGTACAAGCTCTAAGTTATGCATGATCCATTCGCGCATCTCGCCTTTACTCTTACCTCGCATGGTCGATTTAACGGCCAGCTCAACATTTTTATAAACAGTAAGCCAGGGTAATAGCGAATGGTTTTGAAATACTACGGCGCGCTCAGGTCCAGGCTGCTTCACTTCAGCGCCATCCAATATCACGCCTCCTGAAGTCGCTTGGTGTAAACCCGCAATAATATTTAGTACTGTCGACTTTCCGCAACCAGAGTGGCCAATCAATGAAACAAATTCGCCTTTGCTGATTTTAAGATTTACATCTTGAAGCGCAGTAAATGGCCCTTTGGGTGTTGGGAAGTCGATACCTACCTGCTCTAACTCTAAGTGTCTAGTCTGCATAAATTTCTCCTCAAAATTAGCGTAATACGCTCGACTTATCCCAGCTTACCGCGCGCTGAATTGATAACATTAAACGGTCCAGTACGAAGCCGATTACACCGATAGTTAATACTGCCACCATGATTCGGGCTAAGGATTCTGAGCTACCGTTTTGAAACTCATCCCAGACAAACTTTCCTAACCCTGGGTTTTGGGCAAGCATCTCTGCTGCTATGAGTACCATCCAACCGATACCAAGCGATAATCGAAGCCCAGTGAAAATCATTGGAATTGAAGATGGCAGTACTATTTTAGTAAGGTGCGCAAAAGGCGTAAGACGCAGCACTTTGCTCACGTTGATAAGATCTTTTTCAATGTTTGACACCCCTACCGCAGTGTTAATAAGGGTTGGCCATAGGCAGCAAAGCGAGACCGTGAAGGCAGAAGTAACAAACGACTTTGAAAACGCTGGGTCTTCGCTGACATAAAGCGCACTTACTACCATAGTAACTAGTGGCAACCATGCTAGTGGCGAAACGGGTTTGAATAATTGAATAAGCGGGTTTATAGCCGTGTAGGCTGATTTACTTAAACCACACAAAATTCCTAATGGGACTGCGACTACTGATGCAATAAAGAATCCAACCATAACCGTGTAAAGGCTGGTCCAAATTTGATCGAAGAAAGTAGGTGCACCGGTAAAGTCTCGTACCTTTGGCTCATAAGTAGGGTCTTGCGCCACACGAGCTGCATTTCGTTCTTCTTGGCGTTGATAAAACGCGTCTGCCTTTTCACGCTGGGCGACATGCTCGTCTATTAAAGCACCCGCTTGTTCAAAAACTTGTGCAGGGCCTGGAAATTGGCCTAACGATGTATCGATACTTTTTGCAACGCCATTCCAAATGGCCAGAAACATCAGCAAACCGATTACAGGCAGCAACAACGCAGGTGTGGATTGATATAAACGACTCAATAAAGAGTTCGCGTTTGACGGCGATGATGGAAGGCGAAGAATGGTTGTCATCTTGCTCATTGCTTGCTCCTGATATTTAATGTGCGCTATTGCGCTTTGAATGCCCCGTCTCACCTGAGGGTCGACGGGGCAACTTTACGAGACACTTACAGAACAGTGTCGCCTTTAAGACCAATATCAAATTGCTCTAAGTAAGCGTTAGGCTTGCTTCCATCAAACGTTACGCCATCAATAAACTCGCTCTGAGGCGGCTTATAACCTGTTTCCGTTCCAAACTCAGGGAAATCAGATGCCTTTGCTTTACCCTCAGCGATAAGCGCTTTAGCAGCTTGGGCATAAACTTCTGGCTTGTAGACTTTTTTGGCCGTTTCTTTGTACCAATCGTCAGACTTAGCTTCTGAAATTTGTCCCCAGCGGCGCATTTGTGTGAGATACCAAATTGCATCACTGTAGTACGGGTAAGTAGCGTTGTAGCGGAAGAACACATTGAAGTCTGGCACGTCACGCTTGTCGCCTTTTTCGTATTCGAAAGTGCCCGTCATGCTGTTAGCCAGTACGTCTTCGTCTGCGCCAACGTAGTTGCTTTTAGCAAGAATCTTAACTGCTTCAGGACGGTTAGCATTGTCGTTTTCATCCAACCACATTGCTGCACGAATTAATGCTTTCACCACGCGTATGTGAGTATTTGGATACTTGTCAGCCCAACCTTGGCTTACGCCAAACACTTTTTCAGGGTTGTTTTTCCAGATCTCATAATCGGTAATTACAGGTACACCGATACCTTTAAATACCGCTTGCTGGTTCCATGGCTCACCTACGCAGTAGCCATAAATAGTGCCCGCTTCCATTGTCGCTGGCATTTGTGGTGGCGGCGTTACAGACAATAGCGCTTGGGCATCTATTTGGCCTGCGGTATCACCTTTGTGAGGGGCGTAATAACCTGGGTGAATGCCACCTGCTGCTAGCCAATAACGCAGCTCGTAGTTGTGGGTAGATACAGGAAATACCATGCCCATGTTGAAAGGTTTACCGGCGTTGCGGTACTCATCAACAACCGGTTTGAGATAATCAGCTTTGATTGGGTGTACAGGCTTGCCATTTTCCTGTGGAATATGCGCCTTCATTTTCTCCCAAATCTCATTTGATACAGTAATACCATTGCCGTTTAGGTCCATGCTAAACGCAGTAACTACATGAGCTTCCGTACCAAAACCAATAGTCGCGCCAAGCGGTTGACCTGCAAGCATGTGAGCGCCATCTAGCTGACCATCAATAACCCGATCTAGCAGCACTTTCCAGTTAGCTTGTGCTTCTAATGTGACATAAAGCCCTTCATCTTCGAAAAAGCCTTTTTCATACGCCACAGCAAGCGGCGCCATGTCTGTCAGTTTAATAAAACCAAATTTCAGCTCTTCTTTCTCTGGCCATCCTACTGCGGGCGCTTGTGCTGAAACAGATGTTGAAAATGTTGCTACAGAGACGACAAGTGCAGCACAAACGCTTGCGCCCACCGTTCTAAAGCGTTTTAGTAATGATGTTGTCTTTAACCCAGTCATACGTGTTCCTCGTAGCCAAAAAAAAACCCACCAGCTATAGACATTTACATGTCTAGCACGGTGGGCTTCGTTGCCGTGTTAGTAACATCGGAGTAATTACTAACGCATCAAGTTGTAATTGGTAAGTCAGGAATTCCCGCTCACACACCTCATCTTAAAGGGAGGTTATATAAAAGCTTTAGCTTAATAAAACCATCTTTTTTATTGTTATTATCATTTGCCATAAATGTAGGAGAAGTTGGAGCTTCCTTACTACTCTCCACTGATTCCTAATAATTTTTCTTATTCACACTATGGAAAATGTTGCGCATGACACGACGCCTAATGAGTCGTGTTGCACTCGCTGCCTTACACGGCACCGTTATTTTGCACGTAAAGGTTTGCAGTCAACGTGCCAAAAATTCAAGATACTGATTATTATGGGAATTATTCAAAACAGGGGCGTATAGTTACAACACAATGAAAGATTTGGTGCACCAAAACGGGGGAGGTGTTCAACCGTGGTGCGAGCTAGTAAGCACCACTATTGAATAAATTTAAACGAGGAAATGCGCCCAACACGATTGGTAGGCGCAATGCCCTATAGACGTTTTGTGAACTGTCCGATAGCGCTCACTACCTCATTCGCTCCACTTTGAATTTCACCCATCGCGTTACCCGATTGTGTTGAATATTCTAATGCGTCGCGGGCTTTTTCCTGCCCAGCCTCAATAAGCTGAACGGCATTTTCAGTAAGTTTTCTGTTCTCTACCACAACGTTGACTATCTCTTCCGTAGCGCTACTTGTCCGTGAAGCCAATTGTCTTACTTCATCGGCCACTACAGCAAACCCTCTACCCTGATCTCCTGCGCGAGCGGCTTCAATAGCGGCGTTCAGCGCAAGTAGATTGGTTTGGTCGGCAATTCCACTAATACTTTTAACCAAATCAGCAACTTTTTGAGATTGCTCATCGAGGTCTTTGATGCCTTCGCTCGCATTCCCCATCTGTGTGGTAAGCTCGTTCATTGCTTTAACTGTAGCATTAAGTACTTCATTACCTTTGCGGGCCTGCTCCCCCGTTTCTTGCGATATGTTAAACGCGACGTTAGCCGCTTCAGAAATAGCAAATTCACGCTGCATTTGCTCAGTAATGACAGTGGCGAACTTAACGACTTTATAAAGGTTTCCGTCTTCATTTCTAATAGGGTTATACGACGCCTCTAACCAAACTTCGTTGCCTCTACTGTCTATTCGCTTAAACCTACCTGACTCTAATTTCCCTTCAGATAAGTCCCGCCAGAAGTGTTTATATTCTTCTGAGTTAGCCTCTTGTTCGGTGCAGAAAATTCTGTGATGCTTACCTTCTATTTGCTCTAGGGTATAACCCATACCTTTAAGAAAGTTGTCATTCGCTGTTATTATTGTTCCATCCAGATTGAACTCGATGACAGCAGAAGAGCGGTGAAGCGCAGCAATCATATCGCGCAATTCGTTGCTAAGAGTGATATTTCGCGTTTGTTCGGCCATGTAGAAGGCGATATATCTCACATTACCGTTTGCATCATCAACTGGCTGTACAATACCTCGCACCCACATTTCTTGACCTCTCGCATCCATAAAGCTAACAGCTCCGTGCCAATGGCGATGCGTTTTAATGGCGCCGAGCATATCCTGACCAGCAGGCTTTCTGAGTGCATTTGGGCTCATCATACTCTCAAGAGACTTTCCCTCTAATTCACCTATTGAGTAGCCAGTTGCTTGAGAACACAAGTCATTAATAGCATTAACCCTACCGTCAGGGTTCAACTCTATATAAAGCATTTCTTCGCGCAGCTCCTCCTGAACTGTCTGATATGCTTCAATTTCCTTTTGCAAACGTGAGTTTTCAGCTATCAACTCTTTATTTTTGAAAAACATCCTCTGCTCCTGATGAACTAAGCGCGCTTATTCTTCAGCCTGTAAGCCTTCGGTGAGGCAGCACACTACAGATAAGACGTGCAACGTCACTCGCAATTACGGTTAGTGTCTAAAACGATAAGCTAATTTTTTTCGGTTTTGATTAAAGATAGCAGAGGAATTGAAGTTTATACCAATCCGCATAGATAATTGCCCACTCAGAAGGCGCTGGCAAGTTTCCTAGCGAAGCGTGGGAATGCAGGAATGTGTTCCCTTTCAAATTCCCAGAATGAAGCTAGGAAGTTTGCCAGACCTTCCCGAAGGGCGAGTTTAAAACGTCCGTACTCTTTGTTGTGTCACCTTGATGTAGAGCCACTATACCTTCGGTAACACGCCGCGATTACGAACATTTTAAATCTCGCTGAGTGGGTAATTATCTATACGGACTGGTATGACATGAAAATAACGAAAATAAGGTCAAAATGGTAATATTAGTTAGAGCTTTCACAGCGCTTACTAGAAACGCTGCGAGCAAGAAATATTAAGCTGCAATTTGATAAAAACAAGGGCTGTGCCGCGCATGAAAAGCTAGAATGGCATTGCCGTTTTTTGTCTTTTTGACCAAAGCTCCCTAGCTTGAGATAAGGCATCCGCCACATCACAATTATGAAGAAGTACTAAGTAGCTGCTAAGCGTACTTAAAATGGCCTGTTCACCGTAGAGGCTACTCGCTTTACCTGTCCACACATCAAGCATGTCGTCTACGTTCATATCTTTATCTTTAAGCGCCCACTTGTCAGCAACCACCGGCATTTTTACTTCGTCAGTTTTACCATTACGGGTAATGAAGAGTTCGGTTTCTCGTTCTCCGTTAACCTCGGGGTCGCCACCATCGCCGCGGAAACAAAGGGCGTTTATCGACGGGTAATTTTCATTAACGCGACAATGCTTATGATCAAGGTGCATATGGTAAACCCCCTGCACACAAAACTCTGCGCTGGTGGGGTTCAATAGCCTGGCTAGGGTGTTAGCGCAAGAGCGCAGTCCAAACACGTCGCGCAGCTTAATAATGGTATCAAGCGCGGGCAGTAAATATGATAGGTCGAGATAGGTTACGCCTTTATCAGCAAGCTGCTGGTTTGCCTCAGCAATACTAGTAACCTCAACAAGGCCTAACTTGGGTAGCGCTATGCTTGCATAAAGGCGCCCTGAACCCGGCTCATGGGCACCGTGAAGCATAATGGAATAGCCGTTTTTGGCCAGTACGGCTACCGCCAGTAAGTACCAAGGAAGCTGGCGACGTTTTCCTGCATAACACCCAATATCTAACGTTGGGGTAAGTGTCTTGACTTCTGGCTCAATCAGTTCTCGGCACGCATCGACAAAACCAATCACTTCTTCTGGCGTTTCTTCACGGGTGCGAAGTAGCATAAGAAATGCGCCCCGTTGATCGCCGGTCACTTCATTGGCCAATACCATTTTCATGGCATGATAAGCTTCATCACGGGTAAGGCTACGCCCCCCTTTTTGACCCTTACCAATAATTTTTATGTATTCGCTAAATGGTTGCTGCATGCTCGGATGAATGTAGTAGAAGTGTATTTACCTGTTGTCGAGACTCTACCACCTTTCCAAATATAAGTAACGTGGGCCCAGTTAAATTTGCCGCCTTTACTTTGCCATAAATATTAGCAAGCTCGCCAGTAATTACGCGCTGTTGAGGTGATGTAGCATTTTCAATCGCCGCTACCGGCCACGAACATGGCACCTTGTGCTGCATCAAACCTTTGCAAAGCCCCTCAAGGCGGCTTAGCCCCATATAAACCACCATGGTTTGCTTTAATACATTCTGCGCCATTGGCGCCATTTCAGGCCATTGTTCTGCATCTTTAAAATGTGCAGTCATAAAACTCACCGATTGGGCACAGCGCCTGTCGGTTAGAGGGATACCCGTATAGGCAGACACACCCGAGGCGGCTGTAATACCAGGGACAATAGCAAAAGGAATGTTAGCTTTTGTTAGCGCATCGGTTTCTTCACAGGTTCTCGCAAACAAGGCTGGGTCACCACCTTTTAGTCGCACCACGGTATGCCCCAAACTGGCAAGTTCAACCACCCGCTTGCAAATAGCGTCTTGGGTAAAACTATGCTTCTTACAGCGCTTTCCCACGTACTCTTTCGCTACGCTAGATGGAATGAGCGAAAGAATATCTTCGCTTACAAGTGCGTCAAACAATACCACATCGGCTTGCTGTAAAAGGCGAAGCGCTTTTAAGGTAAGTAGCTCTGCATCGCCAGGACCTGCGCCTACTATAAATACTTGGCCCTGCTTCTGACGCTCATCGCCAAGGTTTGTTGTATTCAGCCACTTGTTCAGGTACGTATACTTAGCTAAAGATTTGAGATCGTCATTACGCTTACGAGTGGTCGAAGTCTTATTCGAAGTTTCATCGCGATAAAAAAGATTAAACAGAGGTTTCTGCTGTTTGAATAAGGTGCGCAAAAACGGTAAAGACCAACTAGATGCAATTGACATAATTTAACGCTCCTAAACAGATTGGGTTTCTATAACTAAATGCTTGTCTATAAGCTCAGACAAGGCGGGCTTGCAAGAACCACAGTTCGTGCCGCATTTTAACTGCTTACCAAGTTCGGTTACCGATGAACAGCCTTTGGTGATGACATCTGTAATCGTCTTTTCACGCACTTCAAAACAGCTACAAACTACATCACCATTTAAAAATGCTTCATCCGCTTGGCCTCGTAATAAATTGCGTTGTGACTCAGTGGAAATCGCCGTATTTAATAGGCTGGCAAGCCACGCATTTGGTACTGACCAAGTGCTTTGTGTGTGTGCCTCCGCTTGAGCCGAACCTGTATTTTCTGGCTCATCACCCAAAAATGCGGCGAAGCACAGTAGGTCATCGACAAGCGCAAGGCATACTGAAAAAGTGTGATGGTGGAACTGTAATAGCACCGCGTTTTCCGGTAACTGTGGTATCAAGCTTTGAGTAAATTCACGACGGCTTTTGTTCGAAGCTACGTTTAACACCGATAGTGCTTCTTCAGAACTACTTCCTTTTGATGTAGCGCCCTCTCCCTCAAGCGGTGTTTTATTCCAGTAATCACATACTTTCTTTAGCGTATCGTGCTTATCAATGCTGGTTTTTGAGTCGTATGCCGAATGTAGTTTTGATGATAAAAAGAGTTTTCCATACGTAGCGTAACGTACCGGTGCAATAGCCACTGCAGCATGTTTTAATTCCGGCTGCCCTGAAATCGGATCTACCGCGCTCGCGTAAAGTGCACCTAGCTTACTGTGAGACCCCCATTGTGCCGACCAGTGTATAGGTATAAACACTTCCTTTTCGCGCATGTCCGCATCTGTTTTTACCGGATAGATAACTGGGGCGTCTTGACACACCGCACTTGTCAGAGAAACGAGGTCATTATTTGCAACACCTAACTCAGCAGCGTCTTTAGGGTTTATGTAGACAGAGGCGCTCGGCATATGGGCTAGTAACTTTGCGGCTTTACCCGTGCGCGTCATGGTATGCCATTGATCTCGAGCTCGACCGCTGTTAACGACAAAAGGGTAAGCATCTGACGTAACCTGCAATGGGGCTTTATAGGTTACCGGAATGAGTCTAGCCTTACCGCTAGGCGTTGAAAACTGCTTATCTTCAAAAGGACGCTTACTGATAAGGTTGGGCTTTGTGTGTTCGTTAAGCTTGGTACCAGATGAGGGAATATTCAAAACGGTGTTTTGAAAAGGCCACTGGATAGGTGATAGAGCGTTGTACTGAGCTTCATTTAGACTTTGCAAAGGCGATAAGTCTAACTGGCGTTTGCCATTATTGTGATAGCCAGTTAAGCCAGCGTATTCACAGAATATTTGCGACGGATGAGTAAAGCTAAATGCCTCACCAAAACCCATTTTAGCCGCCACGTCGCACATAATTTGCCAATCGTGTTTTGCACTTCCTGGCGGGGGCAAGATGCCGCGCTGACGTGATATACGGCGCTCTGAATTCGTCACTGTGCCGTCTTTTTCCGACCACCCCGTGGCAGGAAGGGCAATATGGGCGTAGTTAAGCGTATCATTCGATTCAACAATATCAGACACTACGACCATCTCGCACTTTGCAAGTGCGCGCTCAACTTGGCCTCGGTTGGGCATACTGACAACAGGGTTAGTCCCCATTATCCAAACAAATTTTACCTTTCCTTCTTCAATGGCATTAAATAGGTCTACCGCTTTAAGCCCCTGCCCTTTAGGCATAACAGGGGCGTTCCAATAGGTTTTAACAGTGCTGATATGCTCAGGGTTTTCTAAATCCATGTGGGCAGCTAGCATGTTAGCTAAACCACCAACTTCACGCCCCCCCATAGCATTGGGCTGACCTGTGATGGAAAATGGGCCACAACCCTCTCTGGCAATTAAATCTGTAGCCAAGTGGCAGTTAATAATGGCTTGGGCTTTATCTACGCCAGCGGAAGACTGATTTACGCCCATTGAATAAAAAGTAATGGCACTAGATGCTTCACAGAATGCGTCGAAAAAGGCCTTAACGTTGCTTTTTTCTATATCGCATACGCTAGCCACGTCATCCAGCGTTAAGCCATTTACACTTTCAAGCGCTTCATCAAGCCCCTCGGCATAGCTCTCGACGGTGGTTCTATCTATTCTACCTTGTGCGTCTGCATAGCTAAGTAAGCCGTTAAACAGCGCCACGTCGCTACCTGGTTTTATAGGAAGATGTAAATCGGCTATCGTACAGGTTTCAGTTTTGCGCGGGTCGACAACGATGACCTTCATATTTGGGTTCCTCAACTTTGCCCGCTGAATACGTTGAAAAAGCACTGGATGGGCCCACGCCGTATTACTTCCCGTAATTACCAATAAATCTGTACACTCTAAGTCGGTGTAATCGCAAGGCACCACATCTTCACCGAAGGCGCGCTTATAAGCAGCTACGGCTGATGACATGCAAAGACGAGAGTTGGTATCGATATTGGCACTGCCGATATAACCTTTCATAAGCTTATTGGCAATGTAGTAGTCTTCAGTAAGAAGCTGGCCTGATACATAAAAAGCAACGGCATCCGCGCCATACTGCGCAATGGTAGATGTGATCTTATCCGCAATCACATCGGTGGCCGTGTCCCAATCCACCGATTGACCTGCTATGGTTGGGTGAAGCAAACGCCCATTTAGGTCGTTTGTTTCAAGCAGGTTTGTTCCTTTAACACACAATCTTCCATAATTGGCGGGATGCTCTGGCGTGCCTTTAACAGTGTCCAGGGTTACGGCACGCTTGCTTACGTTGCAACTGATATCTACACCACACCCTACGCCGCAGTATGGGCATGTTGTTTGTCTTAATTGTTCAGACATCATGTCGGGTTGTCGTGTAGCCATATTCATTTCATTACCTTTTTCGATATCGAAGTAGTTGAATGCGTTTTTGCAAGAAGGCTCTATTTATGTAGGCACTCAAATAGGGGCTGCTTGCTCAAACGCCTACAAAAACCTTCTCGCTCTCGACCTTCACAGGGTAAGCCGTTACGGATACATCATCGTGTTCTTTACACAATCCTGTTTCTAAAAAGTAATGCTCTTTGTACAACGGCGAAGCGACAACTGGCGCACCGCCTATAGACCCCAAAAGCCCGCGATAAAGCACATTTGCTTTACCAATAGGGTCGTAGTTACTAATGGCAAAAACCTGAGTTTCGCCCTTTATTTTCAAGCAGAAAATGGCCACTTGCTGTGAGTCAACAAGGGCGCAAACGCCGCTGTTTGTCACTAGGTCCTTCGTCTCACAAACAAGGTGCCATTGCACTGCCTGTTCTGACGCTATTACGTTTTGCGCAGCTGTCATAATTTGTATCTCCTAACAAGGTTGATAAGCCAGTGGCTACACCATTAAGTCTATGGACTACACCATAGAGACGGGAATAAACTGATCTTTCCCTGCTACTTTTTCAGCTTCAGTAGCTGGACGAACCTGCCCTCGCTCTGAAACAAACTGAATATTGGTGTCGCTGGCACTACTGTTTACAAATTGACGGAAACGCTTACGAGATTCAGGATCTTCAATCGTGGTTTTCCACTCACATTGATAAGCGTCGACTACAGCATCCATCTGTGCTTCAAGCTCTTCATTAATGCCAAGTGCATCGTTAATCACAACATCTTGCAGATAAGCTAACCCACCTTCTAGGTTGTCCATCCACACCGATGTACGCTGTAAGCGGTCGGCCGTTTTCACATAAAACATCAGCACGCGGTCGATGTATTTGATTAGCGTTTCCGTATCTAGGTCTGTGGCAAATAGGTCTGCATGTCGCGGTTTCATACCGCCGTTTCCGCACACATATAGGTTCCAGCCTTGCTCAGTAGCAATAACACCAATGTCTTTGCTTTGAGCCTCTGCACACTCTCGGGTACAACCCGATACGGCAAATTTAATTTTGTGCGGTGCACGTAGGCCTTTGTATCGGTTTTCCAAATCAATAGCCGTGCCTACTGAGTCCTGCACACCGTAGCGACACCATGTACTTCCCACGCACGATTTCACTGTACGCAGCGCTTTCGCATACGCGTGACCGGTTTCAAACCCACCGGCTACTAGCTTTTCCCATATATCAGGTAAATGCTCTACGCGAGCGCCAAATAAATCTATGCGCTGCCCACCAGTGATTTTGGTGTAAAGGTTGTATTCTTTCGCCACTTCTCCTAACAAAATGAGCTTCTCGGGCGTAATTTCTCCGCCAGGAACGCGAGGCACTACAGAATAGGTACCGTCTTTTTGCATATTGCCAAGGTAGATGTCGTTGGTGTCTTGCAGGGGTAGGTGTGAAGCTTTTAGGATGTAGTCGTTGTAGACTGATGCCAGAATAGACCCCACAGCAGGCTTACAAATTTCACAACCTAAACCTTCACCATGCTGTTCAAGTAACTCGTCGAAGGTGCGAATGCCGTTAACCTTAACAATGTGAAACAGCTCTTGTCGGGTGTAATTGAAGTGCTCACAAATCGCTTTTGATACTTCAACACCGCGCTTTTCAAGCTCGCTATCTACCACATTTTTAAGCAACGCAGCACAGCCCCCACAACCAGTACTGGCTTTAGTTTCACCTTTTACATCGCCAACGCTGCAACAGCCACCTTCAATAGCTGAAACAATGTCGCCTTTCGTTACATTTAGGCACGAGCATATAGATGCAGTGTCTGGCAGTGCATCGGCACCTAATGCTGGTGCGGCATCGGATGATGGCAGAATTAGGCTCTCTGGGTGTTCAGGCAATTCGATGTTGTTAAGCGCATATTGTAATAGCGTATCGTAGTCGCTGGTATCGCCAACGAGTACGGCACCAAGCACGAGCTTTTGTTCGCTATCTACCACCAGCTTTTTATACACGCCTTCAGGCTGATTTAAGTAGGTGTAACTTAGGGCACCTTCCGTACGTTCATGCGCATCGCCAATAGAACCCACTTCTACGCCCATAAGTTTGAGTTTAGTGCTCATATCTGCGCCAGCGAACTCGGCATCGCCACCTGTTATATGACTTACTGCCGTGCGCGCCATGGTATAACCAGGTGCAACCAAGCCAAAAATTTTGTTGTCCCACAGCGCACATTCGCCCACTGCGTAAATATTAGGGTCAGAGGTCACGCAGTGGTTATCAATGACAATACCGCCGCGCTCACCAAGAGTTAGCGCTGATTTTCTGCCGAGCTGATCGGAAGGTCGAATACCGGCAGAGAATAAAATCATGTCAGTTTCTAACGCAGTGCCGTCTGCAAACACCATTTTATAGCGACAGGTATCACCAGCTTCGATAGTTTGGGTTGCTTTTTGGGTATGAACGGTTACGCCTAAATCTTCAATTTTGTCTTTAAGTACGGTACCACCGGCTTGGTCTAGCTGCACCGCCATAAGCTGTGGTGCGAATTCAACCACGTGAGTATCTAGCCCAGCTTGCTTTAAGGCATTCGCAGCTTCTAAACCTAGAAGACCACCACCAACGACAACGCCTACTTTGCTCACCGCTGCTGACGCTTCAATAGCGAGTAGATCGTCTATGGTGCGGTACACTAAGCAATGCTCTTGGTCGTTCCCGGGAATGGGGGGCACGAATGGATAAGAACCAGTGGCAAGAACCAGCTTATCGTAGCTAAACACCTGCCCTTCTGAAGTCGTGACTTTATTATTATCACGGTCAATATCGGTCACTAAGGCATTGGTGACTACGTTTACGCCCCATTCAGCGTATTGAGCGGGTGTGGTAAGCGCTAGGTCATCAGCACTAGCGCCACTAAAAAATGATGACAGATAAACGCGATCGTACGCGAGGCGAGACTCGCCGCATAAAACGGTTATTTCTACATTGGCATCGCTTTGGTGAAGCTGCTCTACAAAATGATGCCCCACCATGCCGTTGCCTACGACGACAATTTGCGTTTTTGAGTCCAATGAAGTCATGATATTCCCCTTTTTTCGGGACAAAAAAAAAGCCCGCTTCAACTTTCGTTGATGCGGGCTTCGTTGCCTATTTTGCCAACGGTTTAGGTCGGCTAACACATTTTACGGAGTGTTATAAATCACACAATTTTCAGCGATTGACACAAATCACCAAAACACACTTTACGTTTATAGCTATCCAAGTTCAGTGCCAAAAACGTAATTCATTGTTTTTATTTGATTTACTGCAAAATAAGCATTATTCAGACTTCATAACTGCACCAAACAAACGCAAAACTGTGTTTACTTGGTGCATTGAGGCTATCAAATAACTTAGGCCAGCTTATCCGTCGCTACGCGGTAGCGAGGGTCTTCAACCACGTTAATTTCAACAAACTTATCAGCCTTACGAAGCAGTGAACGACATTCATCACTGATATGGCGAATGTGTAGCTTTTTACCCTGCTCTTCGTATTTATCAGCAAGGGTATCTAGCGCATCGATACCTGATGAATCCCAAATGCGAGAGTCTTTAAAGTCAATAACTACATCGTTAGGATCGTTGGCTATATCAAACAGGTCTTTGAAATGCGATACCGAGCCGAAGAAGAGCGGGCCGTCTAGCTCATAGACTTTCCAACCGTCGTTATCGATATGAGATCTCGCTTCGATATGACGAGCGTGTTTCCATGCAAACACCAGTGCGGAAACAATAACACCCACAACAACTGCAATAGCCAGGTCAGCGATAACGGTAACGCCTGTGACTAGAAATAATACAAAGGCATCTTCTTTGTTTACGCCGCGAATAATTCTGAATGAGGCCCACTCGAAGGTAGCGATAACTACCACGAACATAACGCCAACAAGAGCAGCAAGCGGGATCATTTCAATAAGCGGTGCTGCAAATAGAATGAAGCCCAATAGTACAAGTGCGGCAGTAATACCGGATAAGCGGCCACGGCCACCAGAGTTAATATTAATCATACTTTGACCAATCATGGCGCAACCGCCCATACCACCGAAGAAACCGTTAACAGTATTTGCAACGCCTTGGCCAACGCACTCTTTGTTACCACGTCCGCGGGTATCCGTCATTTCATCAATTAATGAAAGGGTAAGAAGCGATTCAATTAGACCAACCAAGCAAAGGATCACTGAGGTTGGTAGTACTATCATGAAGGTTTCCCAGGTGAACGGCACCATAGGAATAGCAAAGCTAGGAAGCTCGCCAGCAAGCGTTGCAGTGTCGCGCTGGTCAGCCGGTAGCAAGTCACGAACAAAGTCGATTACCGTACGTGCTTCAAGGTCAAGACCGTGTACTAATGCTGTTACCGTAACAATCGCTACTAGCGACGCAGGAACAGCTTTGGTTAGCTTAGGCAGTAAATAGATAATGGCCATGGTTAACGCCACTAGCCCTAGCATCCAGTATAACAGCGTACCTTCCATCCACTGCAATTCTCCAGCAGCGTTAGTAACTTTAAACTGGCCTAGCTGAGCTAAGAAAATAACGATTGCAAGACCGTTTACAAAGCCAAGCATTACCGGATATGGCACTAAACGAATAAACTTACCGAGCTTGAATATACCGCACATAATTTGCAGTAAGCCGGCTAAAATAACCGCGGCAAATAAATACTGCACGCCGTGCTGGGCAACCAGTGCCACCATTACAACGGCCATGGCGCCGGTAGCACCAGAAATCATTCCAGGGCGACCGCCAATAGCAGAAGTGATCAAGCCCATCATGAAAGCCGCATAAAGGCCAATCATTGGTTCTACGCCGGCTACAAATGCAAATGCGACGGCTTCAGGGACCAGGGCAAGTGCCACTGTAATACCTGATAGCACGTCGTTCTTAACGTTGCTGTCTTTACTGGTAATTAAATCGAACATGTTCTCTCAGAAGCTAAGATGTTAAACACAACAACCCACCGTGGCGTAAACCGCGTGATAGCAGTACACCAAGTAGGCAGGATGATTTTTCGGCGATTCTACCACCATTGTAGCTTAAAATCTTTTAATAGATTGTTACTGACGCATAAACACAGTTCAGAGGGGCCAGCGGCAAGACAACAAAAGCAAAAGCCATTTAGTTTCTTGTTAACGCGGCTTCTCGGTTTAGTTTCAGGTGCGCTAAATTTTTAGGGCCTTTGCTGACAAAAGGCCTCTTACGTGGCATCGTATTGCAGTATTTTAATAACCTAGCCCATCGGTGCGCTTAGCTCGTAGCATTAGTCCGTAGCATTAGCTCGTAGCTTTAGCTCGTGTAATTGGCCCGCTACTTTGCGCTGAGTTGCACTTAATGATGTGGCAATGATGTAAGGCATAGGTCTTATTTAACGAGGAGTTTACGTGGTACCTTATATTCTTACCATTTTGTGCGTGCTAGTAGCAGGCGCTATTCACTGGATGTCGCCAAAGGCTTATTGGAAAGCCACCATTATGTCTACCGCCGTTATCTTACTATTTTCTGTCGCTGCGCTGTTTATTTTCAAGGCTTCAGGAATGCTGGTAAGCGAACATACTGGGGAAAGTGCAGACTTCTCAGGGCAAATGCTCACCATTACTACGATGATTGCCTTCTTCGGCTTCTTGATTTCTCTCTTTGTCGGTTGGTTTCTCCGCGTAGTAAGAAACTAGCTTTGTATTAAATCAAAGTATCTACAGGCGCATTGCACCACTAAAGTGCAATGCCGCTTGCGATCTCTCCTAAAGTGCCCGGCACTTTCAACTCATCAAATAGCAAGTGATTTTGCTTAATACCTATAAAAGTCACGCCTATTGCGCAATCAGCACATTACGCCCCCGAACAAGGTCTTGCCTAACTACATTCTTATAAACAGGGCATAAGTGTTGCTTAATTTAGTGTGCTTTGAAGCAATACTTCGCAAAAAACTATCAATAAAAAAGCGAATTGCGTAAACCAACATTTAGCAGGGCCTCTTATGCTGCACGAACCTGAACAAACCATTGCGCTTTGTAGCGATGCGACCAAACGTTTTTTGCTGGCCGCAAAACATGCAGAAATCACGGTGTTAGAACAGCTTTCTAGTAACTGTCGTATTGTTATTGCGGTTCGTGAGCTCATACATGAACTGCAAAAAGAGCGCGGAGCCAGCAATATCTTTCTTGCGTCTAAAGCCGAGCGCTACCAAGTTGAGCGAATGCAGTATGTCAGTGCTAGTGAACAAGCAGAGTCAATGCTAAAAAGCCATTTGAAGTCTCTTTACTTAACTGATGAGATAACCTCTGGTAACCCGCGCCTATTAAGCAGTATTACTTTAGCCATGCAGGCGACAGACTATTTGCCACGCTTAAGAGAACAAGTCAGTAAGCAACAGCTAACGCCACTGGAATCAACACGAGCCTACAGCCGCTTAGTGGCAAGTTTGCTTACTGTCATTTTTGAAGCTGCAGATATAGCAAGCGACCCAACCATTACCCGTTTGCTGGTTGCCTTGTTCAACTTCATGCAGGCCAAAGAGTATGCTGGGCAAGAACGTGCGTGGGGAGCAATAGGTTTTGCAGAAACCCATTTCGACGCGCGTCTATGTGAAAAGCTTGCTGCGCTTCAGCAAGCCCAAGAACATCACTTTAATATATTCTGTGAGTTTAGCTGTAAGCAGCATAAAGAGGCATTGGAAGCATTAAATAAAAGCCCTGCCGCAATAGATATTAGACAGCTTAGAAATATGATCGCGCAGCTTGGAGACGGCAGCCCGATTGCCGGTGAAATATCAGAAGTTTGGTTCGATGTAGCGACTCGTCGTATAGATGCAATGCAGAGTATCGAGGTAGCACTGACCGAAGCCTTGACACAGCAAGCTAACAGTAAAGTAGCCAATGCAAAAAATGAAATGGCCAATCATCAACAGTTACTTACGCGCTTTAACGATGAGCACGCCAATGATGGCTCGCCGCTCACCTTACTGTTTGACCCCAGCATGCCCGGCTTAGCAGAAGATACAAAAGACGACGAGATTAAAACGCTGTCACTTAATGAGCAGACTAAAACCTTATCGGCCCACCGCTCTTTTTACGACTTACTGCGTTCACAAGCCCAGCATATAGAAGACATGGGGCGAGAGCTTGAAGAAGCTAAACGTGCAATTCAAGATCAGAAGCTGATAAGCCGAGCAAAGCTGGTAGTAATGGAACAATTTGGACTAAGCGAAAACAATGCGTATCGCCGACTGCAAAAACAAGCTATGAGCGAAAATACGACCATAGCGGCTATTGCCACTAAGATAGTTGATATTACTACGAAAAACTCTTTGAGAAAGTAGCTAAACCTATTTTAACCTCTATTCGCGTAGCTTAAGCAAAGGCCACACGTAAAGCCAATTCTTAGATGCGACTCGCTTTCTAAAAACATCAGGTCTTGGATATTGTGGGTTAATACTTATGGTGCCGGCAAAATTTGCTGCTAAGCCAAATGTTGCAAGTACGTCTAAATCATCATTCGCTAATAAGCGAACCGCTACGCATGTCTCACGCTCTGGCCAATATGAAATGGCTTCGTGACTGCTTTTATAGGGAGAGTGCCCGTGAGACAAATGCATACGTGCCTGGTTCTTCACCTGCCAATTAGCTTGGGGCATTATTTTAGTTAGCTGGTGTTCAATGGCTTTTTCTTGGGTTTTTATTTCTGATTTAGTGGCCGCAGTTATTAGTGAGTGTTCTTGTCGTTGAAATACTGGTTCTGTTGAAGTCTGGGCTATTGCAACATTCTGAGACACAGTGATTTCTTCGCTAAAGTAAATCACATCGATATCGTTAAGCGGCGTTGGTTTAACCCTTTCATGCAACTCATCCCATATTGCATTTCGTACAAACCCTGCACCTATGTAGCCCTGCGGTAAATCAAGCGACCGCAAGGCATGAAGGCAATCCATTCTGAAAGGATCCCGCTTGATAATATCACCAAGCCGTTTGAGTTCTTGCACGCTTAACCTTTGTCTTTAATGCGCAGTTTTCGCTTCCACTTAATCACGTAAAAGCAAAATGCAGCCATGCTTCCGCCAGCAAACCAGCCTGCGATAATATCACTAGGCCAGTGCACACCCAGTAGGACACGGCTAAGGCCAATGCAAAATACCAGCAGAGTAGTCGCAAGGTATATCCACACTCGTACCTTCGTACTTTGCGTTAATTGTGTGAGCAAATGAGCTACATAAAAGTAAACCAGGGTTGATAGCGTGGCGTGAGCCGAAGGAAAACTTTGGGTATACACATCAACATGTTGCATGTTCAGCGATGGGCGCGGTCTGTCGATCCCCGCTTTAAGAAGAAACGTCATCGCAATTCCCGCCGCAACAGCAATAATAAAGGTAACGGCCTTTTTCTTCTCTCCCGCCATACCTAAAGCACCAGCAACGGCTGCCACAACAAAAATTAGTACCGTATTGCTACCTAGCGCTGTGGTATCTCTAAGCACATCACGCTTCCACCCCGACACATTGCCTAGCGCGCTAATTGTATTAAACACTGCATTATCAAATGAAGTTAAAACGCCCATGTAGACAAACAGCATCATTAACAAAAAGCCTGTCCCAAGTAGTAAAACCTGAATAGCGGGTGTTTTTATCATACTTAGGTAATCGTCGATGGCGCCATTTTTTGTCTTTTCACTACTTGTCATGTTTCTACTTCCATTTAGTACGATTGAGGGAGCTACTTATCGTGCTTGCTGCCGCCTAAACAGTTAGGCGATGCTAGCGACTCTCCACCTCGCGCTTCCCACTCGGCAGGTGTATATGTGTGAAGCGCCAAAGCGTGAACAGGTCCCTGCAGCGCTTCTGCCGCAAGTCCGTTAATTTCTCTGTGCCTTGCTATTAAACGCTTACCTTCAAAGGCGTCGCTCACAACGGTAACTTTAAAGTGACTTTGCGCACCGTCTGGCACATTGTGCATGAAGCTTTCATCTACAACCTCAAGATAATGTGGACTAAGTGCAGACTCGATCGTAGTTTCTAGAAACGCTTTTACTTGCATTTGGCTTACCTAGCTCTTTGAATAAGATGTCGAAATGTAAGATTAATTCTACCACCGATAGGCTTAGCCGTCTTCGCAATACCGTGCACATAATGGGTTTGTGTCGCGCCTGCCATAACCAAGACGCTGCCGTGTTCAAGTACCTGCGTATGCTTTTCCTTTGTTTCTTTATGCTTAAAAACAAAGGGTCTTGCCTCGCCTAATGTAACTGATGCAATCACGGGGTTGATGCCTAACTCGGGCTCATCATCGGAATGAAAGCTCATGCTGTCTTGACCATCGCGGTACCAGTTGGCTAGCACGCTGTTGAACCTTACTTTGTACTGTGACGCGCACGATTTTTCACACAGTTGCTCACAGCGCGCTTTAATGTCTGCAAGGCTTTCCGTCCAAGGGTTCGGTGACATGGTTAAATTTGAATAGGTGTAAGTACATTCAGGATCGCCGTGCCAGCTTTGAAGCCGAGGAATTTTTACCGGTTTGCCAAATAGCCTAATCGTATCCTGACGCCAGGGTAGCTCTGCTTGCAGTTTTGCAAAAAAGGTATCTGCAGTAGCCTGCGATAGCGCGTTAGGGAAATAAGTGACATCGCCTTCAACTAACGGGAGCTTGTAAGACGTGCGCTTGTCTTCAGCCGTATCGAACAGGGAAAATTGCATGTGTAAGAACTATAATTCCTTTGATATTTAATACTCGCTATCTGCATAGCAGTTGACGGTGCCAATGCCCCTTTGGAGCTCATGTAATTACACCTTCTTTTCAATGAGTACGCATGCTTTTCCAGTGCGGATTGCTCTGTCATCGTTAAATATCGTGCTTCATACAAGGTCCATTCAATACCGAAGAATAACGGGTTATTCGCTAGAGCTAAGTGGTTGATATGATAAGATAGACATTAGCACGTAAACTGAATGAGCATTCCCTAGTAGATAATGCTTTGAGCCTTCTCTAAAAACAGACCCCAATGAATACAGAATTTATATTTGCCGACCGCCAGTTCTCGCTGATTCGCTACCCTGAAAAGCACCAGCATGTAAGCCTTCAAGCATGGGATAGCGCCGATGAACTTGTTATTGAGCACATCGAAACTTTATTAAGTGAAACATCACTCTCAGTTGGCAGCGATGAGAATGATGGGTCAATGATGATCTTCAATGATGACTTTGGTGCTTTAGGCTGCTGGTTTTCCCATTTAGCGCCTTACTGGGTGTCCGATTCCTATATTTCATTGCGTTCACTGTCCGAGAACTTGAAAGCCAATCAGTTACTCAATGCGTCAGTAGATGACAGTACAAATGAGCTAGCGACCGCACCGCTGCAAACGTTAACCAGTGTGCAAAGCTTAACGTTTAAACCAGAAACTACACCTAGCCTTATCGTCATAAAAGTCCCTCGCGCCCTCGCTTTGCTAGAACAACAGCTTATCGATTTACAGAAATATGTTACGCCTGATACTCGCATCGTAGCAACGGGCAAAGTTAAAGCCATTACGAAGTCGGTGCTTAACTTGTTTGAGCGATATATTGGCCCTACAACCACCTCTCTTGCTAAAAAGAAATCTCGGCTTATTTTTGCAACGCCACGTGAGTCTCTGAAACTCGCTGACTCTCCCTATCCTACGCGTTGGCAGTGTAAAAGCACCATGGGCGCAGAGCTTACTATCGATAACCTTGCCAACACATTTGCTCGGCAGTCGCTGGATATTGGCGCGCGTATTATGCTTGAGCACATGACGGTGAGTGCCAATGACGTAGTGGTAGATTTGGGCTGTGGTAATGGTGTACTGGGTGTAAACGCGCTATCTCTTGCCCCTGATGCCAAAGTGATATTTGTTGACGAGTCTTACATGGCGTTGGAAAGTGCCCGACTCAACGTGTTAAACAACTTTCCGGATAAAATTGACCAGTGCGAGTTTGTGGCAAGTAACTGCTTAGAAACACTCTTAAATCGCGAAAATAAACCTGCTGTTACCAAGATTTTGTGTAACCCTCCGTTTCATCAGCAAAACGCGATCACAGACCATATTGCATGGCAAATGTTCACTGACTCTCGTGAATTGCTTATTAAAAGTGGTCACTTGGTGGTGGTTGGCAACCGACACCTCGACTACCACATTAAACTTAAAAAGCTGTTTGGTGGCGCCAAGGTACTTGCGAGTGATAAAAAGTTCGTTATCTTAGGCACTGCAAAACGCTAAGCGCAAAGAAAAGTGCATAAAGAAAGCTGCGCAAAGAAGCGCTCAAATTAAGGAATATATTTAAAGGCATTTTTATGAAGAAAATACTTTTATCACTTATGACTGCTATTATGCTGATTGGCAGCAGTTCATCGGTTATGGCCAAGAAAGACGATGGGTCTCAGGTTCAGCCCGATAATTATTACCCACGAGTAAAGATTGAAACGACCATGGGCGATATCGTCGTTGAACTAGACAGAAGACGCGCGCCAATTACGGTAAATAACTTTCTTCGTTATGTGGACAAGCGAGCCTATGAAGACACGATATTCCATCGCATCGTGCCCGGCTTTGTTGTGCAAGGTGGAGGCTATACTGCTGACTTCAATGGCAAATCAAACTTCCCCGATATTTTTAATGAGTCAGGCAACGGTTTAACCAACGACCTACACACCATTGCAATGGCAAGACAAAATGACCCGCATACCGCAAACCGACAGTTTTTCTTTAATGTGAATGACAACAGTAGCTTAAACCCAGGGAGAGACTGGGGCTATGCAGTTTTCGGCGTGATTGTGGAAGGCGAAGATATTGTTGATGCCATGTCGGAAGTAGAAACTGAATATTCCCTTCGCCTTAACGCTAATAACGTCCCCATTGAGCCAATCATTATTAAAAAGGTGACCGTTTTACCACCGCTATAAGGTTGTAGAGGTTTAGGCCGAAAAGCGTTAGACATTCAGCCATAGAGCGGACTCATCTATGGCTGAAGCTCAACTCTAAACAAATGCTGTTTTGGGAAGGTTTTATCGAAGTAGAGGCCCTGCTTTTTAAACCCTAGTCGCTGCAATAGCTTTTGCGATGCCTTATTGTCTGGGTGCGTCATAGCGGTTAAAAAGCCATACCCTTCAGCAGTAGCCCAAGCTATAACCTTCTTGCATGCCTCGTGGCATAAGCCGCTTCCTCTTGCTTCAGGTAACATGGCGAAACCCAAGTCTGGGCATTCAAAGGCAAAGCGATTAAATAACCCACAAACTCCTAACGGCTGTTTAGTGTCATTTAACTCAACAGCAAGTAAACCGTAACCCCACTCTTCTCGTTGAGCATTGGTTTTACCAATGTAGTCGCAGGCGTCATCTAATGTATTTACATTCTTACTTCCAATGTACTTAAGCCACAGCTCGTCTTGCTGTAATGCTAATACCCAGTGTTGATCATCAAACGTGAGCGGTCTTAAAGTAATTCTGTCGGAGGTTAAAATTGATGCTTCAGTATTCACACTAAACTCTCTGCCTAAGGGCGTTTGTTACTGCTAAAACTAGCGCTTCGCTAGAATTCTGTCTATATGCTCAATAGTTTCATTATTTACTTTTGCGGCACGTGGGTATTTGGGTTGTGCTCTATCGTTTATTCTTGGGTGTTCCCATAGCGACGTGTGCATTACAAATCGCTCCGCTTCTTCAATGCCACCGTGTTCTAAGCAACCGGCCATACAAGTATCAACATAGGTTTGGCTAACAGGAAAAGCTTCGCTTGCTGGCTCGCAGGCGAGTGTTTCACAAATCCAGAAAGTGAACTGAGCCAATCGCTCATTTAACGTGTCTGTTGCTTCACACTGGTGAAGTTGAAAACTAAGCGCTTTAGGACTTACTTGTACAAATCGATAGTCTTTCTCGCGTTCCTGTAATGCGGGGTTAATTTGCGTGGGGATAAGCTGAGCGTTCAGCTGGCTATGAGCGTTGGCTACGGCGCCTACATAGGTTTGCTCTTCATGGATACTGCGCGTCACCCAAGCTCGCTCGAACCCTGATACGGTTACAGGGATCCCTTTTGTGAAAATGTTCGAGTAGCGCTCTCGACTATCTTTGCTGAGTAAGCTTCCGTAACCTAAAACTATGTGTTTTTCGGTTTGCGTACTTAACCAGTTCGCTATCTCATTCATTTGCACCTCTACTTCATAGCTGCTTCATCGTCACTATTTTAGGGCTGTTTACCTTTACTTTGTATAGCCCTAAGAAAAAATTGCGTTACGCATTTTTTCTAACTGCATAAATATTGTTTCACACTTCATAAATGACAAGGGCGGTGTAACACGTTACACCGCCCTTGCTTACTACAGTAAAACTGTTAATTAAAACAACGCTCGCACACCCATAGTAAAGTTTCTACCTGGAAGCGGTGCTTGGTCTTTCAAGAAAGATGTATGAACACGAGCTTCTTCATCAGTCAGGTTTTCACCACGAGCAAATAGCACCCAGTCGATACCTTGCGAACCAAATTCGTATTGAACGCTAGCATTGACTAGTGTGTAGCCATCGGTTGAGGTTTCAAACGACGCCACTTCATCTTGGTCGTCGTACCACGTAAAGCCCACGTCAGCACTTAAACCATCGTTCACATAGCTTAATTCACTACCGAAACGCATAGGTGGCGTGCGTGGAAGGTTGTCATCTTCTACTTCTGCGCGAATATAGTCACCAAATACAGTTAAGCGTAGTGTGTCTGTTAAGTCTACGTAAGTTTCTGCTTCAAAGCCCCAGATGTCAGCATCAGCTTGTTGGAAGTAGTAGATAGGCAAGCCTTCTTCATCGCTGTGCTCTTCGTGTTCGCCTTCTAGCTCTTCTTCCTCATGCTCGTCGTGTTCTTCATGTTCACTAAGTGCAATTAAACCCGTGCTCGTTTGGAATATATAGTCATCCGCCTGATTGTAAAAGAACGACGCGCTGTAGCCCCAACTTCCGGTAAATTTACGGAAAGTAATATCTAAGTTGGTGCTAACTTCTTCGTTTACGCTTCTTAAGTCTTCTTTAATATGGCCTTCTTCGTCCATATCGAATACCAAACCAACCTCGTAGCTTTGAGTCGCTAAGTGCTGACCTGCAGAGAAAAGTTCTTGCTGGCTAGGCGCGCGTTCGCTGCGTGATAAAGTCACTGCAATTGAGTGGCCTTCCTGGTATTCCCAGTTAGCGCCCGCTGAAAGCGACAGGCTGGTGAAGTCATAATCAGGGAAGTTGAAAGCAACAGCGTGCTCTTCACCCTCATGCTCTTCATCGTGCTCTTCGCCTTCGTGCTCCTCTTCTTCATGTAAAACGTCAAGCTCTACTTCGCTTGCTTCAGCATCTAAGGTTGTGCGTTCAAGTCGGCCACCCAACTCAAAGGTAACGTCACCTACTTTTTTCTGCTCAACTACATAAAGTGCATAGCTTGACGTGGTATTGGCTGGCGTGAAAGCTTCTTCGCCGACAGCATTATAATCGCTATGGTTAAACTGTAACCCGAATACGCCGTGCCATCCGTTTACTTCTTCATGGTAAGCAGACAGGCGAATATCGCTTGATTCGTTTGTGAATACAGTACCCGGCTCGCCGTCTTCAATTTCTGCGTGCTCATAATCGGTATAAGCCGCGGCAAATTTAAGGTTAGTTAGTCCCTCGAAAGGAGAATGCCATTCACCGGCTGCTTGGTAGCGAGTCATATCTACATCAAGTAGCACGCCTTCTTCTTCATGGTCGTGATCGTCTTCGTCGTGATCACCATCCAGCTCATCATGCTCGTCTTCGTCATGTTCTTCTTCGTGCTCATGACTGTGGCCCGGTACGCCATACTCGTTGTCTAACTGCTCAACCGCGAAGCCGAAGTAACCTTCTTCTGCTACATAAGATAGGCCTGCAACCACGTTGCGGGTCTCCATGGCGCTGCTTTCTAATTCACCGTAAGGTTCATCTTCATCAGGTTCGATAGACGCAAAGCCTGGGATGTCAGCATTATCTGTGTCGCGATAGAAACCGTCTACATGCCACACAATATTGCCACTACCGCCAGTCACATCAGCGCGGGTGTACGAACCATTATTCACTGTGCTGTAGCTGGTTTCTGCTTCGCCTTCCACGCCGTCTATCTGGTACTGAGGAATACGCCTGTCAACCACGTTCACCACACCACCGATAGCACCGCTGCCGTATTGAAGTGTTGCTGGGCCGCGAAGTACTTCTACCTGGGTTGCGCTTGAAAGCGTAGTCGCTACGTTATGGTCTGGCCCAACGCGCGATACGTCAGAAACATCTAAGCCGTTTTGAACTATCTTTACGCGAGGACCATCGTTGCCGCGAATAACTGGGCTACTTGATACTGGACCGAAATACGTGCTGTGTACACCCGGCGCGTTTTTAAGGGTCTCGCCTAGGGTTGGCGCTTCAATTTTACGTAGTTTATCAGCCCCGATGACAGTTACAGGTGTAACCGATTCAAGTACCGATGATTGAAGCGCATTAGCAGTTACAACAATATTTTCAACAGATGCGGGCTGTAAAACAAAGTCGACGTTTTGATCTGCGTTTACGTCACCTAAGTCGTTATCACCGTGGATATAATTTGAAGAGTAAACATGTAAATGTATATGTGGCTGTTTTACGTCGTTGAAGCGGTAGACGCCATTTTCATCGGTGTAAGCCACGCGACGGCTACCTTCAATTTTAACTTCTGCACCAGCAACTGGTTGGCCAGCAGTATCGGTTACTTTTCCCGTTACTGTAGTGGCATACACAGGCGCACTTAAAAGCCCTGCTATGGACAAACTTAGCAGCGAACGCATTTTCATGAGGTTTCCTTCAAGGATGTTATAACATTATCTAGTGATGTTATAACATTTTTCAGCATTGACCTGCTTATGTCAACCGCGGGCTAGCGTAACTTCCCTTTGTTCTAACGTAATTTAATGTTTTGTGACTATTTAACTTTTCGCCCCCACATACGCAAAAGTTGTTTAAGCTCTGCTTACATTAAAGTTAATAACTTCTTTAATATGTGACGCGCCTGTTTTCAACATCAGTAACCTGTCGACACCTAAGGCTACGCCTGCACATGCAGGCAACCCAGCATCAAGGGCACTTAAAAAATTCTCATCAATGGGCTTTGTAGGTAACCCGTTTTCTTTGCGCTTTTCGTTGTCCGTCTCAAAGCGAAGCCTTTGCTCTTTCGCCGCACTTAGCTCATGAAAACCGTTGGCCAGTTCAGCACCTTGGTAATACACCTCAAAGCGTTCAGCAACCCGCTCATCAGTAGAACTTAACTTTGCAAGCGCAGCCTGAGAGGCCGGAAAGTTGTAGACAAAACAAGGCCGTTCAATACCGATCTTGGGCTCGATAACATAGCTAAATAACAGTTGTAATTTGCTGTCATAGCTAAGGCTTTGTGGCGCATGAATATCTATATGGTGCTGCTCCATTGCGCTTAGCAAAATTTCATCATCAGCGCTTAGTGGGTCAATATTTAGATAGTGTTGAAAGGCTTGCTGATAAGTCATTTTATCGGCTGAAGCGGTATTTAAGGTTTCTTGCAATAAGGCGTCAACCTCGTCCATTAAAGCGAAGTGATCAAAGCCTAAGCGATACCACTCTAGCATGGTAAATTCTGGGTTGTGCCAGCGCCCTTCCCCTTCGTGGCGAAATGCTTTACACACTTGATAAATACTGCCGCTATCTGCGCACAGTAAACGCTTCATGGCATATTCTGGCGAGGTTTGAAGATACAACTTACTTGGCTTACCAGATGAGGCAAAATTAAACTGTGTATCAAACGCATCTAGGTGTTCGTCAGTAACTGTGCCATTTGAAAGTAAAGGCGTGTCTACCTCTAACACGTTTCTTGCGTAAAAAAACTCTCGGATGGTTCTGAGTAATTCTGCACGCGCTACACGCGCATCATGTGTGGTAGTCGGCTGCCAAGGTTGCATGTATTAAAACCTAAATAGTAAAGCTTAAACAAAAAACCGGTACACAAGGCACCGGCTTTTATACGTAAACAATATGCGCGTATAGCGCTTTAGTTTTCGCTATTATTTTTGTGCACGAGACACATATTCGCCAGAGCGCGTATCAACACGGATAACTTCGCCTGTTTGTACAAATAAAGGAACGCGAACAACTGCACCAGTACTAAGTGTCGCTGGTTTTCCGCCTGTACCCGCTGTGTCACCTTTAAGACCTGGATCCGTTTCAGTGATTTCTAGCTCAACAAAGTTAGGTGGCGTTACCGTAATAGGAGAGCCATTCCACAGTGTAATAGTACAAACGTCGTTTTCTACCAGCCACTTTTGGTTCTCGCCTACCGCTTTTTCGTCTGCAGCGATTTGTTCGAATGTATCGTTGTTCATAAAGTGGTAGAATTCGCCGTCGGTGTACAAGTAGGCAAGCTCTGTATCCATTACATCAGCGCCTTCTACTGATTCACCTGAGCGGAAAGTTTTTTCTAAAACTTTACCTGAAATAAGCTTGCGGATTTTTACGCGGTTAAACGCTTGGCCCTTACCCGGCTTTACGTATTCGTTTTCTAGAATGTTGCAAGGTTCGCCGTCCAGCATGATTTTCAGGCCGCCTTTGAACTCGTTAGTGCTGTAATTAGCCATAATTCCTCTGTCTAAACATAAGGTACAAAAAGTTTCGTGGAACAAATAATACCTAAAAAACCGATTTCTGTAGAGCATAACTGGCAAAAAGAATTGGCGAGTAGCTATACCGATCCTGCAAAACTGTTGCAGCACTTAGGTTTAGACGAAGAAAAATACGCTCAACATATTAAAGCACGCCGCCTTTTTCCCATGCGTGTTCCACGGCATTTCGCAGACCTTATGGAAAAGGGAAATCCCAACGACCCCCTGTTTTTACAGGTTATGCCGCTTAGCGACGAATTTCTCACCTCACCGGGCTACAGCGAAGATCCGTTAGATGAGCACGATACAGCAGGCAAGGGTATTTTGCATAAATACGATTCTCGTGTGCTGTTGATGGTACGCACTGGCTGTGCAGTAAACTGCCGTTACTGTTTTCGTCGCCACTTCCCGTATGCCGACAATTCGGTAAGTAAACATCAGTGGCTTGATGTACTTGAATACCTTCGCAGTAACAACAAGATTAACGAGGTGATTTTTTCAGGTGGCGACCCTCTTATGGCGAAAGATGAGCATTTGTCGTGGTTAGCTAATGAAATTGCAGCCATTCCCCACATCAAACGCCTGCGCATACATAGCCGCTTGCCTGTGGTATTGCCAGAAAGAATCAGCCATGACTTTATTGAATGGTTTACGGCCTTGCCTCTTCAAAAAGTGCTGGTGCTGCACGCGAACCACACGAATGAAGTCTCTGAGCCCTTAAAAAGTCGACTGCGCACATTGCGAGACAAGGGCGTCACCTTGCTCAATCAGTCGGTATTACTTAAAGGCATTAATGATTCTGGCGAGGCCATCAGTAACTTAAGCGAGTCACTTTTTGAAGCGGGTGTCCTGCCTTATTACTTACACGTATTAGATAAAGTGCAGGGTGCAAGCCATTTTTATGTCAGCGACGACGAAGGTCGCCTGATTATGGAAGAAGCGATAAAGCGTCTGCCAGGCTTTTTAGTGCCAAAACTGGTGAGAGAAATTGGCGGTCAACCTGGCAAAACGCCTATCGACTTACATTTGCATCCGTAACTTACGCGTAGGTATCGATGTTGGCGCCTAACGCGGGGTTTGAAGATGACGGTTTTGGTACGTCAGCGGCTGATTCCAGCAGCTGAAGCGACGCTTTACCCTCTTGCTCTTGTTGGCTTTTTGCCAACTTAAGAGAGGCCAACTCAAGTGACGCACCGGACGCTCCAGAGGCACTAGCACCTTGTAGATCCATACCATTTTCCTTTGTTGCTTGTAGCAAAGTAAAAAAATGGGCAGAATTGCCCACCCTTACGATGTGTTGAGCATTACGTAACCAGCGAGTTCGTTAGTGAACTGTAGGTTTTGTAATTTACAACATCGTTAAGTTATCGGCCTTGAAAGGCGAAACTTTAACCATTATTTACCGTAATACATTTGGCGTGGCAAAAAATAATTGCGACGCAAACCATATAAACTTAGGTGTGCAGGTAGTACGCACACCTAATCACATTAAAAATAAAAGGCGTGACTATGCAACAGAGCCAAGAGATGCAAGCTGTCCATCAACAACTTCAAGAAACACTTCAAACGCTGCACCGCAAAGCCGTTGATGCCGACCAAGTTTTAGATAACTTACAGCGCGATCAAAAAGGTAAGTTTGCAGCCGTATTCGCTGACGATAGCGGTTTTACCACATCAGCCAAGCGCTTTGGCCCCTATGTACAAGAGATAGCGAACGACTGGCAGTCGCTAAAGGAACTGGATGATGATGCCGCCAAGCAGGCACTTGCGCCTTTGGTTAAAAAAATAGAGTTGGCTCTTGTAACCATTGCACAGTTTCAGCAGTCTCTTGCTAAAAAGTAGCGTAGAACTGCAAGTGAGTAAAACAAAGCCCGCTTTAACAGCGGGCTTTTTTATATTAGCTTCTCACTTTCGGCGCACTCTTGCACGCCTTAGCGCTTATTTTTGGTAAAGCGGCAGCAAGCTGATTCTACGCTTAATTTCTTTTACTTCTTTTAAATAGGCTTCACTGTCAACGCGCTGATATTGTTCAGTAAAGGCTTGCTTACTCAAGCCTTCAGGCAGACCTTCAATAGGCGGGGTTATTTCCAATTCACTTTGAATGCGCGCCATCGCGTTTTGTACTTCCATTGCGGTGTTTGGATTTGTAGCAACCTTCGCAAACTCAGTACCTGACATATCTGCCGCTAAATCTACAAAGCTATAGCCCGAGCCACCGTTGCCTCGGTCCATTAACTCTTTAAACTCGCCAATTGCTAGGGACATACCTTGTTCGGCCATTAGCTCTAATGCCGCAGAGATAATAAAGTGACGAGCCAAGTCATTGCGATTATGAAGTACCGCGCCCCTGCGCGGCTTTAACGCCCTATCGGGATCTGGCTGGATATCGCCTACCAGTGCACCCACACGATGATGTCCCACGTAAACCGCTAGCGCGAGAATTACAGCATTGTTGTGAAGTACGGCATCTTGCGACGTTTGACTTTGCTCTCGCGCTCTAGCCATTCCTTCACGCAAGTATTCGATAAGAGAAACCGGTTTATTTGATAAAGCTATTTCTCTTCCAGACAAGTAGCGTAGGTAGTAAGCGGAAAGCTGCTGAAGCTCAGTCTGTTCGCTAACCGACATATTTGATGTCACGACGTTTAACTCACTTAGCAGCTCATCTAAGCGCCCAACATCAAGGGTTAGTTCACCGCGCCCCATTGTTACTCGCTCTACCCGAGACAGCGCAATAGTAGCTATTTCCGATTGGGTATAAGAGTTCACTGTGCGTTCTAAAAAGCCGAGTAAAAAACGGCCTGGAATGGTTAAGTCGCCTACTTGAACTTGCTCTATACGCAAGCTATCTCCGGGTAATACTAATGCCGAGGCATTAATGTAATAGCCCGTATTATCAATGGCGTAAGTAACATTTACAGTGCCTCCCAATGGGGTGATGTTTACTACGCCTTTAAACTCAGGTAAGGCCCGCTGTAACACGCCCACCAAGCTTTCGACTTGCGTTTCGGTAAGCGTTACCTGATGACCTTCTTCTCGGCGTGAAAATGCCTGCTTTAGCTGGCCGAGCAGCTCGTTAACACTATCAGCACCATCGAGCTGCGTCGGCGCTGTCGATGCCACTAAGGGCGCTTTTTGTACAGCCATAACGGTAACCGTAGCCACGCCTACTACAAGCAGAACAAGGATGATGGCGATAGTCATTAAAAGCCATTTGAGGCTACGCAAAATCATAAGAAATCAGCTTTACCTGTAATTACAACTAATCAAAAGAAATTAGCGCCCAAATGCGTTGTTGTGAAACAAAACACAATAGGCGCTAAGGTGCTGGTTATACTACGTTATCTATTTTCGCGCCACCAGTGACAAGTGGAATGACAAGTTGTCGTATATAACCTTTTTAATTAACGTATCTTTATTAATCAACGTGTCTTGAGCTCGCTGTCGCTCCACGCTTTCAAGCTATCGTAACGCACAGTAGCACGGGACAAATCGTGATGCTGCGATAAATCTGTAGGTATTACAATACAAGCCAACTTTGCTTCAAGTGCTGCTGTCATGCCGGTTTGCGTGTCTTCAATGGCTACACACTCGCTAGGCGACTTACCTAGCTTATCCATTGCTAAGGCATAACAATCTGGGGCGGGCTTACTGTTTTCTACGTCCTCTACGGCCACCACACAGGAAATATAATCACTCAACTCATATTGAGATAAGGTTTTTTCTACAGCCTTTTTACTTCCCCCCGTCACAATGCCAATAGTAAACCCCTTGTCTGCACATTGTGTAATGGTCTCCCTAGCAAATGGCATCAAAGGAAAAGCTTGTTTATCGAGGTAGTCACTCACGCTTTTGTGTTTCTGCTGAGCTAGCAACTGCGGTTCAATATCAATATTAAAATGCTCAACTAAGTCCACTGCATTTTGTTTGACCGGTATACCCGCCATCACTTCGCAATAAAAATCCTTGCTGAGCTCAACATCATATTTCAATAAAATGTCTTTCCAAAGGTCAAAATGTACGGTTTCTGAGTCAATCAGGGTGCCATCGTGGTCAAATAATAGCGTTGTGGTGTTATCGCTCACCGCTAACTGGCGTTTAGATGAAGAAACTGAATGCAATGCCAAAATAAACCTCTTTGCTATTAAAACTACATTTCGGTGTTGAAAGTACATAGAACGCTATCGGCACCGAAAAACCGATATCCTTCCACTTTAAGATCCCGACTTTATCCAATATTTCTTCGCGCCCAGCTTACTCCTGTAAAGCATAGGCGGGCTGCTACGTGGTACACTGGAAGCCTCTCACCAACAATTTTAACGTGGAGCTGACTGCGTGCTTTACCACATATTAGGCTTTGCTAGTGCCGCGCTTTTTTTACTGACTTGGTTAGGTTTATGGTCACAAATTAAAGCTATGACGCACCATCAAGTGTCCGTTGCAAGCGAGAAAAGCGATGCGAACCACAGCTTGTCGCTAAACCAGTTTGGCTCTAGCTATTTTGCGTTTTTCTCTATTTTCCTATTTGGCATTTCGGTAGAGCCTTTTAACCATTACTTGGTTTGGACGCGTTTTGGCGCGCTCATTCTTACGCTCATAATAATTTGGAAAATTTGGCAACACAGGCGAACTACAATTTCAGGCTACGTTGCCGCTATTGCTCTGCTTGCGCTTGTTGGCGGTACCCTTTCCATCGCTTTTCGCCCTTTCCCAACGCTTGCGCAACTTGGCGCAAACACGTTGATGCTGATTGTCACCGTCATATTATTTCAAGGTTCGCTGCATCAGTGGCTTGTGTTGCAGCGTAGACAAAAAGTAGGCTCGCTGTCCTTTGCGTTATTTCGAAACATTTTGATTAAAGACGTTAGCACCTTAATGTTTGGCTTAACAATGCCGTTAAGCCAAAGCTGGCCGCTACTCATCTTAAACGGCACCAGTGTTATAATGCGTGGCAGTATTTTGTTGCAGATGCACAAACTAAAACGCCGAGAAATTTCCGTATCAGGATAGTTTCTCGGCGTTTCTACTTTGTTTCGTGTAGCGAGGAGATTGCTTGTCTAGCTATCACTTGTATGAACAGCGTTATCAATACAAGCTTCTACAAATAAGTACAATAGCGACGCGTTTCTGCAATCTACAACGCCACTTCTGCCATATTGCCTTTGCTTTCAAGCCAGGTTTTACGGTCACCAGAACGCTTCTTAGCAAGCAGCATATCCATTAGCTCCATCATCTCTTCAGCATCTTCAATAGTGAGCTGAACAAGGCGACGGGTGTTCGGGTCCATAGTCGTTTCGCGAAGCTGTAGCGGGTTCATTTCACCCAAACCTTTGAAGCGCTGTACGTTAACTTTACCCCGTTTCTTTTCTGCTTCAATACGATCCAGAATACCCTGCTTTTCGCCTTCATCTAGAGCGTAATACACCTCTTTACCCACATCTATTCTAAATAGCGGTGGCATAGCCACATACACATGTCCCTGCTCTACCAAGGTTCTGAAATGACGTACAAAGAGCGCACATAGTAAGGTTGCAATGTGTAGCCCATCGGAGTCAGCATCGGCAAGAATACAAATTTTACCATAGCGCAAACCAGACAAGTCTGTTGAATCTGGATCTATACCCAGCGCCACAGAAATATCGTGAATTTCCTGTGATGCCAGTACCTGAGAAGAGTCTACTTCCCAGCTATTTAAGATTTTACCGCGTAGGGGCATTATTGCCTGAAACTCTCGGTCTCGCGCTTGTTTAGCCGAGCCACCTGCCGAATCACCCTCTACTAAAAACAACTCAGAGTAAGAAATGTCTTGCGATGAACAGTCGGTTAATTTACCCGGTAGTGCAGGGCCTTGTGTAACCTTTTTACGGGCAACTTTTTTCACCTGTCGAAGACGGCGCTGTGCATTGTTGATACACATTTCAGCAAGGGCTTCAGCAATTTCCGTATGCTGGTTTAACCAAAGGCTGAATGCGTCTTTCACCACGCCTGATACAAACGCGCTGGCCTGACGTGAAGACAGGCGTTCTTTAGTCTGCCCGGCAAACTGCGGGTCCTGCATCTTAGTCGACAGGATATAGGCACAGCGGTCCCAAATGTCATCTGGCGATAACTTTACACCACGGGGCATTAAGTTTCTAAATTCGCAAAACTCGCGCATCGACTCCAGTAAGCCTTGGCGCAATCCATTAACGTGTGTACCGCCTTGCGCGGTAGGGATAAGGTTAACGTAGCTCTCCGTGACCAAATCACCACCTTCGGGCAACCACATCACAGCCCAATCGGCGGCTTCTGTGTTGCCACTAAACGTGCCTACAAATGGCGTATCTGACGGTAAGGTTTCGAACTCTTCCACCGCTTGGTAAAGATAGTCTTTTAGGCCATCTTCGTAATACCACTCTTGGCTTTCTTTGGTAATTTTGTTATCAAAGCGAATGCGTAAGCCAGGGCTTAATACCGCTTTGGCACGCAGATTATGAACAAGACGACTAACCGAGAACTTTGCAGAATCAAAATATTGCGGGTCGGGCCAAAAATGAACACGGGTTCCTGTATTGCGCTTACCGCAGGTATCAATAACTTGTAAGTCTTCGACCTTGTCGCCGTTTTCAAAGGCAATTTGATATACGTTACTGTCTCGTCGAATTGTCACTTCTACGCGGGTTGAAAGCGCATTAACTACCGAAATCCCCACACCGTGAAGACCACCAGAGAAGGCGTAGTTTTTATTTGAAAACTTACCGCCAGCGTGAAGCTTACATAATATAAGCTCTACGCCTGATATTCCCTCTTCAGGGTGTATATCTACCGGCATACCACGACCATCGTCGATAACTTCTAACGATTGGTCTTCATGCAAAATAACTTTGATATTAGAGGCATGGCCGGCGAGCGCTTCATCCACACTGTTATCGATAACTTCCTGCCCTAAATGGTTTGGGCGGGTGGTGTCGGTATACATACCAGGACGGCGTTTTACAGGGTCAAGGCCGTTTAAAACCTCGATAGCTTCTGAATTATATTGATTTGACATAGTTATGGTTGTTATTTAAGCCAGCGATAAGGAAAGAAAGCACACACTACTGTGAGTAATTACAGCACTGCACGGCGTATATTTGATGTTAGCAGGGCTAGTAAAGACTGGCAATGCGCTTATTTTAGCAAAAACTCTGCGATAGCAGGTAAGTGGTTTTCGTAACCAACAAAGCTGTGATCGCCGCCTTCTTCAATAAGTAAGTGACTTTGCTGGTACTTCTCTGCAGCCAAGCGGTAGTCTAGAGTTTCATCTTCCGTTTGAAGCAGCACTTTGTAACTAGCTGGCTGTTTAATTGAAGCAGCCTCCAAGGCTTTTATAACCCCCATATCGCTTTCTACTATCTCAAACTTTTCTCTGCTGTATGGGTTCTCATGATTGCCTATGAAGTTTTGTAGCAGTTCATAGGGGCGTACCGCTGGATTTATTAATACGGCTTTGCCGCCGAACTTCTCTAGTAAAAATGTAGAGAGATAGCCGCCCATTGAGCTACCAATCAGTTTAAGCCCGTTTTCGAGCAGTGCTGGGGTGCTATCAATAAGCTCAAGCAGCTGACTTTCAACTTTACTAGGAAAATTAGACAGTTCAGGGATATGTAAAGTGACGTTTGAGTGATGCTGCTCAAAATATTGTTTAGTGGCTTGGGCCTTTATCGACTTCGGCGAACTCAAAAAGCCATGAAGATATAAGATGTGCTGCATACTGTTCTCTACTGTGTTGTTCTCTGTACTTTGGACTATTTTAGACCTAGACCTCGGTAACCCTAACGTCTACCGTTCCATCATCCATTAAATTAATTACTTGGTACCCAGGTGCCGCTTCGCTTACACCGAATTCAGCGCGCATTTGCCACTGCCAGCAGGTAGACGGGCTTCCGTAAGAAGGTGTGCTATTCGTTCCTATTTCTTGGCGCAATGGCGAATGAATATGACCGTGAATTAACGCCTTTATTTGCGGATATTCATTGATAAGCAACTCAAGGTGCTGCGCATTAGCCAAAAAATGTTTATCCATCCAGCTTTTCGAAGGCAATACATGGTGATGGAGCGCAACAAGGTGGTTAACGTTCGATGATGCATCTAGCGATTGCTTTAATGCAATTAAATCGCTGCCTTTTACCTCTCCCGCCGCCGTGTGCATATTGCCTGAAGCGCGGGTATCCATACCGTGTATTTGCCAGTTCGAAAAGCTCATCGGGTTGGTGCTCTGCAAGTGACGACTACCGAGATAGTTTTCGAAATGCGGATTGTTGTCATGATTTCCAGCAAGAACAAACCAGTCTATATTTTCTGGCTCGATATATTGCTCCATTAATGCGGTAAAGTGCTGATAGCTTTCGGGGGAGTTATCGCCGCTGATGTCTCCAGTAACCAGCACTATCACTTTCGGCTCTTGTCCAATAGTTTCTTTATTAGCGCTTTGCTTTTTTGAATCAGCAATATCTGCAAGGACCTGCCGAACAGCGCTAAGTACTCGGATTAGTGAGTGATAAGGCGCTATACCCGCGTAACCGGTTTTGTCTTTGTCCTTAAATAAGTGGCAATCACTTATCTGTATTAGTGATATCACGCTTCAGAGGTAACGTTTGTTGAATGTTGCAGGCAAAAGTTTAGCCACTCAGCTAAAAAGATATTTACCATATGCTTTTCGTTGCGCTGGCGCATCTTCAAATTAGGGTATTCGTAAGAAGGCTCAAGGGCCCCGGTATTTTGGCTGTTTATCACTTCAGCCATGCGCGCATCATGATATAGGCGAACCGTCATAGTTGGCGTTAGGTACGACGGCATATCTTTGGTAGTTTGCTTGATGCTTAGCGTGCTGGTATAGCGAGCAGAGTCCACTATCCTAATCTCATAAGACAACCCCACGCCAACGGAAAATTCATAACTCAAGTCTTCCGTATCGCAGTCAGGTAGCATTCTAAGAACGTAAGCATAGTTCAGTTCGCAAAGCGCCTGCATAGACGGAAGATGAGGGATGTATTTTCGGTGTTTGCGTTGTGTCACGATGTCTGCCACTGCTCCAGAAGTTGTGTTTTATGCATAAAAAACCATTGTAGCGCAATTACTGCTGCGGCGTTGTCTATATGGCCATTTTCTAGCCATTCAAGAGCGGTATTCTCTTTTACGCGATGCACTTTGATATCCTCAGACTCGCTTTCAAGCCCGTGAATCCCCTTTGCCAAGCTTGCATCAGTCTTTGCTATAAATATATGTAATCTTTCAGTAGTACCGCCTGGGCTCGATAAATAGCTTAGGGCCTTGGTCAAGTTTTGTAACTCTATTCCCGCCTCTTCCATCGACTCTCTATGGCACACATTTTCTGGTGTTTCACCCTTATCTATCATGCCTGCGATAATTTCTATTAACCAAGGGCTTGAAGATGTGGCTAACGCCCCAATTCTAACCTGCTCAATTAGCACGAATTCTTGAAGAATAGGATCGTAGGGCAAAACGCCCACCGCATGACCGCGTTCAAAAATTTCGCGAGTCACTGTGTCGCTCCATTCTCCATTGAAACACTTGTGCTTAAATTGATACTGATTCATGGTAAAGAAACCACGATACACTGGCTTAATGTCGGTGATTTCGACGTCATTTGAGGTAAATGAAAGGAATTCCTTGCTCATTTGCTGACACTTATGGTTCAAATAGATTTATCATACATAGTACATTTACACATCAACCATGTATACGCATGTAAAATGCGATGTTGAGTGTGTACGAATAACAGAAAACTCATATTACAAGTCGTCTATTACTATAAAAATTGCGTGGGTAGATCACATATTCTGTTACAGTTAAACGAATACTGTTACGAGTTTGGACTTTCGGTTTGTGGTTGAATTTTCATACACTTGGTTTTAATAAGTCGTCTTAACGAATAAATGACGACGCAACTTGAACACAACAGGAAGACGTAAGCATGAAACGAACACTTCTGTCGCTGGTTATCGGTGTTTCGATGACAACTGGTGCACTAGCCGATGACCTAATGCAGGTATATCAACAAGCACTGGCGAACGATCCATTGGTAAACCAAGCGAAAGCGCAACGTGATGCTGCGTTTGAAGGAATTAGTATTAGTCGTGCAAGTCTACTACCGCAAATCTCTGGCTCTGTGGGCTACACCATGTCAGATTCTGAACGCTTTCAACAAGCTGCTGGTGACAACGGCCTTCAGGTATTTACCACAGATACAGAAGTAGACACCATCGACTACGGGTTAACACTTTCAATGTCGTTGTACGACCACGCTAATTGGTTGGGCTTAGACCGCGCTGAAAAAATTGCTGAACAAAGCGATGCACAACTTGCGGCAAGCATGCAAGACCTCATTGTACGTACGGTTACGGCTTACTTTGACGTGTTGCGCGCCCGTGACAACGTAGAGTTTGTAGGTTCAGAAAAACGTGCGATTGAGCGTCAACTTGAACAAACCCGTCAACGTTTTGAAGTTGGTCTTACTGCGATTACTGACGTGCATGAAGCGCAAGCAAACTACGACAGCACAGTCGCTCAGGAGATTCAGGCTAAAAATGAACTTGAATTTGCTCTTGAAGCGCTGCGCGTGATTACAGGTAAATATCACGACCGTCTTTACGGATTAAATAAAGATAATTTCTCGGCCACAATGCCGGTGCCGGAAACCGTAGATAGCTGGCTAGAAACCGCTCAAGACAAAAACTTAGCACTGCTGGTAGACCGTTTAGCTATGGACGTGGCGAAAGAAGACATCGCCATTGCACGTTCGGGTCATTTACCAACTTTGTCGCTGTCTGGCAGCTATGGCCGCTCTAAAGACGATGTAGACGCTGAAATTCTTAACGACGATGGCTCAACGACTCCATTTGGTTATGAAACGCCTTATCTCGATAGCCAATCAATTGGTATCTCACTGAACGTGCCTATTTACCAAGGCGGCAGTGTAAGCGCGCAAACATCGCAAGCGAAGTACAACTACGTTGCTGCTAGCCAAGCTGCAGAACAAACGTATCGTCAAACCGTACAATCTGTTCGTAGCTCGTTTAACAATGTAAAAGCATCTATCTCAACTATTCGCGCACTTGAACAGTCAGTGGTTTCAGCAGACAGCGCGCTTAAAGCAACAGAAGCTGGATTTGATGTAGGTACGCGTACTATTGTTGATGTGCTTGATAGCACACGTAACCTGTTTGATGCGCGTCGTAATCTTGCTGGTGCGCGCTATGACTTCATTCAGTCTGTTATTACACTTAAGCAAGCGGCGGGAACCCTTACAGGTGAAGATGTGGCTATGATCAACCGCGGTCTTAAGCCAGTCGAGAGCAATAGCAACAAATAGGTTGTTTTATATCGCTAGATAAGCGTTTGAATACGACGTAAAGAGGGTAGCTACTGGCTGCCCTTTTTTGTACATGTTTAGCGTTTATACACTATATGTTGTGGTGTAAAAGCGTGCTTATTTGCCGCAAGAAAACTTTTGTAAAGCACCCAGCAGCTGCCGGTAGTCAGCACATAAGGCTTCGGCATTTTGCTTAGTCATTACAAAATTAGATAAACGCGTTGAAACGGCGCGTAATTTCTCTTGCAACAGCTGTAACTCATCATCCATGATTATGCCCTTTGAATTTGTCTCTATTTTTAGTGATGTTATTTTTGCCGGGTTTAAGGCTTTAAAGTCGCCTTTTTGCCCCTACATTTTGGCGCATAAAGTGTGCGAACAACAACTTTAGTATAACGCCAAGTAAGCTTACGACAAGCCTCTTGGTTTATTGTTTTTTTCTTGAGTGATAAATAAAAATGCAAGCCTCTGAACTACAAAATAAATTTGAGCGCATAAGAGCAAACAAATGGTTTGAAGCCTTTGTTATCAGCGTCATCGTGATATCGGCGTTATTAGTCGGTGCGAAGACCTATGAACTACCCACTGGCATGTCATCTATTACTTTGTTTTTAGACTGGTTTATTAGCGCTTTTTTTCTAACTGAAATCACAATTCGCTTTCTAGCGGAGAAGCAAAAGCGTTACTTTTTCAAAAGCTTCTGGAACTGGTTTGACACCCTCATTGTAGTTATCAGTCTAATCCCGGCAGACGACACTGAGCTTGCGCTGATTGCGCGTTTAGTGCGGGTCTTCCGCGTGCTTCGTATGATTTCAATCATCCCAGAGCTTAGAATACTCCTTGTTTCTCTAGTGAAAGCTTTGCCTCAGCTAGGCTATGTCATGCTGCTGATGTTTATCATCTTCTATATATACGCAGCGGTAGGCAGCACATTGTTTGAAAATATTAACCCTGTGTTGTGGGGCGATATCACCATCTCTATGCTGACACTCTTTAGGATCATGACCTTCGAAGATTGGACAGATGTGATGTACGAAACTCAAGAAGTGTACTCACTAAGTTGGATTTTCTACTTAACCTTTATATTCTTTACCGCATTCGCTTTCCTCAACATGGTTATCGGCATTGTGGTAAATGTGATGGAAAGAGAAAACGAAAAGGCAAGAGCAGAAAAAGAAGCCGCCTTACTTGAAGAGCAAATCGCACAAGGCAAGATCGAGCCTACGCTGCATGACGTGCTCAAAGAGTTACGGGATCTAAAAGCGCAGGTCGCGTCACGAAATAGCAGAGAATAAGTGCCTGAGGCTGTCTAGACACAGGTAGTTAATCAGAAGCTTCCCAAGCAGACAGGCAGGCAACCATAAAGAGAAGGCCACGATAAGTGGCCTTCTTTCATTTCAGTTTTTGCTACTAAAGAAAACTAACAAAGTCAGTTAAATAGCTAAAACCTTTATCAAAGCGCCTTACACGCCGTATTGCTGCTTAAGGCTTTCTACTCTTTGCTTCGCGGCTTCAGAGGTAAACTCCCTACTTGCTAAGCGTCGTTTTGCTAACTCTTTTTTATCGAGCTCAAGCAATAAGGCGACGTGATTTAAATACACTTCATCGCTAGCAATGGGCCCTGTTGATATTTGCTCATACAAGGTTAGCGCTTCTTCTTTCTCACCTTTAGCGATATAAATCTGCGCTAATGTGTCCACAGCATCAGCATTTTCACTTTGCAGCGATACCGCTTTTTTCGCTAGCTCTTCTGCTCGCTGAAGGTTTTTTTCTTCAAACGCTAAATACGCCAAGTTGTTAAGCACCACAAAATTATCAGGCGTTTTTGTAAGTATAAGCTCATAGGTATCTATAGCTGCGGCTCTATCATTACCTATTTGGCGCTCAGCTAACAACATTGCACTTTGTACGTCGTTATTGTGCGCATTTACATGCTTTTGCAAAAAGCTAAACGCTTGCTCTTTTTTACCTGACATCTCAAGGGCTGCAACAAGCAGCAAAGCATTGTCTGAGTTTGAAGTAGCGTCATAAGCGGCTTTGGCGTGATCTACGGCCTGCTCTGGTGCTTTATCTATAAGATGTAAACGCGCAATAATGCCTCTTACGAACGGCAATGCCTTAACCTCGTCAGAGACATTATTGATAATTTCCCATGCCGGTTTAGATTGACCAAGACGGCTATGAAAATACGCTTTCAAGAGGGTTAGTTGAGCGTCTGGGCGCTTAGATAACACCTTGTTTGTTAGCGCTAACCCTTGCTTGAATTGCTTTTGAGAGTCTACGATAAGCAGCTTGCCCAATACCGCATTTTTATCTTGTGGGTAAATTGATAACCAGCGGTCAAAGAAGGTCGTGGCTTCTTTTACGTTATTAGTGGCAATAAGTGCCTGGCCTTTTAAATTCCAGAAAGTCTGAGGTGATGACTCATCACCTTCAACAGCTCTCAACAGCGAAACGGTTTTATCTAATTGGTTATTAAGCGAGTACATTCTCGCGAGTAAAAGTCTTAGATTAATATCGCCTTCATTAGCATTAAACTGCGTTTGTGCATGCTTAACAACGGCGTCTGCATTGCCGCTTTCCATTGCGAGCGCGAACCACAGCGCCAAAGCTTGGACGTCAGCAGGGTTCTCGTCGATAAAAGCGCGGATAAACGCAACTGCATTTTCTTTCTTGCCCTCGGCAACCAGCAATTTAGCTCTGGAGTACGTAACCTCATTACCGGCGTCGTTGAGCTCGCTTGCTTTATCTAGGTACTGCGCCGCGTCTTGATAAGCCCCTTCTGCCGTTGCAATGTTTCCTAAATAGATCAAGGGAGCCGCAGTCTGTGGCGACGCTTCGTGCCACTCTTTGGCCGCACTTTTCGCTTTTTCAAGCTGGTTAGTCGCTATATAGGCGCGCAGTAAGGTTGCTTGTGAGGTGACAGACTCAGGCGCTTGCTCAACCGCCTGCTCAAGGTTTACTAACCCATCAATGTCGTTTAATGAAAGCTGTAAAACACCTAAACGTGATAAGTCTTCGGCTGTGGTACTAACCCCTTCTGATTTTTCTATCATCTGCTGAGCGCCAACAACGTTGCCTTCTCTAAGCAATTGATAACTGGCTTTCGAAAACAGGGCAGCATCAACACCTTGTTCACCTTCAACTCTAGCTAGAACCTCAAGGGCCTCATCGTTTTCACCGAGTTGGAGCATGCTGTCTGCCAGCATTCGAAGGCCTGGGTGATTATCAGGCAAGCTAGACGCCACCATGGTTAAGTGGCGCTGGGCCGCCTCGAAATCTTGAATTTGATACGCACTAAAACCCGCAACCAAACGCACAACCTGATCACTCCTACCGTTTTGAACGGCAATTTCCAAGTGTTCAAGGGCTTTCGCGTAATTCTCGTTTGCCGACTCAATAATGCCTTTAAAAGTATTTAGCAGCGGATGGTTTTCGTTTAGCACCAACAAATCATCCACAATAGGCTGAGCTTTATCCAGATCTCTTATTTCAATAAGAAGCGCGGCATACGCAAATTTACTGGTAACGTCATCTGGAAACTGACTAACGTAAACGCCATACACCTCTGCGGCTTTTTCGGGTTCGCCATTTTGCAGGTAAATTTTGGCAAGCTGTTGCAATACGTCTTTGTTGGTCGGCGCTTGCTCACGCAAGGCTTCTGTTGCGGCTAATGCGCCTTCCATATCGTTTTCTAGCACAAAAGCGTAACTATCAATAAGGCCCTTGTAAACCGAACTGGTATCTAGGGTAGAAAGCTCGGCTAGAAGCGCTTGCGCCTCTTCGTTTTTACCAAGCTGCATAAGTGCTTGAAGCTTATAAAAGCCCACTTCTGCGGATTCAACCGCGGTCATTCCTTCTGCGCGATAATCTACTTCAGCAAGGGCATTTTCTGCTCCTGACTGCTGGTAGGCAACTGATAACAATGGAATAACTTGGCTTACGGGGTGGCCTAAGTCCATTGCCTTGTTAAGTTCTTTTTCTGCTGCCGCATAATTATTTTGTTGTAGGTACAGTTTTCCAAGCTCAAAGCGAGGTTCTGCCGCATTAGGCCCCTTTTGAATAGCGTTTTTGTATTCAACGATGGCGGCATCAAGCTGCTGTTGAGAGGCATAGTTTCTCGCATCAGCCAAATGGCTTTCCATCGACTTCTCGCTACACCCTGACAAAAGTGCACTGGTTAACATAACTGCTAACGTGGTGCGTTTAATTAATTTATTAGTTCTATGCTTTGTCATTGTAATTCCTTGCCCTTCCTCAGATTTTTGTCGTCACATTCCAGCTCTATGTCAAAAGCACTGACTAAACTGCTTATTATTTCATCGAATTTGTGCAATTTCGTGGCAACCTGTCCATTATTCGAATATAATACTGTTTTTTGCAACACTGCTGGCAAGCATATCGCGAAATACGCTAAGAATACGCTTCATTAACTCGCCGGACAGGCCAGTTCAACGCTGTATAGCGTCTTGCGATAATAAACCGAAAAAGTACGGTTTAGTCGTATGCCGCACCCTCCTTACTTAATGCACCAGGACCCTTAATGACAACAACTGTCGACATGACATTTAAAGACCTCAATTTACCAGAACCAATCTTACAAGCCCTTGAAAAAGTTGGCTACGAGAAACCGTCTCCTATTCAGGCTGAGAGTATTCCTCTTATTCTTGAAGGACACGATTTACTCGGTCAGGCACAGACAGGGACAGGAAAAACCGCTGCGTTTGCCCTGCCTATGTTGGCAAATATCGATCCTGAGCAACGTAAGCCGCAATTACTGGTATTGGCCCCAACCCGTGAACTAGCTATTCAGGTTGCAGAGGCGTTTCAGGTTTATGCGAGCTTTAGTCAAAAAATTAAAGTACTTCCAGTATACGGCGGTCAGTCGTACGACAATCAAATTCGCCAGCTTAAGCGCGGCGTTCAAGTGGTTGTCGGTACACCAGGCCGTATCATCGACCATATAAAGCGCAAGACACTAGACTTAAGCGAACTTAAGTTCTTGGTGCTAGACGAAGCTGACGAAATGCTTCGTATGGGCTTTATTGATGACGTTGAACTTATTCTTAGCCACGCACCAGAAGAACGCCAAACGGCGCTGTTCTCGGCAACTATGCCTGGTCCAATTAAGAAAATTACTCAGCGTTACTTAAAAGACCCTAAGCACGTTAAAATTGCCTCAAAGGTAAGCACAGCAAGTACGATTCGTCAGCGTTACTGCCAAATCGCACCGCACCACAAACTTGAAGCGCTAACCCGCATCATGGAAGTGGAAGTGTTCGACGGTATGATCATTTTCGTACGCACGAAAACCGCTACTGTTGAATTAGCAGATAAGCTGTCTGCGCGTGGTTACGATGTAGAGCCACTAAACGGTGATATTCCTCAGGCAGCCCGTGAGCGCACTGTTGAAAAGCTAAAGCAGGGTAAAATCGACATTCTTGTAGCTACTGACGTAGTTGCCCGTGGTCTTGACGTTGAGCGTGTAAGTCACGTTATCAACTACGATATCCCGTATGACAGTGAGTCTTACGTACACCGTATTGGTCGTACCGGTCGTGCTGGTCGTCAAGGTGATGCAATCCTATTTATTTCTCACCGCGAAAAACGCTTGTTGTACTCTATCGAGAAAACCACTAAGCAGCCTATTGAAGCGATGCCTATTCCTTCAATCAGCGAAATCAATGAGACACGCTTAAGCCGTTTTAAACAGTCGGTTGCCGAAGCTACTCAAGACGATAGCATTGAATCATTAATGCCTATTGTTGAGATGATTAAAGAAGAAAACGAAGCATCGCCTGAAACCATCATGGCTGCGCTACTTAAAATTGCGCAAGGCGACGAGCCGTTAATTCTTAAAGAGTCAGATCGACCAGACATTAATAGCAAGCCTCCGCGCGATAACCGTGATAGAAACTCTCGCGATGGTCGCGAAAGAAAGCCAAGAGTACCACGTGGTAACCGCAAGCCAGAAGAAGGCATGCAGCGTTTCCGTATTGAGGTAGGTCATGTTCACGGCGCGAAGCCTGGCAACATCGTTGGCGCTATTGCGAACGAAGCAAACATAAACTCGAAGCACATTGGCGCTATCGAAATTTATGACAACTTCAGCACGGTAGACCTTCCTGACGGCATGCCTAAGGAAACCCGCGATACTCTTCAGGGCACCCGTGTTGCTGGTCAGCGTTTGAATATTCGCGAATGGTCTGATACGCCTCCTGCTAAAGGTCGTGGCGATCGTGGTAACCGTGGTGACAGAGCACCTCGCGGCAACCGTGAAGACCGAGGCAATCGCGGGGACCGCGAAAACCGTAAGCGTAAGAACTAAATAGCAGAACATTCAGCCTTTATATAACTAATTGCAATATGAAGGCTGTTTTCGTTGTTTTCTAATTAAAAAGAATTGGCGCAAAATAGTGTCAGTTCTTTTTCTGTATTTAAAGCTAAGAAAACCTTTATGGATTACTTTCCGCTATTCCTAGACGCTAGAAAACTCAATGTCCTTATTGTTGGGGCCGGTGAAGTGGCAGCCCGTAAGCTAGAGCTTATTATGAAGACGCCTGCAACCATTACAGTAGTTGCACCTTGGGTTTGTGACACGGTTAAGCAACTAGCGTTAAATGAGAAAGTCACGCTGATTGAACGTGAGTTTGAAAATAGCGACCTTACCCATAAAGACATGGTGTTTATTGCCACCGACAAGGGCAATGTTAACCAGCATATTCACGACTTAGCTCGCGCCAACAAAGTGTTGGTTAATGTGGTAGATAACACTCCACTATGCCAGTTTATTACCCCTTCTATTGTTGACCGCTCCCCTATTATCATTGCTATGAGTAGTGGTGGTGTAGCGCCTGTTTTGCTTCGCTATTTACGTCAAAAGTTAGAGACTGTACTGCCTGCTAACTTAAGTCGACTGGGTGCGTTTTCTGAAAAATTCCGCGAAAAAGTAAAACAGACGCTTAACGGTGTAACTGCAAGACGTTACTTTTGGGAGGACGTTCTTGACGGCGACATTGCAGAAATGGTTGAAAAGGGCCAAGACCAAAAAGCTGATGAAGCGTTTGACTTAGCGCTGCAAGCTGCCGCTGAAGACAAAAAAGTCGAAGGGCAAGTGTATTTGGTAGGGGCAGGTCCTGGCGATCCTGACTTACTTACCTTTCGCGCTCTTCGCTTAATGCAAAAAGCTGACGTTGTTGTTTACGACCGCTTAGTTTCACCACAAATTCTTGAGCTTGTGCGTCGCGATGCTGAAAAAATCTATGTAGGTAAGGCCAAAAGCAATCACACGCTGCCTCAGGACGATATTAATCAGCTAATGGTTGATGAAGCGAAAAAAGGTAATCGCGTGGTGCGCTTAAAAGGCGGCGACCCTTTCATATTCGGTCGTGGGGGAGAGGAAATTCAAACCCTTATTCAGCATGGTATTGAGTTTCAGGTAGTTCCCGGCATTACCGCAGCAAGCGGCGCATCAAGCTATGCAGGCATTCCGCTTACCCATAGAGATCACGCACAATCTGTGGTGTTTGCTACAGGCCATTTAAAAAACGGCAGTATAGAGCTCAACTGGCCTGCCCTTGCACAAAAAAACCAAACCGCTGTGTTTTATATGGGGCTAACAGGTTTGCCTATCATTTGTGAAAAAATGATTGAACATGGGCTTGATGCCTCAACGCCAATAGCACTAGTTCAGTCGGCCACTACTGAAAAGCAGCAGGTGTTAACAGGCACCCTGGCAGATATTGTTGCTAAGCAAGAAGAAGCGCAGCTGCAGCCCCCTACATTAATCATTGTAGGTAGTGTGGTAAGCCTTCACGATGAGTTAAACTGGTTTGATGATTAGGCGACGAATGTCGCCTTATTTTTATCCGAAAGACAACGCCTTAATTAATACGCGCTTTATACCGCCTGCTCATTTCGTTTGGGCATAAACTTGTTTTTTACACACAGGCGCGCATACTCAATACACTACGAATAAGTGAAATACGGTGCGCATACCAGTGGCAAATAAAACGCCTAGCAGCTATTTGTCTACATCGAGTGTTTATTTGCCTTGCGGCTTAAGGCCAGCGGGCGTACTTTTGCTGCTTTCCACCATGCTCTTTTCGTTTATTGCCCACAGCGAACAGCTTCAGTACAAGAAAACAAAAACTGATACAGGTGTTAGCTTCAGTTATGTTTGGTTAGATAACGATAATGCGAGACAATCGATTTCCTTTGAGCTACCCAACAGTGCGCTGAAAGAGGCCCCCTCGCGACAAGCTAACTACAAACCGAAAATAGCACAGCGATACATCATTGTTGCATTAACCAAAGAAGCTAAAAAAATAGACCCTAAAGTTGCGCGTGTGAAGATAACGCCCAAACGAGAGTCTATTGATATTCAGGTTACAGGCTCAGACGAAGCGCAAGTTGAAGAAATACTCGATAATTTAAAAGCTATTCAACAGCAAGAGTACGATAGGTACTTGCGAGACCATTACTTTACTCGCTTCACTACTTTGTTTAATCAAAAAGCGATAAAACCGGATCACGTGCGATATGTTGCCGAATCGGTAAAACCATTGATAGCAGCATCACAAGCGTTTTATGAAAAGGTGGCTTCTGAGTCAGATTCCAGAGCCTATTTCTCATTGATTCTTAGCTGGCTTCAAAGTATCCCGTACGACACTTTGGAAGATAGAGTTGCAAGCAACGGTTCTGGCTATGCGCCGCCTGTCAGCGTAATTATGCAAAATTTAGGTGATTGCGATAGTAAAGCGGTACTGGCGTCGTCGATGGTGCGCGCATTTTTACCGTCCACGAAAATGATCATGGTATTTTTACCAAATCATGCCTTGCTCGGTATTGCCTTGACGCCCATGGCCGACGACAGAACTATAGAGCACGAGGGCGACACCTACGTGCTCTATGACCCAACTGGTCCCGCACTCGTTCCGTTTGGACAAGTATCTGAAGATACTGAACGCCACATTGTGACAGGGCGCTATCAAGTGGAAACTGTCGAATAAAAGGAATAAATTCATCCTTGGTGTATTGGGAAAATATCTTCACTGAATGTAAAAATAAAAAGCGCCTTTTTGATTAAGGCGCTTTAAATAAAATACTTGGGAAGAGTAACTCGCTAGAGGTTTTCTTCTGCAAAGCTCGCTAGTCGACTTCTTACAACGCCATCTAGATTAATGGTGGCACTGCCCGAGAAGTCTTTAAATTTCTCAACTAGATAGGTCAAGCCCGAAGTCACAGCACTTAAGTAGTTACTGTCTATTTGTGCCAAGTTACCGCCCACTATTAGCTTAGTTCCTTCACCACAACGGGTGATGATAGTTTTAAGCTGTGACGCGGTTAAATTTTGCGATTCATCCAAGATTACAATCGCGTTTTGGATGCTTCGCCCCCGCATAAAGTTTACCGACTTATACTGGATATTGGCCTTTTCCATGATGTAATTCATAGAGCCTTTGGTGTTTTCATCATGCTTGTGAAGCACTTCAAGTGAGTCAGTAATCGCCGCCAACCAAGGCAGCATTTTTTCTTCTTCAGTACCCGGTAAGAAGCCAATAGACTCAGCAATTTCTGGCGTACTTCGCGTAACAATGATTTTGTCATACATGTTGCGTTCTACCACCATTTCAAGGGCAGCCGCTAGAGCAAGTAACGTTTTGCCGCTGCCTGCAGGGCCTGTGAGAATAACCATATCAATATGCGGGTCTAGCAAGGCGTGAAGCGCCATGGCCTGGCCAATATTTTTAGGTGTAATACCCCAGGCGTGGCGACCCATTAAGCGTTCGTAGCCTAAGTCCAGTACCTCTAGGTGATCGTCAGTAATCTCTTCTACCAAGCCTGCGAATTGTTTCGTTTCATCAAGCAAAAACTCGTTGATATACGCCTCTGGAAGCATGGATTTTGGTATGGTGTGAATGGTGTCACGGCCCTCACTGCGGCTATCCACACTTTTTACGCTGTCCCAGAAATTTCCCTCAAAGGTATGGAACCCGCGAGATAAATATTTGATATCGGTAATAAGCTGGTCGGTTCGATAGTCCTCAACATGAGCAAGGCCGGCCCCTTTTGCCTTAAGGCGCATGTTTAAGTCTTTGGTTACCAACACCACTTTTTGCGGCGCAAAGGTCTTTTGCAAGTGCAGCGCAACGTTGATAATACGGTTGTCGTTCTCGTTGCTGGTAAAAACTTGCTGGGCTTCGACCATATTGAGATCAGCAAAGATAGATAGGCTACCTGTAGGCGCAGTTTGCCCCGCGCCAAGTCCTTCCATCGATACACCTGCAAGCATATCTTCTGGCGTTGCGTCGTGGAGTAAGTCCTCCATCGCCCGAATGGATACCCGTGCATCGCGCGCCACGTCTTTCTTACTGTCTTTTATGTAGTCGAGTTCTTCCAATACGGTCATTGGAATAACAACATCATGTTCTTTAAAGGAGAGAAAAGCGTGAGGTTCGTGCAGCAGAATATTGGTATCGAGGACGTAAATCTTAGTATCGGTAGAATTTTTTTTTGGCATCCTTCACTCCGGTAAATAAAGCCAGGTTAGGCGTATAGTTCGTTTATGAACCCGCGCACTAACAAGCTACAGTTACGGTTGTAGGAGAATGCCGCTCGAAACAGGACTTCTTCCCCTACTCGCGTCGACTGAGAAGCAGTACTACACTTTCTGCCTCAAAGGTTCGTCAGTTGAATTAGCGAACCCTTAATTCCACCATAATCCAGTTTTTAAGATTTAGCACTGTTTTTTCTTTTTTTATTTTCATTTAGAACAAATGTAAAGCGCGATCGTCTTGGTCTTTTTTCACATACGCAATGCTAAACAAGCTAGTTCTCTTTGTTCGTGAAGTACCCAGCGCGCTCTAAAATTATCTCTGTTTGGTTTTGGGCGCTTTCTAATGCCGCCTTCACACTTTTTTTACCGGTAACCACGTCATTAATTTGTGCCCCTACTGCGTAGCCAATAGCAGTAAACTCTGGGATAGGGATAAACTGACTGCCTATCATAGAATTACTCAAGTCATCGCTTGAAAGTAACTTCAACGCTTGGTGTTCAAAAGCTGCATAAGGCACAGCTTGCTGATAGGCATTCGAATACGTAGAGTGCCTAGTACCTGAAGGGGCCGCGTACTCACCGCTAACTTTCTTGAGGTCATCAATAAAGGTTTTTGATGTTAAAAAATGCGCAAGTTGCTGGGACTCCTTCACATAGCGCGATTGTTTTGGAATGGCAAAATTCCATGACCAAAACCACTGCGCTCCTTTCTGTTGCTTTCCGAGTGGCGCATAAGTAACGCCAGTGAATTGAGTAACCTTAGAGAAGTTTTTATCAAATAGCGCGCCGCCTAAAGAAGAGGCATCAATGAAAAACGCTAATTTGCCTTGAGCAAAGAGTTTTTGGTTCTCTTGCCACCCCATATCTTCATTTCTTGGGGGGCCAACGTTCTTTGCAAGGTCAGCATACATATTCACGGCATTAAGCCACGCTGCGCTGTCTAGGGTAGGTCGCATTTTTTCATCTAACCACGATGCCCCATAGGTATTGGCCATGGTACTCACTAATGCCATATTCTGTCCCCACCCCACGCGCGTTCTAAGCCCTACGCCGTAAATTTCTTTTTCGGGCATATGTACTTGTTGAGCTAGTGCCTTAACGTCGGTATATGTAAGCACTGAGGGAAGGCTTAAATTAAACTTATCAAGCAGGTCCTTTCGGTAGAAAGTCAGTGTTGTTTCAGCGACAAACGGTAACCCGTAAAGTTTTCCGTCGACGGTGTTTGCATGAAGAGCAGCAGGAATGACGTCATTAATATCATAATCGTCAGGATGCGTGTTAAAAGGAACGAGAATATCTCGCTTCGCCCAAATAGGAAGCCCGTAATTACCAATTAGTACCAAATCAAAGCTATTTTCATTAACTGAAAAATTACCGAGCAATCGGCGGCGTAAAACGGTTTCATCCAATATTCGCCATTGGATATTTGACTGTGATAGAGGGGAGCCGTATTTATCTAGGTATGCTTTGGCATGAAATACAGCATTGATATCGGGTGCGCCAACAATTAATGCATCTTCGTTTTGTGAAGTGTTATATACACCATACTTTTCGAGTGTGCGCGCCAAAAGCCCATTCTGTTTTTGTTTCTGTAACGCTAGGTTGAACTTCTCAATAAGCTTGGAAGACTTAGGGTTTTGTTTTGAAAGCGCTAGATGAAAGGAGCTTTGCACTTCCTCCCCAGGGATAAATATAAACTCACCTATGAGGCTAGGTCGCTCGTTAACTAATGCTTCCTTGGCGCTATACTTATCAATAAATAAAACATCAATTCTCTCTCTTCCAAGTAAATCTAATAGATTAACCGTAGACTTTCCTGGGTACATATTGAAAAACGCTTCATTTGATAGAAATTTCGGCGCTACTGTGCCTCTGAGGTACCCAATTCCTCGCAAGTTTTGTCGTTTGAGCCATTCAATTAGATTAGGTATTTCACTGCTACCCTTAAAGTCTTTCGTCCTAATTAAAAATCCACTCGATCCCGCTGGGATAGCATCAGATAGAAGAAATGCATCATTAACACGTTCGTAGTCATGAACAGGAAATACACCGTCTAAGGCGCCCGTTTTCGCCAACATTAAAGCTCGGGCATGAGGGTAACGCTCTACATTAAGCGGCTCGCCGAGCTCTTCAAAAGCCTTTACCACTATCTCATTCACGTACCCTTTCGACACGTCTTGGCTGTCGCTAAAGGGGCTTACCTCTGATGTTGCAAGCGCAATAGGGCGTGCATAGGTAAAATTGGTGCCAAGTAGAAAAACCGAACATAGCAAGTACAACCCTATCGCCTTTTTAGGTATCGACGTACGGGTAAGAAGGTAAACAACATCACCCGCTAAATTTGGCATTATATAGTTTCCAGTATTCATTAGATGTAAGTTTAAATAGCAGAAAAAAACAAAAAGTGCGTTACTATCACTAAATAAACTAACATTAAATTAGCCAATCCTCATTAACATTATTTTAACGCCGTTTGCGGGAAATACACGCAAATACTGATATTGGCTACATTTGTAATACGCTAAAGAAAGCCATTATCACTACACTTAAAAAGGACCTTTTAGTTTTGATGCCCTCCTTACGAACTATAGCTCATCCCTTTCTTATCCTTTTAGTGTTGGTAATCACTAACTTTACGAATGGCGTAAGTCTCGCTAGTCAGGTCGACACCGTAATTGAAAAAACTCAGGCAGAGAGCGGTGCTACCTGGGAGCTAGGTTATACCCTTGATAAGCCTTCACAACAGCTAGTATTTGTCCGAAATCCTGACGCTTCTAGAACCACTCGCTGGCTACCAAAAAGTAGTGACATTGAGATTGCCTACGACACCACTTCACAACAAGAAATTGTGCGATCTAAAACGGGAAAGCCTATTTCTAAGGTTTCTTTTGTACTCACCCCCACTTACAAACACTTGGGCAAAGACTATGCGCCGTTTTCGCCCTTTTCGAACGGTGGCAATACTTTTCATTCTGGTCGTCTGTTTGCTTGTGCTAATACTTGTGAAGATGAACATAATGAATGGCCTATCACCCTTAAAGTGCCAAGTGGCGAACACATCGTTTTAAACGGAAAAGTAGTTAGTGGCAGCGCCTCATGGGTAGATAAAAATAATGGCAGACAGGTTTATGTAGGTAAGCAGCAACCTATTATCACAGACAGCGCTGTTGCACTTATTGACCCAGCTCTACCTGAGAGCATACAAGCGAAGCTTGAGTACGACATGCCCAATATCATGGCTTATTTCTCACACTCTCTTAACCCACTTGCCACCGAGAAACCTATGCTATTTGCTTCTTACGCCATGGTTGACGGTCATTCCTCACAAGGCGGTACTCTGCCAAATCAAATCTTTATGCACTGGAACAGAAGTGATTTGGACAAACGCGCTGAGAATAGCGACTTTGCCAATAAGACATTATGGTTCTTTGCCCATGAAGCAGCACATTTATATCAGCCAGGTAATACCGCTGGTGTTTCAGCGAATGACGAACAATCATGGTTACATGAAGGTAGCGCCGACTACTTTGCGGCACTAGCCATGAACTACCTTTATGAAGATGCCAATAGCTATGTGGAAAGGCGTATAACCCACGCGTACGAAAGCTGCACGCAAGGTTTAACGCAAAGCACACTTGCCAACGCTTACAAGAACGGACGCTTCAACCTCTATTACTCGTGCGGAATGATAATACACCGCGCCGTCGATAGCGTGGTGCAGCAAAAGACGTTAGGTGAGGAGTCGCTGTTCACCGTATGGAAACGACTGCAAAAAGCGGTGCATAGTGGCATGCCGCCTGGCACAGCGACGTTCTTAACCTTGTTAGAGCCCTACAATGCACCTGAACTTATCAAAGCCATCAACAATGCAACGAGCGATGATGCTATAAAAGCCATTCAAGGGATTGAAACTTTGTACCAGTTACCTGAGTAGGCTACTTGATGAAGTAGCCTATTGCTTTATATTCGCCATCAACTTCCACCATAGAAAGGGTCTCTACTTTCATTGTTGTTTTTGAATCAAAGTCAGTGGTAAACGACAAAATCAGGTAGTTTCCTTTAGGCAATCCTGGCAGTGAAGTTGGCGCTTGCGCTAACGCAATTTCCCTCGATTTCGCTACACCCAATGGCTCCCTGACTAGCTGCATTGCCTCTGCCCATTTAGCTATTGAAATACCGCTTCTAAAAATAGCCCCACTCTCTTTCCAGCTTTGTTCATATTCGCCGCTGTCGATAAGTTCCAACCAGCTTTTTGCATCTTCAAGGACTTCGCTACTAACATTCACTGGCTTGCCCGCTTCAATTACTTGGTTGCTACCATTGTTCGCATTGACCGTTTGAGCATAATAAATAGCAAAAAACAAACTGATGGCGAGCGCTAGCGTGATCCAAAGAACATGTTGGGGATTCAACGACGTTGGGCGGTCATCCTGCTGAGTAACGCCATGCTGAGCTACCGCACTGTCACCCGCAGTAGAAATTTGCGTGGCTGGCTGCCTTTGAGCATGACTTGGGGTGGCGTAGGATTCCCCCATTAAAAGCGCATCGGGCGTCGTTTCGAAAACCGAAGCAAGTGCGCCTATTGAATCGTGTGATGCAGATTGTGTTTTCTCAATTCGCTGAATAGTACGCAAACTCAACCCAGACACATCTGCCAGATGCTGCTGACTCCATGCCTTAGCATTGCGAAGTTGTATAAGCTTTTGACTGTCTACTTTCATATCCATCTCGCGCTTCCTCCTGTTAGCTGCGCTTCACATACGTTAAAAACGTAACGCGGTTAACAGTAAGAAATATCCATGGTCAGTGATACGACAGTTTTACGCCAACCCTGTGACAAAGCAAGCCTGATGGGCACGTTAACGTTCTTATTCTTTTGCTACCAGCATTCTATTTATGAAGTAATGAAGGCTTACTAGTGCTAATCGTCTTGTTGACGCAGAAGCGTAGGTACTCAATCAATCCCTTACCTGCAACCGTAAATCAAATAAGCTAGTATTAATGACTTATCACAACGCAATGCGTACAATACCGCCCCCGAAAAACAGGTTGGTGATTTATGAGTTCAGATAGTCAATTTTTAGTTGGTCAGCGTTGGTTAAGCAACACCGAAATAGAGCTGGGGCTGGGCGTAGTTATCGGTAACGATTTCCGTTCAGTTGAAGTGTTGTATCCGGCAACAGGCGAAGCGCGAAAATACACAAAGCAAGACGCGCCGCTTACGCGACTAATATTCGAAATTGGCGAAACGGTCAAAAGCCAAGATGGCTGGGAAATGACCATTACTGAAAAAGAAGAGAGCCAAGGTTTATTTATTTATCACGGGCTCAGGGAAGATACCAAAGCCCAAGTGCGCTTACCTGAAACCATGCTAGACAGCCACATTCGCTTAAACCAACCTGAAAAGCGCCTGTTTAGTCAGCAACTAGACAATCCGAAATGGTTCGACTTACGTGAACGCGCCCTAGATCATCAATACGAATATTTGCGTTCAAGTACTATCGGCCTTGCCGGTGCCCGTATATCGCTTATCCCGCACCAGCTACACATAGCGTCAGAGGTAGGTGGAAGACACGCGCCTCGCGTATTGCTTGCTGATGAAGTAGGGCTTGGTAAAACTATTGAAGCAGCGCTAATTATTCACCAGCAGCTTAAAACTGGTCGTGCCGAGCGCGTGCTTATCTTGGTTCCAGACTCGCTCATGCACCAATGGCTAGTTGAGATGCTGCGCCGCGTAAATCTTCCTTTTGCCATTTACGATGAGAGTCGTTGCGAAGCAATTGAGAAGAGCGAAGGTCTAGAAGATGACGATACAGCTGACACAGGCGCAGTAAACCCATTTGAAAGCGATCAGCTGGTACTTTGCAGTATCGACTTTCTAAGTAAGAGCGAAAAACGCCAGCAGCAAATTCAAGCCGCAGGTTGGGATTTGATGGTTGTCGATGAAGCCCACCACCTTGCGTGGTCAAGTGAGGCTCCTTCTGCCGAATACCTGTGTGTTGAAGCACTAGCCAACCAAACGCCTGGCGTATTGCTACTTACCGCAACGCCTGATCAACTTGGTCACGAAAGCCACTTTGCACGCTTACGCCTACTCGACCCGGCTCGCTTCCATAGTTACGACGCTTTCTTAGATGAAGAATCGAAATACAGTCAGCTCGCCGATGCGGTCGCGCCATTACTTTCAGACGCCGAGCCTAACGACAAGCAACGTAGCAAACTTGCTGAGTTTGCGCCTGACGTAATGGAACATGCGGGTGATTTAAGCTCGCCGGACAATCGCCATGCGTTGCTGCATCAACTTATTGACTGTCACGGTACAGGTCGCATGCTATTTAGAAATCGCCGCGCCAATATCGAAGGGTTTCCAGAGCGTAAACTAAGCGCATATGAATTGGCGTTGCCGGAGGTTTATTCAGAGGCAGTGAGCGGCGGCGACCTAACCTATTCACTCTACCCTGAGCGTATGGCAAGTGTTGTTAATAGCTGGACTAAGCACGACCCTCGCGTTGAATGGCTTCTAGATTTTATGCAAAGCGTTAAGCCAGAAAAAATTCTGCTTATTTGCGCCAGCGCTCGTACGGCACAAGAGTTAGGCGAAGTCATTCGCACGCAAACCGGTATTCGCCATAGCGTATTCCACGAAGGCATGAGCATCGTAGAGCGCGATAAGGCGGCCCATTACTTTGCTGACGAAGAAGACGGCGCACAAATTCTACTGTGTAGTGAAATAGGCAGCGAAGGTCGTAACTTCCAGTTCGCTCACCATTTGGTGCTGTTCGATTTGCCTATTACGCCAGATCTGCTTGAACAACGTATTGGTCGTCTTGACCGTATTGGCCAAACTCAAACTGTACAAATCCACGTACCGTATTTAGCGAAAACCGCGCAGCACGTATTGCTAGACTGGTATCACGAAGGGCTGAATGCCTTTGAGAAGACCTGTCCGACCGGCTCTGGCGTGTTTGACGACGTGAAGCCATTGCTTATTGGTGCCTGCTTACACCCTGACGATATGAGCGCCCGTGATGAGCTAGTGAACATGAGTGTTACGCTTAATAGCCAGCTCGTGGCGCAACTAGAAGCCGGTCGCGATCGTCTTCTAGAGCTTAATGCTTCTGGCGAAGGCCGTGTAGAGCAACTGCTTGAAGATATTATCACCCTTGATAGCGAACAAGATTTATCTCGCTTTATGGGCCGTGTATTTGACGCTATCGGCGTCCAGCAAGACGAGAAAGGCAACGATTGCTTTATCCTTATGCCAACCGAATCGATGGTGAGTCAGCTTCCAGGGCTTGACCCAGAGGGCATGACGGTGACTTACAAACGCCGTGTTGCTACCACGCTTGAAAACGTACAGTTTCTAAGTTGGGATCATCCACTTGTGCATACTGCCATGGACGTAGTACTTACAGACGTTCACGGAAAAAGCAGCATGGGCTTTATTGCTGAGCCTTCTCTGCCGAAGGGAGCCTACTGGATAGAAACCCTTTTCGTGCTGCACGCACAAGCACCGAAAGCACTTCAGTTAAGCCGTTTCTTGCCACAAACGCCAGTGCGGGTATGTTTAGATGCGCAGGGCAATCCTTCTGACTTAAGTTTTGATGTTAAGCGTAAAATTGGTCGCAAGATTTCTTCTCAACTTCTAAAAGCACTGCAGCAGCCCCTTGAACTTGCTATTGAGAAAGCGCGTAAGCTTGCCCATCACGAGGCTAACCAAAAGCAGCATGATGCCCTTAACGATATGCACAGTACTTTGAATGACGAAATACAGCGCTTGCGGGATCTTCAAAAGCGCAATCCCGCTGTGCGCGATAGCGAAATTGAATTTATTGAAACGCAAATGAATGCGCTCGATAAGGTCATTCAGGAAGCTGATGTTCAGCTAGACGCAATACGTATTGTGGTGAACAACCCGTAAATGCGAAATGTTAAGCACTGAAAGAACAACGTTGAAGTAACGAGTACATAATGCCAAACCCGAGTTTTGTTTATAACCCGCCTATGACGCCTTATCTTGATATCCTTTATCAAGATGAGGATATGCTGGTAGCGCACAAGCCTAGCGGGCTATTAAGCGTGCCGGGTAAGGCCTTAGAGCACCGAGACTCGCTTATTAGCCGTGTTAATTGTGTATATCCTACTGCCACGGTAGTTCATCGGCTAGATATGGCGACATCGGGTATCTTAGTGCTGGCACTGAATAAAGGTAGTCATCGCCATATATCAAAACAATTTGAGCTTCGACAAACTAAAAAGCGCTATTTTGCCCGAGTGCACGGTCATGTAGCACAAGACAGTGGAGAGGTTAATTTACCCCTCATTTGCGATTGGCCGAACAGACCGAAGCAAATGGTAGACTTCGAGCGCGGTAAGAAAGCAGTAACGCATTTTGACGTTGTCGAGCGTTCCCATGATGAAAAAGGTTTGCCCTACTCTTTAGTTGCCCTTTACCCCATCACAGGTCGCTCTCACCAATTGCGCGTGCATATGCTTGCTTTAGGCCATCCAATTTTAGGTGACAGACTTTATGCCCATGAAGAAGCGTTATCTATGGCCTCTCGCTTACAGCTACATGCAGAAAGCTTAAGCTTTTCCCATCCCACATTTGGGCATTGGCAGCATTTTCATATCCCTATCCCTTTTAGCCAGTACCAACCCAAAGCCCTTTCTGAAAGTATTGAGTAATAATACCTTCGGTAACACGCCGCAATTAAGAACATTGCAAATCTCGCTGAGTGGGTAATTATCTATGCGTACTGGTATTGTCTATAGACTTCATTTTAGTTTTATAAGGCACTGCCGATAACCTTCGTAGAATGCTTGGTGTATGAATTGATTTGATGCTGCCCTAACCGCGCAAATCAAAAATTGGTAAAGGCAAACCGTTTTTTATGAAAAGGCACGCTCTTCTTATAACATTTGCAGTTATCGTCTCGCTGCTGCCTGTAACAGCACATTGTGATTTTTTCACAGATGTAAGTAATGCCTATTTGCCCGGAGAAGTGGACGCGTTAATGGTTGGCGAAGAGAAAGCCCCTGTTAATGTCATCGAGGCACAAACTCCGCTTCCTTTGGGTGTTGCTGTCGTACTCACTGAGCCCTTTCCATCTAGTCTTACTCTTGCTCAAGGTAACAGCTTAGCGAGTATGCTTGCAGAGAAAGGATGGAACGTAGTTATCAGCCCTTTTAATTTGTCGACAAATTCACCATCGTCTCTAACTACTGAAGAACAAACCGATGAAGCTCAAGCAGAAAGCGCGTCATCATCGATGGAAAGCGAATCAATAATCCACCCTAGAAGTGATCAACTTACTCAGTACCTTGACTTTGAATCAACGACGACGGCACTAACGCTGCAACTCAGTGCTTTAGATAATTATTTGCAAGATAGAACGGGATACCGCATGGTGATTGCGCAAGGAATGCTTGCAACGGCCTACTTGTCTGCAGTCGAAATGCAGCCTGGTTTACAACCAGATTCGTTTGTCGCTATATCGCCATTTTGGCCTCAAGAAAAAACAAATAACTTAGTGATTGATACTATCGCGAAAGCCAGCTTTCCCATTCTTGACTTGTCTTTAATAAACTTTAACGACTGGGAAGCAAGCACCGCAATGAAAAGAAAAGTTCGCGCAAAAAACGAACTAAAGTTGCACTATAGACAAGTCCACCTGCCAAATAATTCTTTAACCTTTAGTATAAAAGAAATCAACAAAACCCCAAATATTCATATAGTTGCAAATAGCATCATAGGCTGGACTAGACATCTAGGCTGGTAATTCCTCTATCTTAGGATTAGGCTAAATCATTACCCAAAACAGTTACCTACCTATATTCACACGAATAATGGGGTGTTGAAGTCAAAGGTAATCATGTAATGGGCTATACTATTTTTAGCAAACAACGACGGTTGAGTGACTTGTGAATGTTCAGAATTTTGTAGATAACAAAGCGAAACAGCTGTGTTTCTATTTGAGAGCATTTTGGCAGGGAGAGCTTCCTATCGAGGAGATCGAGCTATTCTTTTGGGATAGTATGGAAGAATGGGGGCAAATTGAATGCACATTAACCCAGCCATATACCCAAAAAGAGCGTGTTTTTTGGCATTTGCTTCATCAAGTGCATTACTGGAATGAAGATAAACTAACAAAAGACCAGTTCCTTGTTGATGAGTTAACAAACTGCGTTAACTTTCTGGAAGGTTTGGGGCATTGCCCTTTAGACTGTGTTGGTATTCGCCCGTGAACAGGGTTCGCTTTACAGCGGCTCACCTCATACTATTAGCTTATCCTGCTTACCTCTATTATTGATATCGCCTTCACAGTTTTATTGCTAAACACAGTGGTTCGTGGCTCAATATACTTTTGAGTTACCGCTGAAGGCCGAAGTATTGCTTACTGCATTAAAAACGTTCAACGACAAACGCTACCTAACGATTTTTCTATTTGGCATTTCCAGTGGTTTTCCTTGGATCATGATTGGTTCAGTGTTATCGGCTTGGCTAAAAGATGAAGGTTTATCGCGTTCGGCTATTGGCCTCTTCGGTATCATCTTCGCCACCTACTCATTTAATTTTTTATGGTCGCCCCTTGTCGATAAGCTTAAGCCGCCGTTGCTAGGACAACGACGCGGTTGGATCTTTTTGATGCAAAGCGTTGTTGCTTCACTGTGTCTGGCGATGTCCCAACTTACCGCAAACCAAGACCTATTCTACGTAGCCTTTATTGGTTTACTCATTGCCATTGCTTCTGCCACCCAAGATATTGCTATTGATGGCTTTCGTATTGATTGCATTGAAAAAGAAGATAAAGATGGTATGTCTGCTGCTTCCTCAGTAGCAACAGCTGGATGGTGGACGGGCTACGGTGGCCTTGGCGCTATCCCCTTTTTCTTAGCAGACCTCACTTCCTGGACTTGGCCAGATATTTACTTATTACTTGGCGCTATCATGGCCTCTTTGGCAATAGCTACCTGGTTTGCTAATGAGCCCGCAGTTAATAGGGAAGCTTTGCTTGAGCAAGTAACGGATGTAAACGCAAACAACTCTGCAGTGATTAACTGGGTAAGAACAACGCTCATAACACCATTTTCCGAGTTCTTTAACCGCAATGGCATCAAGCTGGCCGCTTCATTCTTACTGTTTATTTTTCTTTTTAAAATTGGTGAAGCGTTTTTAGGTCGTATGAGCATAGTCTTCTATAAAGAAGTTGGTTTTTCAAATAGCGATATCGCCACTTACTCAAAGTTACTTAACTGGTGGGTGACCATTATATTCTCTCTACTTGGCGGGTTAGTAAACATCCGCTATGGCATTTACCGAGGGCTAATGATTGCTGGTGTCGCCATGGCGGCTTCAAACCTTCTTTTTGCTCTTATCGCACAGACTGGACCTTCAACTTCACTGTTGGCCATCACTGTAATTGTCGATGGTTTTACTGGGGCATGGAGCACTGTTGCTATGGTCGCCTTTATATCGCTTTTATGTAACCGCGCTTTTAGCGCAACACAATATGCGCTTATGGCCTCACTAAGTGTTGCAGGACGAACATTGGTTGCTTCTAGCAGTGGTTTAGTTGTCGATAGTCTTAATGGAAATTGGAGTTTATTTTTCATTTTGACCGCTGTCATGGTGGTCCCTAGCCTTTGCTTTTTATATTCCATAAGAGATCACATAAAGCGCGTCGAAGCGCCATAAATTTTTACACTCTGTTGCAGTCTACATTTAGTGACCTTGCAAGTTTGCATTAGTTGCCTACATTTAAAGAAGGTAGTTAATGCAAACTCTTGCAAGGAAGAAATTTGAGCGCAAACAAGGCTGATCCACCGCAACGCAAGTCATCATTGGTATCCACCGCTTTTACCTTTTCAAAAGTAAACGCCACGGCTATGTTTTTCGCTGCCATTATTATCTCAATATTGCTTGTGTTAAACACCAAACAGCAGTCTTTCATTACTAGCCTTAAGCAAAAGAGTGATTTAGAAAACAGTATAATTACCGCTGAATATCGAATACACCAATTCAACAGCCAAACTCAAAGCAATAATGGCACTCATACCGCTTTAGCCCATCAGTTACAGGTAACGTACCAAGGGTTAAATCGATATGTAGAAGACAGGTGGAGGGTAAGCGACAATCTAGCCTCTGTTTCTAAAGAAGAGTTTACAAAGGCATATAAAGGCTTAAATAGAGCCACAGCCGAAGAAAGCGCCAAAACAACACGAATATTGCTTTACACGCTTATGGCGCTTCCCCCTACTGAAATGAAGTCCTACATCGGTGATGGCTTTAGCCTTCTTCCTCTTCTTGGCACCCTACAAGCAGAAGAAAACGCGGTGTTACTCCGAGTTCAAGGCCTGCGTGAAAAGATGTTGCTAACTACTTTATTTGGCACGGTTGTTATGGTTCTTTGGTATTTTGGTGCCTGGCTTGTTAGTAAAAGCTCACCCAAGAAATCTCTGCGAAAGCTCCACAAGTCGAATGTACGGCTTGCTGTAGCTGATTATGGTCAAGACTTACAGAACAAAGAATTTTTAAAGCTTATCAGCCATGAGTTTCGAGCGCCGATTAGCGCCATAATAAGCGCCTTAGAGCTCATTCCCAATTTGGAAGACCAGCGTATCCGGTTAATCCAACAAGCTGAGCAATCAAGCTATAGACTGCTTAATCTAACCAGCAACCTTACGGATATACTCAATAATCATGTAGAGGATGACCTACAGCTTTCAAAGGTAGACTTGATAAGTTTGTTAGACGAATGCATCTCGCCTTTTTCGGTAAGAGTGAAAGATAAAAAACTCGAACTTAACATGCATTGCAGTCATAGCGTGCCAAGTTATGCAGAAACCGACGCTATGACCCTTTCCAAAGTCATAACGAATATTCTCGATAATGCCGTGAAATTTACTTCAACGGGATTAATTGACGTGACCGTTACAACGCTGGTTAAAAACAAAAAAGTCTTTCTAGTAATCATTATTAACGACACGGGTATTGGTATTGATGAACAAACCCAAAAACGCATGTTCGAGCGCTTTTATAGAGGGGAGCACTCGCAAAGTCAGCGCTACCCAGGGGCGGGAATTGGGCTATCGGTTGCCAAACGCAGTATTGATAAACTTGGCGGTACGTTACAGGTAAATAGTACAGTAGGCGTCGGGTCCGAGTTCAATATATCACTGCCAATTACGCCCCTAGAAGACTCGCCGTCAATAACATCGACGCCTTCTAGTGCCAAGTTTGCTATCGTCGATGATTTAGAAATATCAAGGCTACACCTACAGTCTATTGTCACAAAAGAAGGCTTTAGCGTTCGCACATTCTCCTCTGGTGCCAACCTTTTAAACCTTCACGATGAGTTGCTCCAATTCTCGGGTATCATCGCAGATCTCTATATGCCTGGAATGAATGGTCTTGAATTGGTTAAAACACTAAAAGCCATTTACGGGGAGCGCGTGCCGCCGGTTATCGTGTTGTCTGCAACGCCGGATATCGCCAATATTATCGCCAAAAGTGAACTACCTATATTTCAGAGCTTTGTTAAGCCCATCGACAGAAACCGGTTTGTAGACGCCATACATCAGCTTTCAGGGAATAGTACAAAAGCCATTAAAGCGTTGACCAAAGCAAACATTCTAGTGGTAGAGGATGAGCCAATAAATGCAGAAATGGTGGAATACATGCTACAAAGTATGGGACACGATGTCACCGTATGCTACACGGGCGACGACGCAATAAGTAGGGTTAACGAGACAGCCTTTGACTGTATATTACTTGATATTAACTTGCCTGATATTAATGGCTTAGAAGTGGCTAATATTATAAAAGAGGGCCACCCTGACCTGCCCATTATCGCAATTACCGCCAACGCTCACAGGAACGATAAAGAGGCTTCACTACGGGCTGGAATTCGATATCACCTCGTGAAGCCTGTTACATACCAAGAACTCAAAAATACCTTGCGGCTAGCGCTTTCTTAACAAGTCTTTTTTAAGTGTAGATACAGTACTGGTTTCGACCGTTTTCTTTTGCCTGATAAAGCGCTTGGTCAGCACATTCAAGCCATGCCATTGGTTCTTTAAAGTCGGGAGAGAACTGTGCGAGACCAAGGCTTACAGTGAAGTTTATTGATTCGCCCTCATGCTCAACCACTAAACGCTGTGCAAATTGACGAATACGCTCGGCTACCGCTTTTGCATCGTCTACTGTTGAATCGTTTAGGATAATAGCAAACTCCTCACCGCCATAACGCCCAGCAAGGTCGGTTTCCCGCACACAACGTTTAATCAAGGCAGCAAGCATTTTTATAACTTTGTCACCAGCTTGGTGGCCGTAGGTATCATTAACCCGCTTAAAATGATCGATATCTAGCATAAGTGCGGTGCTGGGCTTTTCTCGGCGAACGCATAACTTGTGCATTTCATCAAAGCGTTCTTGCCAATAGCGGCGGTTAAATAGCCCTGTAAGCCCATCGACCCGGCTTGCCGTTTTCAACTCTTCGTTAAGATGCTCCATTCCTAGCTTACCTAGGGCCTGTTCGGTAACATCGTAAACCAGCATACAAAACCGCTCTACTCGCCCGCTTTTATCTACGATAGGGAACATGGTCACGTTTTGGTACATAAACTCTGCGGCGCAAGTGACTGGACGATTACAATCGAATTTTAATAAGTAAGGACGCTGCTCCCAAATGATAAACACCGGGCTTTTTAAATTAAATACAGGGTCAATTTTGGTCCTGAGCCACTTCTCTTCTATTTCTGGAAAGTGAGAAAACAAGCTAGTTCCAATAATAGCGTTTGCTTTTTTAGCGCTATGGTTCTCAAGAAATTTATTCCAGACCTGAACGTTGAAGTTGCGATCAATTACCGCAATGCCTACTTCAATTGAATGGAGTAATTCTGCAGGTACGTGAGATGAACTAACGAGGGTTTCTGCAGCGAGTGTACCAGTTGAAGCATTCATAGACCTTCCTTGTCTTGTTTTATAAAGCCATCATCGAACAGCCGCGCATAAATGTGACTCATAGCATCACCGGGGAACAACAATAGAAGGTCGAAGGAAATATCTTTCGACTTTATCGCATAGCCAATCTCAATGGCCATCAATTTCCCCCAGCGCTGTACGTTATCACTTAAAAGCGTTGATAAGCCTTGGTGCTGCCCAAGTAAGATAGGATGCGTATGACTAAAAGCAACATTGAGCTGCTCTGACAAGCCATTTAAACAAGCACCGATTAGAATATTCGATACGTCCATAAGGGCTTCTAGGGCAAGTTTATCTGATGAGGCAGACGATGGGTATTTCAACAGCTCAACAATGTTTTGCGTATTTGTATCGTTGAAAATAACTAGGGCTTCACCACTTATACCTTCGCTAATAAACCCTTTTGAAACCGCAGAAACGCTGTCATTACGATTAATTTCGGCAATCGCCATAGACAGTTCGTTGCTTTCAATTAAGTTGACATTGGGTATGGGTAAGTCAATAAACTCACCTAGCAGCTGGGCTAGATTTTCTCCCGCGCGCCCCATGGCGATATTGACCATTTCACGGCATGCATCTAACTGCTCTTCGTTGCTCGTTGGGCCCTTGGCTTTAGGCGCACTTGGCTCACTTTGCCCCTGCGCCTTTTGTAAACTAGCCCCTGATGAATGGCTCTCACCACTGTAAATACCGTAGGAAGATAAGATATGACTGAGCTTTTCATTATCAATTGGCTTTCGAATGAAATCTAAAGCACCAAGGGCAAGCATTTTTTCCCGCGCTTGCGCCTGAACATCACCAGACACTACCACCACTAAGCACGGCAAGTCCTGTTGACGAATGGCTTCCATAGTTTGGTAGCCATCCATTACCGGCATGTTTAAATCGAGAAAGACCACGTCGCCCTTACCTTCTTTGATAAGAGCTAGGGCTTGTTCACCATTTTCGGCAAACGAGACATCTACATCCCACCCATCGGGTAAACTGCGCGCCATTTGTCGCCTTGCGAAGCCCGAGTCATCGCAAATCAATATTGGAGTACTCATGGTAACTCCTTAAATAGCGACAGGGGCTTTAATATGCGGGTGTGACTGATAATTCTTTAGCGTGAAGTCGTCGTAGGAAAAACCAAAGATATCTTTAATATCTGGGTTAATTTCCATCGTTGGACGAGCAAAAGGTTCGCGACTAAGCTGAAGTTCTACCTGCTCAAGGTGATTTGAATACAAGTGTGCATCACCTAGCGTATGGATAAAATCACCCGGCTCTAAGTCACACACTTGCGCAATCATCATGGTAAGCAGTGCGTAGCTCGCAATGTTAAACGGAACGCCAAGAAAGATATCACCGCTACGTTGGTAAAGCTGGCAGCTCAGCTTGCCGTCTAAAACGTAAAACTGAAAAAGCGTATGGCAGGGAGGTAACGCCTGCTTTCCCATTGCCGCATTTTCTTTTGGTGAATAGCTAGTATCAGGCAATACCGCCGGGTTCCAGCCGCTAACGATAAGACGACGTGAATCAGGGTTATTTTTAATTTGCTCTACCACTTCGGCAATTTGGTCAACGGAGGTACCGTCACCGCGATCCCAACTACGCCATTGATGGCCATATACAGGGCCAAGCTCGCCTTCATCGGTAGCCCATTCATCCCAAATTTTTACGCCATGCTCTTTTAAATAGGCAATATTTGTTTCGCCTTTTAAGAACCAAAGTAGTTCGTGAATGATCGATTTAAGGTGACACTTCTTTGTTGTCACCAAAGGGAAACCTTCCTGTAAATTAAAACGCATCTGATAGCCGAATACACTTAATGTACCTGTACCAGTTCGATCTTCCTTTTTCACACCCGTATCACGTACATGGCGCATTAATGCGAGATATTCTTTCATCGTTATTCTTATATTTTTTGTTGTTCAACACGGTCTTTTCCGCGCATGTATGCACGGACTATTAATCCTATTCCTAAAGCTATCATAGGTAAACAAAGAAGTTGCCCCTGGCTTAGGCCCATTTGGTATAAGCCAATATGAGCATCAGGCTCTCTGAAGTACTCAACGATAAACCTAAAGCTACCGTAACCGAGCAAGAATAAGCCACTGACCGCCCCTACTGGGCGCTTTTTGGCAGAATAAAGCCATAGGATAATAAAGAGCAGCACGCCCTCTAAAGCAAACTCGTAAAGCTGTGAAGGGTGGCGAGGCACATAACCTGCGTTAGGGAAAATGACAGCCCAAGGTACGTCAGTGGTGCGCCCCCATAGTTCTGCGTTTAGGAAATTGCCGATTCGCCCAGCCCCCAAACCAATGGGCACAAGTGGTGCAACGAAATCCCCTAAACGTAAGAAGGTAGTATTCATACACTTTGCGCGCCAAAACAGAGCTGCTAACACCCCTAACAAGCCGCCGTGGAAAGACATTCCACCCGCCCAAATTTTAAATAGATACAGAGGGTCATCTAAGAACATGCCAAACTGGTAGAAAAACACATAGCCAATGCGACCACCCAAAATCACGCCCACAAAGCTCCAGAAAAGTAGGTCACTTAACTGCTCACGGCTCCAGTTGGTTTGAGGTAGGCGCTTTTGTGCTAACAAATAAGCTGCAATAAAACCTACCAAATACATTAAGCCGTACCAACGGACACTTAGTGGGCCGACACTGAAGATAACGGGGTCGATACTGGGAAACACCAGATAACTGCTCTGTTCCATTATATTATTCAATTCCTAAAATCATTCTAATGCTTACTAAAACAAGTAAACATGCCAACATCGCTTTTAACACACGTATATTAACGCGCTGTCCAAGCTTCGCTCCTATGTTTGCGGTAAACATAGAGGTTGCAACAATACCAGCTGTAGCAGGCAGATAAACATAACCCATACTGTATTCTGGTACATCTATCTCACCCCACCCAGCGATAACAAAACTGGTGGTACCAAAAACGGCAATAACCAGCCCGCAAAAAGCGGCACAACCTATAGCCGCGCGTACATTAACACGAAACCACACTAAAGCGGGTACAAGTAATGCGCCACCGCCGATCCCCATTAGCGCACTTAGCATGCCTGCTCCACCGCCAACAGCGGCTAACGAACCTTTAGAGGCTTCGTTCTCAGACGCTTTTTGTTTGCCAAAAATCATTTGCAGCGCTATCAAGATAACCAGTACGGCGAACACATCTTTAAGTACTTCGCCCGAGATATAACTTGCTACCTGCGCACCGGCAATTGCACCAAACGCAATCCCTAGCCCTGTATAAAGCACAATATGACGCTGAATATTACCCAGTTTATAATGTGCTAAAGCCGACGACATACCCGTGAAAATAATGGTAGATAAAGAAGTTGCAATAGCGACAGGCATAACCGTTTCGGTGGTCATGCCCAGAAAGTGAATCATTAGGTACGACAGCGCGGGTACGATAATTAAGCCGCCACCGATACCCAACATACCCGCAAGAATACCAACAATAGAACCTAAGATAAGGCAGCTGGCAACAATTACAACGAGTGGATCCATTTTTTAAGCACCTGCTCGGATAAGGCCTCCCAGGCCCTTAGTTTCAAGATACTGATTCAAGTGCACAAAAACTTCGTCTTGGCTAACAGAGGTTAGCGCTAATGAAAGTAACTGCTTACACTCATCAAGCGTCACTTTACGAATAAGCCAGTTTATCTTTCTTAAGTTGAAACCATTCATACTCAAACGGCGGTAACCCATCCCCATTAGCAGCAGCGCTCCCGCGGGTTCCCCTGCGATTTCTCCGCAGATAGTCACAGGCACTTGATTTTGGTTAGCTTTTTGAACCACATCGTAAAGTGCCCCTAATACGGCCGGATGATAGCTATTGTAAAGCCCCGCCACCCGCGTATTGTTTCTATCGACTGCCAATAGGTACTGGGTCAAGTCATTACTGCCAACTGAAAAGAAATCAACATGCTTGGCTAGCTGAGGTAATTGATAAAGTACCGATGGCACTTCAAGCATAATGCCTAATTTTGGCTTATTCAGAGTTTGCCCTGATTCTGCAATTTCGTCAGATATCTCATAAAACGCCTGATTGATAAGACGCTTAGACTCCTGCACTTCAGATACTGTAGATATCATGGGCAGCATAATTTGCAGATTGCTTAGCCCGACGCTTGCCCGAAGCATAGCGCGAACTTGAACCAAGAATATTTCGGGGTGATCAAGGGTAAGTCGAATACCTCGCCAGCCTAAAAACGGATTCTCTTCGTTAATAGGAAAATAGGGTAGCGGCTTATCGCCCCCCACATCCAAAGTACGCATGGTGATGGGTAATGACGGTACAGCCTCAAGGACTTGGCGATACAGCTTTACCTGTTCTTGCTCCGAAGGGAATCGCTCGCGCAGCATAAAGGGGATTTCGGTGCGATATAAACCCACGCCTGCCCCAATCTGCTCGGCGTTAAGTTCTACTTCAGCAGAAAGGCCCGCGTTGATGTATAAGGACATTCTGCAACCATCAACGCTTTCACACGGTTTATCTGCCTCTGCGTCAATTTTCTCTGCAATGGCAGACTCTTCATCAATAAGCTGAATAAACTCAGTCTTAATATTGCGTTCTGGAGAAACAATGACTTCCCCAGAGTAGCCATCAAGCAGAATTTCTTTGTCTTCAAGTAGCGCAGGTGTAACGTTTTGACAGCCCATTACGGCAGGCACGCCCATAGCCCTTGCTAATATGGCTGCGTGAGAGTTGTTCGAGCCACGAATTGAGATAATGCCTTTGAGCTTATCTCGCGGAAACTCAGCAAGCATGGGCGCTGATACTTCATCAGCAACCAGAATACTGGCCTCAGTAATAACCTGTTCAGAAACTTTTTGTCCGTTCGCTTCATACAAAATATTGGCTAAGATACGGTCTGATAAATCGACAATATCAATAGCACGCTCTTGCATGTAAGGGTCGTCCATAGCCTGAAAACGGGCAGCGTAGCTTTCAACTACCATTTTCAACGAAGAGGCAGCGTCCCAACCTTGGCGAATTTTTTCTTCTACCTCACGCCCTAAACTATTGGCATCTAAAAGGTGATGATAGAGCTGAAAAATTGATTTAACGTCGTCGGGAATACCGTCATCTAATCGCTGAGATAGCGCGTCAACATGGCCTCGTGTTACCTCAACCCCTTTGCGGTAAAGCTGAATTTGCGTTTGTGGTGATTGAGTGCGCTTAACCACCCAGTTTTTGAGGTTGATAGACTTATCGGGTGAGACCCCTTTACCTATAGCTAAACCAGGCGAGCCAGCAATACCACGAACGTTTTTTTGCCGTGCCGTATTGTCGTTAGAGTTTGATAACGTTAATGCGCCACGTATATCCGCATTGGTGATCTCTAGCGCTAACTGTGCAGCGAGGGTAACTAAAAACGCTTCTTCATCTTCGCTAAAGCGTCGCATTCGAGATTGCTGAAGTGTGATAACACCCAGTACACGCCTTTGATTGATAATGGGCGTACCTAAAAAAGCATTATACTTTTCTTCTTTTACTTCAGGGTAGTGTTTGAATCTAGGGTGGTTGTGCGCGTTTACGATATTAAGCGGTTCTTCCCGTTGACCAACTAAACCGATAAGGCCTTCCGAAAAACCAATGCGAACTTGTTCTACCGCATCGGGGTGAAGGCCGTCAGTGGCTTTAAGGATGAATTCTTGCGTATCGTAATCGGCAAGGTAAATAGAGCATGAGTCAACACTAAGAGTATGCTTTACACGTGAAGCTAGCCTAAACAAAGCGGTATCGAGTGCAGGAATTTGATTCATTTCCTGCACGATACGTTTTAATGTAGTTAACATTGCGCCTTGTTGGCTCTGAGGGCTCACTGGTTTTTCCTTGTGTAATCGCCGTTTGCTCGTCGCTTACTATTGCATATCGCTATATTTGGCACTTTTACCATCTCGCCACCTTACACCTTTAGCCGCGTCTACGCTTTTTACCGCGCTTATGCGGGGCTACATTTTGGCGCTGTTGAGGTCGATGTTGCGCAGACATAACTACAGGCGAGAACTCTTTCATTACTCGCCTGTATACATCTCGCTTGAACGATACAACATTTCTAATGGGATACCAGTAACTTACCCACCTCCAGTCATCAAATTCAGGATGGCCTGTTTTAAGCACATTAACATCGCGCTCGTTGCAATCTAGCTGCAACAAGAACCATTTTTGTTTTTGCCCTATACAAACAGGGTTGCTGCCTTGTCGAATTAATCGCTTTGGTAGCTTATATCTAAGCCAGTTACGGGTAACACTTAAAATGGTGACATCTTTCGGTGTCAGCCCTACTTCTTCGTGAAGCTCGCGGTACATAGCTTGTTCAGCAGATTCCCCTTCATCAATTCCGCCTTGAGGGAACTGCCATGAATGTTGGCCATAACGTCTTGCCCAAAATACTTGACCCATTTTGTTGCAAATCACTATGCCCACATTCGCACGGAATCCATCGGCATCTATCACATAGACTCCCGGGCACACTATACTTGTATATGTTTTCATTCTTCCACAAACTATGCTCCAATCATAGTCTTAATGTTCGCCTTCGCTTTTAAACAGGAAATTAACCACCTTTATGCAACCTCCTTCATCGCCTCCATCTTCGCCAGACAGCCTTTTGGCGCGATGTCACGCCATTGCAGGTTTAACCTTAGGAGAGTTGGCTGACATGGCCAATGTTGCTATCCCTGCCAATTTACAGCGCCACAAAGGCTGGCCGGGTATGCTTATTGAAAAATGGCTTGGCGCCAGTGCGGGTTCTAAACCACAGCAGGACTTCCCCGAGCTCGGTATTGAGCTTAAAACCATTCCTATAGATGCCCACTTTTCACCGCTAGAAACAACCTATGTATGTTTTGCCCCCCTATTAATGGCGCCGGGTATCACGTGGGAAACATCAAATGTGCGAAACAAGCTACAGCAGGTATTGTGGCTCCCCATTGAAGGCGACAGAGCCATTCCTTTAGCGCATCGTCGGGTGGCTACTGGTTTTTACTGGCGTCCCAATGAGCATGAAGACGCAATGCTAAGACACGACTGGGAAGAATTGGTAGAACAAATTGCTACGGGACAGGTGGAATCTATTACCTCTCGGCAAGGCGAGGCACTTCATATTCGCCCAAAAGCTGCTAACGGTAAGGTGCTTACCGACGCATTAGGACCAGAGGGCCAGCGTATTAAAACTCGTCCTAGAGGCTTTTACTTGCGCAAAACCTTCACCCACCAAATACTGCGTAATGCATTTGGTGTTTAAAGGATGCGGGATGATATAAAAGTATTCTTCACTTCGTAGGAGCAGCATTCAGATGCTTAACGAGGTATTCGCTTAAGAACTTTTCTGAGTTAACACCAAGCCGTTTTGCCACTGCTTCTAATTTGGCATCGCTATGGAGCAACACTTTTTTCGCATATTCCAAGCGGTAGTGGAATATAAACCGCCTAAAGTTCTTCTTTTCAGTAAGCTGAAGCGCGATAGCCAAAGATGTAGGGTCGATATCAGCCCCTTTGCAAAACTCGCTAAGTGTAAGGAATCGGGTTTTATAGGCTTTTGACTCAATGGTATAGCGCTCTGCTTTAGAAATAATATTGCTTATCTCATAGGGTGTGGCTTTACCTTCATCCAGTCGCTCGTAGTTTAATGGCGATGGCGCTGTCCGGCGGATAAAAGTTAGTGAAAACAACACCACTAACAGTGCGCAACCAATCATTAAGTGATGAAAGCTCTCCCAAAAAGGTACGGGGAAAAAGCCAAAAGTTGCGGCGGTAACAAGTAAAATACTCATAAAGGCAACACCGACCAAACTTCCCATTACTCCGGCAAGCTTAGGCATTCTTAAATTTTTAATGTCTACCGCCTGCTCAGGTAAATGTCTGTGATACATTTGAATGTGTTCGGTAATAAGAATACCAATAAGCAATACACTAAAGCCTGTTAGAAGCGAGGCAAAATAGGCAGGCCATAACAGTAAAGGCTCGCCGTTCGGCGACGACGAGAGCCATTGTTGTTTGTCATCTATCGGTATCAATAGCACTGTGCACTGGAAAATTGCCGTTACCACAGCAGGCCACCATAGCCGCTTTCTTGCCGTGGGATAAGCCAATAACATGGGCTTTATGGCACGATAACAACAAGTGATTGCGATAACCGCAAATACGTCTGATAAACCATACAAACCTGCTAATGAGCTCGCTTGTGCTATTCGCAGCCATTCATCTAGCATAAATAGTGGCCAGCAGATAAAGGCACCCACTAGCCAGCGCATGCTGTTTAAATTTACTTTCTGAACGAACAGACGCGCAAAACAGAAAACGTAAACGCCTAGTAGCGAATAAAGAAAATAATCATAGTAGCTTGAAGTCATCAGCGCCCTCCTTCCCTGAGATAAAATTTGCTAACGCAATACGTGTCCATCGGCACGGGTTACCAATAGATTTCACGTTGCATAGCCACAGTGCGCGTTCGCTCCATAATTCGAATTAACGTACTGAGCTTCTCTGCTGTCCATTTGCGTACCTCATCATGAGAGTCTACTTCCGCATCGTCGATTGATTGCTTCAGCATGAGCAATGCGTTTAATTCATCAATGCCGGTAAGTAAGTCTAACCAAGGCGCACGAAAGTTACCCCGCTCTTCAACAAACAAGTCACCAAGTAAAAAACCACTCCACAGGGTTTGTCTTAGCATTATTTCCACTGCGCTGTAATTAGCTGGTCCCATGGTTTTACTGAGGGGCATACTTTGCTGCACGGTTTGCCACCCTTGCGATAACCACCCTTTTGCATGGTCAAGTACAGGGTGATCAAACCCCGTCGCTACCTTTTGCCAAGGCTTATTTTGTATAAGGCTTATAGCGTGAATCTTAATGTCTGTAGCGTCATTGTCGAAAAATAGCTTTTCAGGCTCATGGGCTTGCATCAAACCTGTTTGGCGCCCTTGCAGGTAGCTTACTACCGCTGGGTGTTTGCTTAATGTTTTGTTAAACATGCTTTTTTTAGACAGCAAGTAGCGCAAACTTTGTAGATCGTCTTGCCAGCCCCACTTTTGCGCATGGGTTACCAGTTTTTTGTGCAAGGCTAATAGCTCTGGGCACTGCAATACGGGTAGATAAAGCGACACACTCTGAAGCAGCAACCTAACGCTTTTAGCAACCTCAGCCAGCATTTTTATCGAGCCGCTCTCGCAAAATACATGCTCGTGATGCTGCCAATGTGCCAGAGCGGTTTGCACTGCTTGGCCGAATGCCTCTTCTGTGGTGGTGGTCTCTTCAAGGGCTAGAAAGTTTGGTAGAGGGCGAATTTTAGCGTTAAAGCCGTGTAGCAACTGATAGCCCTGAGCGGCTTTTGACACATCACTTAGACGCACCGGCATGTTGTCGTTTATTAGCACAGCGAGAGAAAACAGACTGTTGATCTCCCCTGACATCAATTCAAGCTCAATCTCATTGATGGGGGAGCTGGCTTTATCCGTACTAGCTTCACCGCAGTCTAAGACAATTTCAACTAGGCTATCGCCTAAAGCAACCACATAGGCATTGCGCGTAAAGTGTGTACTAAATTGTTTAGAAAGACTCGCATTCTTAGTTGCGATGTCCCAACCTTCGGGCCATACATTTGACTCGAACAACGTGAGATCCGGTCTTGCGTTATCAAGACTTACGTTATACTCCATGCGCTTGTGCAAGCCACCGCTTACTACACCGTTGGTTTTTAACGTTTGTTCGTACTCGCCATTATTACCACGAACCCGAAAGCCCATTTTGTTGTTTTGAAAATCGAGCTTATCCGTATCGTAATAGTCATTCTCTAAGCGCATTTCGCGATGAGAATTAACCTGGATATTGTGTTTTTCAAAAAGAGGGAGTACACGTTGGGTAAACGCCTGGTGAGCATTGTCACCCGTTACAAATTTTAATTCTATTTCTGACATGGTTGCGCTAAGCACAGCTTATGATGCTGACACCTTACCTTTGTCGCTCACTTTTCGCAATGTTGCTGCTGTTAAAGAAGTCGCTTAAATTAGACAAAAGTGGAACAAACTTGCCTTTATCGCGGTCAACCAATACCATCTTCACGTTTTAAATTCTAAAATTGGACTTCATATGATTCGAAAGTGGTTAGCAGCAGCCCTTATTGCATGCTCTTTTCAAGCATTTTCGCTACAAGATACCGCTGATTTAGAAGCGTCTTCTTCGCACTATATAAGAGATGACTTGTTTATCTTTATGCATACTGGACCTGGTCGTAACTATCGCATTCTGGGTTCAATTGAAGCCGGTACACCTATTACGGTGCTCTCCCGCGACAATGATGCTGAATTCACGCAAATTACCGACGATGAAGGACGTAAAGGCTGGGTTGAAAGTAAGTTTGTGTCTAATACTATGTCGCAAGCAGAGCAGTTGCCGATTGTTAGTGAGAAGCTTGCTGAGAGCCAAAGTAGTTTGCAAGCGGCACAATCAGAAAATGCCAAACTTCGTCAGCAGCTTAACGATGCTCGCCAAAAGGTGTCTAAACTTACCACCACAAACGACGAGCAAGCATCTCAAATTATTCGTTTAACGGCAAAAGTTGAAAGCGCGAATAAAGACGAGCTTGTTACTTGGTTTACGCGCGGCGGCATAGTTGCAGGCGTGGGGATATTGCTTGGTGTAATGCTCACTTACCTTCCTAAACGCAAGCGTAGAAACAGCGAATGGATGTAGTGCTAGCATTTATAAAAAGTGCCTAAACAGACACAAAACGCCGATGTTAAACATCGGCGTTTTTTGTAGGTGCCTTTGGAAGGTTTAGTACAATATCTCTACGAATAGACCAGCAATAATAGTGTATTAACTTATGCGTACTTACCCTGTTTACGGATTACTTAAGCGTAAGAACAACGCTATATCCTTTCGCCGAAGAGTCCATTTCGCCATGGTTGCCCTGAGTATCCTGTGTAATAACTTTTTTGTGTGAATACCCCCATTCTAGCTTCGCACATAGCTTATCAATAAGCTTTAAACCTATCCCAAAACCGCCATCTAACCCACTATTAGGCGTAATCGATAGCGAGGCATTTTCGTCTTGCTCTAAACCTTCTTCTTCGTTAAGTACAGTAAGCGTTGCACCTGAAAGTGTGATTGTGACATTGCCTTGCTGGGTATGTTGGTAAGCATTTCGAATAACGTTGCCTATCACTATTTCGCTTGCTGTTTTTGGTAGCAACAATGTACATTCGCTCAAGTTTAGCTGTACGTTTACGTTTTTCCCTGAAAGCAAATACATTAAATCTTGGCTAAGCGCCTCAACCATGGCTTTTAGGTCAACGCTCTCTTTAGGCAGCGCAGCCTCTTCATTTCTTCCTAGCCAAAGTAAAGTTTCCGTCAAATCCGCCATGGTTTTTGAGGCGTGATCCACCCGCGCTAGTGCGTTATTGCCTTTGGTATTCCCGCTATCTATCACTCTATGCAGCAAAGCCGCACTGCTTCTAATAACGGTAATGGGCGTTCTTAGCTCGTGACTGGCGTGATTAACAAACTCCCGCTCTCGGTTAAGCGTAGTGCGTACGTTTTGCAAGCTACCGTGAATTATCGCCGCAAGCGCGTTAAGCTCTTTGTAGCGAAACTCAGGAATAGGCTTATCGAGCTCTTTCTCATCAAGAGAGGCAGCCCAGCGCTGTAATGACTCTATGGGGCGGGATACGCTGCGCATTAAAAATAGAAGCGCGACAGAAAACGAAATAAGCGCGATAACCCCGACTGCCGCGCTGTAAACAACATGGTTAATACGGAATTTTTTATAATCCTCAGGAGGCGGTGCCCTAAAGGTTTGCGATACGTAACGCGTTTCACCATTGCCTAAAGTAACCATTAAAGCAAAATGTGCCCAAGTCGGGCGGGTAAGCCAGTTAGGTTTATTTATGTTTTTTTTCAAAGCAAATGGTGTGAAACTATCTTGAGGAAAGCTCTGTTTTATTTCATCGGGCAAATTATCGTAATTTGCGTATACATGTAAATCTAGGATTTGCGCATGATTACTGTTATCAAGCTCTGCACTTTGTGCCGCTCGAACCATGGTATTTCTCAGCATGCCGTCCATACCATCGAAAAAGCTATCGCTGCTCTGTATAGAAAAAAGCACAATGACTATGGTAGCTAAACTCAGTAAAGACCATAAGACATAGCGCCTTAAGCTAATGCGAAGGCCGTTTACCATTGGTCAGTGTCCTTATTTTTGTTTGGCGATAAAATGTTACCCAAGCCCTCATTTGCCATTTGATCAGCTTTTAAGGCAACGTAAAACCCTGCGCCCGGTACAGCTTTAATTTCTATGTTTGCGTTAGCTTGAACGAGTGATTTACGCAAATTGTGAAGGTGGACTTTTAGCGCATTACTCTCGGGCGCGTCTTCTCCCCACACCGCATCAAGTAACCGCTGTCGAGGCATAACTTTCCCTTGTTGCTGCAATAAGGATTTTAGCAGGGTAAAGCCCGTAGGACTTAGCTTAATAGGCGTGCTATCAACACTTGCCAACTCGCCACCTAATTCTAAACTTACATTGCCGAAGTTTAGCCTCTTCACTTGCGATGAGCGCCTATGCGCCAACACTGAAACTCGTGCAACGAGTTCAGGCATATCAAAGGGCTTTACTAAATAATCATCAGCCCCCTTTTGAAACCCTTCGAGCTTATTTTCTAGCTGGTCTCGGGCGGTAAGCATGATAATAGGTGTATCGTTGCCGTCACCGCGTACTTTTTCGCATACGCTTAAGCCATCAAGCCTTGGTAAATTGATATCTAAGACCACAACGTCATACGGATTATTTTGAATAAACGTTAGTGCTGCCACGCCATTAGCGGCGTGGTCACATACCATATCTTCAAGTTCTAAATAGTCGATAATATTGCCCGCCAGGCCCATATCATCTTCCACTAGTAACACGCGGATCATTAACCGTACTCTCCGTTAAGGGTTTAACAAAATACCTTGCCATTAAACGGCTTACATCTTCATAAATTAACAGTAATGCCGGAATTAATAAAAGCGTGATAAGGGTGGCAAACAAAATACCGTAACCCAAAGACGCCGCTGCCGGAATTAGGAACTGCGCCTGTACCGAGGTTTCCCCCAATATGGGATATAAACCTACAAAGGTAGTAATTGACGTTAAAAGCACAGCACGTAAGCGACTGGTGCACGCTTCAACAACCGCTGCATTCGCAGGCATACCATTCTCACGTAAAGCATTAAATCGCGAGACCAATAACAAGCTATCGTTAACTACCACGCCGCTAAGTGCCAATATGCCGTTTAACGAAAGTAGGCTTATCATAAGGCCATTTGACCAGTGTCCGATAATGGCTCCCACAATACCAAAGGGAATTGCAGTCATGATAATAAGCGGCTGCACATAGGATTTAAGCGGTATCGCTAATAATGCAAATATAGACAGCAAAGCCAAAATGAACACGCTTTGCATTGAGCTTTGTGTTTCCGCTTGTTGTTCAGCCTCACCGGCAAAGTAAAGCGATAAGTCTTGGTATTGGCGTTCCAACTGAGGTACAAACTCACTATTAAGATAGCTAACCAACTCTGTAGAAGTAATAACATCGCTATCCACCGACGCACTTACTGTCAGGGCACGCAAGCCATCAATACGTACAACCTGTTTTTCTTGTACATCTTGAATAACATTCGCCACTACAGAAAGTGGTACCACTGTGCCATCGTCTAGGCGTACTTGGGTATTCATTACATCTGACGGATTCATCCTATCTTTTTCTGGATAACGCACCCTCACTTTTACTTCATTTTTATCTCGCAAATAGCGCTGAACAATTTCACCGCCGAATGCTTTTAGAAGTTGCTGCGACAAACTTTGCGTATTTAACCCCAAAGCTCGCCCTTCGGGGGTAAGTTCAAAGCGCATCATGGCTTCGCCGGGTGTAAGCGAACTTTCTACGGCATATACGCCATCAATATTGTTAAGCGCCTCAACAAAAGCATCGTTGGCGGCTGTTAGCGTATCATCGTTGATGCTTTTAATTTCAACGTTGAACCCGTCGACCATTTCTCGTCGAGAGCGTATTTTTAAGCTTTTTACGCCTTCTAAGCTGCCAGTTAAGGCGTTCCAGCGTGAAGAGAGTTCATCTAACGAATAAGGCGAGTCTTCATCAAGGGAAATAGTAATAGTACCGCTTTGATCGCCACTTGCCGTCACCTGTAAACTACTAATACCGCTTTCATCTGCGCCGCTTTCTTGGGTTAGTTGGCGATCTGCTTCAAGCGCATTTTTCTCTAGCAGCATTAAGTTGCGTTCGTTTTGCCCGTAGCTAGCATCGCTATAAAGCGACATATTGGCCGAAACAGTATCACCTTGCATACTGGGGAAAAAGCTTACTCGTACTGCACCCGTTAGCGGTAAACTAACAACGAAGATAAATAGCGCGATAAACAATAAAACGGCTGCATAGCGGTAGGCTACAGTGACTTTCAACAAGCGTTGATAGACTCGATAGTTAAACCATTGAAGTCCTCCATCTGCTTTTTGCTGCACTTTATTCCACAGGCCGCCTATCCCCTTGCGGGTTTTCTGTTTGGTTGGCAGGTGGGCTAAATGCGAAGGTAGAATTAGCTTTGATTCCACCACCGACAGCAGTAAACACAAAGTAACGATTGTGCCAAACTGCGAGTACAAGGTACCTAAGCCGCCCGATACGTTCGATAGCGCGAAGAAGGTTGCTACTGTGGTCAACACCCCAAACAGTGTGGGCACCGCCACTTTATGTGTACCTAAAATAGTGTTTTGAAGCGTATCGCCGTGCTGTTTTCGCGTGGCGTAAACGCTCTCTCCAACGACTACAGCATCGTCCACTACAATGCCGAGGGCCATTATAAAGCCGAACGTGGTCATCTCGTTTAACGTCATGCCCGTGTAGCTATCGGTCATGAAGTACAAAGTGCCGAAGAAAATAAACGGCAAGCCAGCCGCCACCCAAAATGCCACACGCAAATTAAGAAACACAGCAAGAGTAACAAACACCAACACAATACCCATTAGTGCGTTACTGGTAAGCAATTCCAAGCGCTCGGTAATAAGCGTGCTTTTGTCATACCAGGTTTCGAGTTCGACACCTTGAGGTAGTAAACCTTTATCATGCCACGCATCCACTACCTCGTGAGCCTGCTGCACCATTTTCGTTACATCGCCGTATTCATCCATAAGCACCTGAATACCATACCCATTGGTTCCGTTGTAACGGGCCAAGTGGTAGCTGTCATCGGCAAACATATCGCGTACCGTCGCCACATCGCCAACGGAAAGTATTACGCCACTGGTATCGGTAATAAGGGGAATGTCAGCAAAATCTTTCGCCCAATAAGACTGCTCAGAGGCTTTTAAACGAATCACTTTTTCTTTGTTACGCAAACTGGTTGTAAGGGCGGTATTAGACTCTTGGTTTACCGCATCTGCCACATCAGATAGCGTTAAACCATAGGCCTGAAGCTTACCCTCATCTATTTCAATAGACATCATGGGGTCAACAAAACTACCCGCGCTCACTTCCCGAATGTCGTCTTTTGTAAGCAAGTCTCGCTCTAATTGCTCACCTAAGTACTGCAGGGTAGCGTGGTCGACGTCACCATAAAGCTGCACCCAAATAGCATGTTCTTGCCTACGGGCTTTGCTAATAACTGGGTTTTCAGCATCCGACGGGAAGTTAGAAATACTATCCACTTCGGTTTTAATGTCGTTGAAAAGCGTGTCTAGATCGTATTCTGTTTCCTTTTCTACCTGCACACTCGCACCGCTGGCGTTTGAGGTAGACGTGATTCGCTTAATGCCGGGGATGGCCTCTAGCGCGGTTTCAATTTTGATGGCAATCCCCTCTTCGGCTTGCTTGGGGTCGCCGCTGTCATATGTCATTGAAATGGTCACGAAGCGCGGCTCCATACTGGGAAACGCCTCTTTACGTATATCGTTCATGGACACCAAACCCAGTACGATAAGACTGACCATCAGTAAGTTGGCCGCCACCGAGTTTTGCGCGAACCAAGCGATAATTCCTCGAGGATTATTTTTGCTATGCTCGCGTCCGTTGCGATTATTACCCTCGTCGAAAGGCCCTCCATTTCGATTATTGGTCATTGGCTTGCCCTCCCGTTTGCCCTTCTACAACAGGCTTAACTTTCGTGTTGATGAGGTAACTGTTTAAGGGGCGCGCAACGACCATCGCTTGACGTACTTCGCTTTCAGGTTCTCGCTCGGCTTCACTGCCAGCATTGCCCCAAGACTCACTTGCAATATTGCCCTTAATATCACTTGCCTTAGGTGGAGTGATGTAGGCATAGCCATTGCTTTCAAAAAGCACTGAGGGAGTAAACTTCGCTAGTTGCCCGGTGGCCGGCATCACCAACCATACTTCTTGTTTTTGTGAAATGGCAGAAGCCGGCAGCTTCCATACATTTTCGAGCTGTCTTCCTTCAATTTCTGCCTGCACAAAGCTACCAAATAAAAGAGGAGCTGCTTGGTCTAATGGATTTTCAATAACCGCAATAGCGTTGCGCTGGCGCGTGGTATTGCTTTGATGCCATTCGGCGCGAACGATATTGGCATTCCATTTATTGCCTGTGGTGGTATCGGTAAGCGTTACCGACCAATTGAGAGGTGTATCATTAGATAGCTGCGCTCCAGAAACCGAAGGTAGCTGAGTCCATTGGCTTGGAGAAAGCCCTATAGCAATTTCGGCAACATCAGTAGAATAAAGTGTTGCGACAGCACTGCCGGCCTGAACAAAGCTTCCCAACGCTATATCACGGCTAACCACCACAGCATTAAAAGGTGAACGTAATGCTGTAAAAGCTAAGTCTCGCTTCGCCGAGTTTACCGTCTGCTCGGCTTCATCCAAGGTTGCTTGCGCAGCTTCTAGCTGTGGTTTTCTCAATACCAATGCGGATAATGGCTCACCGCCAAGCCCTGAACGTGTCCACTCGTCTTTAGCTTGTGCCCCCTGTAAGCGCTCTTCTTCTAGGCTTACTACAGCGGCTTGATAAGTCGCATTAGCACTTGCTAACGCCTGCTGATAGCTGGTGTCATCAATGCGCGCTAAAATTGTGTCACTTTTAACTAGCGCGCCCGTCTTAAAAGCTGGCGATACGTGGGTAACTTGCCCGCTAACCTGTGCGACTAAGCTCAAGCTATCCTGAGGAACAACCTGACCATACCCCTTCACTTTGGCCCTATAGTTGTCGATGGTTACCTTGATAACCCCTACTTGAGCCAGTTGAGAATCAGCACTTTGCCCGTCTTTTGGGCTGCGATAAGCAGTGCTATCTGCAGATAGCCTTTCACTTGCTTCGTTGGCTACTTCCGTCTCGCTTTCTCTAGGTGGACGACGCATAGCGCTTTCAGCCAGTTCTCCTTCAGGTGGCCTTTCCCCCCTTGTCGGTCTCGTTGCTGCAACGCCACCTTTCAATTGCTCAGCATCATCGGGTAATTGCGAAGACGGTGGCGCTGACTTAGGCGCCCCCTGCGGCCGAGCGCCAGGATGCTGAGCCCCCATATTCATCATGGTATACATGACTGCCAGCGCAATACTCACAGCCGCAATTAAGGTTACAATAATTCGTTTGTTTCTCATTGTGACACTCCAAGGCCAAGAGCCAGGCCTAAGTCAATTCGGTTTTGTAATTTTTGGGCGTGAAGTTCAACAGCTTGAGCTTGTAAGTCAAAGCGCGTGTCATACACAGAAAGTAAATCCAAGATATCAGCCAAACCTTGTCGATATTGACCTTCAATGGTAGTTACACTTCGCTCTGCATTGGCGAGCGCCACATTTGTGTGGCCAATTCGCGCGCTGTAGGCAGTCTCACTATCTAGTGCGTTTTGGGTTTCCTGCACCGCAGTTAATAGCGTTTCGCGATACTGCCACCAAGCATTTGCTGCGGTAAGCTTTGCGTCTTCAATTTGCGCCCTTAACGCGCCCCCCTGAAAAAGAGGTGCCGTCATCTGTCCAAGCAATGTCCATACAGGGTTTGTAAACAAAGCTTGAGAGGGTGTAGAGGCTGTATCAGATAGCGATGCCGATAAACTGATGCTAGGCAGCAAAGCTTTATAGGCCACATCAACTTCAAACTCTGTTGCTTGTATCGCATAGAATGCCGCCTGAAGATCTGGTCTGCGGGCAAGGTCTTGTTTTGGCAAATTAGCAAGCGGCAATAAGACATCTGGGAAATTTACCTGCGTATCAAGCTCGCTCAGCGATTGGTCCTGCCTGCCTAGAAGCACTGCCAATGTGCGCTTTGCTGATAACAGTGCATTTTCATATTGAACAATGGATGCACGGGTATTTGCGCTGCTTGTACGCGCGGTATCTAAATCGTCTAGGCTTCCTAGCCCGGTGCGATAACGCATTAAAATCACTGCTTCATTGTTTTCTAGTACCGATAACCGAGCCTGTTCAATATTTAGTAATTGCTGTTGAGTGAGCACATCGATATAGCTTCTTATTACGCTGGCTACCAGAGAGTCTCTAGCCGATTGATAACTAGCTCTGGCACTTGCTGCATCGAGGTTTGCGGCACTTATGCCATCGCTAATTTTTTGCCACAAATCCAGCTCCCAACTAACGTTTAAACTTGCGCTATAGCTTGGGTTGTTTAGCTGACTACTTGTATCTGTATTCGCGCCCGTACTAGTCGATGAACTGCTGCCTGTAGTTTCACTTTTTGATGACGAAAAGCTTGCGTCGACATTCAGGTTTCTGTCTGCTTTTGCGCTATCTATGGCAACTTGTGCTTTACGAAGTGTAATTAGCGATTGCTGCAGGTTTGCATTGGAAGACAGAGCTTCTTCAATAAAGTCTGCTAGGTGCGGCAGCTGATTGAGGTCTATGACGTCGGTTAGCGCAGTATCTGAATTTAACATTAGGGTTTGCGCCGAAGCTTGCTGCTGTGCTTGCGACTGCCACACAACATCATTCCCCGTTGTTAGGGATGCAGATTCGCTCAACGCTCTGTCATCAGTACTTGTGCATGCAGACAATAAAATACAAAGGGTAACAATGTTTACCGTCAGTTTTGCCTTGCCCATAATTTATGCCTATTGCTTGGCGCACAGCCTACTTTTAAAGGCCTATACGCAACTTTTTTAATTAACTGACGCTAGTATTTCAAACACGGGGTTAAGGCAGGGTTAAGGCTTAGAAAAACCTAGAAAGGTACAAAAGAGGTAGCATTGAAGGAAAAGAAAAGGCCAGCGCTATACAGCGCTGGCCTTTAATTCGTATTTAGTGTGAAAACAACAGCTTTATTAGATAGCCGCTGGTGAAAAGCCCCAGAGCTTATTCATCATCTTCGACAAGGGTCATTAGTGATGTGTTACCACCTGACGCCGTTGTATCAATACTGATAGCTTTTTCAGTCATCAAACGCTGAATAAGGTTATCGTTATACTCAGCCGTGATTACGGGCAAAATAGCCCCTTCACGTGACGAGAGCATTGCAGTAATACGCGCTGTACGATCAGTACCAGAATCGACCACTACGCCAGACAAGTCTTCATCCATTAGCAAGGTATCTAAATGCGCTAGACGTGCTACTTGGAATAAGCCTTTTGGTGCGCCAGTTGATTCAAACTTATTTTGAATTTCAACGGCTTCTTCGTAGAAGATTTCAGACACAACTGATACTACCGGGTTACCCGTTGATAGCGCGGTCACAATAGACAGTAACCAGTATTCGAAGGTTACCTCTTTATCGGCGAAACATACCAAGATACCGCGAGGCTCTAGGTAAAGCTTGTTCGATTCACCTGTAGGCCCTGGCAATACCTGTGGCTTGGCAAGCTTGCGTTCAACACTGGTTAGCTGTTGACGCGCCGTTGCCAGCGTGCGGTTTAAGTCGTCAGCCAGCTCGTCAACAATGTCTACTTTCGCAATTTTTGCTAAAAGCTGACGTACCATGGAAATGCGGTCATTAAGCGGCGTATGACGCCACTGTACTTCCACCGCTTTTGCCTTGTCCATCATGACATGGGCACGCTCAGCAATTTTTTCATCACCTACAAGCGCTGCATCGGTACCGTCTACATCGTCAATGCGCGAAGGCTTAGGCGTTGCGCGTTCCATCATTAAGCGAGGTAGATAGTTTGGACCACCCGCTTTTGGACCTGTGCCAGAAAGGCCACGGCCACCAAAGGGCTGTACGCCAACAATAGCACCAATCATGTTGCGGTTAATATATACGTTACCCGCGCGGCTTTTCGCAGCAAGCTCGTTAGCACGTTCTTCAATTCGCGAGTGAATGCCCATAGTCAAACCGTAACCTGTACCGTTAATTTGCTCTAGTACACCATCAAGGTCTTTCGACTTAAAGCGAACAATGTGCACCACTGGGCCGAACACTTCTTTTTCAAGCACATCAATGTTTTTGATTTCATACAAAGTCGGCGCAAAGAAAGTACCGTTTTCAAAACCTGTTGGCATTTCGTTGCGATAAAGCAACTTAGCTTTGTCTTTCATGTAATCTTGATGATCAGTAAGGCTCTTAAGCGCTTTTTCATCGATCACAGGGCCAACGTCGGTGGCAAGCTGTGTTGGGTCGCCAACGGTAAGCTCTTTCATGGCACCGATTAGCATATCGATAAGGTCATCAGCAATTTCTTCTTGTACAAACAAGACGCGAAGTGCTGAACAGCGTTGACCAGCACTCTGGAAACCCGAATGAATAACATCATCAACCACCTGCTCTGGCAATGCGGTTGAATCAACTATCATACAGTTTTGGCCGCCCGTTTCTGCAATGAGGGGTACCTGCTCACCACCACGCTCTGCAAGCACCTGTGAAATTAAGGTACCGGTTTGCGTTGAGCCTGTGAACATGACAGCTCTAATGCGCTCATCAGGTAGCAAGGTTTCACCCACTTCTTTACCTGGTGATACGATAAGCTTCAGTGCGTCTTCCGGTAAGCCTACCGAATGCATAATATCTACCGCTCGCTTAGCAACCATGCTGGTTTGCTCGGCGGGCTTGGCAATAACGGTGTTACCTGTTACCAGTGCAGCCGTAACTTGACCCAAGAATATGGCCAGTGGGAAATTCCAAGGGCTGATACAAAGCACAACACCACGCGGCTTTAAGCGCTGATCTTCAGCAAGCTCTTCGGCGCGCGCAGCATAATAGCGACAAAAATCAACCGCCTCGCGCACTTCATCAATACTATCTTGAGCCACTTTACCTGCTTCACGCATACAGATAGCGATAAGCTCAGCCATGTGACGCTCAAGTGCATCAGCAGTACGATTAAGAATTTCAGCACGTTCGCTGACATCGCGTTTAGACCATGCTTCAAACCCAGCGTCAGCTTCATCTAGCGCCTTACGCATGTCATCAGGTTTTGCATAGTAGTGATAACCCACCACGTCATTGTGGTCTGTTGGGCTAAGTACTGCTGTTGCCCCCTCTGGTACTTCACCCGTTACTTTGTAGTAATCCTGCCAGCGCTCAAGCTCGTGTTTAAGCGCCGTTACCGCATTGGTGTCGGTAAGATCTAAGCCTCGTGAGTTGTCGCGCTCTGGCGCATACAACCCACGTGGGGTTTTAATTAGCTTGTTATAACGAACTTTCAAACGTTGAGTTTTCTCTACTGGGTCTTCAAGTAACGCTTCAACTGGCTTTTCATCATCAACGATAGCGTTAACGAATGATGAGTTCGCACCATTTTCAAGAAGACGGCGCACCAAGTAAGCCAATAGGTCTTCGTGTTCGCCAACTGGCGCATACACGCGGCACTGAATCTTATCCTGTGTTACCACCTGATCGTACAGGGTATCGCCCATGCCGTGCAGACACTGAAACTCAAAACCTTCTTTGTCGTCACCAGCAAGCTCAACAATCACAGACGCTGTGTAGGCATTGTGAGTGGCAAACTGCGGGTAAATGGTGTCGCGATACTCAAGTAAGCGGTTCGCACAGGCATGGTATGACACATCTGTTGATGACTTACGGGTAAATACAGGGAACTCTTCAAGGCCCGCTTGTTGGGTAAGCTTAATCTCAGTATCCCAATAGGCACCTTTAACCAAACGCACCATTAGCGGACGACCTACCTCAAGGGTAAGTTCACGTAAGTGTTCTATAACGTGGATTGCGCGTTTTTGGTAGGCCTGTACGGCCAAGCCAAAGCCTGTCCAACCATTTAAATCTTCGTCGCGAAATACGGCTTCTATGATATCTATAGAAAGCTCAAGACGGTCGGCTTCTTCCGCATCAACGGTTAAGCCAATATCGTATTCTTTCGCCATCATACACAAGGCTTTTAAGCGCGGTGGAATGTCAACCATGGCCCGTTCGCGGTGAGAAAACTCAAAGCGAGGATGAATAGCAGAAAGTTTTACAGAAATACCTGGCGAGCGCTTTGGTCCGCGACCATTGGCCGCCTTACCGATAACTTTAATCGCTTTTTCATATGACTCATAGTAGCGATCAGCGTCAGCCATTGTCCGAGCTGCTTCACCTAGCATATCGTAGGAGTATACGTAGCCTTTAGTTTCCTTTTCTTTAGCGCGCTCTACCGCGTCTTCAATGGTTTCGCCCATAACAAATTGGCGACCCATAACACGCATAGCAATGTTCATTGCGCGGCGGATAACTGGCTCACCTAGGCGACCTAGCGTTTGCTTTAGCAAACCAAACTGTTCTTTTTTGCGCTTGTCGGCATAGTTCACCATGTTACCGGTGAACAATAAGCCCCAGGCAGATGCATTAACAAATAAAGATTCTGAATTGCCTAAGTGCGGTGTCCACTGCCCTTGAGACAGCTTGTCACGAATAAGCTCATCTTGCGTAGCTTTATCTGGTACGCGTAGCAAGGCTTCAGCCAAGCACATCAATACCACACCTTCTGCTGTAGATAGCGAGTATTCATTTAATAGTGCATCAACACCACCGTGTCCCTCTTGCTCCCGGCGAATTTGAAGTACCATCTTACGTGCGCGTTCCCATGCACGACTTCGCGCACGCGGGTTGACCTCGGCGATAGGAAGAATCTGGTCCACAGCCACTGACTCACTAATACGATAGTAGTCTCTTATACGCTGGCGTAGGGGTGATGTTGTATGAAGTGTGTCGTTAATGAGCATTGCAACCCTTTCATAGAAATAGCTGTAACAAAAAGCGTTCCCGCCGTGTATGACTGCCCACGGTTACATGGAAGCCGCTAAATAACAAGCAAAGTCGTAACCCTGCATTGACCTGTCGTTCTTCTTTAAACTTTATACTTTTGGATGAAGATCACGACGGGGCCAAATTTTCGCGGATAGTAGCACACAAAATTGCCCTGCCAAGCCCCCGCTCACAAAGTTTTTCAGTTTCTCTGTCAAGCTACGTAGTCATTGCGTTAGATGACATATATCACCCTGTAAAAGCCGCGCTATTTTTAGTTCATCAGTCCGTTAATCCTCTACGCCAAAGGTCGTAGTAAAAGATTTTTGAAAATGATGTATTTTTAATTGCAATAAAAAGCGGCTAACTAAAAACCGTCTACACTATAAAAAAACAAAAATATAAGTAGATAGGTATTTGCCAATGTGGTTACGAAAATTTAGTTTAATTCAACGTTTGGGCATTATTGTTGCCCTAATTACTCTGCTGTTTGTATTGCTAACCGCTGTTGTCTTAAACAGGCACTATGAAGCTTTAAAGCAAAAGTCCTATGACGAAAACCAACACTTGGTTGAAGTAGTTCACACTATGCTCGCCAGCTTCGAAGCGCGTAGCGACGTAGACGAGGCTACGGCTAAACAACAGGCGTTAGCAGCGGTAAAGAAGCTGCGATATGACGGCAGCAATTACTTTTGGATCCAAGACCAAACCCCCTCTATGGTTATGCATCCCATTAAGCCGGCGCTCGATGGTAAAGACCTAAGAACATTTAAAGACGGAAACGGCAAAGCCTTTTTTATAGAAATGGCGCAGAAAGTTAAAGCGCAAGGGGACGGCTTTGTCGATTACGTGTGGCCTCTTCCCGGCGAAGAAACCCCTACTGACAAAATTTCTTATGTAAAAGAATTTAAACCGTGGGGCTGGACTGTCGGTTCAGGAATCTACCTTACAAACCTTGAAGAAGAGTTCGCGCACCTTCGCAACCTAATCTTGGTATTTTGCCTAGTGAGCATTGTATTAGTTGTATTGCTGGTTTATGTGATAGGCGGAAGCATAGTAAAGCCTGTCCAAGAAGTGTCTGAACGGATGAAAGATATTTCTCAGGGAGAAGGCGACCTCACTCGCTCTCTTCCTGAAACTGGGCAAGACGAAGTTACTCGGTTAGCCCGCTACTTTAACGAGTACACCGATAAAATGCGTCAATCTTTGCTGGGTATTCGCGAAAATATCAGCTCTCTTACCCAGCAAGCTGAACTCGTAGAGACGTCCAGCCAAAATAGTAATGCACAAGCGCAAACACAAAACGAGAATATGCTGCAGGTTGCTGCAGCAATGGAAGAAATGACAACGCAGATTAACGATGTCAGCAGTAATGCGGATTCTGCAGAAAAGAGTACAAGTCGTGCCCGAGTTAACGTTCAAAACGGTGCAGCAGTGGTGGATAGTACAGTACAAGATATCCGCTCGTTGACCTCTGATATAGAGAGCGTGAGCACCGTGGTGACTGAACTTGCTGCACAAACAGACAGTATCGGAGCTGTGCTTGACGTAATTCGAGGCATCGCGGAACAAACCAACTTACTCGCACTTAATGCCGCTATTGAAGCCGCTCGAGCCGGTGAACAAGGAAGGGGCTTTGCAGTAGTAGCAGATGAAGTTCGCACCTTGGCAAGTCGAACCGGACAAAGTACCGATGAAATTCAGGCTATGATTGAAAAGCTGCAGAGTAACGCGAAAAGTGCGGTAGACGCAGTACAAATCAGTCAGTCTGCGTCGAACAAAACTGTAGACAATGCCATACAAGCGAACCAGAACCTTCAGGAAGCTGACCGCCTGATGACGGAAATTGCGGATATGAGCAGTGAAATTGCCCGAGCCACTGAACAGCAGGCGGAAGCAGCCACTGAAGCAAATGTGCGAATAAATGCGTTGTCGGGTGCTGCTGATAGTAGTTTGAAAACAGCAGATGAACTGGCAGCTGCAAGCCAAGCACTTAAAAGCAGTTGTCTGGCAATTATGGATATAGCAAACCGTTTTAAGCTTTAAACCTCTTTTCGACCGCGGCCTAGAGAGCCCGCGAAGCAATTCGCGCATGTTCAGGCCGCTCATACCTTTCTTTATGTCCTTCCTTGCTTTAACTCGAACTTCAAATGCGATTATTTTCGATACTAAGAACGAAACTTTGTAGCATTTAGACGCTCTTAAACCATCAGTGACAAGCTCTGCCTGTGGAACAAAAGGTCTGAGTGCATTACACTCAGAATCACATTAAGTGGCCGAGTGCCGATTTCTTCTAAGTAATCGGCTATGCTATCGCAATGTGGCAATGGCTTAAGCGCTTGTAACGTTAGACGCGTATCAAATCAAGGAGTTGAATATGAGTAGTGGTTCTAAGGGGAAGCCTATTTTACTATGGGTTGCCGGTTTTTTCGTGTTGCTATTCTTGGTGTACTTTTTGTTCGCCAACACCATTATAAAATCTATTCTTGAATCAAAATTAGGGGAATCATACGGCGCCGAAGTTAATATTGACGAATTCGACCACTCTCTTTTCCCCACTACCGTTACCCTAAAAGGCATCGCGCTAACCAACCCAACCAAGCCATCTCACAACCAAGTTTTTGTAGGCGAAGCTAATGCGGACGTCGAGTTAAAGCCACTGCTTGATGATCAGGTTATTGTTAATAACCTAAACCTTTTAAAAGTACAGTTTGATACCAAGCGTGAGTCAGAAGGTGAAGTTTATCGCGTTCCAGAGCGCTCACTGTCGTTCGATGAAATCAAAACGAAAGCGAAAGAGGCCGTGCCTACGGTTGATGAACTACTTGCACGCAACCCGCTAAAAACGACCGCAGCCATCGAAAATGCCAAGTCTGCCTACGAAACGTATGGCAAAGGCCTTAAAGATGATTATGAATCTTTGCCTGATAAATCGCGCATTGAGTACTACAAAACGCAGGTCGCTCAGCTAAAAGAAACAAACTACAAAGACCCGCAGGCGCTGGTTCAAGCGAAGTCAGCATTCGATAAGCTGAAAGAAGAAATGCAGGCAGACCGCGCGCTTATTAGCAACTTCACTGAAAAGGCTAGCGATGCAAAACAGGCCTTGAGTGAAAGTGTTGAAGCGCTCAAAAAAGCACCTCAGCAAGACTATGCTTTACTTAAAGGTGTTATTGCTGGCGATCAGGCCGCCCTTTCTCAGGTAACCTATTTTGTATTTGGCGATAAAGCAGCGGAATACACCGAATACCTGATGGCGGCAATGCAAATAGTTATGCCGCTTATTCAGGGCGAAGAAAAAAGCGAAGCGCCTGCTGACGTACCCTCAATTTTAGTAAAAGAGGCTAATGTCTCTGTACTATGGCAAAACGAATCTATCACGAGTAAGTGGAACAATATTACTAACGTTCACGAAGTATTTGGTAACCCTACCACCTTCACCATTGAAGCGGCTGGCGATTTATTAAAGTCGTTTACCTCTAGCGGTGAGTTTTGGATTGACGGTGAAGGTGTTGATGCTAGCCAGGTATGGGAGCTAGCTGGCGTGAACATGTCTGACATTTCTTTTAGCGGCAATGAAACACTTAATGCGGTGCTTAAATCGGCGCTAATGAAAACCAACGGGTCGATGAAAGTCACTGACAACATGCTTACCGGTACCGGTGAAGTCGATCTACAGCAGCTTGTCATGGAAGCAACGGGTACTAGCGATATCACTAGCGCTATCGCTCAAGCACTGCAAACCCTAAGTAGTCTGAACATGACCATGTTGCTTGATGGCACCCTTTCAGACCCTGGCTTTAACATTAAGTCTGACCTTGACAATAAACTTGCAAAAGCAGCACTTTCGCAACTTACTGCTAGCCAGAAAGATAAACTAGACGAGTTAAATACTAAGCTCAACAATATGATAAGTAGCGAGCAGTCCCTTCTATCTGGTGAGCTTGTTGACGTAAACAGTATGCTTAGCGCAGCCCAAGGTGACAGTGCTGCCCTTCAGGAACTACTTCAAGCTCAGCTTAACAACGTTGTCGAGCAGCAAAAAAGTAAACTGTTTGATAAATTGAAGGGTAAATTTGGTCAGGGTGAATAATGCACCTTTGACTCGGCGCTGCTTCGCGGCATAATACAACACAGCAGAGGCATAGCGCCTCTGCTTTTTTTCCGCTTAACCATATTGTCAGGTGAATCTGTGTTACAAGGTAAATGGCTTCCCATTGTGTTAATAGTACTTCTTGGTCTATTGCAATACAGACTATGGTTTGGAAAAAATAGTATTCCCGATTACTTCAACCGAAAACAAGAAGTTCATACACAAGCCCTTCAAAACGCGAATCTTGCTCAGCGCAATGCGTTACTTAAAGCTGATATCAGCGATTTAAAAATTGGACTAGAAGCCATTGAAGAAAGAGCGCGAAATGAACTCGGTTTGATTAAGAAGGGAGAAACCTTTTACCGTATTTTGCCCGCAGATGCTAAGTGAATAAAATGACATCGCCCCGCGTTGTTGCGGTTATCCCCGCAGCCGGAGTTGGCAGCCGCATGAAAGCCGACCGTCCCAAACAGTACCTTACCTTAAACGGTAAAACCATTCTTGAACACACCATAGACGCATTGTTAACCCATCCGTTAGTTGACGAAGTTGTGGTGGCCATTAGTCCAGGCGATGCATACTTCGATACCTATGGACTGAGGGAAAAACCAATTCATGTGGTAGACGGTGGCAAAGAACGGGCAGACAGCGTACTTAGCGGCATCATGTCTTTGGGCGAGAATGATTGGGCTTTAGTGCATGATGCAGCCCGCCCCTGTATTGAAAAAAGCGACATTTCAGCGCTTATTGCCTTAACAGACAATGAGTCGGTTGCCGGCGGTATTCTGGCAACCCCCGTTAGAGACACTATGAAACGAGTTGCGCTTGATACGAATACCGACACCAATGTTATTTCTCACACCGAGGACAGAGATGGCCTGTGGCACGCGCTAACTCCACAGTTCTTTCCCGCAACACTTTTAAAGCAAGCCCTTCAGGAAGGTTTAGCGAAAGGCGCAGCGATTACTGACGAAGCGTCGGCTATGGAGCTTGCTGGCTACAAAGTAGCTATGGTTAATGGAAGCCCTGCTAATATAAAAATTACCCACCCAGCCGACCTTCCTTTGGCAGAATTCTATCTTAAGCAAAAATTTAACGCGCAAGGCGACAATCTGCAAAGCCAAAGCGCGCAAGATCAAAAGGCAAATTTATAATGCGAATAGGACACGGTTTTGATGTACACAAATTTGGCGGCGACGGCCCCATCACCATAGGTGGCGTGCGCATCGACTACGAACAAGGCCTTGTGGCACATTCTGATGGCGACGTATTGCTTCATGCACTTTGCGATGCAATGCTAGGTGCGGCAGCACTTGGTGATATTGGCAAGCATTTCCCTGATACAGACGATGCCTACGCAGGTGCAGACAGTCGCGTACTGTTGCGCCACGTTGTGAATGTAGTGAAAGAAAAAGGCTACAAGTTAAGCAATGCCGATATGACGATAGTGGCGCAGGCGCCGAAAATGGCCCCACATATTGAAGCTATGCGCGATATCATCGCGCAAGACTGCAACGTAGCGCTTGACGACATTAATGTAAAAGCTACGACAACGGAAAAACTCGGTTATACCGGCCGCAAAGAAGGCATTGCCTCTCACGCTGTCGTGCTATTGGAAAAACTATGAAGCCCTTAAACACTGATCACTGGCAGTACTATTTCACAAAGCCTGTATCTACTGGCATATTTAAATTCCAAGCCGACGACTTTCAAGTTGTTGAAGATTTAGGCTATACGCCCTGCGGTGAAGGTGAGCACCAATTTGTGTTTATTGAAAAAACCAACACAAATACCGCATTTGTGGCAGAACAGCTTGCGCGCTTCGTTAACTTGCCACTACGCCAAATTACTTATGCTGGTCGTAAAGATAAATACGCAGTAACACAACAGTGGTTTGGCATACATGCCCCAGGCAAACCTGATTTCGATTTTAGCAATTTCGAACTGGAAGGCGTTAAAGTACTTAAACAAATGCGCCATAACAAAAAGCTGCGTACGGGTCAGCTTAAAGGCAATCACTTCACGATTACCTTGCGTCAGGTATTACACCCAGAAGCTATTGAAGAGCGTTTGCAAGAAATTGCAGAGCATGGGGTACCTAATTACTACGGCGAGCAACGCTTTGGTGTAATGCGCTTAAATGATATGGGTGAAGTGCAGCGTGGCGGAAACCTGGTAATGGCCGAACGCATGGTAAATGGTGAAACCATTAGGCACCGTAACAAACGCTCTATGGCACTTTCTGCTCTGCGCAGCTGGCTGTTCAATGAAATGCTTTCAACGCGCCTTGAAAAAGGAACATTTGATAAAGTAAACCAAGGCGATGCACTGGTGCTTTCCGGGTCTAATAGCTTTTTCATTAATGAAGGTGCTGAAGGCTCAGAACAGCAACAAGATGCACAACGTCGCTTTACTGCAAAAGACGTGTGCCCTTCAGCGCCACTTTGGGGTAAAGGAGCACTCGTTACGCAAGCTGACGTATTAGCATTGGAACAGTCTGTTGCTGCGCAAAATAGTGAAGTTATCGATTTTTTAAGTCAATGCGGGTTCGAACAAGAGCGCCGAGCGATAAAAATTTGGCCTTCACAGCTTGAATGGCAGAGTAAGGGTGATACATTTACTATCTCGTTTGCGCTTCCGAGCGGCTGCTTTGCAACCTCGGTCCTTAGAGAATGCGTGGAGACCTTATCCCCCATTAACCGGGTTTAAAAAGTATTGATAAAAGTGTGGCGCGCAACAGATTTAACCTCGCGTAGCTGTGAATAAAAATAAAGGAAAGTACGCAACATCATGAGAGCTTCTAGAAAAGGAGACGCGTTAGCACAACTGCTTTATAACGAGGGAATACGTTCACAAGCAGTATTAAACGCCATTGCTGGTACGCCGCGGGAGAGCTTCTTGCCCGACGCGCTTAAACATAAGGCTTATCAAAATACGGCATTGCCTATAGGCCAAGGCCAGACAATTTCGCAGCCTTATATCGTTGCGAAAATGACTGAGCTATTGCTTGATAGCCCCAACAAACCTGAAAAAGTGCTGGAGATAGGCACAGGCTCAGGTTATCAAACGGCTATTCTTGCACAGCTATTTGCGAAGGTTTTTAGTGTAGAGCGTATTAAGTCACTGCAGTTTCAAGCGAAGCGCCGAATGAATCAACTCGACCTTCACAATATTGCAATGAAACACGGCGATGGTTGGAAAGGCTGGGCGTCAAAAGGCCCGTACGACGCTATTATCGTTACCGCTGCTGCTGCGAGCCTTCCCCAGGATTTGTGCGAACAGCTAAAAGAAGGTGGGCGACTTATAATTCCCGTGGGTAACGAACAACAATCGTTGCTGTGTATTGATAGGATTGAAGGGGAACTAAAAACGTCGACCATTGAATCGGTTCGATTTGTTCCCCTTGTAGCAGGAGAGCTAATGTGAAGCTTTTTGAGCCGTGTTATGACATGGCGTTACGCTGGGCGAGGCATCGCCACGCAACCAAATATTTAGGTGGGTTAAGCTTCTCAGAGTCGGTTTTCTTCCCCATTCCCCCTGACGTGATGCTTGCACCAATGGCCTTGTCGCAGCCTAATAAGGCATGGCAGTTTGCTCTGATTACTACCATTGCCTCTATTTTGGGTGGTATTGCGGGCTACTGGCTTGGTTACTTTGCGTTTGATGCTTGGCTCGCTCCGCTTGTAGAAAGCTGGGGGTATACCCATAAAATTGAAACCGCAATGCAATGGTTTAAAGACTATGGTGTATGGGTAGTCTTTCTTGCGGGGTTTTCCCCCATTCCCTATAAAGTATTTACGGTAAGCGCCGGTTTCTTGCAAATGGCTTTTCTACCATTTTTACTTGCATCTGCAGTAGGGCGTGGCGCGCGTTTCTTTTTAGTCGCGGGCCTAATGCGCTGGGGTGGAGCTCCCATGGAACAAAAATTAAGACAGTATGTAGAAGTGCTTGGGTGGGCAGTTGTCATCCTTGCAGTACTCGCCTATTTACTGCTGCGATGATATGCATAAGCCTCTTTTTTATATAGGTTTTTTGTTATATTTTTGTGTACTTATTGGGGGATGCGCAGGAAGAACTGCTCCTGCCCCTGTTGTTTTATTAAATAGTCAAGTTTCAGATGGAAGCGAAGAGTACACAAAAAAAACCTATAAAGTGCAACGAGGCGACACACTTTATGCAGTAGCTTGGTACACCGGAAACGACTATCGCGATCTAGCAAAATACAACCATTTATCAGCCCCTTACACCATTTTTCCTGGCCAAATTTTAAAGGTTACACCACCGTCAAATGTAGCTCTAGCCCCCGTCAAATCTAAGGTTAAGACCAAACGGTCAACAACTCCGACCACATCTAAAGTAGACGAAAGTTTGGTTGACCCCCCATCGCCACAAGCGTATCGTGAAAGTGAAAAAGTTGTTAAGCCACAAAAAGTTACGACTGTCAAGAAGCCGTCACGAAGCGTCAAAAAACAAACGCCGACGAGCTTTCCAAGCAAAGTACAAAAGTGGGTTTGGCCTGCAGAAGGTAAGTTAGTTGGTACTTTCAGTAAGGTAGAGTCAGGCAACAAAGGAATTGATATCGCTGGTGCCAGAGGCAGTAAAGTCGTCGCAGCAGCAGATGGAAAAGTTGTTTACTCAGGGAGTGCCTTAAGAGGTTACGGTAAGTTAGTTATTATCAAACACACCGATACTTTCTTAAGTGCTTACGCCTACAACGACACTATTTTAGTCAAAGAGCGAGAATGGGTGTCAGCGGGGCAGCAGATTGCAACCATGGGTGATAGCGGAACAAATTCGGTAAAACTTCACTTTGAAGTTAGGTATAGAGGGAAATCATTAGACCCGATGAAATACCTGCCAGTATTAAAATAATAAAAATAAATAACAATAAAAAAAGACAAAGGAGAAACGTCATAAGGTAAACCTTGTAGCAGGAGATTCATGATGGGTAAGTCAAATAAAGCCTTGGAATCAAAACCGCAAGATGACTTAGATGTCATCGATATGCCAGCTGATATGAAAGCTGACGAAACCTTAACCAACGACGCTGAACTAGAAAATGACGATGCCATTTTCAGTCAGGATGACCAACCTAAAAACCTAGATGCCACACAGCTTTATCTAGGCGAGATTGGTTTTTCACCACTGCTAACCGCAGAAGAAGAAGTTTATTTTGCGCGCCGCTCACTGAAAGGCTGCGAAGCCTCTCGCAAACGTATGATTGTTAGTAACCTTCGCCTTGTTGTTAAGATTGCTCGCCGTTATAACAACCGCGGACTAGCACTTCTCGATTTAATTGAAGAAGGTAACTTAGGTCTAATCCGTGCCGTAGAAAAGTTTGATCCTGAACGAGGATTCCGCTTTTCAACGTATGCAACCTGGTGGATTCGCCAAACTATCGAACGCGCGATTATGAATCAAACGCGTACTATTCGTTTGCCTATCCACGTAGTAAAAGAACTAAACGTTTATTTACGTGCTTCTCGTGAACTTTCACAAAAGCTTGACCATGAGCCAACTGCAGAAGAAATTGCGGCGGCCCTAGATAAGCCAGTGGAAGATGTAACAAAGATGCTTCGCTTAAATGAACGCATTACCTCTGTCGATACACCTATCGGCGGAGAAAATGATAAAGCACTGCTTGATATTATTGCTGATGAGAAAGAGTTTAGCCCTGAAGAGAGCTTACAAGATTCTGATATCAAGAGTAATATCGTAACTTGGCTTGAAGAACTAAACCCTAAGCAGCGTGAGGTACTCGCTCGCCGTTTTGGTCTTATGGGATATGAGCCTTCAACCCTTGAAGATGTGGGTGCAGAAATTGGATTAACACGTGAGCGTGTTCGTCAAATTCAGGTGGAAGCACTTCGCCGTCTTCGCGATATGCTGGGTCATCAAGGCCTTTCATTAGAGAACTTGTTCGACCAAATGAAGTAGCTTTTACTCACATTGTAGAGTAGAACGTAAATGCCAGTGTTGTGGCGCTTTTAGACAAGCGTTTCAAAACTGGCATTTTTATTTTAGATTCACGGTAACCTAGCAGCCCTTTGCTAGTTCCATCTATACGGGTTGGTATTAGTTTCTCTCAAGCGTTACAAAAGTATAACCATGTGCATTCTTTTCATCGGCGCTATGTACCTCTCGCGATACTTCAGTCCAACTTGCTGCTGCCTCATAATCAGGGAACTGGGTATCTCCCTCTACTGAAAGATCAATATGTGTAAGGTACAGGGTATCCGCTTTATCTAAAAATGACTGGTAGATAGTACCGCCACCAATAATCATTATCTCGTCATTCTGTCCATTATCGTTACTTAGCGCTTTTGCGACCTCAAATGCTGATTCCGGCGAGTCGACCACGGTAGCGTCAGATAAGCTGTAGTCAGCATTACTGGTAATGACGATATTTGGCCTACCAGGAAGTGCTTTGCCAATTGACTCGTAAGTTTTTCGCCCCATGATAACCGCCTTCCCCAGAGTAATAGCTTTAAAATGCTTTAAGTCAGCAGGTAAATGCCACGGCATATCATTGTCTGCGCCAATAACTCTGTCCTTTGCCATAGCAGCAATCATCGCTATTTTCATTTTTTACACCTTCAGGCTAAGTTCTAATTCTTCAAGGCAAAGTATATCAATATCAGATAGGAAATGCGCCAACACCTTAAGGCAAATAATAACAATTATCATTTGCATGAGTTATAAAAGTATTTTAGTGTAGAGTTAGGAGGTGGCTACCATGCTTATAACTTATTTATGCCCTAAACATGCAGACTGGGTTTACAACAATCCAGAGCAAGCGCTACACGGAATGGCACGGGACGAAATGCAGGGCACTATGCTTATGCAAAGCGGTCAGTTAAGTGAAGCGATTCCCTATCTTGGATGTGCGTTTGATATTGCCGTTATATTGCTTGAAGTTGACGGTGGCGAAAACAGCGCTATGACGTCTAAAATTATGAGCTTGACCAGTTTACTTGAAGATATTTATTTTCATTTGAGACTTACCCATCACAGAAATGCCATAGTAGACAGAGCCCACACGATAATAGAAGCTTCTAACAATATCGCGAACAACGAAATACCTCTGCGATTTGCGGTGTAGAATTGGTACGCACCTAACAAAAAGCTCGCACTTTGCTTTGGCAAATGTACGAGCTTAATGTTTTGTGAGTTGATTGATTGTGACTGTTTAAATCACTAACTCACAGAAACTATCTTCGACCAGTGCTTCTCGACGATTGTTTCTCAACGACTGTTTCTCAGCGATTGTTTCTCAACGACGATACTCAACTTCCACGTCGTAGTCGTCTTCGTCCCAGTCGTCGTCATCGAGGTCATCTTCAAATTCATCATGGGCTTCTAGTGTATTCTTATGGTAAGTGTCCCATTTGAATTCCACTTCTTTCTTCTCTTCTTCCTCTTCTATTTCTGCTGGAAGGGTTTCGATGAAGTCCATAATGTCGTTACACAAAGGATCTAGGTTCATCTTTTGGAACGCAGATATTTGATAAACTGGGCCATCCCACTCTAATGCTTCAATAACATGCTGACAGCGCTCTTCGGCTTCTTCTTCAAGTAGCAAATCGACTTTATTAAATACCAACCAACGAGGCTTTTCTGCCAACTTAGGGCTGTATTTTTCGAGCTCTTCAATGATCGCTTTTGCGTGTTCGGCAGGATCGGTTTCATCAACAGGGAAAATATCAACCACGTGAAGCAAGATACGACAACGCTCTAAGTGCTTTAAGAAGCGTATGCCTAATCCAGCACCATCCGCAGCACCTTCAATCAAACCAGGAATATCAGCAACAACGAAGCTGCGCTGTGAGTCTTGACGAACTACACCTAAGTTAGGCACAAGGGTGGTAAACGGATAATCAGCCACTTTCGGCTTCGCCGCCGATACAGAGCGTATAAAGGTTGATTTACCTGCGTTAGGCATACCAAGTAAGCCCACATCGGCTAGAAGCATAAGCTCTAGCTTAAGATTGCGAATTTCACCTGGCGTACCATTGGTTTTTTGACGTGGTGCGCGGTTAGTACTGCTTTTAAAGCGAGCATTACCTAAACCGTGAAAGCCGCCCTGTGCCACTTTAAGCTTTTGACCATGACGCGTTAGGTCACCCAATACTTCACCAGTGTCGCTATCGGTTGCGCGTGTACCCACGGGCACCATCACGGTAAGATCTTGACCTTTCTTACCGATACAATTACTACCTTGGCCGTTCTGACCGCGTTCAGCGCGATGAAAACGTTCGAAGCGATAATCGATCAATGTATTTAGGTTTTCATCGGCTTGTAAGAATACGCTGCCGCCGTCACCACCGTCGCCGCCGTCTGGGCCACCTTTAGGTACGTATTTTTCCCTTCTAAAGCCAATGGTACCGTTGCCGCCGTCACCGGCTTCAACGCGAATTTCAGCTTCATCTACAAATTTCATTTATCACTCCGGGCTGTAATGCCGTGGGTTGTTAACTTTTTAATGCGAATACTAAGTTTACACCAAATTACCCTTTGGCGCTTTTGTGTCTGCTCAGTATTCTAAAAAACGAGAAGTAAAACCTTGCCTAGCGTTAATTCGTTCTAGAATTTACACGCTACAAATAAGAACAGTAAAAGAAAGAAAGGTTTCACAAAACAAAAAACCCCGCTTGCGCGGGGTTTTTCTAAGCCTGTTCGGCGAGAAGCTTTCGCGCTTACTCAGCTACGATGCTTACAAATTTACGGTTCTTCGGTCCTTTAACGTCGAACTGAACTTTACCGTCTTTTAGTGCAAACAACGTGTGGTCTTTACCGATACCCATGTTGTCACCAGCGTGGAAACGAGTACCACGTTGACGAACAATGATGTTACCAGCAAGAACAGATTCGCCACCAAAGCGCTTAACACCTAGGCGTTTACTCTCTGAATCACGACCGTTTTTGGTACTACCACCAGCTTTTTTGTGTGCCATGTGTTCGTGCTCCTATTATGCGTTGATACCAGTGATTTTCACTTCTGTGAACCACTGACGGTGACCCGCTTGCTTACGAGAGTGCTTACGACGACGGAACTTAACGATTTTTACTTTATCGCCACGACCGTGTGTAACAACCTCAGCAGTCACCTTACCACCAGCAACGATTGGTGTGCCGATTTTTACGTCGTCACCGTTGCTTACCATTAAAACTTTGTCAAATTCAACCGTTTCGCCTGGGGCTACTTCGATTTTTTCAAGACGAACGGTTTGGCCTTCGGCCACACGGTGTTGTTTACCGCCACTTTGGAAAACCGCGTACATAGTTAACTCCGCTCTGCGTCCACTGACGCTTCAATTCAAAAAACAGGGCGCGAATTGTACGTGAAACATCCGTAAATCACAAGCCCGATTCGCAGAAAAAATGATTATTTTTCCAACATGGGGCGAATTATGCCTCAATTGCTTATTTGATGCAGCTTCAAATGCTCTGAAACTATTAAAATTTCAAAAATAATTTCGATAAATCAGCACAAAAGTAGGATCGCTAACTATAAAAACTTTGGCTATTTCTACAAAATATTGGTGAAAAGTGCGGGCATAACTACAGCGAATTGATAAAAGCCGCTGACGGTTGGGCTTGCGCCGCTAGCGATCCGAAAAAGCAACTGATGATCTGATTAAGCCATTAGCGGTCAAAGAAGCCATTAGCGATCTAGGAAAAAATTAGCGATCCAATAGAGGCTATTTGCGATCGCCTAAACGAGATCCCAAATAGATCGGCACAATCGGTTAAAGGATAAAAGATTGTTTCTTACGAGATGAATTGTGCCCCTACTTACTATCTAGTCGTAGTGCTACTTTTTGTAGTTTTACTTTCCGATTGCCTATTGGATCGCAAGTTTAGATAGTTACGCTCCCCTTTCGCTTGATACAGGATCTATGAATTTACGTAAACGATCATCCGGTTTAATTGCTCGGCTAAATAGCTCGCTTAATTGCTTGGTTTAGTCGCCAGTGGAGCGTATTTCTATTCAGATATAAAACGTTAAAAAATCGCCCTTTGAAAGGAAAAACAATTAAGAGCGCCTATAATTATAAGAAATTGTATACGGAAGTATTAATGGGCAAACCTCAAGTAAGCGAATAACGCAAATTGAACACTATTGAAAAAACAATATTTAAAAGAGTTGAGAATCTCTGATGAAAAATGCTTTTGTGCAATTTCTAAAACGAGTTTAAGCGTAATTAAGAAATTACACGTAAATACGTTAAGCCGTCATTTTTTAAGACAATTTGGTGGATAGTACAGATGATTAAGGTACAATCGCCAGCAACCATTGCCCAAGACGTAAGAGTAAGTATTTATTGCCATGCCTATGGATATAGATCAAATCCGCGCCCTGTCTAATGATGATATGCAGGCGGTTAACCAGCTGATTCAACAACAAGTCGATTCTGATGTTGCCCTTATTAATCAGCTTGGCTTTTATATTGTAAACAGTGGCGGCAAACGCTTACGCCCTCTACTTACCGTGTTAAGTGCGCGGGCAATGGGCATAGGTAATAACGACCATCACACCCTTGCAGCTATTGTAGAGTTCATTCATACCGCGACCCTGTTGCACGACGATGTGGTTGACGAGTCGACCATGCGCAGAGGTCGGGAGACTGCGAATGCTATCTTTGGTAATCAGGCCTCGGTATTAGTAGGTGACTTTCTTTATACCCGCTCTTTCCAAATGATGGTTAGCCTTAAGCGCATGCGCGTTATGGAAATATTGTCGGAAGCCACGAACCAAATAGCAGAAGGCGAAGTGTTGCAGTTGATGAATTGTAACGATGCCAGTACTACCGAAGCGCGCTACTTTGACGTTATTTATGGTAAAACGGCCCGTTTGTTTGAAGCAGCAACACAGTTAGCGGCTGTTTTGACTGACCAAAACGAGCACATTGAACATGCCATGCAAGAATATGGTAAGCACTTAGGCACAGCCTTTCAGCTTGCTGATGATATTCTTGACTACATGGCTGACAGCGAAGAAATGGGTAAAAATGCTGGTGATGACTTAGCAGAGGGTAAACCTACCCTTCCATTACTGTACGCTATGTGGCACGCAAAGAATGATGACGATAAAGCACTTATTCAAGAAGCCATTGAGCAAAGTAACGGCCTACCACATTTAACCCGTATTCAAGGCATTATGGAAGAAACCGGCGCTTTGGACTACACACGAGAATGTGCCCAAAAAGAAGTGCAAATGGCGATTGATAGTCTAAACGCTGTCGAAGATTCTGAATACAAAGAAGCGCTCATTGCGCTGGCGCATATTTCAATTGAGCGTACGAGCTAATTACCAATAAATGGTGTGAGAAGGCGTGTTATGACCAACACGCCTTTTTTGTGGCTGGAACTTGGGTAGTACTTATAACGTAGACTACTCACTTTTTGATACACAAACGTTTTCGACGCTCTGACAGACAATTTCAGTACAGAACGTTCTCTGTGTTGGCTCAATATGAAAACACACGTTTAGGCTAAGCGCATGTTTAACAAGCTAGCCCTCAAGCATGAAACCTACAAGGCCTACTAGGAAGCCAAGAATACCGCCTAGAGGTGGTAACCAATGGTTTTCCATACGAATTTGCGGTGCTATATCCTGGAACACTGAATAAAGAATACCGCCTGCAGCAAACAGCATAATCCCACTCATGACCACTGGGAACTGGGCTAAGTAGTAAAAGCCTAGCAAACTGAATAACGGCCCGAGTAACGCCATCAGAACAAAGATAACAATGAGTTTATTACTGCGCTGTTTGTTTTTGGGCAACATTTCTCTGTAGGCGTTAAACCCTTCAGGTAAATTTTGAACCGCAATCAATAGGCCTAATAACATGGTACCTCCACCTAAAGCTGCCGTGGTACCAAGGGCGATAGACTCTGGCACAAAGTCACTGAGCATGGCGGCTAACTGACTGCCAGCGGTTTTCTTTTTCGCTAGATAAATATCAAGGGCCATAAAAGCGAAAGCGCCACCAATAAAACACAATATGGCAGCAAATACCGATACGTCTTTTATCCCTTCGGGCACAAGTACTAAGCCTACTGCTGATATCAGGGCCCCTGCCCCAAGTGCTAAAATGCCGTGGCGTAACTCTTTTTCTAACCACTTGGGTTGAATACCTTGGTACGTTGCTAAGATAGCGCCCGCGGGCATGGCTAGGCCAGCTACCGTTGCCATTACTAATAAACCTACAATATCGCCTTGTGACATAAAGACTCCTTTCTCGCTTTTGTCAGTACACGTCTATTTATTGATTACTACACACAGCAGCATTGGTTTACAAATAATACAAGTCCGCACAGATTATTACCCACACAGCGAGATTTAAAATGTTCGTAATCGCGGCGTATTACCGCAGGTATAGAGGTTCTACATCAAGGTGACACGATAAAAAAGAGCAGCCTTACGCTGCTCTTTGCATTCATGAAAATAGTTTGAGCTTGCCGTTAGCTATGCTCAGAAAAGCCCGATTAATTTAAATCTAAATCTCGGGTCATATTTTCGTTCTTATCGCGATGCACAACAATATTGTCTTCAATACGAATACCGCCAAACGGCTTGTATGCATCAATAGTATCCCAGTTGATGTATTTAGACGCAGGCGTCGCTTTCAAGTCGCGCAGCAAGCTTTCGATAAAGTATAAGCCAGGTTCAATAGTGAACACCTGACGAGCTTCAACCATTCGCGTACAGCGTAAAAATGGGTGATCATCAGGAGCCGGCTTAGGCGTGCCTCTGTCATCATTGACTAGACCGCCTACATCGTGCACCTGTAAGCCTAAAAAGTGCCCAATGCCATGTGGGAAGAAAGTACGGGTAATACCCATTTCCACGATTTCTGGCGGCGTTAAGTTCACCATGCCGGTATCGTGAAGAATTTGTGCAATACCGTCGTGGGCTAACAAATGTATGTCGGTATAAGCTACGCCAGGCTTCAACGAGTCGACCAAGGTCAGCGTTACCTTGTCTACCGCCTGAATAAGGTCGCGAAACATTGCTGAATTTTTAACACCGTCTTGAGCATAAGTACGGGTAATATCTGCCGCATAACCATGATAATTCGCCCCCGCATCAATCAAAAACGAACGTGACTCTTTTGGCGCTACGGTATCGCACTGCATGTAATGCAGAATTGAAGCATGCTCGTTAAGTGCCACAATGCTGGTGTAAGGCACATCATTATCACCTTGTCGACTTGCCGTTGCGTAAGCAAGATTAATATCAAACTCACTTTTTCCTTCACGAAAGGCTTGCTCAGCCGCTTTGTGCCCTGCTACCGCCAGCTTGTTAGCTTCACGCATGCAGTCAAGTTCATAATCGGTTTTATAAGCACGTTGATAGTGCAAATAATGCAACACGCGGTCTGGATTTACATTGTCAAAACCCAGCGCTTTAGCCACTTCAATATATTCGCCTACATAGGCAAAACGGCTTTTATCGTAAGGCAGAAATTTCTCTACCGCATCGGCCTGTTGAAGTAGTTTAATGTCGAAGCTATCAGTCCAAAAGTCATTTGGCTCTGGCGGCACTTTGTGCCAGAAATCTTCAGGGCGATAGAAAATAAGCGTAGGCTTGTCTACACCGTTTACCACCAGCCAACAGTTAGGGTTATCAATAACAGGCACCCATGCTTTGAACTGCGGGTTTACCTTAAATGGGTAGTGATTATCGTCCAAGAAAAGACGTTTGCCCTGCCCTGAGTGAATAACTAGTCCGTCTAGCCCTTCTCGTTGTAATGCTTCACGGGTACGAGCCTGAAGCTCTTCGATATGCTGTTGGTAGGTTGCTTTATGTTGCGACATAGCCCCTCTTATCTTTTTAGTCGTTAGATGGAACACATTAGTCACTAGTGTATCACGAGGCCAACATGACGTGCATGCTGACCCCGACCATTGCGCTGTCGTTTACGGTAAGTCGCCAGAGCCAGCCGCCGCACAAGGTAAACCAAGGCGTACCTGTGTACGCCTTGCATCGCTATCGTGGTGCTAGTTGCAGTGTGCCTGTTACCGGATGTGTACTGACCGCATCAGCCGATGGGATCATATCGCGGGTAAGTTGAGGGAAGATATTCTCGTTGCCACCTAGCTGTTGGTCGTAGATATGCTGATACGCCATCACCGCTTTCACATACGCACGGGTTTCCTTATAGGGAATATTCTCAATCCAGATATCAACCGAAAGCGCTTCATTAGCAGGCAGCCATTCCAACACTTTACGCCACCCCGCATTGTAAGATGCAGACACCAGCACTGGGTTGTTGTTTAACTTATCCATTAAGTAACGAAGGTACTGCACACCATAATCAACGTTATCATCGACTTTAAAAAGCTTGTTTCTACTTACTTTCTCTTTTGCCACATAGCGTGCTGTTCCTGGCATTAGCTGCATTAAACCTGCCGCTCCAACCGGCGAGATGGCATCACTCCTAAACGAGCTTTCGCGGCGTGCAATAGCCATAGCCAGTGACTTAGATATGCTATAGGCCTGCGATTTTTCGCTAAATACATCGCTAAACGCTAGTGGGAATCGGCGTTCTACATCGTCCCAATAGCCGCTTCTTGCGAAGCTGGTAATTGCTTGGTCGTACAGCCCCCACTCATAAGCGAGTATGCCTGCATCAGTCACGTTCGACTCAGGCAAATGGGAAAGCAAGTAGTACCACTCTCTACGCGCTTCTGTGGTTCTGTCTAATCTGAAAAATTCTACAGCGCGCATAGTGGCTGGGGTTTTAGCCACACTAGCAATAGCCGCCGTGTCTCTTGGTGCTGGCGTGTGTGCAAGCGACGGAATTTCGCCTATGTGCGCACTTGCCATAAAGCCATAATAATGGCGTTCTTGAGAAAGCTCTTTATACAACACAGTTGCCTGCATAGTTTGACCAAGGGCTTCTAAGGCACGGGCTTTCCAGTAACGAAAATTTTCTTCTTGCTGCAGGTTAACCGGGGCGTTATCAATAACATCAATCACCTCCTGCCATTTCTTCATGCGCAGCAAATGAGAAACATGCCATAGCTTTACATCATCACTGGCACCCTGAACATCGGCAAGTTCTAGCCACTGGTGGGCTTGGGGAAGGCGGTCTAACGTGTAGCTAAGTGCAATCGCTCGACGCATAATGTGCTGCTGGGCTTCTGAGAATACTTGCTTAGCCTTGTAGCGATTAAATACCTTGCCGGCTAAATCTGGGTTTCGCCACGCTAGTTTTTCTATTGCCCATATCATTACCTCAGCTTCATGTGATGTATTTTTTAGCGGGAAAAGCGCGGTTTTATTAACTCGGCTGGTGTCGCGGGTGACCGATAACCATGCATCTGCAATGTATTGCTTATCGCTGGGAAGTTGGCGTTTTAGGTAAGAGATAATACTTCGGTTATCTTCTTTCGCCGCAATTTCAATGCGTTTTATCACCATGTCTGGTGTCATCATGCCCGCTTTTTTCCATTTCGCAAAAAGCGGATCGCATTCGTCAGGCTGGGACTGGCCATGAAGCCAAAGCGCATCTACTTCACGGAGAATATCTTGTTCGCTTTCACCTTCTTTCAAACGGTAATTAAGCGCAGTACATGTTAGTCGTGCGCCCATGCCGGGACGATAACTGCTTAAAAATGTACTGCGATAATTGTTCTTTGCGAGATACTTCAGCCACTTGTAACGCAAGCCATAGCTAACCGGTTGACCGTTAAAGTCATCTAAAAACTGTTTAACTTCGCGCTTTGTTTTGATTGACATGGTGCGCTCTAATTTAAGCCGTAGCAGGTACGGATAGAGTGGATAATGCGCTAACTCATAAATGTCGTTATCAAGGTGTTGAAGGCGGTGTTTCGAATAAGTAAGCAGCTTCTTTTCAACTTCTAAATAGCGGGCACGATCTTTTTCGAAAATATCATTGGGTAGCGTTAATGGCTGTGTGGCCCATGCACTAATAGAGAAAACTAAAGAAAGCGAGCAAACTAGCGCCCCCACTAGCGTGGCGAGTAATTTATCGTTTTTTGCCAGCGAGTGCTGACCTAACCTCGAACTAAAATAAAAACCAGACACAATAGAACTCCTACCCTGCTCTACACTCGAATGGCCTATGAAAGCCGGAAAATTAGCTAATCGAGTTGATTGTAAAATGTTGCTGATAAAGCAGCATTACGACTGACCCACTACATTTGTTTTATAAACAAAGGGAAAATTTCAGTCTGGCTCCGTGCCAAAGAAGATGTTGTGCCAGCTGTCGTTAGCTATGCTTTACAAACATAGTTGACATGATTGTAGATTATTCTTTTGCTGGATTGGCGCTTTGGGCCAATAACGCTCATTATACAACCACCAATACCGAAATGAAGCTTGAATTCGATATTTGCACTTGAATTTAAGTCATCGGACCACTACCTTAGACAAATTGAAACGCTTGTTTGATTTTTTGTTGAAATTTTGTGTGGCTTTGTAAAGAATCTAGCCACCCTAACGCGTTAGTGAATGCATACGACCCTACAAATTAGTTGGATTACTTCACTAACATCCTGGCCAATGCCGAAGGAGATGATAATGATATACACAGGCAAAAGTCTTTCCGTCAGCCTGTTAGATGACGGCTTTGCTGAGCTGGTATTCGACGCCGAAGGTTCAGTAAACAAGTTCGATCGCCAAACAGTGAGCGAACTTGACGAAGCAACTCAAGCCCTACTTGCTAAAGGCGATGTAAAAGGCTTAGTAGTACGCAGTGCAAAACCTGCATTTATCGTAGGTGCAGATATCACCGAGTTCACTGGCCTTTTCGCTATGGACGATGCTGAAGTACTACAGTGGGTTGCCAATACGTCACAAGTATTCGACCGCTTCGAAGACCTACCTTTCCCTACCATTGCTGCCGTTAATGGCTTTGCGCTAGGTGGTGGTTGTGAGATGGCATTGGCATGTGACATGCGTATTGCCGACACCACAGCGTCTATTGGTTTACCAGAAGTTAAGCTAGGTCTTATGCCTGGTTTTGGTGGTACGGTTCGTCTACCTCGTCTTATTGGTGCAGATAATGCTCTAGAGTGGATGACTACTGGCCGCGACAGAAAAGGTGCGAAAGCCCTTGCTGAAGGTGCAGTTGATGCCGTTGTTGCACCAGAGGCGCTAGTTGAAGGCGCGCTTTCAATGGTGAAAGACGCCGCTGACGGTAAATTTGACTGGCAAGCGCGTCGTGCGGTTAAGAAAGCCCCACTACAGCTAAACAAAAACGAAGCCATGATGAGCTTCAGTACTGCTCAAGCAATGGTATTTGCGCAAGCTGGCAAACACTACCCAGCACCGCACAAAATGGTTGAGACTGTTCAAAAAGCAGCGGGCCTAGACCGTGACGGCGCACTTAAGCTTGAAAATGAAGGCTTTGTAGCTCTTGCGAAAACCGACGCTGCGAAAGCGCAAATTGGTATTTTCCTTGCTGACCAGCTGGTTAAAGGTAAAGGTAAGAAGCAGGCAAAAGCAGCCACTAAGCAATCTAAGCTTAACGCTGTACTAGGTGCAGGCATCATGGGTGGCGGTATTGCATACCAAAGCGCTGTGAAAGGCACACCGGTAATCATGAAAGACATTAACCAAGGTGCACTAGACCTTGGCCTTTCAGAAGCCTCGAAAATTCTTGGTAAAGGTATGAAACGCGGTAAAGTTGATGCGACTAAAATGGCGCAAACACTAAACGCTATCACGCCTACCCTTGAGTACAGCACGCTTAAAGATGCAGACCTTGTTATTGAAGCGGTTGTAGAAAACCCGAAAGTAAAAGGTATTGTGCTTAAAGAAGTAGAAGACAATGTAGCGGACGACGCTATCATCTGTTCAAACACTTCTACTATCTCTATCAATCAGCTAGCTGAAAGCCTAGACAAGCCAGAGCGCTTCTGTGGTATGCACTTCTTTAACCCAGTGCACCGCATGCCGCTAGTTGAGATTATTCGTGGCGAGAAAACGTCTGAAGAAACCATTAATGCAGTAGTAGCCGCTACCCTTAAAATGGGCAAAACCCCAATTGTAGTTAACGACTGCCCAGGGTTCTTAGTAAACCGCGTATTGTTCCCATACTTTGCGGGCTTCAGTAAGCTACTTATCGACGGCGCTGACTTTGTTGCTGTTGATAAAGTAATGGAAAAAATCTTCGGCTGGCCTATGGGCCCAGCTTACCTAATGGACGTTGTAGGTATCGACACTGGCGATCACGCAGCAGACGTAATGGCAGCAGGTATTCCAGAGCGTATGGCTCGTCTGGACAATGACCCGGTAACACTGTTCTACAAAGAAGAGCGTTTAGGTCAGAAGAACGGTAAAGGTTTCTACAACTACGGTGTTGATAAGCGCGGCAAGCCGTCTAAAACACCTGCTGAAGAAGCATATGCACTAATGGCACCACACGTAGCTGAGAAGACAGATTTTGAAGCTGACGACATTATTGCACGCCTTATGATCCCTATGGCAAACGAAGCAATTCGCTGCCTAGAAGAAGGCATTGTAGATAGCGCAGCTGAAGCAGATATGGCGCTACTTTACGGCTTAGGTTTCCCTCCATTCCGCGGTGGTATTTTCCGTTGGATTGAAACCATTGGCTTGGCGAACTTTGTTGCGATGGCAGACAAGTACGCTGAACTTGGTCCAATTTATCAGATTTCAGATGGCGTTCGTGAAATGGCCGCTGCTGGTAAATCATATTTCGCATAAGACCCGGAGGAAAAACTAATGAAAGAAGTGGTCGTAATCGATTGCGTACGTACCCCTATGGGTCGTTCAAAAAACGGTGTTTTCAGAAATGTGCGTGCAGAAGACCTATCTGCTGCGCTAATGACCGCGCTATTAGAGCGTAACCCTGGCGTAAACCCAGCGGAAATTGAAGACATCATTTGGGGCTGTGTTCAGCAAACTAAAGAACAAGGCTTCAACGTTGCACGTAACGCGCAACTATTAACACAAATTCCACGCACAACAGGCGCGGTAACGGTAAACCGTTTATGTGGTTCATCAATGCAAGCCCTTCACGATGCAACAAGTGGCATCATGAGCGGCCGTGGTGACATTTACATGATTGGTGGTGTTGAGCACATGGGTCACGTACCGATGAACTACAACATCGACTTCCACCCTGGTCTTGCTAAGTACACGGCAAAAGCGTCGGGCATGATGGGTATGACTGCCGAGCTACTTGGCCGTCAAAACGGTATTACTCGTGAACAACAAGACGCATTTGGCGCGCGTTCGCACCAGCTAGCGCACAAAGCACACCTTGAAGGCCGCTGGGCTAACGAGATTGTGCCTGTTGAAGGTCACGATGCAAACGGCGTATTAAAGCTAATTGACTACGATGAAGTAGTACGCCCAGAAAGCACTGCCGAGAGCATGGCCGCACTTCGCCCAGTTTTCGATCCAGTAAATGGTACAGTGACTGCGGGTACGTCTTCTGCGCTGTCTGACGGTGCATCAGGTATGCTACTTATGTCAGCAGACCGTGCGAAAGAGCTTGGCCTAACGCCACGTGCGAAAATTCGCGCAATGGCTGTGGCTGGTTGTGATGCGGCAATTATGGGTTACGGCCCAGTTCCAGCAACACAAAAAGCCCTTAAACGCGCTGGCCTTACTATGGACGACATTGAACTTGCTGAGTTTAACGAAGCGTTCGCGGCACAGGCACTATCGTGCATTAAGCAACTAGGTTGGATGGACCACCTAGATACTAAGATTAACCTTAACGGTGGTGCGATTGCACTTGGTCACCCGCTAGGTTGTTCTGGTTCACGTATCTCAGGTACGCTTATCAACCTAATGGAATCACAAGACGTAAGCCTAGGCTTAGCGACCATGTGTATTGGTTTAGGCCAAGGTATTGCTACCGTATTTGAGCGTGTATAAGCGTTTATATAAAAGCTTTTAAAGCTAAATTTTGAAAAGGGCCTTCGGGCCTTTTTTGTTTCCGTAAACAAAAAACTAAAACGCTAAATTAGAAAGTGGGCTGACAACACCATTAGCCCCTTGTTGAAGTATATGGGTATAAATTTGAGTAGTTCTTACATCGGCGTGACCTAGTTGGTCTTGCACTGTTCTGATGTCTGCACCTGATTGCAGTAAATGCGTAGCAAATGAGTGACGAAGCGTGTGTGGCGTAACATGCTTAATTATTCCCGCATCACTTGAAGCACGACTTACCGCGCGCTGTATCTGTTTTTCATCTATATGATGACGCCGTAATAGCTTGCTTTCTGGATCGATACTTAACTTTGATGCAGGGAACAAATACTGCCATTCCAGCGTTTTATTACGCTGTTGATACTTTTTCCTCAATCCATGTGGAATCCAAGCACCAGCAAAGTCTGGCACCATCAAATCTCGTTGTAAAAGTTTTTCACTTTCACTGATATGATTTCTTAAAAGTGGGATAAGTGATTCTGACAGCGTTACCACTCGATGCTTGCCCCCTTTCCCAAACCAAATTCTCACACACTTGTAGTCGAAGTCTATATCTCCCGTTCTAAGACGCACGCACTCCATTAATCTAAGGCCACTTCCATAAAGGAGTGCTACCGCTAAGTAATGATGGGTAGGCACCCTACCAAGCAATGCTTTTACTTCTAACTGGGTTAAAACAACTGGCAGCTTCCTTTCCCTTCCGCTCCCCACAAAATTCATGTCGGAAGGAAGTGGTTGTTCTAAATATTTATTGTAAAGAAACACTAATGCGTTAAGTGCGGTGGCTTGTGTAGACCGCGCATTCTTTCGCTTGGTAGATAGATGGGTAAGGTATGCTTCAACATGCAACACGTCGAGATCTTTCGGGTGCTGAAATTTGTGAAAACGAATGTAGTCTGAAATCCAGTTTATGTAGGTTTGTATAGTACGCTTTGCATAGCGCTTCAGCATCATGTGCTCGTACAGGGATTTAATAAACTGAGACTTCATATTCGACTCCAAAATAAAAGAAGTCTATTTAAAAAATCACAATGAAATAACTGACTTTAGTACCTGTTTTGTTGCAAAGGCACTCACAAAATATCCCAAAATCACCTGCAACCCGATTTGGTGTCTTTAGCTTTTGAGTAAAATACACCAAAAACGTATTTTACTAATCCTATCGATAGGTTATGGTTTAATCATATTTATAACCAAACGGACAAAAACCCCGTTCTGGTTCGTTAAATCGCCCTGTTTAGGGAACTATTAAATTGTTAGGTGTCGCGTGTGATTAAACATTGCTGTAATGAAATGGAATTAGCAATCAAGTTTGATTGCAACCATCACAAAGATGAATATGAGTGTCCAGATACACTGATTTCATATAATCCAAAATTCGACGAGTACGGCATAATCATCCATGATGGCGGTACCGCTACTTCGGGTATCTCATATTGTCCTTGGTGTGGTTCAAAACTACCAAAGTCAAAAAGAGATCTTTGGTTTGACACCCTGGAAGCCCTCGGCTTTGATGACCCGAGTGAGCAAGATATACCAAAACAGTTTCAAGGGAGTGATTGGTATCGTAACACCTAACAAACCACTCAAGGCACTCGCGCTGCTCGCTGGGACGCTAACACATGGGCTGCGTCACTTCGTTCCTAATTTTAGCCCATGTATTATCGCCCCTTAGTGGGAAGTTAGGTGTCAGCGCACACTGATAAATCAGTGGAATAAACGAAGAAAAGGAACTTCTATGAATTTAACTATTTTAGCAATTTCTGGATACATTACTTGGATGTTAGTGCTATTGCTTA
>NZ_JBTZUG010000006.1:0-309327 GCF_054890645.1 Alteromonas sp. HB246098 | reverse complement strand
CGTTCGAGTGAGGTGCGCATTATACGCTGGAAGTTTTCGTTGTCAACACTTTTTGAAAATTTATTTTCTGAAGCGTTTCTTCTAAACTCCCGTCTTTACTGGCCTATGTAGGTAGTAGAGACTTACTTCAGGAGGGTTGCCGTTTTGCTTTTCCCCCGAAGCGGATGCGCATTTTAGGGAAATGAGCGCTCACGTCAACACTTATTTAGAAAAAAACCTTATTTTTCGATCGTTTGCACAAACAACAAACAAAACGTTCATTAAAACCACGAATTCACCTCACTTTTAAGCATCTATAAGCTTAGTTAAGTGGTATCCGCTGTGTTGTACTATAAATTAAAGAACTCGTAGCTATTAAAAGTACGTCGTTATCAGGAGCACTCTATGAAGGTTTCGGAATTTAAGACCGCGGGAAAACTCATTACAGGACTTGGTGCTATTAAAGCCCTTGCTGATGAGATGAAGCGTTTAGGCATAAATAACTGCGCTGTGATAACTGATAAAGGCGTATCTTCTTCAGGGCTTCTCGACCAAATACTCACGCTCATTTCTTCTAAACCTTTACTTATTGTCGATGACATACCTCCTGAGCCTGAAGTAGATGTTATAGAAACAAAGTTGGGCTTGCTTCGGGAAAAACAGATAGACGGGATAATTGCGCTAGGCGGAGGAAGTGCTATTGATAGCGCTAAAGTACTGGCCTCTACTTATGACTATACCGGACCTCTTTTAGAACTCTTCGGTGAAAATACGCTTACACAAAGAAACCTCCCCCTTATTGTTATCCCCACTACCGCTGGTACAGGTTCCGAAGTTACCAACATTGCTATTTTGTCTGACCCTAAGGCACAAATGAAAAAAGGCATTGTTAGCCACTGCTTATTACCTGATGTAGCAATTGTTGCACCTGAAATGACAAAAACTTGCCCTCCCTCTATTACAGCAGCTAGTGGAATAGATGCGTTCGTTCACGCCCTTGAAGCCTATATCAGTGTTAATGCTAGCCCCATTACCGACGCACTTGCAGAGAAGGCGCTTAAGCTTATCTTTAGTTCATTAGTACACGCTTATAATAATGGTGAGAACCTATCGGCTCGTGAAGATATGGCCACCGGCAGTTTAATGGCTGGTCTTGCGTTTGGAAATGCCGGCGTGGGAGCAGTACATGCACTGGCTTATCCCTTAGGCGGGCGCTTTCATTTATCACACGGTATGAGTAACGCTGTAATGCTTCCCCACGTGTTGAAAGTTAATGCGCCTTTCTGCCAAGACAAACTTTACTGCGTGGCCAAGCTACTGAGGGTATGTGAGCGCCACCATTCAAAAGAAGAGGCAGTTAAGCTGCTATTAGGTGCTATAGAAAAGCTGTGTAGGGATGTAGACATACCAGCTTCACTCACCCATTTTAATATTTCTCCAACTTGTGTAGGGGAACTAGCAGAAGAAGCGAGTAAAGTAACTCGCCTTCTTCGCAATAATCCCAAGCAATTAAGTATTGAAGAGATTGAAGATATATATCGGCTTGCGTTTTAAAGCGGTCTTACCCACATATTTTTGAAGCTCACTAAGTTACCGTGATCTTGCAATTGAAGCGGGGCACATCCGTGCGCTTTATATTTAGGTGCACCTATCCATTCTGTGGTTCCTTGGATCTCGGTATGGTTTTGAACTACTACGCCATTATGTATAACGGTAACATAGCCCTTTGTTGCTAAGTCTTCACCGTTAAAGGTAGGAGCTTTATAGATAATGTCATAGGTTTGCCACTCACCAGGGGCCTTCATAGCATTAACTAACGGGATAGTTTGCTTATATACACTTGCAGCCTGACCATTGGGATAGGTCTTATTCTGATATGAGTCTAATACCTGAATCTCGTATCTTTGTTGAAGGAAAATACCGCTGTTATTACGCTGCTGTCCTTCCATACCGGCTTCTGGCTGGGGCACTTTCCACTCTACGTGCAGTTGTACGTCACAAAACGCTTCGTTCGTTTTAATATCGCCCGTGCCCAGATTTACGGTAAGTACACCATCTTGAAGCGTCCATTTAGCCTTACCTTCTTTTACCGAACTCCAATTTGATAAGTCATTGCCAATTAAAATGGTGGCATCAGAAGGCACTCCCGCCTTATCAAAAGAAACAACTTCCGGAACCGGCTCCCAAACTTCTGTTTTGGCTGCCTGCTTTTCACGAGTTAGACGTGACTCGCTTTTCTCCGTATCTGCTTCTGTTGTAGCGCACGCGGTAAGCGGCATAAGTAGCACCACTGTAGAGGCAAGAAGAGTCTTATTCATTGTGTTAGTACCTTTTCTAATCTGTTTCATCACTATGTAGCAATTGGCTTTCTTGTTTTGCTTTATTCACTAAGCTTTTGTATCAGGCTTATGTCTATCAAGCGTATGTATATCAGGCTTACGTGGCCCACGCTTTGTCGCCCTTCTTATAAGGAAATGCTCCATCGTAACGCCCAGGAATAGCTACATATCGAAGTACTTTGGTAGCACCAACTTGTGACGTGAAAAAGCAATAAAGTGTCAGTTGCTTTAATAAGGTGAAGTAGTGAGGGGTTGGCTCATCGGTACCAGGCTCCCATTGACTTGGCTTGCCTGTTTCAACGCCTTGATAAACGCCGTTAGAAAGGTTCGCCGCTTTTGCTTCCACATCCAAATCATTAAAGAAGGTTTCTCGCTCTTGCTTGGAAAGCTGGATAAATGGCTTATTGAAGCGACTTTGACTTAATGAAGATATTTTCTTTATGCCATCGACAAACGTCTTTTGAAGTAAGGGTGTGTAGCAATCGGTTACCAGCACAGCCATTGTTTCGCCAACGTTTGCAGCTTTTGCTCCAGGCGTATCTGTTTGGGGGATGATTACCTCCCCCATCTCATTGAGTAGAGCCACGTCTTTTTCATTAAATAATGTGTCACTTAGCGGTACCGCAGGAATATCTTTGTATGCAAACACATTTCCTGCAAATAACGCCGTACCCGTGGCTGTCGCGATAAGTTTAAGTAGTTCTCTGCGTTCCATTAAAGATTTCCTCGCTTTAACTCTTCCACGGCAAACTCAGCAGCTCTTGCCGTTAGCGCCATATAGGTTAGCGACGGGTTAACACAACTGCCTGATGTCATTGCTGCACCATCTGTAACAAATACGTTAGGTGCGTCCCATACTTGGTTATGCGCATTTAACACGGACGTTTTTGGATCTCTGCCCATACGCGCCGTACCCATTTCGTGAATACCCATGCCAGGAGCATAGTCGGCATCCCAACCTTGAACATTTTTAAGCCCAGCTGCTTCGAACATATCAACGGCGTCTTGCTGCATATCTTTACGCATCTTGAGTTCGTTTTCTTTGATCTCAACGTCCATGGCAAGTACTGGCAAGCCCCACTTATCGGTGACTTTTTTGTTCAGGTACACTTTATTTTCGTGGTACGGAAGAATTTCACCGAAAGCTGTCATCCCGATGGTCCAAGGACCCGGCTCGGTGATCGCATCTTTTAGCCCTGCTCCTATACCAAGCTCGGCAATGTCTTTGCGCCAGCCTGAACGACTTGCGCTGCCCTGATAGCCGAATCCACGTAGATAGTCACGCTTATCACCATCCCAATTTCTAAACCTTGGTACATAGAAACCGCTTGGTCTGCGTCCATAAGTATATTTATCGTCAAAGCCTTCTACTTCTGCCGATGCTCCTACTCTAAAATGGTGGTCCATAACGTTGTGGCCTAGCTCGCCACTACTGCTTCCCAATCCACCGTCCCACACATCTGTGGCAGAATTCATTAGTACCCACGCCGAGTTCAAAGCTGACGCATTAACGAAAACGATTTTACTTTTGAATACATAGGTCTCGTTGGTTTCTGCATCGATAATTTCAACGCCAGTTGCGCGCTTTTTGTCTTTGTCGAACAAGATCTCTTTTACAATCGAGAAAGGACGAAGGGTTAAGTTACCTGTTTTAACAGCAGCCGGAAGCGTAGATGCTTGTGTACTAAAGTAGCCACCAAACGGACACCCCAACCAACACTTATTGCGGTACTGACAATGAACACGCCCTTCTTCAGGTTTGCTTTGTGTCATGTTTGAAGTGCGGCCATGCACTATATGGCGAGAGCCTTCGTAAGCTTTTTTAACCCGTGCAGCGACACTTTCCTCTACAATATTCATTGGCATCGGCGGCTGGTAAATACCATCAGGCAACACGTCTAAACCATCTCGGTTGCCGCTGATACCTGCGAACTTTTCTACATAGTCATACCAAGGTGCTAAGTCTTCGTAGCGTATAGGCCAGTCAACCGCTATACCTTCTTTAGCATTGGCTTCAAAATCTTCTTTGTTTAAACGGTAGCTTTGGCGCCCCCATAACAGTGAGCGCCCGCCTACATGGTAGCCTCTGTACCAGTCAAAGCGCTTATCTTCTGTGTAAGGATTTGCTTTTTCGTTTGCCCACATACCGTAGGTTTTTTCGTTTAATGGGTAGTCGCGCTTAAGAACGGGATAATCTACTTTCATCGCCTGTGTAGGTAAGTCGCGATGTGGATAATCCCAATCTTCTTTGTGGGCATTCTTGTAGTCTTTAATATGTTCAATATTTTGACCACGCTCGAGCATAAGCACTTTTAAGCCTTTCTCGGTAAGCTCTTTAGCTGCCCAACCGCCACTGATACCAGATCCAATGACTATTGCATCGTATTCGTTACTCGCCATAACACGTCCTTAAAACTTCATTCGTCGCTGTGCCTGTTCGCACGTTATACATCGCAGATTTGAATCGCCTGGTTTAGCGACTCGATTCTGCTGGCTTTGCTTTTCGGTGTGGGTATAAACTCTTGTGCTAGATAGCCTTTGAATCCGGTCTGAACAATGGCTTTAGCAATGGCTTCATAATTAAGTTCTTGTGAAGCATCTATTTCGTGACGTCCAGGAACGCCGGCCGTGTGATAATGACCAAAGTACTGATGGTTATCGCGAATAGTTCGGATGATATCGCCCTCATTAATTTGCATGTGGTAGATATCGTAAAGTAGTGAGAAGTGCTCAGAACCAAGACGTTTGCAAAGTTCTATGCCCCACGCAGAGTTGTCGGCCATGTAATCAGGGTGATCGACTTTGCTGTTGAATAGCTCCATGAAGATCACTACGTTGCGTTTTTTAGCATGGGGCAAAATTCGCTGTAATCCTTTGACGGCATTTTCAAGCCCGTCTTCGGGCGACATGCCTCTGGCATTACCGCTAAAACAAATAAGGTTGGTGTAACCTGCATCGGCGACTAAATCTATGTGCTTTAAATAGCGCGCTTCTAGTTCATCGTGTAATTCAGCATGAATAAAGCCATCTTCAAGGCTAATTTCAGCGCCATTACACATAGATGAGTCGATGCCATATTGCTTTAATACAGGCCAATCTTCAGGGCCAACCAAATCAATTGCTCCAAACCCTAATTGCTTAACAGTTTCGCACAACTCTTCAATGCTTAAATCGCCGTAAGTCCATCGACTTACCGAGTGATTCACATTGCCTTTAAGCGGTGTATTCATGGCATTGCTACCTTTACGTGCTGTGGTTGAATCGGCTGCCGCTAAACCAGAGGCGGTTAATCCTACTCCAGCTATTCCTACCCCAGTCATTGCCATGCTTTGAAGTAACTTTCTGCGGGCATTGTTATGCATCGGCATTAACCTTCTCCTTTCTAAATAGAATGGCAAAGAGCACTAACACCACCGCGGCAAACGCTGCTGGGAATAACCAAACCTGCTGCCAACTATGGGCACCTGTTTCCAACGTATAGGTATCGGTAATTGCGCCTGCTACAGCAAACCCCACCAGCATACCTACGCCGTATGTTGCTAGGGTAATTAGCCCTTGCGCGGCACTTTTTACATGTTCTCCCGCTTTCGCATTGGTATAGATTTGCCCTGATACAAAGAAGAAGTCGTAACAAATACCGTGCAGTGCAATACCGATAATAAGCATGAACAAACTTTCGTCTGCGTTCCCAAATGCGAACAGCGCATAGCGAATTACCCATGCAGCCATACCAATTACTAAGGTGGCTTTAATGCCAAAGCGATTCAAAAATACCGGTAGAGCCAACATAAACAGTACTTCAGATACTTGGCCCAACGTCATTTTTCCTGTGGCGTTTTCAACGCCTATTTCGGTAAGAAAAGGGTTAGCATTTTGGTAGTAAAAGGCCAGCGGAATACAAATGAGTACCGATGAGAGAAAGAACACAAAGAAGTTCTTATCTTTGAGCAGTGCCAACGCATCTAAGCCTAGAATATCCCGTATGGTTACGGCTTTGCCGCTAGATTGAGGAGGCGTGTTAGGTAGCGTAAAACTGAACACACCTAAAATTAACGAGGCAATGCTGCATAATAAGAAGGTGTTTTTGAGCATACCATCGGCAATAGATTGGGCAGAATCCCATGAGAATACATAGCTAATCATAAGACCTGCCACAATCCAGCCGATAGTACCCCACACACGAACTTTTCCGAACTCTTTCGACGGGTCGACCATTTGCCCGAATGACACCGAGTTAACCAGTGCCAGCGTAGGCATATAGGCAATCATGTACGCCAACACATAAGGGTAGAAGCTGACAAAATCATTCGCTTGGTACATACAATACATAAGTACGGCGCCAACGAGGTGTAAGAAACCGAGGATCTTTTCTGCATTAAAGAATCGGTCGGCAATAAGCCCCACAATGAAGGGGGCAATAATGGCGCCCCAACTTTGGGTTGAGAAAGCCATACCGATTTGCCCGCCATTAGCAGCCAAGGTATTCGACAAATACGTACCTAATGTTACAAACCAGCCTCCCCAAATGAAGAACTGAAGGAACATCATCGAACTCAGGCGTAGGGTTATCATAGTTATTGCTATCCTGTTGATGGCGCTTAGCGCTCAAGGCCTAAAATACGATTATTCTTCGCTTCACTCACGGCACCACCCGCAAAATCGTCAAACGCGTATTTGCTTGGCTCAATAATATGTGAAGCAATGAAAGGCGCGCCTTCAGCAGCACCTTGCGCACTGTCTTTTAAGCAGCATTCCCACTCAAGAACTGCCCAGCCGGTGAAGCCGTACTGGGTAAGCTTGCTAAAAATTCCTTTGAAATCGACCTGCCCGTCGCCAAGAGAGCGAAAACGGCCAGCTCGTTCTTGCCAGTCTTGATAGCCGCCATATACACCGTTTCTACCGTTAGGGTTAAACTCGGCATCTTTGACATGGAACATTTTGATACGGCTGTGGTAACGATCGATAAAGTCGAGGTAGTCAAGCTGCTGTAAAACAAAGTGGCTTGGGTCAAAAAGAATGTTTGCCCGAGGGTGATTATCTACCGCACTTAAAAACTGCTCGAACGACGCACCATCGTGCAGGTCTTCACCAGGATGGATTTCATAACACACGTCTACGCCAGCATCATCGAATGCATCAAGAATGGGCTTCCAACGCTTAGCGAGTTCAGCAAAGCCTTGCTCAACCAAGCCAGCTGGACGCTGAGGCCATGGATAAACTAAGTGCCACATTAATGCACCTGAAAAAGTAGCGTGGGCTTTTAATCCCAAACGTTTACTAGCAATAGCCGCACATTTCAGCTGGTTGATTGCCCACTCGGTTCGCTCTTGTGGCTTACCATGCAGATGCGAGGGTGCAAAGTTATCGAATAATTCGTCGTAAGCAGGGTGTACAGCAACTAACTGACCTTGTAAGTGCGTAGAAAGCTCGGTTATTTCCACGCCAGCGTCTTTACAAATTTTTGCGATGTTGTCGCAGTACTCTTGGCTTTCAGCCGCTTTTTCTAAATCAAAAAGACTAGGGTCGGTAGGAACTTGTATTCCCTTATAGCCAAGCGACGCTGCCCACTTCGCCATATTTTCAAGCGTATCGAAAGGCGCCTCTTTTCCCATAAACTGAGCAAGGAAGATTGCGGGCCCTTTTATAGGTTGTTGGTTAGTAGCCATAAGCGCTCACCTTTTTCATATTAAGTTGTAGTTGCATTATTGCGTTCCTTCCTGACTAACCGACTCCCATTTAGTGTCACTGTCAGTACTAGCTAGCATGGCGTCGATAAATACCATTCCGCGTAAGCCAGCATTTATTCCAGGAACGCCCTCGGCCTTGCCTTTTTGATTAGCACGCACTGCTTTGGCAAAGTCGGTATACAAGTTTGCCATGGCTTCTAAATAACCCTCTGGATGACCAGCTGGAACACGACAACGTGCAGATGCTTCATCACATAGCCCAACTTGACCTTGGCCCGCTCTAAACACTTGATAAGGTGCGTCGATGGGACGATAAATAACAGAGTTAGGCTCCATTTGACGCCATTCCAAACCGCCTTTGTCACCATATACACGGATCTTCAATGCGTTTTCCTCACCGGCACATACCTGTGAAGCAATCAACACACCCGACGCGCCCTTTCTAGTTTTAATAAGCGCAGCACCGTCATCGTCTAATCGACGCCCTTCAACATGCGTGTTCAACTCGCCACATAGCGAAGTAACACTGTCGTTCAATACAAACTCAACCAGACCAAAGGCATGAGTACCTATGTCACCCATTGCGCCTGTTGCCCCAGAAATTGCTGGGTCGGTGCGCCACTGCGCTTGTTTATTGTGCGTTTCTTCTTCACCAGACAACCAGCCTTGGGGATACTCAACATACACTTTTCGAATATTGCCCAGCTTACCGCTTTCAATAAGATGACGTGCTTGCCATACCATTGGATAGCCAAGGTAGGTATGAGCCAAGCCATATAGCGATTCATTTGCGTGAATAACATCTTGCAGCTCTTTTACTTCAGCAAAGCTAACGCCTGCTGGTTTTTCACAGAAAACATGAAAGCCCGCTTTAATAGCGGCAATTGAAATGGGTACATGAAGATGATTAGGTGTGACGATTACTACCACCTGCATGCGCTCTTGCTCAGGTAACTTAGCTTCTTCGTCAAGCATTGCCTGCCAACTACTATATGCGCGATTTAACGGCACGTTTAACGATGCGGCAGTGCGTGAGTTATTGTCTTCATTGCGGCTAAATGCGCCACACACCAACTGGTAGTTCCCATCTAACCCTGCGGCATGGCGATGTACGGCACCGATAAATGCGCCTTCCCCGCCGCCGATCATTCCCATTCGTATTGGTTGCATCGAAATTCCTCTTTGTGCAATTGCACTATTGGTGTAGCTAATGCGATAAAATGTAACCCGTTACATTTTGATGGTCAATACAAAAAACAGCATTTTATTAATCTAAAGTTTACATTTGGCAGTGTAACGTTGGCTATAAGCCCCAATAAGTGGCGATAAAACAGGCTTAATTCAGAAGACAGGTGAAGTGAAATTTACAATTAATATACAAATAACCTTTGACGTTCTCGTTAAAGTACGTATTCTTTAAGTCAAAATGAAAACGGTTACATTTTGACTTTACGGTTAATTTGAATTCGCTACCATCGTATAACGCCTACCGTTAGCTGGTTGGGTTTACAATGCATACATGAACTAACAAACAACAAAAATAGAAATGGCAAATATTAGAGATGTAGCAGATAGTGCCGGCGTTTCGGTTGCTACCGTATCAAGAACACTACAACAACCTGAGCGTGTTTCTCCTAAAACACGCAACAAGGTGATGGCTGCGGTTCAGGCTGTGGGATACAAACCTAATTTAATGGCGGTTAAGTTTCGTTCGGGTAAAACCCACAATTTGGTGGTGCTGGTTCCCACTGTGGCGAACGTTTTTTTTGCCCGTGTTATTAGCGGAATGCAGGAAGCCGCCGCAGAGCTAGGTTATTCCATTTTACTTGCCAACACCCTTGGTAACACTGAAATTGAAAGCCATTACGCCAAAATGGTAAGTACTTCGCAGGCAGACGGGCTTATTCAGTTGCGTGCACACAATCCTTTTGATGCCACTATGATCAATGACAACGGCCTACTTCCTATGGTGAATGCCTGTGAAGTGATTGAAGATGGTCAATACCCCGTTGTGTCTTTAAACAACCGTGCTGCAGCTAAGGCGATGACCGAGCACTTAATATCGTTAGGGCATTCCCGCATTGCCATGATCAAAGGGCCAAACTCAAGCCCGCTGACCCAGGACCGGTTAGCTGGCTACCAAGACGCACTAACGCAAGCAGGTATTTCTTTTGATGAAAACTTGCTGTTTCCGGGCGACTTTACATTGCAGGCCGGATACAACGCCGGTGAAACTATCGCCCGTTTGAAAGACAGGCCTACCGCTGTTTTTTGTGAAAACGACGAAACAGCTATTGGTGCTATGCAAGCCTTCAAGCAAGCTAATTTGCATGTACCAAACGATATTTCTGTAGCAGGTTTTGACGACATTGCGTTCTCAGCATTTGTCGACCCGCCGCTAACGACTATTGCACAACCGGCAGAAGAGTTTGGCAGGACGGCGGTTACGCTTTTAGTGGACCTACTGAACGGCAAAATTCGCAAAGCCCCCAAGGTTATTATGCCGTTTGAACTTATTGTACGTGGGAGCACAGGCAAAGCTTCGAGTTAATTAGTGAGAATAAAACGCCAGCCCCTATGAACCTAGACATATAAAGGAGCACACAGTGAATTGGAGTAAAGAAACTTTAAGCAAGACAGTAATTTTAGACGCGGCCAGCAACATTGGCTCTGGCGTTTCAAGACGACAGTTCATTAAATACTCGTCTGGTTTATTGGCGGCTATGAGCGCTCCTGCTGTTTTGGCAGATACGAGTTTGGCGAACGGGCATGGTGGTGATAAAGGAGCAATGATGGAGGGCATGCATAACAGCGCGGTTGGCCTGCAGCTTTATACCCTAAGAGATATTATGAAAGTAAGTGTACCGGCTACGCTTAAACTGGTAGCTGACGTAGGCTATACGGAAATGGAATTTGCAGGTTACTTTGACCATAGCGCAAAAGAAATTAAGCAACTGCTTGATGAAAACGGCCTAACTGCGCCCTCGGCTCATATTCAATTGGATGCGTTCGATACTAACCTTTCACAAATTTTAGATGACGCTCACACCGTTGGTCACAAATACTTAGTGGTACCTTGGCTTAGCGAAGCACAGCGCGGTACGGGTATAGCGACTTACCAAGCCCTTGCAGAAAAGCTAAACACCATTGGTGAAGCCTGTAAGAAAGAAGGCATTACCCTTGCCTACCACAACCACGATTTCGAGTTTGAAGTACGCGATGGCAAGACACCGTTAGACGTGCTAATTACCCAGACCGATCCAGACCTTGTTACCATGGAACTTGATTTATACTGGGCGGTAAAAGCAGGTAAAAACCCGGTTGATTACTTTAAGCAGTACCCAGGCCGATTTAAGCTTTGGCATGTAAAGGATTTGGCTGAAGACGGCAGCTTTGCTGACGTGGGCACGGGCACTATTAACTTTAAAGAGATATTTGCGCACGGCAAGTTAGCTGGCATTGAACATAAATTTGTAGAGCGCGACCAAACCACCGACCGCATAGCCACTATTGAACAGGGCTTTAAAGCAGTAAGCGCATTAAATAAAGGCGTTAGCTAACGCTTTTGACCTTGCCGTGGTTATAATGGGCACATAGCAAAACATCATAATAGTAGTAATTTTATGAGTGAACTTTTCAGTGCCCTTTCTCGCGCATTAAGCCCCTATTACACCGAAATGAGCATTATGCTTATGGCCACAATTTTAGTGGTGTACGGCGACCTGATTAACGGCCATGTAAAACGCATTCTTGCACCTTATCACTTTATTATTCGCGTTAGTTTGTTTGTAGTGCTGTGTGCCTTTGGCTATGGCGTACTAACCTTGTACGGCGCACCCTTCTTGAAACACACCCTAGCCTACTTGCCCTGGCAGTACCAAGGAGCAGGCTATGTGGCATCGTTTCTATTGATTGGCTTTTTGGCGGAAAGGCGTAGGTATGTTTAGCAGCTTTTTTTACTGTGTCTTAAAAAACTAAGCGACAGTTTTACTATATTGCTCTATGTACTTTTTAGGTGGTAGATGCATAACCTTTTTAAAAGAGGTAGAAAAGTAAGCAGCTGTTCCAAAACCCACGTCTAGACATGTATCTAAAATGCTATTTCCTTCTAGCAGCAGTGGAATAGACTTTTCGATTCTAAAGCGCGACAGAAACTCGCTGAAATTGTAGTCGAACAACTCAGACATCCTTCGATTTAAGCTTCTAGGACTTATCAATAATTGTGAGGCAGCTTGGTCTCTATTGAAGGCTTCGTCTTGATAGTTCTTTTCAAGAACAGCGATGAAGTTTAGATAGAATGCCATATCCTTCTCGTTATCAAATTCTGGAATTATTAAGCACCCGAATTTGAAAACGGGCAGCGCACTCTCATCTTCTTCTTTTTCTTTTGCTTCTCTGACCGACAATAAGTGTTCAACACGCAGTATTATTTCTTCATTTGAAGCTGGCTTTGCTAAGAAGTAATCTACCTTTTCTTCTAGCGCTGCTTTCTCCAGTTCAGCTCCTGTTTCAGCAGTAAGCATTAATATCGGAATATTTGCGTAGCTAGGGTTTTGGCGAATAGCTTTAGTCAAACCAAGCCCATCCATTTCGTGCATCATTTGATCCGTTATTACCAAGTCCACCAAATAATGTTGCATTACATCTAAGGCTTGGACACCATTTCGCGCGACTAGACAACGATATTTGTCTGAGAACAGGTCGAAAAGATAAGAACGGAATTCTCTGCTGTCATCAACAATTAAAAGCGATTTCTTATTTGTTTTAGCATCCGCAGGCACAAGATCATCAGCGTGCGAATTCACAAAAGCAATATCATCAACCGGCAACGTTACGGTAACTTTTGTTCCGACACCTTTTTGGCTTTGAAGTGTAATCTCTCCTTGGTTTAACTCTACCAAGGTTTTAACCGTAGCCAATCCCACACCATTACCATCTAATTTTGTGTTGCCCCTAGCAAACCTTTCAAACACTTTGCTTTGCAAGTTCTCTTCTATTCCCTCACCATCATCATTTACGATGATCTTTAGCGCCTTGCTATCCTGTATTGCGCTAACTTTTATCGTGCCAAGTTCAGGTGTGAACTTGATAGCGTTCTGGACTAAGTGAGCCAAGATTTTTTCTAGGCTTTCGCTGATCAGAGACACACTTTTTTTGACCTTTATCCGCACTTCTAGATTTTGTCTCTTTTGCTTTGCTAAAGGCTCAAGAGATAAAACAATAAAACGAATATTTTCGGGAGAATAGAACTTGTAATAATCTTCTGCTTTGAAAGCTGTAGGGACATCTTGGCTCATCTGGTTAATTAATTGCTCGACCCTTTTCACATTGTCTTGAATACAGACTAATTCTTTGCGCATGCCCTTATCTGCATCAGAAATTTTTTCTAATGAACCATTAATCACTTGAATAGGTGTTCGAAGTTCAGAGGTGATTTGGTTAATAAAACGCTCTTTACTACGCAGCATTTTTTCGAACTTTGAATGCCCGTCTGTAATTTCATAGCGAGTAAGATGGGCGTATAAATTGGTGGCTTTGAAATAACTCCAGGCCGCTGCTAAATATTTCAACTTATATGCAATCAACAAACTTAAAGCCACAAGAAGATACCCGCCTAACGCATAACTTTGAAAGTATATTGGTGGTTCTACCTCGAAGGTAAGAGAGGTGATCGGATTTTCGTTACCACTTACTTTTGCTTGAAACTCATACCGACCAGGCGCCAAATCTGCCATGGTGAGAAATGCTTGGGATAACGGGTGTAACTTCCACTCTTCGTCCATACCCAAGATTCTAAACTCTAACTTTTCATTAACATGGTTTGAAAAGCTGCTCGTCCTAACATCAAGAGAAAGTTTATCAAAATCACTTTCTAACTTAATAGACTTCTGAGATGCTGTCGGCTGCGAATAAATGTTATGAGTTTGCATCTTACTATCAGTCCATTCTGCTCTAGTAAATACAACTTTACTTTTCAAGCTTTCTTTGGCTTGCATGGCTGATATCGCTTTTTCTTCGTTGACCAAATAAGAATACTTATCGCCAAGAATAATTAACTGCTCTCCAAATTGGTGTATTCCACGATATTCAAAGTCTGTATCGAATATGCCGTCACTTTCATTAAAGGAAAATAATTTCTTATCTGAAGTGACCACAAAAAGCCCCATATTGGTCAAAAACCACAAATGATTACTTTCACTATGCAGGGCTCCTCTGATAAACCTAGCACCGGTCTCAGCTAATAAATCGGAGGTACTTATCTCTCCTGAACCTTTGTTAATCGATTTGATACCTTGTCCAGAAGTGCAAAGTAAGAATACTTCAGCTATTTCAATCACACAGGTAAGCCCAACCCACCTCCCGTCATCAGGAGAGATAGACTTCCAACTAAACTTGGACATTTGTATATGGAAATTACTATCACTATCAAAACCGACTATTTCACCTGAAGTTGTTAAGAATGAACTAAGCATTTGACGGGGTGCAGGAATTTTATCTACTACCACACCATTATCTAATATATTGTAAAAGGCGGAATTCCCTTCATCATGATATAAATAGAGAAGAAAACCTGATTGCTGAATGGCGTGACTAAACTTAGAGCTGCAGTAATCATCGTTAACGATATTACTTTTAGACAGTTCAGCAAATTTTGATAAATTTTCATCGATACAACGGTTCCCCTTCCAAAAACTAAAGGGTTTTAACTCTCCTGTTTTTACATTTATTAGGTAATCTTGCTTTTGAGTACTAACTCCATATCCAAATTCATCACTAAAGCCAAACGACTTGATGTTTTGCCGAAGTACTTGTTCATCTTTATGTAGTAGATTTATAGCTTCGTGTGACTGTGTAATAGAAATGAGCCCAAGCTGAGACGAAGCTAGTAGTAATTCGCCTGAGGGTAGCTCAGCTATTTTAACGATACTTCTTATGCCGTCTGAAGTTATGAGCGGCGCCATAAAATCAGGTTTATTAATTTTTCCATTATTTAATTCATACAGACCACCTGCAGTGACGTATATTCTGCGTGAACTTGAAACAAATATGTCAGAAACAAGCCCAATGGGATAATCAAGACTTTCTAAAGGGAAAAATGACTTGTTGTTATTTGAGGTGTCGTAAGCGTAGATCCCCTCACTTCCTCCAACATAAAGTATATCGCCGTATATTGCGACTGCCTCCACAGACGAGAGGTCTGTTAGAAAAGTATCAACTGATATTACTTCGCTTGTCTCTCTTTCGGGGTCAATTTTAACTAAACCGCTTTCAGACCCTAAGTAGACCGCCCCATCTACCGAAACTGCTAAAGAAAGTACATTGTTAACATGCCCAAGCCCAACGTTAGTTGCCCATTCCTGTAACTCTCCGGTCTCCTTGTCAACAACAAGAATACCAGTAATTAGTGAAACTACTGTGTATTGTTCGAGAACACCTATCTTCCAGGCATATCGTGGCCACTTGTCTTCAGAACGAAACTTTTCTGCAGCACCTGTGTCTGTCCTGTATTTAAAAACACCCACTCCAAACTCGACGATCCAGAGTGTATTTTCTTTATCAAAGAATAAGTCCGAAATAGTCCCCCGCTCATTAGAGTCGATGTTATATTCCAACTTTTCTGAACGACCGCCTAAGTACCTAAATAGACCATTTTCAGAAGCGATATAGACTGCGTCGCCAACAACTTCAATATCTCTAATTATTCCTGCGGGAATACCGGCAAACTTAGTTTTTCCATCTAACGTAACGCCAAAAGCACTAACGTTTTGTGAAAAGGTGAGACAAAAAAGCATTAAAATTGCGCCAATGATGGCAAATTTTTCAACAAATCCTACTTTTGACTCTAACCGCAAATCCATATGCCTTTTGCCTTGTTACTTTTCTAATGCTTTTTGAGCAATATCAACTAAATGGAAAGGAATAGACTATGAGTATCGAACAAAATATGAACATGCAAGAGCTTACTGAGGAAGACTATACTAAAGTATATGCTGGCACTGGGCGCTTTTGCTTATTAGAAGAAGACTTAATGGCAATAATGCCCGAACTGCCAACTCTTCCTTCTGGTCATAAAGTCGACATCTAAACCAACAACCATTTCATCCCAGCATTCTCGGCGGCTTGCTGGTCGTAAATAAAGTCGCCCACATACAGGCAGTCTTCAGGTTGAAGCTGCCATGTGTTCGCCACCATCAACAAGGCGGTTGGGTCAGGTTTGGCTGGGGCATCTTCACGGGTAAGCACGTAGTCGATGGGTATATTGTTATTGACTACCTTAATTGCGGTAGCCTGGCGGCAGTTGCGGGTAACTATTGCCATGGGTAAGTTGTTTGCCTGCACTTTCTTTACCATGGCTTTGCCTATGGCTAGCCATTTAGCGTTCTGTGCATCCTCTAGTTCGTGCTGCAAAATAGTGCGGTGTGCATTCGCTTTGGTTTCGGCGCAGCTAAGGGCATCAACAAAGGTAAGAATATCCTCGTCTTGTGGGCAACCTATGTCTGCGCGCATTCGTGTAAAGTTAAGGCTAGACTCTACCAAGGTGCCGTCTAAATCGAATATCACACCCTTTATGCCGCTTAAGTTCATTTGCTCAATACTCACGGTTTTCTAGCCCTTTCACTTCAGTAATATTTTAGAGACTTCATTAACGCTCACCTAAAATAGTTCAGCGCGGTCTCGCTCCTTTTTTGGTATCAATATAATGCCACGAAAGACCTTCACTTTCTGTTACGTTTGCTTAAGGCTATGATGTTTTAGCTAAAAACCAACTGAATGATTTAAGTTTACGCCAACTACACCATGCATTAGCATAGCCGCTCTTTTTGGCAGACTAAACTTTGCCCTTTCTCATTTATTCATATTGTTAACAGGTAATTTATGGGTGTTTTTGCTGCGCTTGGTACAGCGCTTTGTTGGGCAATTGCTGCGCGCTTGTTCCGTGGTACGGGTAACGCGTTTTCGCCGCTAACGATGAACTTTTGGAAAGGCTTAATTTCAATTGCCATTTTGGCCGTTGTGCTACTTTTCGTTCAGCCAACCGGGCTTACCACCAGCGCAGTGTTGTGGCTATTGCTTAGCGGCCTAATTGGCATAGGCATTGGCGACACCTGTTTCTTTAAAGCCCTACAGAGTATTGGCGATAGCCAAGCGGTACTGGTTGCCGAAACCCTTGCGCCTTTATTTACTGCCCTATTTGCTATGGCTTTTATTGGCGAGTGGATTACCTGGCAGCAGTGGGTTGGCGTTGCTGTAGTGCTATTTTCGGTGGATATGGTTATAAAGGCACGTAAACGCAGTTCTACTCATGTATTTGCTACCAGCGGTTATTTATATGGCGTTGGCGCAGCACTGTGTCAGGCTGTTGGTGCGGTAGTCAGCCGCGACATTTTAAGCGCTGGAGACGTTGATGCGGCAAGTGCGGCGTTTTTGCGATTGGTGGGCGGTATGGCCTTTGTGATACCGCTTATAGCTTTAACTAAAACGCGCTATATGCCTGTTATCGACTATCAAAGTAGCCACGGCAAGCGCATATGGCCGGCTTTTGTAATAGCCACATTGCTTGGTACTACTGCCGCTATCTACTTACAAATGTTTGCATTTGCCTATGCCAAAGCCGCCGTTGTTCAAACGTTAATTGCCACCAGTGCGTTAATGTCGTTAGGGGTAGCCTGGGTGCTTGGTGAAAAAGCGACAAAGGCCACCATTGCATGGTCTGCCGTTGCCTTAGTTGGCGTGGCAATTTTGGTAAGTTTTGGGGCGCCTGTGCATTAGGGGTAATGTGCTTACCACTTTTTATAGCTGCTAAATTCAGACACAAAATACGTATAAGGAAACAAAAAAGCAGTAAGATTTACGGGCTTGATATAGTAGTTATTGGCTCAAATCGATATTATAAAGAAAAAAACGTAAACGCTATCTCTTATGGCTCGAAGGTTTTATTTAACACTCTTATCTTTTTTCAGCGTGTTGTTCGCTTCTTCTGCGACTCTGGCAAATACTGATGTCGATACCGTTATCGAAAAAGTTCGCTCGCCCTCGTACGATTGCCCAAGTCAGTCGTTGCTGCCAGAGCTAGAAGAAACGCTCACTTTAGAAAGCCTCTCACCCCAACAACGTTTTGCTTTGACTGTAGCCAAAGGGCAGTTTTTAATTTGTCGCGGCAAGTATGAAGAAGCAGAAAAGATGCTGCTTAGAGCCATAATGCAAAGCAATATAGATGAAAGCTCGTACGCGTTTGCATCGGCTATTTATCAAATTGGCTTTTCTTATGATGCCAGAGAAAACCCGGCGCGCTGTAAATACTATCAACAGGCCCAAGATTTATCTTCACCAAAACGTCATAGCGATATTTTTACCAGCTCTTCGCTAGGGCTTATTAACTATTGTTCAGAATCTACGTCGCCCGAAGTCAGGCTAGGTAAAATGTTTGGCGTGCTTAAACGCTATTCCGATAACGGTAGCCCAGGCGAACTCGCGCATATCCACAACGCTATCGGCCTTCTCTATGGTGATTTAGAGCAACACGCGCTGGCCGCAGAACAGTATCTGAAAGCCCACAAAATGGGCCTACTTGTTTACAAAGGCAGTAATAAGGTCAGTATTATCATTAGTGCCATTGTATCGCTGCTAAGCAGCGGTCAAACCGATAAAGCCTATCAAAGTATTTTGGAGCTAGGTGCACTAAATAGCGAAATCAACACGCCACTTAGTAATTTTTTGTATCAATATGCTCTGTCTATCTATTATAGAAAAACGCAGGATTACAATAACCTAGCCTATACTCTCCCTGATTTAGAAGAAGCAACAGACAGTATCTCTAGCTCTTTTGGTCAAATGCTGGTTGCTTGGCACAAAGCCGAACTATGCTTACACAACAATAACCTAACCTGTATAAAGCAATACTTAACTGACACAGGTGCGTTAGATAAAAATGCTATTCCAAGGATTTTCGAAACTAACCTAGACTACTTGAGCTTCAACGTTTCAATTTTTTTGGCTTTAGGCGATATAGAGCGCGCAAAAGTAGCCCATAGTATCTACTCCAAAGAGGTCATTAAGCGAAGAGAAATTACCCAAGATACCGCTTTAATAGTTGGTGCCGCTAATCTGTATACACGTATTTATGATCTTGAGTCAGCCATTGAAAAAGCCGAAGAACAGAGAAGGAATACTTTATATACCGCTATCCTAGTTTTTCTACTGTTTGTTATTATTGCTGGGTACGTGCTACGTAAGAAGCACGTTGCACGCAAAGCCATCGACCCGGTAACACTTTTACTCAACGCCGATTCAGCCATCGCACGCATTAATAAACTAGATGCGCCTAAAAAGGGTCGTGCCATTGCTATTGCAATATTCGACATTAGCAACCTACGAGAGATAACGCGTAAAATGGGCTCTACGAAAGGCGATTTTGTATTGCGGCAAATTGCGCAAACTTTTCAAAACGTTATTCGAGGTAACGATATTCTGGGCCGCTTTGGAACCGACCAATTCATTTTATGCCTTCACAATATTGAAGAACGAAGCGCGCGCCAGTTCTTTGACCGCGTACAAAGCGCGCTAGAGAGCACCTTTGAGAGCGACACCAATGATGACTATTTTGTGGTTGAGTCTCAAATGAGCGTATTTATTGCCACCGAAAAAATTACTGGGCTAAACGACATACTCGATGACATTGCCATGTCGATTGATATGGACAGTCGCAACGACACCAATTAGCTTAAATAAAAACGCGCAAACTGTATTTGCAGTGTCGCGCGTTCCCAACCTCCCCTTTGCTCTCCTTCAACGCCAATCCATCGACATTGGTCGTATAGGCCTTTAGCAAAACCAATTCTGTTTTACAGTGGTATAAGCAACAGGCGCGTTAGGACAACACGCGACGTTTCCAGTCATTAATAATAGGAAGGTGAATTGTGACGCCAAGGGTTATTTTTTTCGATATCAATGAAACACTCTTAGACATGCAGGCTATTAAAACAGGCTTAGCATCTGTATTAAACGGCGATGAGACACTGGTCGACTTATGGTTTGCTAACTTGCTTCACCATAGTTTGGTGGATGTAACGTCGGGGCAGTTTCATGACTTTATTGATATTGGGGCGGCAGTGCTTACCATGGTAGCCCACAGTAAAGGGATAGCCCTTGATGAAACTACCGCGAAAGACACTATTAAACAGCATATAACCAAGCTACCCGCTCATAGTGACGTTATCCCAGCGTTGAAGGCACTTCAAAGTGCGGGATTCTCCTTAGTGGCACTTTCAAATTCATCAAAAACAGGGCTAGATGCGCAGCTGGAATATGCCAATATTAAGCCGTATTTTTCTCGTGTATTGAGTGTGGAAAGCGTACGAACTTACAAGCCTCATGCTGCGGTTTACCACTGGGCCTGCCAACAGGCTAATGTGAAGAACGAAGACGCCATGATGGTAGCGGCCCATGGCTGGGATGTAAGCGGCGCTAAGGCGACAGGTATGCAAACTACATTTGTAGAGCGTTCGGGCAAAATGATGTACCCGTTAGGGCTTGCACCTGATCACAGTATTAGTTCGCTAAATGATTTAATACGTATAGTGACTGACTAACTTCATTTACTGTACAAACAAAAAAGTCTTACCAAGGTAAGACTTTTTTGTTTCTAAACACGCTTCGCGATTAAAGCTTTGCTAACTCTGGACGGTTAGCTTTAAAGCCTTTTGTGCTACATGAGTTGCGTTTAGTTTCTAATGCACTTAACTGGCGCTTAAGCCATGATTTTTGAATACCAGACTTTGCTACGTCCATTTCAGTGCTTACGCGAGTAATTTCTTTTCCGACATTAACACATGCTTTCTTATTCGGTTCAAAGCCGCCGTTAGCTAGAACTGAAGAAGAAAATATTAAGGCTGATAGCGCAATTAGCGTTTGCTGTTTCATAAGAGTCCCCAACTACTCGTTATTATCTCGGGTTAGTGTTTTACCGTAAGAATGAGCATATACTTGCTCTCAAATCTGTAAGGAATATAGCAGGCCTTTTTTTGTTATTAGGTACAGCAAAATATACGTAGTAATAAAACCTTGCATACTTTCCCGCCGCTATCACACATAAACCATTGTCTTTTATATTATTATGGCGACAATGCTTCACCTTACCATTCCACTTACGTATCGATTTTTATATTTTTACGCACTTCCAAGTAAGCCTATCCATAGTATCGGCTTCAGCAACAGCATTCTGAAGCAGCATTACCTACTTATTAAGCAATGCTATTAAAACACCTTAGCTTTTTAGGGACAAGGGAAGCATAACAATCCTTTTACATAAATAAGGGCTTAAGACACGTTTTATGCCCTATGCCTTGTAACACTACAAACGACTGCCGGCGGAAAGCTTTTCAACCGTTTGCATAACTGCGTTACCCATATCTTCAAGGCTAGTTATGTGCCTTGCCGCTCCCTTTTCGATGGCTACTTTTGGCATTCCAAAAACTATACAACTTGCTTCATCCTGACAAAACGTCTCACAGCCTGCGTTGAATAACTCATGAAGGCCGATAGCGCCATCACTCCCCATCCCCGTTAGCAATACGCCTATCGCGTTATTACCCGCGCTTTTACACAACGAATTAAACAATACATCAACAGAGGGTTTGTGACCCGAAACCCGCGCACCGTCAGTAAGCCTGATACGGTAATCTGCACCACTTCTTTCTATTTCCATGTGCTTGTCGCCTGGCGCTAAATACGCTTGTCCAGGAAGTAAGCGCTCGCCTCCCTTCGCCTCTTTCACCTGCATTTGACACACAGAGTCTAACCGCCGTGCATAGGTAGAGGTAAAGCCCGCCGGCATATGCTGCGTAATCACTGTTGCTGGGGCATTAGCAGGAAAGGTTCGCAGTACCTCTTTTATGGCTTCGGTGCCGCCTGTAGAAGCGCCTATTGCAATGAGCTTTTCTGTACCTGAGTAACTTATCTTATTTACAGAGGCTGCCTTGGCAGGCGACGCTTTTTTAACTTTTGAACGGGCGGCCGTTCGAATTTTATCAACGATTAACTCGTGATATTCTGCCATACCTTGTGCCACACCAATTTTTGGTTTAGCAACAAAATCAATCGCACCTAACTCAAGCGACCGCAAGGTGGCTTCCGCACCCTTTTCGGTCAGTGTAGAAATCATAACCACAGGGGTTGGCCTAGCATTCATTAGCACTTCGAGAAAGCGCAAACCATCTACTTTTGGCATTTCGATGTCCAGTGTTATGACATCGGGGGCCTTTTCAAGCACCAGCTTTTTTGCAACAAATGCGTCAGGCGCTGCGCCTACCAGCGTCATATCGGGTTCGCTTTTTATTATTTCGCTGAGTATTTGGCGGATAAGCGCTGAATCATCTACTACCAATACTTTTATTGTCATAACTAGTCCTCAAATAAATCTACGCTGCCGCTTGGCGCCTGCTTAGATAATTCCCAGCGGTGCTGACTTTCTCGCTCGATAATTGTTGCATTGTTAAGCTCGTGAATACGCTTCATCATCACGTGGCCGCTGCTTGGAAAAAAATACACCTTTCGCGCATAAACGTCGCACAAGTCGCTGGCTAAAATAGGTATGCCTTCGGTTTCTAAAAACTGAGTCACAAATTCTGCATTAAACTTACCTACATCGTTTTGAACAAAAGAAGGTACAACTTTACCGCCGCCAAAGACTTTTGCTTTTAGCCGGTTCTTTTGTGCGCCTACTTTAACGAGCTCATTAATCAAAATTTCCATGGCATGAACGCCGTATTTTGCCGCCATTCCTTGAACTTGCTCAAATTCACCTGCCGATTTGTTCACGGTAGGCAACATAAAGTGGTTCATGCCACCAAACCCCGTATAAGGGTCGAACAAGCAAGCCGCTACACAAGAGCCAAGCACCGTGACCAGCATTTTGTCTTTCGTGGTAACAAAATACTGACCGGGTAAAAGCTTTACCGCTTCTTTAGAAAAACGCTTGTCGTAATAAGTTATTGGCAGTTCAAAATTGGGTGACGCCACAATCTCTCCTAACCGACTGGGCGATAAATAGTTTTCCCCACCGGTCTAACAAGATTAGTATACATATTGAAATTTTCAGAATGTCCAGCCATGTATAACCCTGTTGGCTTTAACATACCCACCATTTTTTGTAGTACTTTTAGCTGCGTTGGTTTGTCAAAGTAGATCATTACATTTCTGCAAAATATAACGTCTAGCGGCCCCTTCACATCCCACTTTGTGTCGGTGAGGTTTAGTTTTTTAAACTGCACCATATTGCGAAGCTCATCGACCACTTTGACCTTTCCTTCATTAGTACCTTTGCCTTTGTGAAAGAACTGCTTTTGTCGATGTTGCGGTATTTTCGCTATCGAGGCTAAGGGATAAACACCGGCCCTGGCTTTAGTTAGCACTTTGCTGTCTATGTCTGAGGCAATGATCTTAACCGGTGTTTTAAAACTTCCGAAGGCTTCCGCTACTACCATCGCGATTGAATATGGCTCTTCACCAGTAGAACTGGCAGCACACCAAATATTGGTAACATTGTGCTGTCTTAGATAATCCGCCAACGCGGTAAAGTGGTGCGGCTCGCGAAAGAAGGACGTAAGGTTCGTGGTAAGCGCATTGATAAATTGCTCCAACTCCGATTCCGAGGTGTTCACTAAAGCAAGATATTCATTAAAACTACGCAAGTTTCTTGCCCTTATCCGACGGGCTAGCCTGCTGTAGACCATTGCTTCTTTGGCATCAGATAGATTTATTCCTGCCTTTCTAAACAACATCTTCTGCACGTTTTTGAAGTCCGCCTTTTCAAAGGCGAACTCCCTAGTGCTATCTTTTGTTGATACAGCCGCTGTCATTAGAATGACTCCCACTCGGCCTCGCTAGGCATAGCCGGTGTTAGCGCCTGGGCTTGAGACAATCGCTGAGCTGGCGCTGCAGATAAGCGCTGCTGTCGAGAGCTTCCGTGAGTAAGAGCCGCTATATGCTGTTGGTCACTGCTTAGCCCTTTTCTTACTTCAAATACTGAGACCCGTTCATTCAACTGCAGTGATTGCTGTTTAAGACTATCGGCCGCAGCTGCAGCTTCTTCCACTAGCGCAGCGTTCTGCTGGGTCATTTCATCCATCTGAACTACGGCTTTACTGACTTCCTCTATCCCCGCAGCTTGCTCTGCAGACGCCGCCGCAATTTCAGACATAATGTCGTTTACCCGTTTAATTGAAGTCACGACTTCCGCCATTGTCTCACCCGACTTCACGACTAACTGGTTGCCGCTCGCAATTTTACTCACCGAGTCAGAAATGAGCTCTTTAATATCTTTCGCAGCTTCGGCAGAACGCTGCGCTAGGTTACGCACTTCAGAGGCAACAACCGCGAAACCTCTCCCTTGCTCACCAGCGCGCGCTGCTTCAACCGCAGCATTTAATGCCAGTATGTTAGTTTGGAAGGCAATCCCATCGATAACGCCGATAATGTCTGATATCTCTTGGGCAGAATCATTAATCTGCGTCATGGTATCCACCACTTCGCCGATGACCTCCCCTCCTTGAGACGCTATTTTGCTTGCCTGCGCAGCAAGAGAGTTTGCCTGCTCGGCATTTTCGGCATTAAGCTTTACAGTACCGGTTAGCTCTTCCATGCTCGACGCAGTTTCTTCAAGACTTGACGCCTGTTGCTCAGTGCGGCTTGATAGGTCAGCATTGCCCGTTGCTATCTCGCCTGACGCTACATTAATAGTCTCAACCGCTTCATTAATATTGGTGATGGTGCCGCGCATTTCATTGATGAATTGATTTATTGCTTCGCCTAACACAGCAAAGTCACCATCTAATGCGTGGTCAATATTAACGGTAAGATCTCCTTCTGTAAGCCTAGTCATCACGTGCTTAATTTCATCAACTGCCTGAGTTCGGCCTGTAATGTCGGTAGCGAACTTCACGACGCGGAAGGGTTTACCGTTGTGATCTAAAATGGGGTTATAGGTAGCTTGTATAAAAATCTCTTTGCCGTTTTTGCCAACTCTGCGGTACTCACCAGAAGAATAGGTGCCACTGCGCAATGCATCCCAAAATGCCGCATACTCAGGGCTAGCCCGATATGACGGATCGACAAACATACTGTGATGCTTCCCTTGAATCTCCTCAAGGGTATAGCCCACTGTATTTAAGAAGTTTTCATTGGCATCTTGGATAATGCCGTCCATGTTAAACTCAATGACCGCCTGAGACTTTCCAATGGCGGCTAACTGCCCCTCAAAATACGCATTTTTAACCTTTTGTTCGGTAATGTTGCTGGCGTATTTCACCACTTTTACAACATTACCACTCATATCTAAAATGGGGTTATAAGTTGCCTGGATCCATACGTCAGACCCATCTTTAGCAATACGATGAAATTCCCCTGAAAAAAATTGCCCTTCAGCTAACTTTTTCCAAAAGGCCCGATACTCTTCAGATTCACGCTCTTGTTTGGTAACAAATATACGGTGATGTTTACCCTGGATCTCGTCTAGTGCATACCCAACCGTGGCCAAAAAGTTATCGTTAGCGCTCACAATGTTGCCATTAGGGTCAAACTCGATAACTGCTTGAGATTTACTTATTGCATCTATCTGCCCTGTGTTGAATGCATTCTGCAGCTTTTGTTCGGTAACGTCAGATGCATATTTCACCACTTTTGTTGGCTTGCCAAACTCGTCGAAGATAGGGTTATAGGACGCTTGGATCCAGAGCTCACTGCCATCTTTTTTTACGCGTTTAAATTCCCCTGACTTAAACTCACCCTTTTTCAAATCTCGCCAAAACGCCGCATATTCGGGGCTCATTTTATAATTCGGCTCGACAAACATACTGTGATGTTGCCCCTTTATTTCACTGAGGTCATAACCTGTTGTAGCACAGAAGTTTTCGTTGGCGTGTTGAATTACCCCTTCTAGGTCAAACTCGATGACAGCTAGCGATTTATCGATGGCGTTTATCTGGCCTTCATAGTCTACGTTTTTGCGCTTTTGCGCAGTGATGTCGGTGGCAAATTTAACAACGCGAACAATATTGCCCAACTTATCGTAGATAGGATTGTAAGAAGCTTGGATCCAAATTTTGTCACCGTTTTTCGCTACGCGACAATACTCTCCACTGCTGCGTTCTCCATTTCTCAGGTCTTCCCAAAATTGGTTATATTCTTCAGATACACCATAGTCTGGTAACACAAATAGACGGTGATGCTTACCTACAATATCTTCTTTTAAATAACCTGTTACTTTTAGAAAGTTGTCGTTAGCGTTTTCAACTATACCTTCTGGAGTAAAGGAAATAATAGCTTGGCAACGGTCAAGGCCCTCCAGCAAAGCTGACTTCTGCTGCAACTCCTGGTCGTTTATCCACTCCACCATTGTGCCAAGTTTCTCACCTTCTACGCTTTTGATTGTGGTGAGTTTTAGCGTAAACAACAGGTCGCCTATCGGCAGTAAAAAGGTGTCGCTACTATTACAGGTGCTGTATCGCTGGCTCAATTCTTTATTATTAGCAAAAAAGCTTGCGATAGAGGTGCCGGTCAATTCCTCAAGATTAATGTTAGGAAGTGAGCGAGAAAACTGTGCGCTATGCTCTGCTGCGAGCTGTCTAAATGCTTTGTTGGCAAAGGTTATCGTTCCCGATGCATCCACTAACATTAAACATGCTGTACTCTCACTCAACGCCTGCTCCTGAAAACGAGAAAGACTTTGAGCAGCCACCAACTCTTCATTGTGAAATATATTAAAAACACCCATAGCATCACCTATCATATTAGTAGCGCTACGTGTTTGAAGCGCTGAATAAAACTGCAAGTAATAAAAAAGGCGAACTCCCTTTTGAAGAATTCGCCTTTAATTAACTAAAAAGACTCCCATTCGTCGTTGTGCGGTACTTTAGGAGCTAACTTTTTATTCGTTTTTAGCATGGCTACGGAAGCCACTTTTTTCTCTGACACAGCCTGAGGCGCTTGTTGTGGTCTCGTTTCTGCAACAGCAGCTTTATCACCTATATTAAACGCCGACACACGCTCGGATAGATTACCGGATTGTTGTTGCAAGCTTTCAGCAGCTGCCGCGGCTTCTTCTACCAGCGCCGCATTTTGCTGCGTCATTTCATCCATTTGCACTACCGCTTTACTGACTTCTTCAATGCCTGAAGCTTGTTCAGAACTTGCTGCAGCAATCTCTGACATAATGTCGTTGACCCGCTTAATAGAGGTCACCACTTCTTCCATAGTATCGCCAGACTGATTGACGAGTTTATTCCCCCCGTCAATTTTGCTCACTGAGTCTGAAATAAGCTCTTTAATTTCTTTTGCCGCCTCTGCAGAGCGCTGGGCTAAGCTTCTTACTTCTGATGCAACTACTGCAAAGCCTCGGCCTTGCTCGCCTGCTCGAGCCGCCTCTACAGCAGCATTTAATGCAAGTATATTGGTTTGAAATGCAATGCCGTCGATAACACCGATGATGTCTGAAATTTCTTGGGCTGACTCGTTAATTGACGACATGGTATCCACCACCTGACGAATTAACTCACCGCCTTTTGTCGCAATATCGCAGCTCTGCGAAGCTAGGCTATTAGCTTGTTCCGCGTTTTCAGCATTGAGTTTCACTGTACCTGTAAGCTCTTCCATACTTGACGCGGTTTCCTCAAGACTAGACGCTTGTTGCTCGGTACGGCTTGAAAGGTCAGAGTTACCTGTGGCTATTTCAGACGAAGCAGTATTAATGGTTTCTACTGCTTGGTAGATAGAACCGATAGTGCCAGACATTTCACCGACAAACTGGTTTATGGCATCACCCAATATTTGGAACTCGCCTTGGAACTGTTCATCAAGCTCTGCAGTTAAATCACCACCAGATAAGCGGGTCATTACCTCACTTATTGAACCGATAATGCGGCGCATATCGTCAATGAAACGATTTATTGATGTGCCTAGATCTTTAAATTCGCCGTCAAACTCATGCTCAATGCGACAGTCTAAATTGCCCTGAACTAATTCATTCATGGCGGTCTTGATATCGCTTATGGCTTGCTTTCTGCCCGTAATGTCGATGGCATATTTTACTACGCGATGCGGTCTTCCATTTTGATCTAAAATGGGGTTATAAGATGCCTGGATCCAAATTTCCTTACCGCCTTTGCCCACGCGCTTAAACTCATCGGTAAACAATACGCCTTGGCGTAACTGCTCCCAAAATTGGCTATACTCAACACTGCGCTTGTATTCATCATCAACGAACATGCTGTGATGTTTGCCTACAATTTCATCTAAGTTGTAGCCAACAGTGTCGGTGAAGTTCTCGTTGGCGTTTAAAATTTTTCCGTCAAGATCGAACTCGATAACCGCCTGTGCTTTGTTTATTGCTTCAATTTGCCCTTCGAAATACGCGTTACGAAGCTTGTTTTCGGTGATATCGGTGGCAAATTTCACTACGCGAATGACCTTGCCATCACCACCAAATACCGGGTTGTAGGTCGCTTGGATCCAAACCTCCTTACCCATTTTGTCAAAGCGACAAAACTCGCCACTTTGCAGCTTGCCCGCTTTAAGGTCGCGCCAAAACTGTGCGTACTCTTCAGTACGAATATACTGAGAGTCACAAAACATCTTATGATGGTTGCCTACGATCTCGTTAAGGCTATAGCCAAGAGCATTCAAGAAGTTTTCGTTAGCGTTTTGAATTACGCCATCTGCATTAAATTCTATAACCGCTTGCGCATTGTTAAGCGCGTCTAGCATGGTGCTTTTGATAAGCAACTCAGATTGATCAACCCATTCAACCATAGTGCCTATGTTTTTGTTATCTTGGTCGAAAAGAGGAGTTAGCGTAAGTTTGAAGTTCAAGTCGCCTATGTTTATTGTAGAGGTCATCGTTGACTTTAGTTCTGCAAGGATATTACGTTGATGAGACGGGTTGCGGTGAAACTGATCGATGTTCTGTCCTTCAAGGTTGTCAGCAGAAAAGCTGGGAAGAACAGCCTGTAGCTTCTTTTCATTTTCTTTAAGTAGTGTTTTTACCGACTGATTGGCGTAAATAATATTTCTGTCTGCATCGGCCATCATGATGCAACACGTTGTGGCATCAAGCGCCTGTTTGTTTCTTAATGCTTGGTTAACGTCCGTTGCCTTCGTGAAGTCTTCTAACCACGTCATGATTCCCATTGTCTCAGCCCTCAACCGTTTGTGTTTTTGTTTCAACTAAGCCCAATTCGTTACTTGTAATTAAGCTCTCAATATTCACTAAAATAACCATGTGTTCGTCCACATCCGCCAGCCCGTGAAGGTATTTGCTATCGAACGCCACTCCGAACTCTGGGGGAGGAAGCATGTCTTCTTCCGAAAGACGTATTACGTCAGACACCCCGTCAACGACAATACCTACAATCCGCTCGTGAACGTTTAGCATAATCACGATAGTAAAGTCGTTGTAGGTGGCTTCGCCGACATTGAACTTAATCCGCAAATCCACGATAGGTACAATATCGCCACGAAGGTTTATCACCCCCTTAATAAAGCTTGGCGCATTGGCTATTTTGGTGACCTGCTCATAGCCGCGAATTTCTTTCACCGTCGTGATGTCTAAGGCGTAGTGTTCTTCGCCCAATACGAAACTTAAAAATTCATTCTCTTTCGACGCACTAACGGCTTGCTGTAATGCTGCTTCGCTCATAGTGAAACCTCTTCATTTGGGATATTGGTACAATTTGCTGCTACCGAATCGGCATCCAAAATCATCGCGACCTTGCCATCGCCCATAATGGTAGCGCCTGCGATCCCTGCGACTTTTTTGTAATGTTGCTCTAAGCTCTTGATGACGACTTGTTGTTGACCTACCAGAGAATCCACCAATACGCCGTAGCGTTTTTTACTGCTTTCTAGCAGTACCACTATGCCTCGAGTTGGTTCGATAATGCCGTCGTCTACCTGCATCAATTGCGTAAGTGACACCAATGGCCAGTACTGGTCTCTAATCCACAGCACCTTGTCATTACCAAGTGTTTTTACTTGGGAAGCTGTAGGCTGAAAAGACTCGATTACGTTAAGCAGCGGAATGACAAAAATCTGATCGCCAACTGACACACACATACCGTCTACAATGGCGAGCGTAAGGGGTAGGTGGATATAAAAGGCTGAGCCCTCGCCTTGCGACGATTCGATTTCAATGCGTCCGCCAATAGATTCAATATTTCGGCGCACTACGTCCATACCAACGCCACGACCTGATACATCAGTGACCTCAGCGGCGGTAGAAAAACCCGCTTGGAATATAAGCTGCCAAATTTCACTGTCTGGCATATCCGGCGTAACGGCTAACCCGTTTTGTGTCGCTTTATCTAAAATGCGCGCTTTATTTAAGCCTGCACCGTCATCAATAATGCCGATAATGATGCTGCTACCTTTTTGCTCTGCACTTAAAATAACGGTTCCCTTTTCGGATTTACCTGCTTCAAGGCGCTTTTCAGGGCTTTCGATACCGTGGTCAATGCTGTTTCTAACTAAATGAGTAAGCGGGTCGACCAGCTTTTCGATAAGGCTTTTATCAATTTCAGTGTTGCCCCCCTGAATAACCAAATCGACTTTTTTGCCTAGCTTTGATGAAAGGTCACGTACAACGCGAGGGAAGCGATTAAATGTCATGTTCACTGGCAACATGCGCATAGACATTACCGATTCTTGTATTTCACGGGTATTGCGCTGTAGCTCGTCTATCGCGAGCTGTAAACGTTCACCTACCTGCCCTTCAACTTCCTGGCCTACGTTAGAAAGCATGGATTGAGTAATAACAAGTTCGCCAACTAAATTAACCATGGCATCAATTTTTGTTGTATCTACACGAATTGATGCGGCTTCTTTTGCCACTTTAGGTTTGGTTTTGACTGGCTTAACGATAGGTTGTTTGGGGGTGGCTTGTGCCGGTGTAGATTGTGTTACATCTGGTTTAATAGGAAGGTTTTCTGGTTCGAAAAAGCCAAAGCCCTCATCGTTTTTGATAACTTCAGGCGCCGCTTTAGCCTGTTTCTCCGCTGCTACTTCATCATCTTCAAAGAGTCCAAAACCCTCAATTTCCTCTGCTTCTTTTTGATTTTGCGAAGTTTCAGAGGTGATGCTTTGCGTCTCAGTTTCTTCATCATCGAAAAAGCCAAAACCTTCAATCTCGTTGTCTGAAGTACCTTCAATATCTACGGTTTGATCACTAGGCTCATGCACGACTTCACCTGAAGCGCTAGCAAGCGTCTCTTCGAGTACTTTTATGCTTGCGTCAATCTGTGCTTGAGGAAGTTCTGTCTGCTCTTTATAAGCAGACATGGTGTCTTTGAGTACATCAAGGGTTTGCAGGAAAATATCAACAATTTCTGCCGTTACCTGAATCTCTTGGTTGCGCGCTTTATCGAGCAGGTTCTCCATGACATGTGTGAGGTTCATTAATGCGTCGAAGCCAAAAATTCCGCTTCCGCCTTTTATGGAGTGAGCCGCTCTAAAAATACTGTTTAATTCTTCGGGGTCGGGAGCATCCACATCTAAGGTCATGAGCAACTGCTCCATGTCTTGGAGGTGCTCATCACTCTCATCAAAAAACACACCGTGAAACTGGTTTACATCAATGGTCATGGTTAACTCCCACTTGCCCTATTAAAACCGACGTTCGATTAGCCCAACACTCGTTTCATCACATCTAACAGCTTGTTCGGGTCAAAAGGTTTCACCATCCACCCTGTGGCTCCGGCAGCCTTACCTTTAGCCTTCATATCGTCGCCAGCCTCTGTGGTAAGCATCACAATTGGCGTCGAACGAAAATTAGATAACTCTCTTAAAGACTTAACCAGCGTTAAGCCATCCATGCGAGGCATGTTCTGATCGGTCAGTACAAAGTCGAAACGAGCCCCCTGGCACTTGTCTAGCGCATCTTGCCCATCTTGCGCCGTAGTTACGTTGTAGTTCGCTGACTTGAGGGTCATTTCAACCATCTGACGAATAGATACAGAGTCGTCAACAATCAATATGCTTTTGCTCATAATTCAATCACCTTTTGAATTGTCAAAATTGCTCTTACCTTGCTTTGTAGAGATTTTCGTTACCGCTAAAAAAGCTCTACATCACCCGCATCCATAGAAGTCGCAGAAACTGGGTTATGGTCTGCTTGCCCTTTTTCAGTAAGCGAGTGTTGATAGTTTTCTAGATTTTCTCGCACACGACTTGCGCTTTCTGCGGACAGCTGTGAAAGCTGCTCAATAATGAATTCAATGGTCTCTCGGGTATACATGAGGTTTTGGCCATTTATATCGCCAAACTGAAGGCCGCGAATGGCGGCTGCTGTAGAGTCGGCAAGCTGTTGCCTGATGGCTTCAAGCTCGCTTGCGCCCTGTATATCAGCTTCTGCTTTTTTGATAATGCCTTTGAGCTGTTCGCTAATCGCATCTTTTGCGTTCACCACGTGAGAAATGTCCTGAGACGCAACGACTTCAGCAGTTTCCGTTAGTTTATCGATAAGCGACTTGATATTTTCTATTTGGGTTTTAATTACGTCACTGAACTGCGTAGAACGGGTAGATAGCGCACGGACCTCGTCTGCGACAACAGCAAATCCACGACCGGCTTCACCAGCACGCGCAGCTTCGATAGCTGCGTTAAGCGCTAGTAGGTTGGTTTGTGAAGAAATATCATCAATGCCGCTTAACGCTTCAATCACGGTAGGCATGGCTTGCTGAATAGTTTGAACTTGGGTTTCTAACGCTCTTGTAGAGTCGGTCATTTGGGTAGTTGATACGATAAATTGCGTTAGTGTTGCATCGGTGTCTGACGCGAATGAACGCATTTTGTCGGCGTAAGCGCAGTCACTGTTATCATCGTCTTTTAGCAAATTGTTTATGCTAATTTCTTGCTGGCCAAGCAGGGATTGAAGAGAAATAAAGGATTCGCTTAACGTAGCCACCGCATCGCTCTGCGTTGAAAAAATGTCGCTAATATTTGATGAGGTGACTGATAATATGTTGTTCGCTTCGGATACTGCAATACTGATTGAATCAGAAGCTAACGAAGCCTCATGAGAAGGAGAGTAGTACTCTGTTGAATCGTTAGCGTTAGGCGTTGCTGTTGCCTGACTTAAATTAGTTACTCTTAGTAGTACGAACAGCAGAAAAACCACACAAGCGGAGCTAAGCACGAGTCCTAAATGCGATACTGACGTAAAGGATAAAGTCCAGCTCCCTAACATCGTTAAAAACGCCACAACGAAAGCATTGCTCTTGCTAGAGAAAAAGTTATCCAAATAATTTGCTGCAATGGCGACCACGATTTCACCTCGATTGTAACTACCGCGTTAACAACTGTACAAAACACGATCAAATTATGGTCTAATTTTTACCTCTAACAATTATACTTTTGAATATTTTTGTTAACTTGTTACTTTGGTGACATTTGCGACAGGCAGTGGTAAGGGTACGCCCATCGCGTATGGAATCTACAATAAGGAAAGTACCTGGAGGATTTGTAAAAGCACCAGAAGATATAAAAACTACTTAAAGCCGACTACCCGCTCCTAATGCTTCGAGTGTATCAAGTATAGCGTCTGAAATTTCTTCTAAGGGTTTTATGAAACTTGCAGCTTTCATTTCTACAGCGGTTTTAGGCATGCCGTATACAACACAGGTTTTTTCATCTTGGCAGAAGGTGACAGCGCCTTTAGTGTGCATATTCTTTAAACCTTTTGCCCCGTCGCGCCCCATTCCGGTAAGCAATACACCCACTGCATTTGCCCCTGCGTGCTCAGCAAGTGAATCGAACATGACGTCAACCGAGGGCTTATGCCCTGATACCTTAGGGCCATCATCAAGGCTCAAGCGGTAATCGGCACCACTTCTCTCTACTTTTAAATGTTTATTACCTGGTGCTAAATAGGCAAAGCCTGGCAATAAGCGCTCTCCCCCCTGCGCTTCTCGCACCGTTATTTCACAAAGGTTATCAAGACGCTTAGCATAGGTGGTGGTAAAACCCGGAGGCATATGTTGGGAAATAATAGTTGCTGGAGCATTGCGAGGAAAATGCATGATGACATCTTTGATCGCTTCGGTTCCTCCAGTTGAAGCGCCTATTCCAATAAGCTTTTCAGTGCCGGTATAGCGCATGGAAGCGTGCTTAGTGCAGCGAGTTTCGGTGGGATGGCTTAACTTTGAGTGGGCCGCTGCCTTTATCTTTTCAACGATAACTGCGGCATATTCGGTCATACCTTGCGCCACACCTAATTTTGGCTTTGCCATGAAATCAACCGCTCCCAATTCTAGGGCGCGCAACGTTGCATCGGCGCCTCGTTCAGTGAGCGTGGAAATCATTACCACTGGGGTTGGCATCGCCTTCATCATCACTTCTAAAAAGCGAAGCCCATCTACCTTTGGCATTTCAATGTCTAGGGTAATAACATCGGGCCTAAACTCTTGTACCATCCGCTTGGCTACGTAGGCATCGGGTGCTGCGCCAACTAATGATAACCCTGGCGCTTTAGCGACGATTTCTGACAAAATTTGTCTTATTAAGGCAGAGTCGTCAACGACGAGAACTTTTATAGGCATGTGATTGTTCCGAAAATGAAATAACACCCGTCTTCGCTTGCTCAGAAAGTAGAACACGATGCGTAGATTCACGCTCGTAAAGCGTAGCATTATTGAACTCGCGAATTCGCTTCATATACACTTTTCCGTCTGCCGGAAAATAGTAAATTTTTCGAGCATAGGTAGACATCAAATCACTGCTAACAAGGGGAATATTTGCATTATCTAAATACTCTAAAACAAACTCTGCATTTACTCGCCCAATGTCTTGTTGCACAAACCCTGGTAAGACTTTTCCGCCGCCAAATGCTTTAGCCACCAGCTTGTTACGACGCGCGCCTAAATGCACGAGTTGGTCTATCAGCATATTCATAGCGTGCACGCCGTACTTTGTGGCTAAGCAGGCGTCGAGATTGGTAGTAAAGTTGAGATCGGGCAACATGAAGTGGTTCATGCCCCCAATTTTTTTTTCTTGATCGAAAATGCACGCCGCAACACACGAACCAAGGATAGTTACCAAAGCTTTGTCTGCGGCAGTAGCATAGTATTGCCCCGGCAGGAGTTTTACCGCTTCTTTTTGAAGGCGATTATCAAAATAACGTATGGGGTTTTCATCCTGACTCATACTACAAATTCCCTTTAAACAACGGGTCGATAAACGGTTTTCCCCATGGGCGCCACCAGTTCAGGGTACATAGTGAAATTTTCAGAGTGCCCTGCTACGTACATGCCGTCCCTACACATTAACTTCACCATACGCGCTAAAATTTTACGCTGCGTAGGACGGTCAAAGTAAATCATAACGTTGCGGCAAAAAATTACGTCTATCGGCGCATCTAAACACCAGTTTGGCGACATTAAATTGAGTGGTTCGAACTGCACCATTTTTCGTAGCTCATCTACCACCCTTACTCTTCCGATTTGCGAACCTTTACCTTTGTAGAAGAATTGGGTTTTATAATCGTAAGAAAGCTGACTAATACTGTTTTGGGCATAAACACCCTGGCGGGCCTTCTGCAACACTTTACTATCAATGTCTGTGGCAAGTATTTGTACGTTGGGCGTAAAGGTGCCAAACACGGACGCCACCGTCATCGCAATACTGTAAGGCTCTTCACCCGTGCTGCTCGCAGCGCACCAAATACGTTTAGTTTGCGGTCGCTTTCGAAGAAAATTTGCTAGCGCTTCAAAGTGATGTGGCTCCCTGAAAAACGCAGTCAGGTTGGTGGTAAGCGCATTGATGAAGTGCTCCATTTCATCGTCATTGCTTCCAACATAAGCTAAGTATTCTTTAAAGCTATTTATTTCGAGCGTGCGCAGCCGCCTCGCAAGGCGGCTATAAACCATCGCGTCTTTCGAGTCGGCTAGGTTAATGCCTGCTTGTTTAAAAAGCAGACCTTTTACCCGCTCGAAATCTCTTCGGCTATATGAAAATTCCCTTTGCGCGTCCGTGCTTGGTATGGCTGTCATACACTAAAATGCCTCCCAATCCGACGCATCAGGCGCGGCTGGATTCAGCGCTTTAATTCGCTGCTTTGGCACTTCGCGCTCTTTAGGTAACCCACTGCTACCATTTAACGAGCGCACCTCAGAGATCTGTTCCGGCTTTCGACTATTTCCTACTTTGAAAACAGATACCCGCTGCGCGAGTTCACCCGACTGCTGCCGCATACTGTCAGCGGCTGCCGCTGCCTGTTCAACTAAGGCAGCATTTTGTTGGGTCATTTCGTCCATTTGAACCACCGCATTGCTCACTTCCTGAATGCCTGTGGCTTGCTCCGATGACGCAGCAGCAATTTCAGACATAATGTCGTTAACACGCTTTATCGCTGTGACGATATTGGCCATGGTTTCACCAGACTTATTCACCAATACATTGCCATCGCCAATCTTTTCCACTGATGCTGAAATTAGCGCCTTAATGTCTTTTGCCGCCTCTGCAGAGCGCTGGGCCAACGTTCTTACTTCAGAGGCAACAACTGCAAATCCGCGTCCTTGTTCGCCCGCTCTTGCCGCTTCAACGGCTGCGTTTAGTGCAAGTATGTTTGTTTGGAAGGCAATGCCATCGATTACGCCGATAATGTCGGAAATACGCTGGGCTGAGTCATTAATTTCACCCATGGTATGCACCACTTGTTCAATAACTTTGCCGCCCTCAGATGCTACGTCAGACGCCTGACTTGCCAACCCTTTTGCTTGGTCAGCATTCTCTGCATTTAGCTTCACCGTTCCCGTTAGTTCTTCCATGGCTGAGGCAGTTTCTTCTAAGCTTGAAGCCTGCTGCTCGGTACGGCTAGACAGGTCGGCGTTACCCGTGGCTATCTCGTTTGAAGCAGTATCGATGGTTTCAACAGCAGTGTGAATTTTCACAATGGTGTCGCGTAGTTCGCCAATAAAGTGATTGATGGATTCACCGAGTACTTTGAAATCACCATCTAGTGGCTCATCTATTGTTTTCAATAAATCGCCTTCTGTTAAGCTCGCCATAATAGATTTGATGCTTTCTACTGCTAAGGTTCTACCTGTAACATCTGTCGCGTATTTCACTACTCTAAACGGCTTGCCGTTTTGGTCTAAGATGGGGTTGTAAGAGGCTTGGATATAAACTGGCTTTCCTGATTTGTCGAAACGCTTATACTCGCCGCTGGCATAAACCCCTTGACGCAATTGCTCCCAGAAGGCTGCGTATTCGGGGCTATTTTTAAAGGCAGGATCTACAAAAATACTGTGGTGCTTACCTTTTACTTCGTCAAGGGTATAGCCCATCGCGGCTAAAAAGTTGCTGTTCGCGTTTAAGATTACGCCTTCGAGGTCAAATTCAATGACAGCCTGAGACTTACTTATGGCGTTCAACTGACCTTCAAAATAAGCGTTTTTCAACTTGTCTTCAGTGATGTTGGTTGCGTATTTAACTACTCTGAACGGGTTACCGTTCATGTCTTCTATTGGGTTATAAGAAGCTTGGATCCATACGCTATTACCTGACTTGCTTACTCGCTTAAATTCGCCAGAGAAGAATTTGCCTTCTTTAAGTTCAGACCAAAAACGCTGGTACGATTCTGTTTGTCTATTTTCTTCATCTACAAATAACTGATGATGCTTACCTTTAATTTCGTCTAGGCGGTAACCCATAGTGTTGAGGAAGTTGTCATTAGCGGTAATGATATTGCCATCTACATCAAATTCGATGACCGCCTGAGATTTACTAATCGCGTTAATTTGCCCTTCGAAATACGCGTTTCTTAGCTTATCTTGCGTTACGTCGGTGGCAAATTTAACTACTTTAAATGGCTTGCCAGTACTGTCAAAAATGGGGTTGTAAGACGCACGGATCCATATCTCTTTGCCGCCTTTGGCAATGCGTTTGTATTCACCCTCGGTATGCTCTCCTGCTTTTAAACTCTGCCAAAAAGCAGCGTATTCTGCACTTAGCTTATACCTTGGGTCGACAAACATACTATGATGCTGCCCTTTAATTTCTGACAAACTATAGCCCATTGCGGCAAGGAAATTTTCGTTGGCGTTTAAAATATTTCCCTCTAGGTCGAACTCGATTACGGCTTGAGATTTGTTAATGGCGGTAATTTGCCCTTCAAAATCTGCATTTTTCTGTTTTTGTGCAGTAATGTCAGAGGCAAATTTAATGATGTAATCCACCTCGCCGTTGTCGTCAAACACAGGGTTATAGGTAGCTTGGATCCATACCTCTTCGCCTTGTTTATTGATTCTGCAAAACTCACCGCTGTGTACGTCTCCGCTTTTTAGCTTTGTCCAAAACGCTTTGTACTCATCGCTTTGTGCGTAGTCACTATCTACAAAAATACGATGGTGCTTTCCTACTACTTCAGCCTCGCTATAACCCATGGCGGATAGAAAGTTGTCGTTAGCCGATAATATTTCCCCATCTGTAGTAAAGGAGATCACAGCTTGGCTTCGCATAATGGCATCGACCATGCCTTTGTTACGTTTATTTTCTGTGTTGTCCTGCCATTCATTGACGAAAAGCTGAGTGCCGTTTTCGTCCGCTGTTATTGCAGATGTACTTACACAAAAGCTATGTTCAGCAAGTGAAACAAGCTGCTTGTTACCACCTGTAGAATGGGTGAGTAAATAAGACGGATTTTCTGCTGTGCTTGAACTGACTGTAATATCGTCAATGTGCTTTCCTGATAATGTGGATTCGCCACCGCCGACAGAAAAGTCTTTAGAGTAGGCTTTTGCCATATGCAGGAATGCCGGTGTGCAGTAATGAATAACCCCAGACTTGTCGATAACCAACAAGTTTGAAGTACTCGCCTTTAAAATATTCGACTTTAATAGCGCGTCGTGCTTCGCTATTTTTAATTCTTCGCCGTTAAGAAAATTAAATACGCCCATAACTAATATTTCCCAATGTCAGGTGTTTCCGTTTAGTGAAGGACCTTGTAACTACGCGTCGTCGTTAACGCTATCAGGTGCAACTAAACCCAGCTCCTCGCTGGTTATTAAGCTCTCAATGTTCACCAGAATGACCATGTTTTCATCCACATCGGCTAAACCGTGTAGATATCTGCTGTCAAAGGCTACGCCAAACTCTGGTGGCGGAAGTACTTGCTCTTCAGACAAGCGAATAACATCGGATACACCATCTACCACGATGCCAACAATGCGCTCTTGAATGTTCAGCATTATCACTATTGTGAAGTCGTTATATGTGGCCTCTCCAACGTTAAACTTAATACGCAAATCCACGATAGGAACTATGTCACCACGTAAATTAATTACGCCTTTTATAAACGCTGGCGCATTCGCAATTTTGGTAACTTGTTCGTATCCTCTGATTTCCTTCACTGTTGTTATGTCCAAGGCGTAATGCTCATCGCCAAGCACGAAACTTAAGTATTCTTTGTCTTGTCCGCCAGTAACCGCTTGATGCAAGGCAGTTTCACTCATGAAAGTAACTCCTCTATTTGGCTGGAGGTGTAGGTTGTAGCGATGGAGTCTGCATCAATGATAAGTGCGACTTTTCCGTCGCCCATAATGGTTGCCCCCGCTATTCCAGCCACTTTACGGTAGTGTTCCTCTAAACTCTTAATGACCACCTGCTGCTGGCCCACTAGTGCATCAACCAAAATACCAAAGCGCTTTTTACTGCTTTCAAGTAACACCACAATGCCCTCTGTTGGAGAAAGTGCTGCATCCTCTACTTCCATAAAGTCGTAAAGAGGCACTAAAGGCCAATATTGGTCTCGGATGTAAAGTACGGTGTCGTTACCCAAGGTTTTAAGCTGCTGTTTTGTGGGCTGGAAAGATTCAATAATATTTAAAAGAGGAACAACAAAGATTTGCTTACCTACTGACACACACATGCCGTCGACAATGGCAAGCGTAAGCGGCAGGTGGATGAAAAAAGCAGAGCCTTCTCCAGCGCTCGATTCAATATCAATGCGTCCGCCAATTGACTCGATATTGCGACGCACCACATCCATTCCTACCCCTCTGCCCGATACATCGGTAATAGCTTCGGCAGTTGAGAAGCCAGGCTGGAAAATCAACTGCCATACTTCTGAGTCAGGCATATCGTCTGATACGGCAAGCCCGTTGCTTCGCGCTTTATCAAGAATTTTATCGCGATGAAGGCCACCACCATCGTCAATAATACTGATGATAATACTGCCGCCCTTTTGCTCGGCACTTAAGATAACCGTGCCCTTTTCCGGCTTGCCAGCAGCCGTACGCTTTTCTGGCATTTCGATGCCATGATCAATGCTATTGCGCACTAAGTGAGTAAGCGGGTCGACAATCTTTTCAATTAGGCTTTTATCGATTTCCGTACTGCCACCTTGAAGTACCAGTTCAACCTGTTTACCCAACTTTCCTGCTAGGTCTCTTACTAAACGGGGGAAGCGATTAAAAGTTGCAGTTAGCGGAAGCATGCGCATAGACATGACCGACTCTTGAATTTCTCGGGTGTTGCGCTGTAACTCATCAATAGCAAGCTGTAGCCGCTCGCCAACTTGCCCATCAACATCTTGGCCTATCATAGATAGCATTGACTGGGTGATTACCAGTTCGCCCACCAGATTAACCATGGCGTCAATTTTCGTGGTATCTACTCGAATTGAAGCCGACTCTCGGGCGGTGCTTTTTTTCGTAGAAGGTTTAGTTTTCTTTTTATCCGTTGCAGGCGTAGAGCCAGCCCCCGTTTGTGGTGCTTTAACACCGTTAGATGTTGTTGCCGAGTTTTGTGAGGTCTTGGCGCTTTGCCTTTGCTGATCGTTAGTTGTGTTTACTGCAGTATTTATGTGGCTAGCCGAAGGTACGTCTTCGAAAAAGCCAAAGCCTTGGCCTTCCTCTTTGTTACCACTTTCAGCTTTTCCGGCTTCTGATTTTTCCGCTTGAGACTCGACAAGGTTACTTTGGGTTTCTTCATCATCAAAGAACCCAAAACCTTCATCAGCTTGTGGTGACGATTGGGTAGTTTCGCTTTCTTGAAGGTCGCGGTTATCAGATACGTCATCAAAAAATCCAAAGCCATCATCGTCTGCTTCGCTGCTTTCGCTAGATTGATTGTGAACAGGCTCTTCATCGAAAAAGCCAAAACCATCGTCAGTAGCTGAACTGGCCTCAGAAGGCTCATCATCAAAGAAGCCGAAGCCATCATCCTGTTCACTTTCGTTTTGCGCGTTTGCGCTTACTTCAGTTGACCCATAGTTGCCATCTGATTCAGCATCAGTGGGTTGCCCGTTAATAACACCGTTGAGTATTTTTATGCGCTCATCGATGCCTTCTTGTGGAATTTCAGTTTCATCACGGTAGGCGTTTAAGGTGTCTTTTAAAACGTCTAGAGTTTCTAAAAGAACATTTGCAATGTCAGCTGTGACGCTAAGTTCATTGTTACGAGCCTTGTCGAGTAAATTTTCCATCACATGCGTTAAGTTCATCAACGCATCAAAGCCGAAAATACCGCTACCGCCCTTTATGGAATGGGCTGCTCGAAAAATACTATTGAGTTCTTCTGGATCAGGAGACTCGACGTCTAAGCTCATCAATAGCTGTTCCATATCGTCGAGATGCTCGTCGCTCTCGTCGAAAAACACACTATGGAACTGTTCAATGTCGATGCTCATTCTGAATCCTTCCAGACTTAAGGTATTAGAAGATAGGCTTAACCTAAGACACGCTTAGTAACGTCAAGAAGTTTGTTTGGATCGAAAGGTTTTACCATCCAGCCAGTTGCGCCTGCAGCTTTACCTTTCGCTTTCATATCATCGCCCGCTTCTGTTGTAAGCATGACAATTGGGGTTCTGCTGTAGGCCCCTAAACCACGCAAACTTTTAATAAGCGTAAGGCCATCCATACGAGGCATGTTTTGATCAGTGAGTACAAAGTTAAATTGCTGCCCCTTACATTTATCCAGCGCTTCTTGACCGTCTTGGGCTGTGGTGACGGTATATCCGGCGCCCTTTAATGTCATCTCTACCATTTGACGAATCGACACTGAATCGTCGACAACTAAAATATGTTTGCTCATATGCTCACTTCTCCAAAATATGTCATTACTGACAGTGCTTCCTGTCCTTTCTTAGCTTAGAACAATTCAACTTCTCCAGCGTCCATAGAGGTTGCAGACACCGGGTTGTGATCATTTTTACCTTTCGCAGCGAGCCCTTTTTGGTACTCATTTAATGCGCTGACAAAACGCTCAATATTGCTGGCATCTAACGTTGCCAACTGTTCTTTAATGAACGAAATCATGTCTTGGGTATATTGAATATGCTGGCCATTTATATCGCCAAATTGCATACCTCGAATAGCTGCGTTTATCGACTCATCAAGCTGTGAACCTATATCTTCAATCTGTTTTGTAGTTACAAGATCCGCTTCTGCTTTTCTAATGATTTCGGCCAATTGATCACTAATGTGTGATTTAGCATTAACAACCTGAGATATATCTTGCGAGGCTACAAATTCTGCAGTATCGGTGAGTTTGTCTACCAAACTACGAATGTTCTCAACTTGGGTTTTAATGACGTCACTAAATTGTGTAGAGCGGGTTGATAATGCGCGTACTTCATCAGCTACAACCGCAAAACCTCGACCTGCTTCGCCTGCCCTTGCCGCTTCTATCGCAGCATTTAGAGCCAATAAGTTGGTTTGCGCGGCGATATCATCAATGCCGCTAAGCGCGTCAATAACCGTAGGCATGGCCTGTTGGATAGTTTGGACTTGTTCCATAAGGTGCTTTGTTGAAGAGGACATTTGCTCGGTTGAATCGATAAATTCGGTTAAGGTTCCGTCAGTTTCTTGTGCGAACGTACGCATGCGTTCTGAATATGATTGTGTTTGCGCACTATCAACGCTCAATAACGCGTCAATGCATTGAATTTGCTGTGCAACAAGGGCTTTTAAGCTGCTAAAGGCATTGGATAAAGTTTCAACGGCGTCATCTTGGGTAGACTTGATGGACGATAAATTGCTGTCGCATGTGCTTAAAGACAGAGCAAGCTCATCGCTCGCTTTTTTGATATCAGCACTACCCGCTTGTTCGCTTTGCCCTAGGGAGTCGTTATTTGGATAGATCTCGTCAACTTCATCCGCACTTTTGCTATAAGCGAAAGCACTAAAGACAACTACGCCTGTTAGTACCGCAAGCGCTGTGAGCGCGGACACAAAAAAGAACAAAGCCCAAGAAGCAGCTATGCCTACTACACAAAGTACATATATGCTCTTTAAAGCCCCTTGCTGTATTGAGGGTAAGTTACTAGATGACAAAAAAACTCTCCTTGAAAAAACACTGCGACTTAACTTCAACAGTACTCTTTCATAATTAAGCACGTTACTTGGTTCACGAATTACAAAGCGCTGGGCACACTATACGAGCGCCCATAGATAAAAAGCCTAGCGCAAAGGCAACATAACGTTGTTAGCTAAGCTGGGTAACAACGTTATGATTAGCTGGCTTTGCACACATGAGGTAAGCGTAGTACCCATTTTGAAAAGTAGGCAAGAACATGCATAAGTTTTTTATAAAAAAAGCGCTCTTTGGCTTTAACTGCGTCTAAAAAGCGCAAACTAGTTCTTATCAAGCTTGTTTTCAGAGTATTTGGCTTCGTTCCACTATGCGACAAGTGCGCGACTATGCAGGGTGCTCTTTCTGAAATTGAAACATTCAAGTGTGCCTATGACACACGCCACTCCCTAGTAATTTAGCCATAAATGCCATTATTAATTTTTGATTTCGAAAGGTGCTTAGCACCGAACAATAGTGTAGGTGAAGGCATATTGTTACCTCTATTCAATGCCATCGAGTCAGAAAAACGTAACGATTTAACTCCCTTTTCAAGTCAAGAAATGCGTCTGGCTTTGTGGCGTAAGCCTTTGGACTATATGGTTAAAAAATATAAACCAGCTACGAATGAAGTATGGGTTATTGGAGACTGTGAGGAGTCTGAAATTAGTGCAGATAATAGTTTAGGTACGAAAACGGTTCAGATACTTCGGACGGGCGTTAATAAGCCACTAAAAGCACAGCTCCATGTGTCTTCGCGTCAAGAGTTTGTAAGTTTGGTACAGATGTCGTAGCGCTTGCGGATCTATTTATATGAGGCTGGTCAATTATGGATCCAGACTATCAGCATCAGGCAAAGGTGTGTATTTGTATCCAGTCAATACCCAAACTCCATCCACATAAGTATAAGTCCACTCCCTGCTTCCATCAACTCTAGTCTGCTTGACTGTTTGCTTATCACCTTCTTTCGGTGCTGGATCAGGATTTGGGACACTGTTAAGAGTTTCAAGGGAACTTTCGGCTCCTTTATTAGACTCTCCTACACCCATACAGAAATGTTTCTTACTTATCAAAGTATAAGGTTTTTCAAGGTCAAAAGTGTTAGTGCTAATTGCTTCATACATTGCATCAATCAGCCCAGAACTAAGAGTAGGGGTGCCTTTTTCTTCTACCACTTCAGTACTACAAACCGTTTTTGCTAAAGTGGAACCAGGAAATGCAATAAATGAAACAACGAAGAGTGATACATAAGTACCTAATTTGACTACTTTTGGCGGCTTCGAACGTGCTCGATGGCATTTATTCGATGATAGAAAATTATGAATATACTTTGGCATTATAATTAAAACTCCCTCTTAATCTAAATTGTGAAAGTCCACAACTAAAGCCTAATCGTAGCCCATGCAAAACGCAAAACGCATTAAATCAAACCTCAACGATTAAGTGCATGAAATTGCTTAGATTAAAAATCAACAAGTGCACCACTCGCTAAGTTAAGTACCCTTTCGTATGCCCTTAGGCGGAAACTCTGTTTCAATTAATACCGCGTTTGACGATGGTAGCGGTCATGGTAGTTATCCTGCGACCAATGTTATTGACGGTAATACCGACTTTTCATCACGTTGGGCAGGTAGCGGCTCGCCGGTGAATTTAACGGTTCAGCTTAACGAAACCACTAGGGTATCAGAAGTTGGCATAGCCTGGGGTCGAGGCGATACGCAGGCATACACGTTTGAAATATACGCACGCCCAAGAACTAGCGGCTCTTGGACGAAAGTCTTTGATGATGTGAGCAGGTTTTAGTCGCTATTTGTACCTAACTTGCTAAGAAGTGTTGAAAATAGTGTTGATGAGAAAGCGCCAATAGATACGCAAACTGCCACTGCTGAGAAAATAAAAAACACCAGGTTTAGATTTACAGGAAGAAAGTCGATAATTGACGTGAAAAATTGTCCAGCGAAGACTGCCATCGCAAAGAAAGAGAGATTCTTACCTCTATTTTCCTCATGGCTTATTTCTACAGTCGCATGATTGAGTAGTGGTATTGATAGGCCAAAGCCTGCACCCGCGAACGTCGCTGCTAACATTATTGCCTGTATTTCACTAAAACTCCCGAAAACGAACAACGCTGCGCCAAAGCAAAGAAATGAAAGCGAAAGTGTTCTTTTCTCTTTTATCGCTTTAACAAACCTAGGCAATAACGAAGCTGCAACCACAGCAACCAGTGATATATACGACAATATGTAACCGATATGCGCTTCCGAGTAGTCAAGCGCTTCAAGGTGTTGAGGTAAAGAGACAACCATACTGAAAAATAGCGCCATCGCGCATACAGCAAAGCTAAGAATGGATTTGATACCAGAAAAACTGGACACAACGTCTTTCGCTTTATGATCACTAGTGCGATTTCTCGACGTTAATATTTTTTGATTACTCGGTACGGAAAAAACAACTAGTAGCGCGCATACTGCTGCAATGCCGTACAGTAAAAACGCCGCCTTCCAATGAGCCTGCGCTAGTATCCCTCCAATAAAAAGAAAGATTACGCCACCGAGCTCGATAGCCATTCCTTGCTTGGCAATCATTTTTAAGCGCGCTTCCCCTGTGTACCATTGAGATATCAGCGCCGTTCCTGCAGCCATAACACCGGCAGCAAACCCGCCTAATATTATGCGATTTGCAGCAATAAGAATTTCACTGCTAAGCAACACAACAGATAGGCCTAGCAAGCAGTAGCTCCATAAGCTTAATAACAGCGTTTTTCTTGCCCCGTGTTTATCTATCCATCGCCCAAAAAGCGGAGCGAAAATGATAGCTCCAAGTGCAGGCAGCGTGATGAGTAACGATGGGTATTGAGTAAATTGTAGCCCTTTTGCGATAGCAATCAGCCCCGGAGCAACAGCTGCCCCAACCATAATTGTAAGGGTGGCGCATAAGAGCAATGTAAACTCACCAGTGCGCGAAAGGTTATTAGAGGTATTCATAAAGTGCTCTCTTACTAGTTAAACTGTTTAGCGATGCTAACGCCTTGCTAGCAATCCTTTAAATGATATTATTCAACCTCACTAATCTCTAAATGGCATAAATCATGAACTTTAAGCACCTGAAAACCTTTATTGAAGTCGCACAATGCAAGAGTTTTTCAACCGCGGCTGCTCGGCTACACACAGTGCAAAGTGCAATAAGCCGCCACATTAACGCGCTGGAAGAAGATTTAGAGGTTACTTTGCTGTTACGCAATACACGCACCGTGGAGCTAACTGAGGTGGGGGAAAATTTCCTGCTACATGCGCAAGCTATTGTTAAACACTGTCGTGACGCAAAAGAAGATGCGAAATTAATACAAAGCGGCCAAAAAGGTCTATTGAGAATTGGTTACCTTAGTTCTGCATGCGCTCACTTTTTGCCAGACATGTTGCGGCAGTTTTCAAAGCAACACGAAAATGTAAAAGTAAAAATTATTGAAATGACTGTTGCCGAACAACTTCAGGCCCTTAGCGAAAACGCCATTGATATTGGCTTTTCCCGTCCCGTTCCTGATGCTTATAAACCACTACTCGAAGAAAAGCGGGTGGCTTACGATCCAATACAAGTTGTAGTTTCAGATAAACACGAACTACACACATTAAGTGAAATTTCACCAGATATGGCTGGAAAGTATCCGCTAATATTGTTTTCCCGAGCCCACGCTACCAATCAGTTCGATAACATTATGGCTTTGTTTCACGAAAGAAATTTAGGTGTAAATGTAGTAAGTGAACCTCATTCCATGCAGGCTTTGTTAACAGAAGTGGCCAGTAGCAATTGTGTTGCACTCGCTCCTAGCTGTATACAAAACTTACAAACAAATGGCTGCAAATTTATTCCTTTAAATCCGGGTATGAATGTAGAACTCTGTATGCATTGGTCTACCCAAGCATCGGCTACTACCAACGCTTGGTTAACTTGGTACAAAGAGAACGAAGATATATTTAGGCTATAACTATATCTATGCATTTATAAGATAAGTCATCCACAATAATATCATTTCTAGTATAAATTAAAGGCACGTACAATTTTTCTATCAATAGGATACGGGAGATTGTCTTGCAGCCCACATTTTCAGAACTCACAAAAAAACAACTTTTTCTTTTAGCATGCGCTGTTGCCGCTACTGCAGCTAACCTTTATTACACCCAACCTATACTGCCTTTAATAGGCGAAAGCCTAGGGGTTAAAGAAAGTGCGCTGGGCGCCATTCCTGCCCTTGCGCAAATAGGGTATGCCATAGCAATCATTTTCATATCACCGTTAGGCGATGTCGTAGCAAGGCGAAAAATCATTGGGGTGCTCTCGGTATTGCTTATTATTGGAGCGAGCGCCGCATCTGTTTCAAGTCATATCATGATGCTTGGTGTAGCGTGCGTGTTAATTGGCTTAAGTGCCAATATTACTCAGCAGATTATTCCCTTAGTGGCGTCGATGATGAGTGGTGATAAAAAAGGGCCTGCCATTGCTACCGTTATGACGGGGCTTACCGTAGGCATTTTGCTCTCTCGTACCATTAGCGGCACTATAGCGACTCACTTCGGGTGGCGCGCGGTTTTCGTAATGTCTGCGCTTCTGGCTGGATTAGTGGGCCTAATGCTGTATCTCATTTTGCCCAATCAAAAGCCTGACCTTTCTATGTCGTATACGTCGCTGTTAAAAAGCTTGCTACAACTTTTTAAAAAATATAAGACACTTCGAAAGGCTACCTATACTGGCATGATTTGGTTTGCTGCTTTTAACGCATTATGGGCTACATTAGCGCTACACGTAAGCGAATCACCCTTCTATTTTAATGCCCAACAAGCCGGTATGTTCGGCATAGTTGCTTTAGCCGGTGTCGCAGGTGCCAAATTAGCGGGTAGATGGGTAAATAAATTGGGTGCAGCACAAAGCGTTTCCTATTCAGTGTTAGTTATCATCGCAGGGTTTGCCCTTTCAGTTTTTACCCAGAACATGCTTTGGGGGCTGGTCGCCAGTATCGTACTTATCGATTTTGGGGTGTTTAGCGCTCAAGTTGCCAATCAAGTCAGAGTTTTTTCCATAGATGCACAAGCACAAAGTCGTGTGAACAGTATATATATGCTGGGCTATTACATTGGCGGCGCTGTAGGCTCATCTGCCGGTGTGAAGCTTTATTCTCAATTTGGGTGGAACGGTGTTTCAACGATTGCGTGTGGTGTTTTGCTCATAAGCCTTACTATTAATCGATAAACTAGACACAAATTGGTAATACCAATAAGTTTTAATAGAAATATGACAAGATAAAAATAATCAACATTTTCATTTATTTATACGTGATAATAAAAATAAATATCATTGTTGTTTTGATCTATTCCAAATATGCACTTACATTATGTTAACCAATTTTATACAAATTGGTATTAAATTGGTTATACCTTTTGATAATTAAGTAAGGATTTTATAATGAAAGTTGCCTTTACCCTACCGTGTGCATTTTTAGCTATAGCCGCTACTAATGCACACGCAGCAACCTTTGTAATGGAAAAAAATAACACTGCGTTTTCTATAGATGGAAACGGTGGAGCGGTTGTTGGACAACAACCCTATTTATGGAACACGAATCTCAACAATGTTAACCAGCAGTGGGTGCAGATTAGTCATGGAGATGGCTATTACTCATATAAAAAACAAGATACAAACCTTTGTTGGGACGGTGGTAGCGGCGGCTCTAATGGCCAAGCTATAACTTTAGAACCTTGTGATGCATCGAATTACGATCAGCATTGGGAAAAAATAAAGGTGATCAGCGGTACAGAACTTTATCGCTTCCAGAAGCGCAACGCCTCTGGCTATTCGATAGACGGCGGGAACGGCGCAGCACGACAACAGCCGTTGTATCTATGGTCTTCTAGCAATAGCAATGTAAACCAACAATGGGAACTAACTCGAACAGACGCAGATTCACCATCTACGGGCAATGCTGGAAGCTCTGTTTCAATTAATACCGCGTTTGACGATGGTAGCGGCCATGGTAGTTATCCTGCGACCAACGTTATTGACGGTAATACCGACTTTTCATCACGTTGGGCAGGTAGCGGCTCGCCGGTGAATTTAACGGTTCAGCTTAACGAAACCACTACGGTATCAGAAGTTGGCATAGCCTGGGGTCGAGGCGATACGCACGCATACACGTTTGAAATATACGCACGCCCAGGCACAAGCGGCTCGTGGACTAAAGTATTTGATGACGTGAGCAGTGGAAATACTTCTAATATTGAAGTGTTTGATATTGATGATATTGCCGCTCAACAAATTCGCATTAAAACTTTTTCTAACACTGCAAATTCAACTTGGACGAATATCACAGAAGTTGAAGTCTATGAAGGTGGCTCTGTTACGCCGCCAACTTCGAATCCGTCATTAGATCCAAGTGCGCCACCGTCAACTAATTTCGATTTGTCTCGTTGGTATCTAAGCATTCAAACCGACGATGATGGCAATGGAAAGGCAGATTCAATTAAAGAAGACGAACTTAACGCAGGCTTTGAAGACAGTCGCTTCTTTTATACGGCTAACGACGGTGGAATGACGTTTAGGAGCGAAATAGATGGTTATAAAACATCAACTAACACTAGCTATACTCGTTCTGAGCTTCGGGAAATGCTACGGGCAGGTGACACATCTATAGATACTCAAGGCGTTAATAAAAACAATTGGGTATTTAGTTCTGCTCCCTCTTCTGCACAAAATGCGGCAGGCGGCGTTGATGGTAATATGAAAGCTACTGTTGCTGTTAATCACGTCACCACGACGGGCGATAGCGGGCAAGTAGGTCGTGTAATCATAGGGCAGATACATGCAGATTCAGATGAGCCTGTGCGCCTTTACTACAGAAAACTACCTGGGCATGACAAAGGCTCGATTTACTTTGCCCATGAGCCTGGTAATGGCAATGCCGAGCAATGGTATGAAATGATTGGTTCGCGCTCTAGCTCAGCAAGCGAACCTAGCGACGGCATTGCACTAAATGAAGTGTTCAGCTACGAAATTGACGTAACGGGCAACACCCTTACTGTTAAAATATTACGCGAGGGTAAACCTACGCTAACTGAAGAAGTGGATATGAGTAATAGCGGCTACGATGTTGCAGATGACTACATGTACTTTAAAGCAGGCGTTTACAATCAAAACAATACGGGCGATGGGGATGATTATGTTCAAGCGACCTTCTATGCGCTTGATGTAACGCATGACTAAATAGCCTACAAAACATAGCCAGCTTAACTACAAGCTGGCTATTTTCTTTCTCTCTGTTCTTGCAATTCCAAAAAGCGCAAGGCTCGATAGTGCGCTACTTCGTGTTACCCGGGTAGCACTCCAAAATGGATAAAGGTGTGTCGCCATGACATACGTATTCGAAATTATTTACCCCAGCTGGACAGAAAAAACGATCCCATTGTTTTAGCTGAGTGAATTCATCACCATATTTGACCGCAATATTATCTGTCGACTGGTTTAGTACTTTTTTCGGTCCCAGACAATTCATCGTGCTCTTGTTCTGCAAGCTTTGCCCGTTCAGCTTTAGAGATGTACGCTGGCTTATTGCTTTTATGAAGTTTAGCCTTAGCTTTCTTATCTTTTTTCTTAAGCTTAGTGAAGATTTTCTTACGACGGTTCATGCTCTGTTCTTTAACTTTTTGCACTCAATGCTCGCATTATACGATGCACACCGCTAAAGCCGCCATATGTGTTTTCGCGAGCACAAATTTCAAAATAGAGGAAAGTGGTTTGGGATCAAAAAAGCCCTCGCATTTCTGCAAGGGCTCTCTGAATAATGGTGCCTCGACCCGGGATTGCAACGCGCGGCGCAGCCGCAGGGGCACGTTAGCGTGTGCTTGGTTTTCCAACCGCCGGGATCAAAAAAGCCCTCGCATTTCTGCAAGGGCTTCGATGATGGTGCCTCGACCCGGGATCGAACCAGGGACACGCGGATTTTCAATCCGCTGCTCTACCAACTGAGCTATCGAGGCTGAAACTTGTTAGCGTTCTAGGCGTTTACTGCCTGTCCTGCTGTGGGTGCGTATTAAACGGTTTTCGCCTTCACAAGTCAACCGTTTTTCTCGCTTTTTTTGCGCTTTTATTACTGTTTGCACATTGTTTGCTCAAAAAACGCTTTTTTGCTTATTTTTCAGGCGGAACATAGCCTTCAATCGTAGGCTCTACATCGTCAAACAAGTAGGCCGACATTTTTTCTTCCAAAAATGAACGGGCATTCGGCTCCATCATATTTAACTTATGTTCGTTAATTAGCATGGTTTGTTTCTTTTGCCATTCGGCCCATGCTTCTTTAGAAATGTTGTCGAAAATACGCTTACCCAGTTCACCCGGATAAAGTTGGAAATCTAAGCCGTCTGCTTCTTTTTGAAGCTTGCGACAAAATACCGTTCTTGCCATGTTATTTCCTTTCGTTCGCTATCTGCTTAGCAATTAATACAAGGCTACCTTTACAAGCCTAACGCATTAACTGCTGAATTATCTTGGTTGTGGGTGCCGCTAAACCAACTTCAATAGGCTCGTTCAACGAAAACCACCGATATGCCGTTTCAGCTACGCGCTTTGTTGGAGCAGAGTTTACCACGGCCACTACTGGGGTGATATCTAAATGAAAATGACTAAAGGTATGGCGGAAGCCTTCAAGCTCTCGGGTCTCTTCAACAGTGATCCCCCGCTTGTTAAGCTGCTCAATACCCTCTTCTATTGCGCATACCTCGATAAAACCATACAAACCGCCCCAGAGGCCTGTTGAAGGACGCTGTTCTAAATACACTTGGCTATTGAACTGTGCCACCATCATAAAAGTGGATTTTTCCGGTAGCGTTTTTTTCGGTTTTTTGCCCGGGTAGTCGGTTTGCGCACCTTGAGCGTAGGCAATACAGTCGGCTTGAAGCGGGCACTTGTCACACTTTGGTTTGCTTCGCGTACAGATCATTGCGCCCAAGTCCATCATCACCTGAGTATACTTGGCACAACGTCCACCTTCTGGGTTGGTAGGCGTGTTTTTCTCTGCCACCTCCCAAAGTTGGTTTTCCACTTTTTTCTGCCCCGGCCACCCGCCTATTGCGTAGTAACGCGCCAGCACACGCTTTACGTTGCCATCTAAAATAGGAAAGCGCATATTGCGAGACAGCGACAATATGGCACCCGCAGTTGAGCGACCTATTCCGGGTAAATCCATGACTTCTTCAAGGCTGTAGGGAAATTCTCCGTCATACTTATCCACCAGCGTATTCGCAGCTTTATGTAGGTTTCTTGCTCTTGCGTAGTAACCAAGCCCTGTCCAATGATGGAGCACGTCGTCTTGAGATGCTTTCGCCAACTCATGTACAGAGGGGAATGACGCCATAAAACGTTCAAAATAAGGAATTACCGTAGTAACTTGGGTTTGCTGGAGCATAATTTCCGACACCCATACCTTATAAGGCGTTACGTTTTGCTGCCAAGGTAAATGTTTTCGCCCATACTTGCCAAACCATGCGAGCACTCGCTCCGCAAAGCTTCCTGTATATTTTTGTTCTGTCATAATCATCTATATGGATATAGCTACTGCTTATTCTTTTACTAATAAAGCTTTATGCTTTCTGTCTAGCGACCATTCATTAACTAGCGCGCTATGGTAGCATGTAACTAGCTAGTTTAATGTTAAGGAGCACACGTGTCTGTGCAGCACCCTGTTTTGTTTTTTCCCGGTACACTCTGCGACGAGCGCGTATTTCTACCACTATGGCGCTCATTGAATATTTCACAGCGCAGATATGTGCCGCTTCAATGGGCGTCGTCACAAGAAGAAATGCTGGCATTAAGTGAAGACCGTATCCTCGATGACGAAAAAGTGCACCTTGTAGGTTACTCCATGGGCGGGTTTATTGCGGCACTAGTCGCACAGCGCAATCCTGCCAATGTAGCCTCTGTTACTCTGATAGGCTACAACCCAGAAGGTTTGTCAAAAGAAGAAATTGCCAAGCGTAAGCAGCTGACTACCATGCTTAAGCAAGGAAACTTTAAACCCGACAATGATGCCTACCTCTCACGGTTTATTCACCCTTCACGTTTGGACGATGAAAATGTGGCAGGCGTTGTTAAATCAATGGCTCAGGATTTAGGTAAAACCACACTACTTAACCACACACTCGCCACAACGCCCCGAGAGAGTACCGTAAAATCACTGGCGAAGATCAATGTGCCTGTAACCTTTATTACCGCCCAGCAAGACGCAATTGCTCCAGCAGAAGCAATAAAGCAACTTAAAAGTGGGTTACCCAAAGCTGCTTTCCACACTGTTAGTGATGCGGGGCATATGTTGGTACTTGAGCAGCCTAACGCCGTAGCGTCTATTATTGCTAAACAAATTAGCGTATAAAATTACAGCATTTTTACCACTATAGCGTTGCATAAGCCGTGGGTAAGTGGATAATGCGCCACCAGAAAATTGGGTTAGAAAGGCATTGCAAATGAGGCAATTCAAAAGTCAGGCGGAAGCAGAAGCCGCTGGAGTATACGTAAGTAAAGTAAAGAGCTTCGTTAAACGCGAAGGCAGACTTACCAAAGCACAAGAAAAAGCACTAGCAGATTACTGGCCAACCAAAGGCATAGACTATGTGGACGCGCCCTTATCGTTGCCAGAATTGTTTGGCCGAGACGCAGATGTGGTTGTGGAAATCGGCTTTGGCATGGGTAAGTCATTAGTTGAGATGGCCGCAAACGCGCCAGAGAAAAATTTTATTGGAATTGAAGTACATCGCCCCGGAGTTGGCGCATGCTTAGCCGATGCTAGTGAGCAAGGTGTCGAAAATTTGCGTGTAATGGAGCACGACGCCGTCGAAGTGCTTAAGAATATGATTCCAGATGACTCATTGTCGCGCCTGCAATTGTTTTTCCCAGACCCGTGGCACAAAAAGCGTCACCATAAGCGCCGTATCGTTCAGCCCGAATTTGTTGAGTTAGTTCGCACCAAGTTAGCTATTGGCGGCTGCTTTCATATGGCGACCGACTGGGAACAATACGCTGAGCATATGTTAGAGGTCATGACCAACGCCGACGGTTACACCAACACTGCAACTGACGGTGACTATGTGCCTCGACCGGACTACCGTCCAATCACCAAGTTTGAAACTCGCGGTCAAAAGCTAGGCCACGGCGTGTGGGATCTAATTTTCGAGCGTACTAAGTAATGATTTTATCTCCTCAAAGCCAGCTGTTAGAACGTAATATCGCGCTTTTTGATGAAGGCCAGTGGGCATTTATTAACCCTGCTGACGCGTATTTCCTAGACGCTCTCAAATCGCATAACGTAACGGTTCTTCACCAGTATTTCGATATTTTTTCGGAGTGCGTACGCGTCATACCCTCTGTGTCGTTTGATAGCAGAGACATTACACGCACAGGCTTTGAGGTGACGCAAAAGGTTGGCAATCATACCCATATTTTTGCGCCTTTCTTGGCTTTAGAAAAATCTCACACTGACGTGATGATTTTCTTACCTAAAGCAAAAACCCATTTTCAAATGTTACTGCGAATGGCCGCAAGTATGGTTGGCCAACATGGCAGAATACATGTGGTTGGTGAAAACAAAGGCGGTATTAAAAGTGCCGCTAAGTTAATGCAACAATATGGCCCTACGCAAAAAGTTGATTCGGCGCGCCACTGCAGCCTGATTACCGTTTTAGTTGAAGAGCCTCACCTTGCTTTTGAGCCCGATGCTTGGCTTGATATGAATACCTACCACGTTGAAGGTACAGCTTGGGATGTGGCCTCTATGCCTGGCGTTTTCAGTTATAAAGAACTGGATGCGGGAACAGAGCTTCTGCTTGAAAAGCTTTCGACGTCACTAAGCGGTGAAGTACTAGATTTCGCGTGTGGTGCTGGCGTTGTTGGTAGCTACATTATGCTTAAATACCCGCATTTGAAGCTGCATCTTACCGATGTGAGCGCGCTTGCGGTGTATTGTAGTGCTTTGACCCTGGCTGAAAACGGATTGTCAGCAACCCTATATGCTGCGGATGGTTTGCATGGGCTTTCCCATAAAGTTCAGCATATTGTCACCAACCCACCGTTTCACACTGGCATTAAAACCGACTACACCATTACGAAGCGATTTATCTCAGATGCAAAGGCAACCTTAAGCCGTGGTGGCACTATGCAAATGGTGGCGAACCGATTCTTACCCTACCCTGGTTTGCTCGCCGAGCACTTCCAAACGGTTTATACCACGGCACAAACTTCTCAATTTTCTGTTTATCAGGCAGCTTTATAATTAAAAAAGCCATTGGCTTATGCTAACTTAGCTTTTCTACCTGTTGCTTATGCCATTGTGGATACTTCACAGTGGCACTCAGCGCTTTTCGTACACTTAACTTAAGCATTACGAGTGCACTACATGTACGCTCTGGGAGATTAACTGTGAATATTGTATTTGCTATTTCAGAAGTTGAAGAGTTGGTCAAAACTGGCGGACTTGCTGACGTTGGCAAAGCGCTCCCTCTCGCACTACATAGTATGGGCGAAAGCATCACGATAATAATGCCTTATTACCAAGTACTGGCAGAGCAATTGAACCTGCCCACGGTAGCCGAGCAACAAACCCTGTTCACTGAAGGGCAAGTGTACCACTTCGATATTCGCTACATGCAATGGCATGACATTCCAATTTACTTTGTAGACGCGCCTGACTACTTTATGCGTGAAGGGCTATATGCCAATGCCTTTGAAGCATATGAAGATAATGGCGAGCGCTTTAGTTTATTCAGCGGCGCTGTTCTTCAAACGCTTAAAGCGATTGATAAAAAGCCGGATATTATTCACTGCCATGATTGGCACACGGCTATGCTTCCGTTTTTACTTACCCACGACAAATCAGGGTATTTCGATAGCACCAAAACAATATTCACTATTCATAACGCCGCTTTCCAAGGCGTACACAAACTAGAAACCATCCCGTTTCTTCGACATCACCCAAACATCTTGGCGCAAGTACACGGCGGGTACATCAACATGCTGCAAAGCGGTATTGAGTTTGCCTCGAAAGTGACGACTGTAAGTCCTAACTATGCAAGGGAGCTGCTTACCGACTTAGGTAGTCACGGACTTCACGAACGTCTTGTAAATCGTCAAGCCGATTTAAGCGGTATTCTAAATGGTTGTGATTACACCCAGTGGAACCCCGAAACAGATACGTTTCTGCCTGAGCACTACAGTGTAGATAACCTTCATCCAAAAACCGCCTGTAAGCGGGTTTTGCAGGAAAAGTCAGCACTGCCTGAGAATAGCGACATTCCGCTTATTGGAATGGTATGCCGCCTTACAGAGCAAAAAGGTTTCGGGTATATACTGCCCATTTTAGACGACCTGATTAAGCATAATATCCAAATGGTCATTGTAGGCACTGGCGATCCAAAGGTATGTATGGATCTTGGTGAGTTTGCCCAACAACATTCTGACAAGTTCGCTTTTATTAACGGGTTTAGTTCAGAGCATGCTCATTTAGTAGAGGCTGGCGCTGACTTTTTCCTTATGCCTTCACAATTTGAACCATGCGGATTAAATCAAATGTACAGCTTGGCTTACGGCACTATCCCTATTGTGCGCTCAGTAGGAGGGCTTAAAGACACGGTCATTGACTATAGCAACGATAGTGAAGGTACAGGTTTTGTGTTTGATGAACCTACGCCGCATGCTTTGTTAGCTTGTATTCGACGTGCTCTGCTGGCTTTCTATGAAGATAAGGGCAAGTTCAGGGCAATGCAGCAACGGGGGATGAGAACCCGCTTTACGTGGGAAACGTCTGCCAAACATTATCAGCAGCTGTATTTATCGGCGACTAATTAGTCGCTATTGTTGTTGAGCTTTTATCGTTCCCCCCCTTATTGGAACACTGACTTTACTATAAGCAGTGGCGATATAAGCGTATAAAAAACCGTAGCGAAAATAGGTAATAGCTCTGTAACCTTCTACATTAATTATTGTTTATAAGCGCCTTTCTTTTTGCCTACTTTTGCGCCACTATTAAAAAACGGATGACGTGAACGGACAGTACACAAGGCAGGTATGACGGATAAGGCAGTAAAGCTTTCTATAAAAAGCCTCTTTCTTTGGGTGGTAATGTCTATTATCACCTTCTCAATTGCAGTGTTGTCGGGCCTTGCTGTTTATACCCAAATAAAAACCTATCGCCATGAGCTTGAATCTAACGCAATGATGCTGGCTAAGTTGGTCGCTAGAAGCTCATCTACCTATCTATATGATGAAACCCCTGAACGTATAGAAGTTGCGTTAAGCAACCTTACAGCTGCAGAGCATGTACTCAATGCTCACGTGTACAAAGCCCAAAATGGCACATCTCAGCCAGAAATTTTTGCCTCGTACAATAAAGAGGGGCAGCTTTTATTAGGTGGCAAGGAAAACCAGTTAGCTTCCATGGTTATGAATCCAATACTGGCTGATAACGGGCATTACCTTGAACTGAGTGCAAAAGTGTTCGACCCAGAGACCAACATCCAGTTAGGTTGGGTATATTTAAGGGTTTCCTCAGACAACTTTAACCAACTGGTAGGGAAGTCAATTTGGCTAAATTTAGCAGTAGCTTTAGTGCTATTAGCCATAAGCCTTTACTCTGCACTAAGAATGCAGCGCTTTGTAACTGGTCCGGTGAAAAGTATCGCCAATTTTTTACAACGCACGTCCCGACAGCGTGACTATTCAGCTCGCGCTAAGGGCTCTAGCATTAAAGAGCTCGACATTTTAGCTGATTCGGTGAACGTATTGCTGCTACGCATGCAAGAATACATGCAAAAACAAAGACAGGCAGAGGAGCAGCACAGAAAACTTAATGCCAGTCTTGAAGATATGGTCAGCCATCGAACAACAGCACTAAAAGACGCGAACCAAGAGCTTATTCAAACATTAGAAAAGCTGCACCAGTTTCAGCGGCAAATCGTGCAGAATGAAAAAATGGCGTCCCTCGGTGATATGGTTGCCGGTGTCGCACATGAAGTTAATACACCAATAGGTTTAGGCGTAACTGCATCAACCATGATGTTAGACAGGTTGGCTGTTATTCAGAAAGACTTTGAGAATAAAACGCTAAAAGCCAGCGCAATGAAGCGCTTTTTGGATGAGAGTAATGAAAACCTGAATATTATTTACCGCAATTTGAACAGAGCTGCCGAGCTTATTAGTAGTTTTAAGCAGGTTGCCGTAGATCAAACCTCAGAATCTAGTAGAAGTTTTTGCGTTGTACAGCTAGTTAATGAGATACTGTTGTCATTGCAGCCTCGACTCAAAAAATTAAAACACAACATCAACGTAAATTGCGACCCTACCCTTAGCGTTGAAACGAAGGCTGGCCCAATAAATCAAATTTTGATTAATTTAATAATGAATTCGGTTATCCATGGGTTTGAATCTATGGATAAAGGCACCATTGATATTAGTGCCGAGTTGGTTAGCAATGATAAGCTCAAGCTTGTTTATACCGATAACGGAAAAGGCATTTCCCCGGAAATCCGCAAGCGGATTTTTGACCCCTTTGTAACTACTAAACGTGGGCAAGGCGGTTCAGGATTGGGAATGCACTTAGTATACAACTTAGTTACGCAGGCCCTTAATGGTTCAATATCGATTACCAGCGAGGAGGGCAACGGGGTAGAATTTGTCATTATCTTCCCTGTTGTTAATGCGAAAACATGAGAATAGTTGTATAAAGTATGAACTTTTCTTGATTTTTATTGGCTAATCCCAATACCTTAACAGTAAGAATATTCACAAGTTACTTGCAATCAAGTATATGAATATTAAAATTTAACCAGTTAGTTGCTTAAATCGTATTTTAGAAAGAGTGTAAAACACCATGCAGACGCCAAATGTGTTAATTGTTGAAGATGAGGTGGTAACCCGTACCACGCTTAAGAGTTTATTTGAAGCGGAAGGGTATAATGTATTTGAAGCCGAAAATGGTGATCAAATGCATGATTTCTTCGAGAATCACGCTATCAATTTGGTTATCATGGATATCAACCTACCGGGCAAAAACGGCCTGATTTTAGCGCGTGAAGTACGTGATCGTAAAAACGTTGGCCTTATCTTCCTAACAGGCCGTGACAACGACGTTGACCGCATTCTAGGTCTTGAAATTGGCGCAGACGACTATCTGACTAAGCCATTCAATCCTCGTGAATTAACTATCCGCGCGCGCAACTTACTGTCTCGTACAACAAACTCTTCAGAAGATGACGATTTACCAAGCCGTGTAAGCTTTAACGGTTGGACCCTTGACGGTGACAGCCGTTCATTGATTTCTCCTAACGGTAAAGAATTCCGTCTACCTCGTAGTGAATTCCGTGCGCTTCACCTTTTCCTAAGCAACCCAGGTAAGATCCTTACCCGTGAACAGCTAATTATGGAAATGACAGGTCGCGAGCTTCGTCCAAATGACCGTACGGTTGACGTTACTATTCGTCGTATTCGTAAGCACTTCGAGTCAGATCCAACAGATGAAGAATTGATTGTAACTATCCACGGTGAAGGTTACCGTTTCTGCGGTCAGGTTGACGGCTAAACCGCTGCCTGAACGAATATTGAGTTAATAAAAAAGCCGCTATCATGTAGCGGCTTTTTTGTGCGTAATGGTATCTGACTAGCTAGCAGTAGCGCTAAAGTAAACCGAGTAGCGATAGCGCTTTTCTTCCAATAAGAAGGCTTTGTGTGTACTTGGGCTCCACGAGTCATCGCCGCCCACGCCCATGTGAGCATGGTCAATATAGACAAACACACAATCTTGAAGGGCTAAATCACAGGTATGTTTTGCCTTATCCAACTGTACTTGCCCATATTCACTTACGCTGAAGTGGAACTGCCCGCTGGCAGTTAATTCACCAATGGCTAGCTTTTTACAGTGACTACGCAAGCCATTATCCGTTGGGAACACGTAGCGCGTTTGCATAGCATTAATAGGTAAGGTGTAGTGGCCATAGCGCGCCGCTGCTTTTCTGTCTGGGTAGTTTTCAAACGGCCCGAGCCCCTGCCAAGTAACCGACGTACGCTCTTCGGCTATAGGCACTGCCGTTTGCATACCAATTCGCGGCATTGGCGGTAAACCATCGTCTAACAACACCTCTACATCTACTGAAAGCTTGGCTTGTACATCTAGGGTATAAACCCACTTAGTTGAAGCCATTAGCTTTTGACCATAGTGATACTCGAATAACGACGTTATGCGTACGTCTTGCGCGCCCTGTTCGACGTTTATACCCGTACAAGTGCGTGACCATTCGCCTATACCAGCACGACGCCAGCGGGACTCCCAGGCGTTCGGATCGGGGTTATCGACTTCACTTACCCCAATATCGTTATCCAGCGGCGCTCGAAAGAAATTATCCTCTAACGGCGCGCTTAGAGTTTCATTATTCCCCTGCAGCCATGACGTTAACAGCCCACTTTCACTGTTGAAGCTAAATACGTTGTTTCGGACATTTACCAGTAGCATCCCATCTTGGGCCTCAATAACTAGTTCACTTTTGTCGTCTTGCTCATTGAAAGAAAATGGGACCATACCGCACATATTGGTTAGTGCTAACTGCGCGGTGTCCATAACATGCCCTGCACCCGCCCACGCGCAGTCATTCGCTGTTACAACATCAATATTTAAATGATACTCAGCCCCTGCTTTAAACGTAATTTCAGGGGTTAGGGTCAGCATTTGTGCTTGTTGCGGACCTATATTGATTTCGAGCTCGCCCGTTGCTTCAGCAATCGGTTTTCCGTTTTCTAGTACTTGCCAACGCAACAACTCATTGTCTGTGCGTCTAAACAGGTAATCACTACTTACTGTAAGCTCAAACTTGTTGTCTTTTTCAACCAGCGAAAAGCTTAAGTGCTGCTGACAGTATTTTGCTTCAAACAAGTGGGGATGTGGCGTTCTGTCTGGGAACAGCAATCCATTAATACAGAACTGACGATCGTTATCGATATCACCAAAGTCGCCACCGTAAGCCCAGTAAGCTTCACCACTGTCAGTGTACTTAGTTAACCCTTGGTCAACCCAGTCCCAGATAAAACCGCCTTGAAGACGCGGATACTCTTTAAATGCTTTCCAATATTCATCAAAGCTGCCCAAGCTGTTACCCATAGCATGGGCATACTCACATAAAATAACGGGGCGGTTTTCACCCGGCATCGACAACCACTTTTTAATGGCCCATTTAGGTACAGCATCGTCCTTAACGTCAGTATCAACTCTTGCGTACATGGGCGCAATAATGTCGGTCGCCGTAGTGTCGGCACCACCACCTTCATATTGCACAGGTCGTGATGGGTCAAATGACTTGGCCCAGCCATACATGGCGTCGTGGGTAGGCCCATGACCACACTCGTTACCTAACGACCAGATGATAATACAAGGGTGGTTTTTGTCTCGCTCGACCATTTGGGTGAAGCGCGCCATGTAAGCACCGGCCCAAAGTGGGTCGCGAGAAAGTCTTCCCATTGGGAACATACCGTGGGTTTCGATATTCGCTTCATCTACCACATAGAGCCCATATTCATCGCAAAGCTCATACCAGCGAGGGTGATTTGGGTAATGTGCAGTACGCACGGCGTTGAAGTTGTTTTGCTTTAATAGCTTAATGTCTTCAAGCATGTCATCTTCATTGATGGCATGGCCTTTAAGCTGATGGTGCTCATGTCGGTTAACGCCGCGAATAAGAACAGCTTTGCCGTTAACCAATAGCTGGCCATTTCTCATTTCAATATTTCGAAAGCCAACATTGTAGGCTTCAAAGTCCACCGTGTTACCACTCTCATCAATAAGGGATACCACAATACGGTACAAGTTTGGTGTTTCCGCGGTCCAGTGTTTGGGCTCTTTCACATCTAATGTTTGGAAAACCACATCATCCCAACCGCCCTTTTCATCAATACGCTTATTGTTGGTACCGGTAATAACTTGCTCGGTAACAGCGCTATCGCCATCAAAAAGCTGGATGCCCACTTTAAAGGTAGATGGCGCATTGATAGCAGTACGAACTGAAACCGTAGCGTCGCGGTAACACGCATCAAGCTTTGGCGTAACGAACACGTCCTGAATGTGATGTTGAGGTTTAGTGACTAAATTAACGCCGCGAAAGATGCCGCTGAGCCACCACATATCTTGGTCTTCTAAATAGCTACCGTCAGACCATCTGATCACCATAACAGCCAAGCGGTTTTCACCCTCTACTAAGAGGCGGGATAAATCGAATTCAGCAGGCAAGCGACTATCTTGAGAATAACCTACATACTCGCCGTTACACCAAAGGTGAAAGGCGCTATTTACGCCTTCAAACACAATGTGGTTACGCTGCTTTAGTTCATCATTGGAAACGTTGAACGTAGTGCGATAGCAACCCGTTGGGTTATCGCTAGGTACTACAGGCGGATTTACTGCAAACGGATATTTAACGTTGCAATAAATAGGTTTGTCGTAGCCCTGTAGCTGCCAGTTGGACGGCACGGTAATAGGCTGCCAATTTTCAGATTCATCATTACTCAACGTTTTAGTAAGTAGGCTTTCAGGTACGCTTTCTGGGGCATCAAACAAACGAAAATCCCATTGGCCATTTAAACTGCGCTTTTGCGCATTGGTACTGTACAGTGCATCTTCTAGCGTTTTGTATCCGTAATGTGGACTGTGGGCACTGATGCGGTTTCTTTGAAACACAACTGGGTTTTGCCAGTCTTTTTGAGCGACTACTTGGGAAACATTAAGCATGTCATTTCCTTTACTTTTTCGTTAAACGAAATATAGCTAACTTTCTACAGATCCTTTATGCTCTAAACTTACATCTATTTATCCAAAACTATCATTTTACATTTATGCAACCTATCTTCAGAGACATTGTAGATATTGGCCCCAACTGCTTCGAACGCTTTATAGATAGTAGTAACGCGCCAGAAATCAGCAGCCTAGACATTGAACTGGCAGGATGCTCTAACTTATCAGGGAACTATACGGTGGGGCGTGTTTCTCCGCCTAACCATACCTTGTTCTATAGCATAAAGGGGCAAGGAAAGTTTCGCGTTCCATCAGGCGAACTACAGCTAAATGAAGGGCAGCTTATTATTTTACCTGCTGGACAAAGCTTTGAAGTTTCCATTATCAGCGAGCAGTGGGACATAATTTGGGTAAATTTAGCTAATACCGAGCGCTGGAAGTCATTTAGAAAAAGCGATGCCCTAGTTGTAGATAACGCCATGCTAGAAGGACTGCATCACGCCATGGAACTTGTGTACTTGGAACGCGACCTTGATAGCCGTCGCGCTGCCATGCAGTTTGTTTCTCGTTACCTGTGCCGCATAGCAGATGCTCCATTAGGTAAAAAGCATGCCAGTGACGAAAAGGAGCGGCGCCAAATAAGCCGGGTACATGCGCTGTTTTCAGTAGTTGATAAACAGCTACAGTTTGACTGGGATATGAAAAGCTTAAGTGAAAAGGCCCATTACTCTGCCCCCCACCTTCATAGGTTGTGCTTACAAGTGTTTGGGCGAAGCCCAAAACAGCACGTTATTCATTTGCGGATGGCACGGGCCAAAAGCTTATTGTTAAGCACGCAGTGGCCCGTTTCCTACATTGCAAGCTATGTGGGCTACACAAATGTATTTACTTTCTCAAAACGCTTTAAGAAATCGACAGGTCTCTCTCCTTCAGCGTTTCGAGAAAACGCGAGCTAGCTGCCCGCTATCTTCATTTGGTCGATAAGCACAGAGCCAGTCTGAACACTGCCGCGCACATCTTTTTCAGCACCAATAGCCACAATGCCTTTGAACATATCTTTTAGGTTACCGGCAATGGTTACTTCATGGACTGGGTATTGAATAATGCCATTCTCAACCCAGTAGCCCGCAGCACCGCGCGAGTAATCACCGGTTACACCATTAACGCCCTGCCCCATAAGTTCGGTCACAAATAGTCCTGTGCTCATTTCTTTTAGAAGCTCGGCGTCGCTATGTCCTGTATCGCCTACTAGCCAATTGTGAATACCACCAGCATGACCGTTAGACCGAGTATTTAGCTTACGCGAAGAGTACGTCGTATAAAGGTATGTGGCTAATTTACCGCCATCGACTATTGTCATATCTGCACAGGCTACACCTTCGTTGTCGAAGCTAGAGCTTGCTAAGCCGCCTTTAATAAACGGGCGTTCTTCAACGTTAAGCCATTCTGGGAAAACTTGCTCGCCAAGGCTATCAAGTAAGAAACTAGAACGACGATAAAGGCTGCCACCGCTGATAGCACCGACATAGTGACCAAACAAGCTAGATGCGATGTCGCGGTGTAAGAGTACAGGTACGTTCGCCGTGTTAATTTTACGGGCGCCTAAACGGTCTACAGTTGCTTTTGCAGCGTCAATGCCTACAGCACTTGCTGATTGCAACAAATCGGCCTTACGGCTTACCGTGTAGGCATAATCGCGCTGCATATCGTCATCTTGTGCGCCAATAACCATACAGCTTAAAGAATAGCGGCTACTAGGGTAGCCTGCGTTTATACCATGGGTGTTGCCATAAACGCGCATACCTAAATTTGCGTTATACGAAGCGCCATCTGAATTGGTAATGCGCGAGTCGTAATCCATTGCTGCTTTTTCAGCCTCAATGGTAGTTTTAATGGCCTTTTCAGTATCTAATTCTTCGGGGTGATACAGGTCTAAATCTGGGAATTCAGTAGCAATAAGGTCAGCATCGGCCAAACCAGTACAAGGATCTTCACTGGTGTAACGTGCAATATCTACGGCTTTTTCTACCGCTAATGTTAACGCTGCTTTGCTTAAATCAGCAGTAGAAGCACTGCCTTTTCGCTTGCCTACGTATACGCTTATACCTAAGCCACCGTCGTTGGTAAATTCAACGTTTTCAACTTCTTGCATACGTGAAGATACGGCGATGCCCTGCACTTTCGACATGCTGGCTTCAGCTTGCGTTGCGCCTTTTGAAACGGCTAATTTTAGTACATCATCTACGACATTTTGAATGTCGGCTAACTGCTGCTCAATTTGCATAGTAAGTTTCGCTGTCTTAATTCGACTGTGATAGTTACAATTTAGCTAAAGTGTAACACTAATGAGTTTGAAATGAGTGATCAGAAATACAATTCTCCTGAAGATCCTTACTTCGAAGATGCGCAAGCAGATGAGTTCGAAGAGGAAGAGTTTGTCAGTAAAACTGAGCTGAAGCGTCAAGCAAAAGAGCTTCATAAGCTAGGCGAAACCTTGGTTAACTTAACCGATGCACACATTGCCACTATTCCTATGGATGAAGAGTTGGCCGATGCCGTTGCTATTGCCCGTAAAGTTAACAAGAAAAAAGATGGTTATCGACGCCAGCTTCAGTTTATTGGTAAAGCTCTGCGTAATCGCGATACTGCCGATATAGAAGAAGCGCTAGCAAAACTAACGCATCAACACCAAGCAGCAAACGCGGCTTTTCATGCGCTAGAGAAAGCCAGAGAAGCGGTAATTGAGCAGGGCGACCCAGCTATTCAGAAGTTGATTGAAGCGCACCCTGAACTTGATCGCCAGAAGCTGCGTCAATTCCACCGCCAAATTAAGAAAGAGCGCGAAAAGAATGCGCCACCCAAAGCGTTCCGAGAGTTGTTTCAGTATTTGAAAGACGTTATTCACGAAGATTAACAAAAGTGCTTCCACACTAAATTAATGCGGCTTCTCAGCATGGGAAGCCTGCTTTTTCGTAAACATTGCAAACGACAAGCAGGAAGTATTAACAGCTATCTACTTATTCCTGATTAAAGTTGCCTTTTACACTTTAATTGCCATCTTCTTGTTGGCAGCTAGCTTTAAAATGTTTGTTTAAAAAAGCAATAGCGTGACCGTGATATTCGTTTTGAGGCACAAAATGGTCACCATCCGGTGCCATAATATGCTCGTACGGATAAGCAAATTTGTTTTCCCCAAGTCGCTTAATGACTTTCTCTGACATTTCTGCAGATGGCCAAACATGATCATTTTCACCAGAAACTAGTAATACTGGGCCCTTTATATCCTCGACGCGAATTACTGCATTAACTATGTCCCTCTTCCCCTCTTCAAGCGCGACTTTATATGCTTCGCGAAAATCTCCGGTAAGCATGCTAGGGATAGCGCTATTTGGTATTTGAACAAAGGGGATGTCACGACCATTGTATTGAAATGAAGCGGTAGATGCTCCAGTCCTAAAAGAGGGGCTTGCAAAAGAAACATGGCTACCTGCGAACGCGACAGCACCGTCGATGTCGGGATATAGTGACGCTAGTAGCAAAGCCAACTCTGCTCCCTTAGAGCCTCCCATCACTGCAACACACTGAGAGTTAATAAAGGGCAATTGCTGGGCCTCTATTACTTTTTCGTAAATTGCATCTAGTGATATACGATCAAGTTCTTCAGGTAAGCCTGGCATCTTGAAATACCCTATCGCGAGAACGGCATACCCCGCATCTAAATATTTATTTCTTTCAGATGAATTAGAAGCCCTCGACATACTATTTCCACCTTCGCTGCCACCAAAATAAACAAGCAGCGGGCGGTTTTGTGACTCATCTGTGAAAAGCTCTGTGTTTACACTGCCATAGTTTACAATAGGTTTTGTGCTATCGAAGGAAAGCTGAATAAAGAGAGCATATCCAACAGCAGAGAGCACTAGTAGCAGTGCTGAGAAACTAAGCCATTTTAATAGGCGGATAATCACCGATAATTCCTTTTATCTAGACCGAAAAACTGTAGTGGCTTACGCTTGTGTAAGCCACTGACATGGCGAAGTTATTATGCCGTACCGCCCACTGTTAGCTCGTCAATTTTAAGTGTAGGCTGACCTACGCCCACCGGTACGCTTTGACCGTCTTTACCGCATACACCCACGCCTTTATCTAGCGCAGTGTCGTTACCAATCATTGAGATTTTTTGCATAACCTCAGGGCCGTTACCAATTAAGGTTGCCCCTTTAACTGGTGCAGTAATTTTACCGTTTTCGATAAGGTAAGCTTCAGCGCTAGAGAACACGAATTTACCAGAGGTAATATCTACCTGACCGCCAGCGAAGTTCGGCGCGTAAATTCCTTTGTCGATAGAGGCGATAATTTCTTTCGGATCGTGCTCACCTTCCAGCATGTAAGTATTGGTCATACGAGGCATAGGCAAGTGAGCGTAAGATTCTCGACGGCCATTTCCGGTAGGTGCAACGCCCATTAGCTTGGCGTTGTGTTTATCCTGCATGTATCCCTTTAAAATACCGTCTTCAATTAGCACGTTATGCGCCGTTGGGGTGCCTTCGTCATCAACCGATAACGAACCGCGACGGTCGCTTAATGTACCGTCATCAACAACCGTTACACCTTTGGCAGCTACGCGCTCGCCAATGCGACCGCTGAAAGTTGATGCACCTTTACGGTTAAAATCACCTTCAAGACCGTGACCCACAGCTTCGTGAAGCAATACACCAGGCCAACCGTTACCTAATACCACAGGCATAGCGCCTGCTGGTGAGGCCACTGCCTGCATGTTAACCCGCGCCATATGAAGTGCATCATCGGCTAATTGCTCATAATAGGGTTTGCCATCTTCATCTTGCTTAAAGAATGAGTAAGCATATCGCCCACCAGCTCCCGCTGAGCCGCGCTCGCGTCTATCACCTTGTTCTAGCAATACTGAGCAGTTTAAGCGCACAAGCGGACGAATATCTGTGGCCAACGTACCGTCGCTACCGGCAACTAAAATTTCTTCATATACGCCGCTTAAACTTACTACCACCTGATTGGCAGACGGCTCTTGCTTACGGATATAAGCATCTACTGCTTTAAGCAATGAAATTTTCTCGGCATCTTGCATCGCAAGAATAGGATTATTTTCGGCGTAGCGCGCTTCAACGCTCTTGTGACCCAAGCCAGCAACTTGTTGGGTACCGCCGCTTGGCGCAATACCGCGGGCCGCTTTGCACGCTTTAGTTAACGCTTCTTCACTTATTTCATCAGAATAAGCGAAACCCGTTTTTTCACCGCTAATAGCACGTACGCCTACGCCGCGCTCAATGTTATAGCTGCCTTCTTTGATAATACCGTCTTCCAAAACCCAACTTTCGTGTTGGCTCGACTGAAAATACAAATCGGCATAGTCGGTGTCGTGGCGATGAATGGTCGCTAGCGCGCTCTCTAGCTTTGTAATATCTAGGCCTGAGTCAGATAATAAATGACGCTCAACAGATTTAGACAAAGTGACTCCTGAATCGGTTATGTTCGGCAACCGGCATATTCTGTTTAATGGTTTCTCTTGCTGCAATATCTATGTTTGCCGATACCAGCCCTGTTTTTGAGGCTTGTTCGGCTAGGGTTTCGCCCCAAGGCGATAGGATAATACTATGCCCATAGGTTTCGCGACCGTTAGCATGAACGCCACTTTGATTTGGCGCTACCACGAAGCACTGTTTTTCAATGGCTCTGGCTTGCAACAACGCATGCCAATGGGCCTCTCCAGTACGCTGGGTAAAGGCCGCAGGCAACACCAAAATATCGATATCGCCCATTGCAGTAAATAACCCTGGAAAACGTACATCATAGCACACCGCAAGCCCAATGTTGCCTATTGGCGTTTGAACAGTGACGACTTCGCTTCCTGCTTCAGTGGTAGCCGACTCTTTGTAGCTGCCTGTGTTATCGTTTACCGATACGTCGAACATATGAATTTTACGATAGTCAGCCAAAAGCTCGCCACTTGGACCAAATAACATGCATGCAGCAGAAAACTTAGCGGGGTTTTCGGTTTTAACCGGAAACGTTCCTGACACTATGTAGCATTGGTGCTGCTTAGCAAGTGAGGATAAACGACGCTGTATTGCACCATCACCTTTAACTTCAGCGACTTCAAGTTGACCCTTATCTTTTCCGCCAAAGCAAGCGAAGCACTCTGGCAACACCACTAAACTGTCCTTTTCTATATTGGCCGCCGCCATTTCGCTTGCAACTGTATCGAGATTCTCTTCTACATTTGGCGTAGAAGTCATTTGTAGTGCTACTAAATTAACCATCGATCACCTCCATTTTCAGCCTGCGTACGTCATCATCCGTTAATGGCCTGTCTTGCGGGTTCGCTGGAACAGGCGCATTTTGGGCAGGTAAGCTAATGTCTTTACTGTTACGTTCAACTTCATCGAACTTAGGTTCTTTTATGGTACCCGTTACGCGATAGTTCACATTTGAAATGACTTTCGCAGAGGTCAACACTTGGTCAATGGCAAGGGCAGCTAATGCGGTAGGCGGCGTTGCTAAGAAATACACAAGAAACGGAAGGTTACCGGTTACATTAGGCGCGAACGACACGTTGTAATTTAACCCACCCGTATTCAAGTCGGTGAAGCCGGTAATTTCTATTTCCCCTGCGCCGCCGTCAATTTCTGTATCGTCAGTATATGCTTTGCCGTTAACAATGCTTAAGGTGCCGCCCATATCATCGTAGAAAAAGCCCTTGGCAAAAACGTCACGAAAATCTAGGCTTAGCTTTCGTACTAACGAATTTAAACTGAACAAGGTAAATATTCGCGACCCCTTGTCACTCAACTCCGTAAGATAACCATCAGATAGTGACCACTCTACATTGCCATTAAGCTGTTCAAACCCAAAGTCCATTGGCGCATTTGGCCAGTTAATGTCGAACTGCACGTTTGCACTGGAATCTTTAATACCCGATTCAACGCCATACTCTTTAAGCATTTGCCCAACATCTGGAGACGTTAAGGTTCCGTTTAACGCGCTTTTAACCTCGCCGCCTACGTGCTTCCAATAGCCCGTTGCGGTTACGTTGCTTTCATCAGACTTCACTAAGAGCTGGCGTATGGCTAGACCGTCATCTTCTTTCGCTACGTCTAATGTTACTTCACCTAAATCAATACCATGCACGCCGCAAGACTGACAGTAAAAATAAATGGGCGGCAGCGTGTTGGGGTCAATATTATACGGTGACTCATCTTCCTCGCTTGCAGCATTGCTAGTAGTGGCTACCACGGCGTCATTATCATTATCTGTTGTCGCAGATGCTTCAGGGTCAATAGGTTTAGCTAACGACAAGTAGTCGGCATTTACTTCAATGCCTTGCTCATCTAAATCACTGTTGATGCGAATGGTTGCCCTGGCCTGAGGAGAGGCTAAGTCTAAAATCCAATCCTTGTTTCGCTCAGTGGCGTTCAGTTCTGCCTTCTTAATGCTATGGCCAGCGAAATTAAGCATGTCGGCTTTAGCAAATATACGCGATGGCGTGCCGAACAAATTCGTGCGCTTAGCTTCAGGAGCCTTTGAATCGATAGATGGCTGAACATTAGTTTGCGCATAGGTGTTTCCCGCATCTTTTCCTTTGCCTGAAAGCAACATGTCAATTGTGGTAAACCACTCTTGTACATCGGCTTGAGCCAAATTTGCACTGATACTAAAACCTGTTCCAATATTGGCAATATCGCTTTCACCCAGGGCCAAGTGCGCCCGCGAGAACTGCATTTCTTTGTGAGGAAGCACACCGTCAAAACGGATATTACTGCCAAGGGTGGCTTTGACGTTCGATGCTTTGCCATCGCCAGTACTGATTATCTGTAGAGGTAAGCTACTACCCGCTGAAGTATCGAAGGGAGCAGGTAATATACTTTGTGTTGCGGTTAAATCTGCCGTGAGATTTGCAGAGTATTCAAAGCCGCTTTCAGAAAGAGTTAGGTCTACTTTAGTGTTCCAATCACTTTCGCCATCAATATACGTGGTGAGATCCGTGTTTACATAGTTAGCCAACGGATGTACATGCCAACGCCCACCTAATTCTACATGAAGGTCGTAGGTGTCGCTCTGCCTGCCAGACAGCGATAAATTCACCGGCTGCTGAAGAAATTGCGCAGTAAGATCCCGTGCATCTATATCTCCGTTAGTAAATGACACATCACCCGACGCTTTATCAAACAGCATGTTAGTTTTTGTGATATAGACAGGGTTGTTAGATAAATGCGCGGTACCCGTTGCCACTACATCATTGCCCTTAAAAGGTATGTCTAACTTAATGTCAGCAGACAGCGGCCCACTAATTTGCACATCATCGTTCAATACCTTACCCAGCGAATTTTTTAGGGATGAGTCCATCATCAGCGCCGTAAGCGCCTCGCCAGAACCTGTGCCGGTAGCATAGATTGCCAAGCGGGCCCCAGGCTTAAAACTAGGTATAGCAGCCGACATATTGCTTATATTCACATCAGCAAGAGTTGCACTTGGGCTTTCCATCACTAAGGCATTGTTCACAAAATACAAAGACAAATCTAAGTTATTGAGCGCAGGCCAGTTAGGCGCAAAAAGAAAATCCCCTTGTTTGATATCAACATAAGCCTGGAAAACACCGGTATTGTCTTCAAAGGGAAAGTCACTTGTGCGGCCATGCCACAGCACACGCGCATTTGTGATTTGACCTTCGCCAGTAAACGCGCGAGTGAGATATTTGTCGGTATTAGCCCCCATTAAGGAAGCCGGAAACAGGCTACTTACTTCATTTAAAGCCAGCGGGCTCACATCGACATACAGCGACATAAACCCCGTGGCTGTATTCAGTTTAAACTGCGGGTGCAAATTAACAGCATCACTATCTAGCAGCATATCGCTACCTTTTACTATCCAATGCTTTGCTGCTTGGCCTGCTTGTTCTGGATAAATATAAAAACGGGATTTGAACTGGTTTATATGAATGTCTTTTTTGATGACACCATCAGCGCTTAACACGCTATCCTGACTTTCTAAGTAAACGGCGCCATTATTTTTATACCAAAACAGATCGGCGTTGAGGGAAGAAAGGCCTGGCACCTTATCTGTTTTATCCCACTGCACATCTAGCACTTTAGCGGCCAAAGACGGTTGGCCATTGTGCAGCTGTATTTGCAACGTGGCTAACTCGCCTTTCGGATTTAGCCCACGTATTTCCTCTTCACTGGTATCATCCATAAAAAGGGGTAATAACAGTAAAAACGGGTTAATTTGCAGGGGCTTCATGGTGTTTATTAGCACATCACCGTTTGCACTAATGCTACCAATAAGATCTGTGGTTAGGGTTTCATTACTTGAAGCAAGTACAAGCTGGTCAACTCTAACATTCCACCCGCCTTGTTTACTTCCATTGTTAGGCAACGCCTGTAAGCTACCACCGCTGATGCCGGTTACCGTTTTTGCACGGCCACTTCCCCACTCTAAAAGGCTTTCACTTAGTTCAGCTTGTATACTCGTGATTTCACTTTGAGAAAAGTTCGTCCATACCTCAAAGTTTGCACGGCTTTGGGCTAACGGGCGCTTAGTTTTTATCAGGTCGCTTACCCAAGGAGAAATATCAAGTTCTTCGGCTTTGGCGTAGAACACGCCCTCAAACTCTTCTCGCGTGCCCGTTATATCAATAATGAAAGACGCAGAGTTAGCAGCTAAATCTGCAACTTTCAGTTGTCCTAGCCCTTGGTGCCTCTCTTCATGGTTGTTCCAGGATAAGCTCTCTATATCGAAGGAATTGGTTTCGTTAAGGTGGGTCACGGAAACCACACCGTCTTCTAGCGAGAAGCTTTGCAGTTGCTCTAGGAAAAGTCGCTCAAGAGCCTTCACCACGGGAAAGTTATTTTTGCCGTCACCGGAAAGGCGATCGGCATCAATATCGAGTTTTAAGCCTCGCAGTTCAAAACGGTTGGATGAAATAAGCTGATGGCGTAGCGATTCCCAAAAATCTAGCTCAACGTAGATTTGTCTAATGTCCAACGCCACAGGAGATGCATCGCTTTTAGCCAGCGACACAGAATTGAGCACAATGCTGGGGCCGCTGCGCTGCCAAACTGCATGCACACTTTTTATGGATAGATTTACACCATATTGCTCATTTATATAATTTTCCAACAAATGTTTGTTGTGCTCAATATGCGGCAGAGCATAGCGTGCAGCGCTCAATACAAGCGCGAAAAGTACAAGCAATACGGCAATTAGCAGCCAAAACTTCTTGAGTAGATAAGCGGCTACCGACGAAAAATTTGTCACATTTTGCCTTCGTATACGTTAATGCATTACATCATGACGACGTCGTACTTATCCTGATTGTACAGTGTTTCGGTTTGGACCTTGATCTGTTTAGACACAAATACTTCTAGTTCGGCCAGCATATGAGACTCTTCACCCATTAAGGCTTCTGCCACTTTTGGTGAGGCATAAACCACAAACTTGTCTGCGTCATAGGCGCGATTCACCCTTACAATTTCACGCATAATTTCAAAGCAAATGGTTTCAATAGTTTTTACTGTGCCTCGGCCTTTGCACACAGGGCATTCGCCGCACAGTATATGCTCAATGCTTTCACGGGTGCGTTTACGGGTCATTTCAATAAGCCCTAACGCGGTAAAACCGTGAATATTTATTTTGGCTCTGTCCTTGTTCGTCGCCACCTCTAATGAATGTAAGACACGTCGTTTGTGGTCTGGTTCAATCATATCGATGAAGTCGATAAGGATCATACCGCCTAAGTTACGCAATCTTAGTTGACGGGCAATCGCCTGCGTCGCCTCAATATTAGTGTTAAAAATTGTTTCTTCTAAATTTCGGTGGCCAACAAAGGCACCAGTATTGATATCGATAGTGGTCATGGCTTCGGTTTGATCGATGATCAAATAGCCGCCAGATTTTAAGTCTACACGACGCTCTAGCGCCCGCTGTGCTTCGTTTTCAACATCATATAAATCAAAAATAGGTCTATCACCTGGGTAATACTCGAGCTTGCCGTTCATTTCCGGCACGTACTCTTTGGTAAACTGGTGTAGTTCGTTAAATGATAGTTTTGAGTCGATTCGAATTCTGTCTAGCTCTGTGCCTACAAAGTCTCGCAGAACCCGTCGTGCAAGCGGTAAATCTTCATAAAGCACGTTCGACTTGCGCTTTTTCATGCGAGACTGAATTTTATCCCACAGTCTTCGCAAAAACGCGGCGTCTGACTGCAACTCATTTTTACCTACGCCTTCTGCGGCAGTACGAAGAATAAAGCCACCGTTCTCATCACAAAACTCTTGTACAAGGGATTTTAAACGATCTCTTTCTGACTCTTCTTCAATGCGTTGCGATACACCAACGTGGGTTACCGAAGGCATAAATACCAAATAACGACTGGGGATAGTGATATCTGTGGTAAGGCGTGCACCTTTGGTACCGATGGGATCTTTTACCACTTGAACCACAATATCTTGACCATCACGCACCAGCTCGCGAATGTCCTGCTTCTGTATATGACTTGCCGAGACTTCTTCGGCAATTTCATTGTGAATAACAATATCAGAAGCATGTAAAAACGCCGCTTTTTCTAACCCAATATCGACAAATGCCGCCTGCATTCCCGGCAATACACGACTTACTTTTCCACGATAAATATTGCCAACTAAACCCCGTTTAGTATGACGCTCAACGTGAATTTCTTGCAGTATTCCGTTTTCAATAAGCGCTACCCGCGACTCTGACGGGGTAACGTTAATAAGCAGTTCAGCACTCACGACACAACTCCAAATGCATTAAGTAATTGGCGGGTTTCGTATAGCGGTAGGCCTATTACGGCACTTGCACTACCGTTGATAGAGACCACAAATTCACCACCAATACCCTGAATAGCGTAACTCCCTGCTTTATCAGCAGGTTCTCCTGTTTCCCAGTATGCGTCAATTTGCTCATCCGTCAATGCTGCAAAAGTCACAGATGTGGTAATGACTTGGGTCTGTTGCTGAGCGTCATCGAGTACACAAATAGCCGTAAGTACATCATGAGTTTTACCAGAAAGCATGGTAAGAATGCGTTTTGAGTCGGCTTTACCTTCAGGTTTACCCACACTTCGCCCGTTAAAAGATATAAGCGTGTCGCTAGCTAAAATGACTTTGTCTTTCGTCATTGCACGCTTAGTCACTAGCTGTGACTTCACCGCTTGGGCTTTTTCAGTGGCAAGCCTTGCTACAAGCTCCAATGGTGATTCATTTTCACGGGGCGACTCGTCAATATCGGCAGGTTGTATTGTATGGGCTATGTTCATTTGCTTGAGCAAAGCAGTGCGTCGTGGTGAGGCCGACGCTAACACTACCGATTTTGTCATTGGCTTACCTTTGGTTTAATCGTGAAGGTGTTTATATTAAGAAATTGATAATTGTCTGCGCGTACGCCTAAGTAGCCAAAACACCCACGGCCAAAGCACCATAGACGTTAAGACTGGCCACAAGTAATCCACTTGGAAATAAATATCCGTTAAGAGGTGTTGAACCCAAAACGTCAATAAATGATATAGCGAAGCAAGTAGACCAATGATAATTGCCTGCTGCCATACAGAGTAATTTCTTAGCCTTTGGTAATTGGCAGCCAATACATAAACACAAATACTTAAACCAAAGCTGTGAATGCCCAAGGTTGTGCCAACCAGCACATCCATCGCAACACCAGTTAAAAAGGCCACACCTACATTTACTCTGTGGGGCAAGGCCATACTCCAGTATGCGAGCACAACTAGCACCCAGTCAGGGCGATACACATCTACTTGAGTGGGCAAAGGGACAATTTGCAGTACCAGCGCCACTAACAGACTCAACCAAATAACGAGGTTACGTTTACGCATCTGAAGACTCTTCCTCGTTGGTAGCAGGTGTATTTACCTTTTCATCCTTACCAGACTCAGACTTTTGTGGCGAATCATCCGTACGCCATAAAAGTAGAAGATGACGAAGTCTGTCTAAATTCGCCATTGGTGTAACTATCACCCGAGCAAAAGGACGACTTTCATCTCTCACTACCTGTTTAACTGTTGCTACAGGGTAACCTTCTGGAAATACCTTCCCCAGCCCCGATGAAATAAGAGTATCGCCTTCCTGAATGTCTACGCTGTGCGGTACATGTTCAAGATATAACTCGTTAAGTGCGCCGCTGCCGGTGGCAATAAAGCGGATATCATTTCGAAGGGAGCGCACTGGGATGGCGTGTGTCACATCAGCAATCAGCAATACACGACTGTTGGTTGACCCCACTTCCATCACTTGACCGACAATACCTTTTTCATCAAGCACAGGCTGCGACAAATATACCCCATCTATTGCCCCTTTATTGATGACCACCTGCTGGCTATAGGGGTTTTTATCTACCGCCATCAGCTCGGCAACCATTTTTTGTGAAGATAGACGCACGGGAGCTTGCAGCAGCTCGCGAAGCTGAGCATTTTCTTTTGCGATAACATCGTACTGTTGAAGTTTTTCGCTCATTAGTAACAGCTGATTATTCAGCTTTTGATTTTCAGCCAGTAACTGTTCTTTAGAGGTAAGGCGCTGGGCGCTTTCGCTAAGCATTAACCCGGGGAGGTTAGCAATGTATTGAAGTGGGCTCATCAGAGAGTTGAGGTACACCCGCGTAGATTTGAAGCCATCCATTTTATGATCAACAAATATCAGTGTTACTGACAACACAAGCGCCAGGGTAAGCCTGATATTTAGAGAAGGGCCGCGAGTAAAAATAGTATCCATGATACAAATAAGGCAACCTTACGGTTGCCTTTCCTGTTTATTCGTAGCTAAACAGGTCGCCACCGTGAAGGTCAATCATATCGAAAGCCTTACCACCGCCGCGTGCTACACAGGTTAACGGATCATCAGCGATAACCACTGGGATACCCGTTTCTTCCATTAATAGCCTATCTAGATCTTTAAGAAGTGCACCACCGCCGGTAAGTACCATACCGCGCTCAGAAATATCAGAAGCAAGCTCTGGTGGAGACTGCTCTAGCGCCACCATAACGGCAGAAACAATACCCGTTAGCGGTTCTTGAAGCGCTTCAAGAATTTCATTTGAATTTAGCGTGAACCCGCGAGGTACGCCTTCTGCTAGATTGCGACCACGAACTTCGATCTCACGAACCTCTTCGCCTGGATACGCCGCGCCAATTTCGTGCTTAATACGCTCAGCAGTAGCTTCACCAATAAGAGAACCGAAATTACGACGAATATAGTTAATGATAGCTTCGTCAAACTTATCACCACCAATACGAACAGAAGATGAATAAACCACGCCGTTTAGTGAGATGATAGCAACCTCAGTAGTACCACCACCGATATCTACCACCATAGAACCCTGCGCTTCTGATACAGGCAAGCCTGCACCGATTGCCGCAGCCATTGGCTCGTCAATAAGGTAAACTTCTCGTGCACCTGCTCCCAAAGCAGATTCTTTAATCGCTCGGCGTTCTACTTGTGTTGAACCACAAGGTACACATACCAATACACGAGGACTAGGACGCAAGAAATTATTATCATGCACTTGCTTAATAAAGTGCTGAAGCATTTTTTCAGTCACGTAAAAGTCAGCGATAACACCGTCTTTCATCGGGCGGATAGCGCGTATATTACCTGGTGTACGACCAAGCATTCGCTTAGCTTCTGCACCTACTGCCGCAACACTTTTCGGCCCGGCTGCGCGCTCTTGACGAATAGCTACTACTGAAGGCTCGTTTAGAACAATACCCTGGTCTTTTACATAAATCAGCGTGTTTGCTGTTCCGAGGTCGATGGACAGATCATTAGAGAACATGCCTCGAAGCTTTTTAAACATGAAGTGTGTATTCCTGTTTCTGTGTTAACGCGTATTTGCAAAGGTGAGATGGCGACGCTTTAACGTGAAGTCGATATTTATTCGCACACTTTAACAATGGGGGCAATTTTGGGCAAGTGATGCTGTCACTTAGAGCCAAAATAACTACTTTATTAACAAGCAAATTCGGCGTCTGCCTTCATTAAGGCTTAGAACCTACGCGTTAATTGATTGATTCCTGCATTAGACTCACTAGTGACCCCATGAAAAGTGGAAGGTTCAAAAAAAACAATCTACCTATTGGTCCGGTTTTTTTAAGTACTGAGGTCGTGATGGTGTTTTTAACGCACGGCGTTACGACCAAACCTACCCCTTACTTTTCTAATTGTTGATTTGTTCGCGCTTGTAAATGATATTGTCGTTCCCTCTGTAAACACCATAGGTTAGCGTGGCGCTAGGCGGATTGTCAGCTTCGCCATCTCCATCCCAATCCCACAGCAACCATGCATCAGGGGTATAAGTCACAGGATAATTACCAGCCCCGTTTGGCGATGATAAACGCATGCCTTCGCCGGTGGTATACGCACCTTCACTTAGGGTTCCGTCTTCAGAAGAAACTAGCTCACCTGAGGCATCATTTATATTAGCATGTGCAAAATCCGTGCAGCTGTCATATGTGTTTATGCGCCACGTTTGACCGTCCCAGTATTGGGTGCGAAGTGGTAACAGTAGGGCTTCATCTGCTGCGCCATAGTTGTTTATTAGCGTGGCTCGGCCGTAGGCGAAGTTGATCGCATCACCAAAATCATCAACACAGGAACCAGCGCAAGAAAGCCCATTAAAGTTTGCGCTCTCAATTTGTCCACTATCAGCCACCAGCGCAATAACTGCATCCATATATGCTCCGTCGAGTGCTGCGCTCCCCAAACGACTAAATACTATGTCATTGTCAGAGAAGGTGATTTGACCTGTAGTCCCACTTTGAGGCCATGTTATCGAATTTGTATTTTCTAGACGGTCTAGCAGGTTTCCGTCGTGTTCAACCTGCAAACCAAGGTTTGTTAATTTGTCGAAGCCATCGTAGTAGTTCACAGTGCGGCTGCCATTTTGATTAAGGGCAGTAAGTGTAAAGCTTACCTCATCAATAGGTTGGCCAAAATAGTTAAACCTATCACTGGCAGTACATGCCGCTACTACGTCTCCAGTTAGAGAAAAGTTAGAGGGCGCAAACCTACCTACATTATCTACCTGCCCTAGCACGGTAGCATTTGTTAAATACGTGCTTTGCGCCGCAATAGATATAGTGCCAACCTCATCATAATTTACGGCCAGGTTAACTTTACCTTCGTTATCAAAGTTGACACTGGTAGCGCTTAATGACCCCGGTGCCCCCCCTGCTGGCAAGGTTTGTTGAGGTGTTAAGGTGACACTACCTGTATAGTGTTCAGCTGTGCTGTTATTGGTTAAATCAGCGAAATTATCTGGTACACCATCGTTGTTATTATCTTCGCCATCAACCCACTGCACAGTGCGAAGGCCTAATACAAAGTCTTCTCCCGTATGCGCTAGCAATGAACCATTCGCGTTAGTCGCATATCCGTTTGGATTTGTACTGGTAGCACTGTCATTTAAGATATCCATAGCAAATCCAAACGGGCGAACTGCAAAGATATTTGAAGAGCCCGTTATGGCAGTTCTGTCAGTGATTGTTCCTGTAAGCGACAATTCTCCCGCGTCAGGATACTGCACTGTGAACTCCGCCCGAGAATTTGCGTCAAACTGCAGCGCAAATGTCTCTGCTGATAACCCAAGTTCGTACGTATTGTTGTTATTTGAAAAGGCCATCTTATTCGAGCAGTTGCTAGAACTTGCGCAATTGTAGTTAAGATCCACATCCACTATTTTATTTTTTAAAAGTTCTGAATTTCCACAGGCCTCGACAGCATAGGTCTTACTATTAAAGCCTTGGTCAGATGGCTTGCCTGATAGCAGGGTAACTATGGTTGTGTTGTCGTCAGAAAGGTTTTTGAATACCAATCCATCGTTTTCAAAATCTATTTTGCAGCCTTCTATACCTACTTCGTTTCCGCCAATAAAACAGCGAAGCTGGGATGACGGCGTTTCTCCTAAAGTTGCAAGCTTTGTATCGTTCCCTCTAAGACTGTCGAGCGCTAACGAAATCTGTCCAGTAAACGAGACCGTATCACTTCCACTCCATTGAAAATTATTGCTATTTTGAGGAGATAAAATAACGCTAGAAGGCTGAGAGTAGATAAGATCGCAATTTACATCTGCGCAAGCTTTAAGCGTTATTTCTTTAGCTGCACAACTACTGCCTTTGTCATCTGCTAGCTCATAGCGATAATGATTGAGTACTTCGATAACCTCTCGACCGCAGATACCGGGAATATTATTTGGTACTTCATTTGCTGTAACTTTAAGAGGCGCAGGAACATCTACTTGGCGCGAGGAAACAGATTCAATTCCCCCGCCTGCGTTAAATCGTCCAACAATAGTTTCATCACCTACATTAGCAAACGTTACCGTACCTTTGGCAATAACTAACGCTTTGGGGTTAGAGCCATCAATGACTACGTCGCCGTCTACATAAATAGCTAAATAGGCACCATCGGCAACCGTTATATTAGCATTAGCCATAACGAAGCGGGTTGGTTGACCTGCTGGATTAGTACCAGGATCGGAAACATAGATTCTAGTTGGCGCGACAACGTTATAGTTACCTGCTGCCATCAGTACATTTAGCCGGTTAAAATAGTAATCCCCGGCTAAATTGCCCTCGGCTATTTCAGGGCCGCTGTTATCAACAGTAATAGTAGGTATGGCTCTGGCCTGTGACTCGGTCAGTGAGTCTGTGTTATTCACCGTACAGTCAACACCCGGCTCTCCACATTTAGGATAGTCCGCTGTGCCTGCGGTTCCACCAGCTATTAGTTGTGTTGCACTCAATACCCCGCCGTTTTCATCAATAATACGGCTATTAGCGGGAAGGTTAATTGCCGAGCCGCCAAATGCAGCTATAGCCCCTGGAAACGCCACGTCACAACTTGGCACTTCACCACTAAAGACAAACTCTGATGTCATAGCCAGAATGCTGGCCTCTTCTTCGGAGTGATTACGTTCTGAATCTAAACTTCGGTCTTCATCAACGCGAAGCCCCAATCTTGTGTTACTAACCCCGCAACTACGTAACCACCCACCGTCGGCTCCATTGCGGCTTATCTTACTGGCAGCAACCAATGGGGTTTGCGTATAAGAGTTCTTAAAGTTATTTCTAAAGCAGCCGTCACTCCAGCCCTGAATAAGAACATCTGCAAAATCAGCCTCCCAAACCACCTCGACACCATTGTCGTCAAAGAACCTGCGATCAAACCCTTCCGTGGTTGCCATATAAGCAACGGTCTCGGGTCGTGTTACCGGTTCATAATCGGTTTCTGATGCTTCCAAGGCAATGTAGTAGGAAGGCGCATCATATTTAGCCGCAATAGTTAAAAATGGTAGTAAATGCTCATTAGGGGGCTTTTTCCCATCCACATCGACCTGATTATTGACAGTTTGGATGGAGTGGAAGAAAACGGGCTGCTCACCAAAGTCTGTCTGTAGCGGCACTTCTGCGTATCGCGCATCTTCAGTACCGGGCACTAATGGCCCTGTTGGGATATACCAAGGAGAATTAGTAGAGGCCTGTATAGTAGTAGCATCCAACTCCATTTGCCCTACTTCAACGATATCCCCGTTAGGAAATTCATGAACGCCATAGGCAATAGCTAAGTAATGCCCACCCATGGTGATGTGAGGGCCATCTTCACCGGAAGGCTCAAGTGGTAATGCTTCAAAACCCGTTCTGGTCACGTTGCGAATTTTAACAATAGCAGGGTTACCCCCCTGATTTGTCGATAGCATAAACACGGCTGGAGGCTCGTCGTATACCTGCGAAAAGCTTATGGTTGTCCACTCTGCTTTGTTGTAGGTATTTTGAAGTTCGATGAACCTGCCTTCGATTTGGGGCACGGCTAGTACGGGCAGCGCAGGCATAAACAGCAGAAAAGCCAAAAAGAGACGAACAAGAGATTTACGGAAAGTCATTATTCTTCCTGCCTTACTTCAACAAGAACACGTTTGGAGGTTGTAAGTTGACCTACGCTGCACTGCGCTTCTGCTCCCAATGCATAAACCCTAATTTCACCAGCGGCAACTTCAGGCTCTTCAACTTCTGGCTCCACCTCACAAGATAGCGTAATTACGCAATTCTGCACATTAGCGGCATCTATAGTTACTGGTTGAGTAATTACGGCACACGCGGGGTTATTACCATTAATTAGTCTAGAAATAGCGACTTCCATTCCACTTTGGGCGGCTAAATAAGCACGAGCACCATAATATTCAATGGATTGCTGCCGGATGTTAGATGAAATTTGGTTAGATAAAGCTATACCGAGCCCTAAAAGAACAATGCTTATAATGATCGCAACAATCGTTGTCGAGCCTTTTTGTCGAACAAGAGAACCACGCAATCCAACTGTACGCTGGCCGCTGAGATTAACGTTTAATTGGCGTGTTTTACTATGGCACATTAGGAAAATGCACCTCATGTACAACCGATATTTGTTCGTCATCACTGCTTTCTAACGTCATTTGTAGCTCAATTAAGCCATTTTGGCGTAAACCCGCGGTGACCACATTCGCGCTCCACGATGCCACATTAATTCCAAGAACGCCCGACGTAGCGCCTTGTGTTCTTATTAAGCGTTCACCTTGGGCTGTAGACGTTCTACAAATTGTCACCTGCGCTTCAGGAACAAAGAAGCGTTTGCCTGGTGAGGATTGTGTGTTCGCGGCGCTAAGCGTGAGGTCGTACTGATTACTATCAGTCAATAATGGATCGGTAATAATTGTTCGCCCGTTATCATCCACGCTTTGTGGATTCGTTGGGTATATAACGAGGGTGTCGCCCTTACTTAACTGACTATTAAACACGACTACGTGCATAATGTTGTTAAACGCATCACCAACGTAGGTGCCGCTTTCCTTGATAGGGTAATATGAAAGGCATCCTAAACTCGAATCGAATGACACAGAGTTGGGTACCACATTGCGCAGCTCTTTTTCCAGTCGCAAAATAATAAAGCGCGCGTCTGAAACAAGCCGAGTGCGCTCTGCGCCTGTTATGTAAATTTGGGCACTGAGTGAAAACACTTGCGCTACAGATACACTAATTACGCCTAAGATGGTGATCACCAAAATAAGCTCTATAAGCGTAAAACCGCGCTGACGCTGTGCTTTGCGTGGAAACATTAATAGCTCCCTCGATAAGCACTGAAGTTGTAAACTTGGCCGTCCGGTGCAGTCACTGCTATATCAATACGCTTGAACGTTTGCCCATCAGTTGGCGTACTGTCATCTAAGTCACTGTCGTAATCTACCGTTACCGCAAAACCAAAATTGTTATAGTTACCGCCCACATTACCCACTATATAACCGTTGTAGTCGTCAACATCGTCATAGTCGTCTTCACTCGCCTCTTCAGGACCAAGGGTTGTTGAACAATTTCCTTTAGTATTACAAGTTTCAAAAGGCGGGCTTCGGTCGCTGTTTTCATCATAAGAGCGGCTTAGAATATCGTTCATTAACGATTGGCCCAACTTAGCTGCTTTTACTTGACGAAATGGTTCAGCCGTTTGTTCAGCTTGCGGCACAATGAGCGACAGCACTATTGTTAAGCTGATAGTGAATACAACAATACCAATTACTAGCTCTAATAAAGTAAAGCCTTCACTGTGTTTTCTACGCGTAGGTAACATTACGCTAGCACGCATAAATGGCTCCTTCACTTTGCAAACACATGGTAAAGGTACTTATTTGAATTTTGCAGTTAGTTGAGCAGGCAATATTGCTTGGTCGGCCAAACCCGTCAAACTGAATTTGAGAAAAGCTATCGCCGTTCTCATCTGCAGTTTGAAAAGTAAAATCGGTGCTTGATGCGTTGACAACCTGATCGGCATCAAAAGCAGAGGAAAGAGTATTTGCGCAATCGTGCCCGGCAGGGGGAGCAATAACTGTACTCGTTATTTTCACGCAGCTGCTGTCTTGTACGTTTTGCATGGCGCGAAGCTGCATATTGCGCACTAACTGAAGGGTTCTGTCCCGAAGTGCTATGGCTTCTTCAGTGTCGCTACCAAGAAAGCGAGGTGCGGCGGTTACCGCCAGCACCCCAATAACCAATATGGTTATAATAAGTTCTACGAGTGTAAAACCGCTTTTCTTCACATTACTCTACACACGTGTTTACAGTAATTGTAGGGCGCTCGCCTTCGGCTGCATTAACATATTGGACCGAGCATTTATCGCCTGCTGTATCAGGAGCATTCGCAGCATCCGAATAGTCACCATACCCTGTGTAATAAATAAACGCTGTATCGGTGCCATTAGTTGAGACCAAATATTCATCAGGTAAGTCTAGTAGCTTCGTGAAATTCGCAGCGTCATCACCATCTGGGTAACCATTAACAGTTGTAACATCTACTGCAGCATCGTTCACGCCGTTTCCATCCAGGTCGACAAAACCAGTCGCACCAGCTTCATCTGCAATAAGTGCTTTGCCGTATATAACCGAAGAAGAAGACTCCAATGAACCAGCAATACCTTCCAATACAGAATCACGTGCATCGTCTTGAAGGTTCAAAAACTTAGGTGCTGCGGTTACCGCGAGGATACCCAGCAATACAATTACAATGATTAACTCGATTAGGGTAAAACCCTTTTGTGTTGATACTTTTTGCATAATCAAACTTCCTGAGTATTAATTAAAAAACAGTAACCTGGCCAGTGGCTGGGTTGTAAGTGAAACCGTCAAACGAGGTACCGTCAGGCGTGCCGTCTGCTGGTGCTGAAGTATTAGGTAAACCCATAGACTCAACTAAGTAGTAAACACAAAGCGTGTTTGCACCAGAGTCATCTGAACGTACCGCGTATCTGAAATCAGCAACAACCGTATCGTTTGTCGATGTGGTGTTGGTAGGTGCCGACTGTAGAATTAGGTCAAATGTGTTTTTACACTCGGTATTGTTAACCGTAGAAATAAGTGTATTACCAGTAGAGCTGCCGGTAGGGTAACCAATGGTACCGTCAACGCCCACTGGCGTTTGGTCGTAAGTAACCACTGTGCCGTTGCCGTTCCCGTTGTTGCCACTTGGGCGACCTTCTACTTCCCATTGCGCGCGCACAAGACCTACAGCAGCGGCAAAGCCCCCTGCTACACCTTCTACACTAGCTTCTCGTGCTTCATCGGTAACATCGATAAAACGCGGTAGCGCCGTAGCCGCCAGCAAGCCTAAAATAATTACAACAATGATAAGCTCTATCAGCGTAAAACCTTGCTGTCTCGTGTTCATAGCATCTCCTAGATTACAAATAAGCGCATAACTCCGACGCTTAGTTAACTTTTTCTTTCTCTTACTACGCCGCTACCAGCGTTGTACTCAAACCAAACTTTGTCTTGAACAAAAAATACACACTGCAAATATCCGTTTGCGTATTCATCGCTTACCGATATTTTTGACGACACATCGAATTCCCTTAAAGTCGCCAATGTGAACATGTATTCACACGCATTTCCTTGGTCCGGTTCCAGCCCCTCAGGCCAACCCTTTGTATTTACAAATAACTCTGCAGCGACTTCTTTTTGCTGCTTTATACTGCCACTGGCATCAAAGTCCGTTTCGTAAATCAAAACCCTTGATTGCTTGGACTTTATCCATTGGGCTCTGGCTAACATAACAACCCGTTGAAACTGAGCCACTGCGTTTTCTTTGTTTACTTGCTCAGCTTCTTCTATCACCGGTGATGCGTAATACACGTACGATGTAGCCAAAACAGCGAGCACCAACCCAATCACGATAAAGTTAAATAACCCTGCTCTAGTGCTAGCCACGTTTTACCCCACTGAAATAGCGAACCTATTACCCGCCTTTCACCGCCGACATCATGTTCCACATTGGTGTAAAGATGCCAAGCGCCAGTATCAACACCATGACCGCCACAAAACCGATTAAAATAGGCTCTATTTTGGCGGTTAAGCTCTTAAGGTCGAAATCGACTTCACGTTCGTAATAATCTGCGCTTTCTTCTAAAAGCGGCTCTAATCGACCCGTTTCCTCACCCACAGCAATCATCTGTAATACAAGTGTAGAAAACAGTTCGCTATTTTTCGAAACTCTCAGCAAACTTTCGCCTTTTTCTATGCCTTGGCGCATCTCTTTAATGCGCATTTGCATATGAGCGTTATCTACAGCATCCGCTGTTAGTGACAGGCCCGCAGTTAGCGGCACACCTGCACGCAAAATCATAGAAAAGCTACGGCTATATCTTGATAATAATGATCGCTCAATAATGCTGCCTACGACAGGCAACTTTAGTTTAAATTTGTCCCATTTAAGTCGTCCATTAGTCGAATTAACGTATTGTTTAGCCGAGAAAATTATTCCAATTAATACGATTAAAATTAGCCACCAGTAGTTTACAAAGAAGTTTGAAGTGCCTATAAGCACGCGAGTCATTATGGGTAGTTCGGTATCGAACCGCTCAAACATTTGTGTGAAAACGGGTACAACGAAAAGATTCAATATAAACATAGCAATAGCGAGTGCTATCAATACAAAGGTGGGGTATCGCAATGCGGATTTAATGCGCTTTCGCGTTTCCTGTTCCCGTTCGAAATAGAGGGCTAACTGCAGGAAAACATCGTCTAGCTTACCGGTATTTTCACCTACTACGACAACAGAAATGGTTAACCGCGTGAAGACTTTTTCATACTTTGTCATGGCCGAAGATAAGCTTCTGCCTTGCTCAAGCTGATCAGCGATGTCCTTTAAAATTTCTTGGAAACGCTTATGTGAGGCGTTTTCACTTAGCCCTTTTATTGCCCGAATAATCGGAATACCCGCTTTAAGCAGCGAGTACATTTGGCGTGAAAAGATGATCATCTCATCTAGTCCGACTTTAGGTTCGAATAGACGCCCAACGTCTAGACCATCGCCCGCTTTTGCCGCTTTTTTAGTTTCTTCTATCGAAATAGGCACTATGTTTTTAGACAACAAAGCCTGCGCCGCTGCTTGCGCAGACGCAGCTTCAATAATGCCTTTTTGAGGGCCACCTTGAGCCGATTTACCCGCATAACTAAATTGAGGCATTAGTGATTCACCACCTCGGGTACAAATTCAGCCACCTTAAAGACCTCGTCTAACGAGGTTTTACCTTCTGCGGCATAATCTAGTGCCATATGTGAAAGAGGCACAAAGTCTTTGTTGGCCTTTGTCGCATCAACAAAACCTTGAGTATTATCGTCGCGCAGGGCCTCCATCATGTCTTCGTTCATTTCTAAAAATTCGAAAACACCTATACGTCCTTTGTAGCCTGTATGGTTACAGCTATTACAGCCTCTACCCTTGCAAAACGTTGCACTTGCTAGCTCTGGTTTTAAGAAACCTACCCATGCTTGCTCTTGCGCACTGGGCGCTCGCTCCTCTTTACAGTTTTCGCATAAGCGACGTACCAGGCGCTGCGCCAACACCCCACGCAATGAGGTAGCGACTAGATAGGGCGCCGCGCCCATATCGATAAGACGTATGGCACTGGTGACCGAGTCGTTTGTGTGAAGTGTACTTAATACCAAGTGACCGGTTAGTGCGCCTCTAAGCCCTATTTCTACGGTTTCTTGATCGCGCATCTCCCCCACCATAATAATGTCAGGGTCTTGTCGAAGGGTGGTACGCAAAATAGATGCGAAGTCGAGACCAATTTTCGAGTTCACTTGTACTTGGTTTATACGAGGCAAGCGATATTCAATGGGGTCTTCTGCGGTAATGATTTTCAAATCGGGCTTATTGAGTTCGCTTAGCGCGCCATACAAGGTGGTAGTTTTACCCGAACCCGTTGGCCCGGTTACCAATATCATGCCGTGAGGTCGGTTTATGGCGGCGCGAAATTTTTCGGCCATTGCATCTGGCATCCCCGTCTGGTCTAACGTCAAAAGACCTGCGGATTGATCTAGCAAACGCATAACCACCGCTTCACCGTTAGCGACAGGCATGGTGGAAACACGCACATCAAGGGTGTGACCTTTCACTTTAATATTGAAACGCCCATCTTGAGGAATACGCTTTTCTGATATGTCGAGACCTGACATTAGTTTGAGTCTAAGTACCAACGCAGCGGCAATTTTTACCTGGTTTAGCGTATTTTCTTGCAATACACCATCTACACGCTGCCTGATACGCAGAATATTCTCATCTGGCTCGATATGAATATCAGAAGCGCGCACCTGAACCGCATCTTCAAAAATAGAGTGAAGCAGTTTTACTACCGTGGCATCTGAAGTGGTATCGTCGAGAGCAGACAATTCAAAGTCGGCCTCATCGGCGTACTCTTCACCTAACTTTTCTGCAAATGACGCTATATCCTGGGTACGTCGATAAACCGAATCAAACGCTTCTAACATCTGATTTTCTTGAACTATTGCCAGCTCGATATTGCGCGGCGCTACTAGCGGACCCAACTGATCAAGACCGCCTAAGTCAGTGGGGTCGCTCATTCCAATCAGCACTTCATCGTCGTCAGCTTCGAGTACTAGCGCGCGATAACGCCTTGCATAGGTTTCTGGGATAAGTTGTGCTTGCTCTGGATCTATTCGACGCTGTGTAATATCTAAAAAAGGAATATTGAGCTGCTGAGCAAGAAAGCGAAGAAGTTGCGGCTCGCTGATAAAGCCTAAGTCAATAAGCGTATCACCAAGTTTTCGCCCGGATGCGCGCTGTGCCGATAGCGCATTATCAAGCTGCTCGCTGGTAATGATATTTTCGTGAACTAATAAATCGCCGAGGCGCATCTTTAATCGAGGACGCATTAAGGTTGCTCCTGTAAATCGGTTAGGCGGGCACTAGCATATTGCGATGATGTAGAAGAGAGGCCACCAATCGCAAGGGCTCTGGAATATGAAGATATGGCTAAACGCTTGTCAGACAGTGCATCGTAATTCACCCCCAGTGCCAACCACCATTTTGCATTATTTGGTTGTAGCGAGGTCATAGCGCTAAACGCCGAAATAGCTTGTTCTGGTTTATTAACTGTTTGTGCAGAGGTCCCCTTTAGTATCAGATAATCGATACGTTTTTCAGCCAGTGCTTTGGCATCTAAGTTGTCTGGCATAAGGTTCAGAGCTTCTTCAAAACGGCTTTCTTGAACCAAAATCTTAGCCATGAGTTCGCGCCACACTAACGATTCTGGCGACATCACAACGCCTTCCGAAAGTACCTGTAACGCTTGTAGGTTGTTATTTTGACCAAAATAAAGCGCGGCCAATTGTTTGCGAGCCTCGGTATTTTGCGGGTAGGTAGCCAGTGCAAGAGTAAAGCTTTTTTGGGCGTCGTCGAAAATACCAAAATTGTAAGCTTTAAGCCCTGCCTCTAAATGAACGGCGCTTTGTTGCTCTGGGGATTTAGGCGTAACGTCAATCGCAGGCTCACGTGAAATAATGCTGTTTGGCTTAGGCGAGCTCAATTCACTGCTTGTTTTAACGTTTGCTCCAAGGTTTGTCTTGTTGTGCGTTTGTATGTTTGCTTTTTCTTGGGTTAAGCCTGAGGCTTTCACTACCGCCGAGCTGGTTTCTCCAGTCTCTGCTAATATGTTTGCGGCTGATATGATTTCGTCTTCAACTTCGGCTGCCTGTTTATCTGTCTTTTTATCTGACTGGGCATCCGAGTTTGAGCTTGAAGAATTAGCAACTTGCGTACGTTGCCTATATTCTGCTTCGTCGTCGGCTACCGTTTCATCAATACTGTTAAATACAATCTCGGCCACATCTGACGGCGTATTTTGATATGCCAAATCTTCTTCGGATAACGGCGTAGACTTCATGCCTTCTAACTGTTGTTCGGCTCTATCGACATCTTGCTTGGAAGTACTTTCATTGTCAGTTGTAATGGACTCATTTTGCACCGAGCTCGCTGCTGTATTCGGTACATCGATTTTTGCAACAGTATCAAGGCTACCTGTATTAGCAGAACTCTTACTATCCCCTGACTCAGTTACGCTATTAAACACCAGCCAGCTAAATAGCCCTAGTGCGATGAGCGCAATTAGCGCTTTTGGCCAAAGCGAGCGATTTTCGACTTGAACTGTAGGCGGCAAGCCAAAATCTTCGTTCTGGTTTCGCTCATCTAGCGATCTCAAGGTGTCATTTAAAATGCTCATAAGCCCGGCGCCCCGTAAAGGTGAAGCGCACTTGCTACAGCAACCGCAGCTATGGATAAAATAACAATGCTTTGCCTAGGAACAAGCCTTCGTTTACAGTCATCAGTATCAAACACTGCGTTTATCGTATGTTGCCAATTCGCTGCGCTTTTACCCTGACCGTAAGCACGAAGAAGAATTTTGTGGCAAACAATATTGACCAACCGTGGCGTTCCTCGGGTGACTAATGCAATAAAACCCCGTAAACCTTTAGAAATTAACTGCTCGCTTCCGCCCGCCGTTGTTAGCCTATGGCCAATGTAGTAATCCACTTCTGCCGACGTCATTGTGCGCAGCGTGTAAGAAAAGCTGATGCGCTGACGGATTTGCCTAACCTTGGGGTTTGACAGGTTAGCGTCAAGCTCTGGCTGGCCGAATAAAACGATTTGAAGCAGCTTACTTTTCTCAGTTTCTAAGTTGCTAAATAAGCGCAGCATCTCAAGTGCATCCCAGCTTAACGATTGCGCTTCATCGATAATCAGTACCGCTTGCCGCCCCTCTTGTTTAAGCGCTAAAAGCCTTGACTCTATGGCACTGTGTAACCCTTGAGAAGCTTCGTTTTTACTTATATCAATACCTAATTCATTGGCGAATGCTATACGCAACTCGTCAGGGCTTAAGTATGGATTCGGCAAGTAACAGGCTACGAATTTGTCCGAAAGGTGGTTTATCAGTTTGCGGCACAACAGGGTTTTACCTGTACCTACTTCACCGGTCACTTTAATAAAGCCCTCAGACATACTTAATGCAGACAAAATGACTTTTAACGCTTCATTGTGCGGCGCCAGCGCACAAAAGAAATCCGTGTTCGGCGTAAGCGAAAACGGCATTTCTGTGAAATGATAAAAGCCTTGGTACATAATTAGTTTCTATACCATTGATCAAGTAATGACTGAGTGCGAAGGCGCTGCTTTTCCCATGTATCTGGCTGTACCACCGAAGGGCGAATAAGAATAACCAATTCGCGTTTGCTCTGGGTTTTCGCCTTGTTTTTAAACGCGTTACCGATAATAGGGATATCACCTAACAGCGGTGTTTTAGATTCTTGCTCGCTGGTAACCGTTTCCATTAAGCCGCCTATCACCACAATTTCACCGTCGCGAGCGCGGATCACGGTGTCTGATTCACGAATATTACTTTGTGCTAGCGGTAACAAAATTTGTTGGTCACCTACTTGGATAACCTTTGTCTGTTCCGCCGTTTCTGTTACTGAAGGGTGAACATGCAGTATTACAGAACCACTTCTGTCTATTTGCGGTGTTACATCCAGCGCGATACCAGAAAAGAAAGGAGTAAGTTCGATGTCATTCTCGTTCTCTGTGCTTGTTGTGCTTTGATCTTCACTGGTCGACACATCGGTAACAAAGTACTCGTCTTGCCCTACTTTAATAACGGCCTTTTGGTTGTTAGTTACCGTAACGCGAGGGTTACTTAGCATTTGCACGTCACCCTGGGTTTGAAGCATATTGATAACACCATCAAAGTCGCCGCGAGAAATTCGTAGCGTTGATACTCCGCCGATATCGGTAGAAATAGTATTGCCTATAGCATTAACCGCATTAATAGCTGGGTCGATTCCCGCAGCAGTGTTTGCTGCAAAATTAGAAGCAAGCGCCCCGCCGCTAAACCCAAAATTGAGGCTCCCTGTTAAGCCGCTAGCTATACGGTCCCATCTAACGCCTTGTTGGTAACCATCATTTAGCGTGACTTCAATAATGCGAGCTTCTAGAACCACTTGACGTTGCAGGCTTTCTTGGCTTTGGTTTAAAAAGTCTTTCACCACGGCAATTTCGCTTGGTAGCGCGCGTACCGTCACTAACCCCGCCTGCGGTGAAACCACCACCTGACGACCTTCAGTAGGTGATACCAGTACTTTTAACGCTTCTTTTAAGTCACTCCAAAAATCGTTTTCACTGGTAGTCTGAATATTTGAACCGTTGAGCTGCTGTATATTGTTGCCGCCAAGACCACTTTGACCACCTAAGCCGCCTTGACCGCCCAATGCGTTGCCGCTGATATTGTTGTTGCCGTTAATACCGCCGTTGTTACCACCGTTATTCTGGTCTTGTTCGCTTACTCCGCCTGCAATCACGCTGACGTTCGAAACACCAAAACGCTTGATCATTAGGAAGTTAACCGGGATAGATTCTGTCTTTAGTTGCGACGGCATCACTTGGATAACTTTACCTTCTAAAAATACATCCAGTGGATACATTCTAGAAATAATCGTAATCACATCGTCAAGGGCCACGTCTTTGAGTGTTAAGCTGATTTGGCCAGACACCGCTGGATGCACAGCCACGCTATAAGGCGTATCTTCCACCAGCGCATCGAAGAACGGACGAACATCCACATTATTAGCGGACACGGCAAACAGCTTCTGAGACGTAGGAGCTGGTAGCGACTGATAGCGAGCCACTTCTGACAGCAATTCTTGGTTTAACTGCGGTGGAGGGGCTGGTTTGGTTACAGGTACATTTTGGGAGCGATTGAGCTCATCGCGTATATGCGGTTTCACTTCCTCGCCAACACCATAGGTTTGACAACCCGCGATAACAAACGCCGCAGCTAGCATCAGTGCGTTAGAAATAAGGCTATTTTTTAATTTCATATGCATACATTCTTAGTATTTTCTGCTGACGACCGTCAGTTATAATCACGTGTTTAGGGGTTATTTTGGACACAGTAAATTCATTCAGCGTGTCACCCTCTCGATAAGACTTGCCAGATATGATCGCGCTGTAACCGGAGCTGCGTTTAAAAATTGACTGCAGTGCCAATGCGCCATCTAAAAGGTTGCTTTCGCTTGCACTCGCCCCTTTGAACTGGGCAGGTTTAGTTGGGTCTACGGCGGCTATTGCAGGTTTGAAAACACTACCTACCACCAACAAACTAAATATGAAGCATTTCATTGTCTTCACCTAGGCTCCCTAAAGCGAAATGAAGGTAGCGTTATTGCTTACTGTCGCTAACCCCAATGTCAGTGATGCACTGGGATATTCGTCGACGTTATAAGCGAAGTCCGTCACAATGACTTTTTCTGGTGCCGCTTGAAGACGCGCAAGATAACTGCGTAAGTCGAAGTAACTACCCTCAATCACTAAACGCATATTGTGACGATAGAATGATGTACTTTGCGTTTCACCTTCACCAAAACGAATGGTTTGAGTAGGTTCTACGTTAAAATTAACCAAGCTCACATTGTTTTCTTCATTCAATAGCGTCATTAACAACTCGGGCATCCTGTCGGCAGCCACGAAGCCTTCGTTCAATGAAAGCAACGCATCGTCAACGCTCAGTAGCGCTTTTCTCGCGTTATCTAACTCCTGTTGCATCCGCTGCGTGTAATCGACAGACAATGCTTGCTCAATGGCATCTCGCTGAATGACAAGCGCCTTGTACTCGCTTTCTTTTCGAGTAGCGGTTTTGTCAGCGGCAGACATGTCTTCCAGCGCTGGCGATATGCCAAACCAAAAGAACAGATAAACGATAAGGCCAAAGCTCACCCACAAAATAAGCTGCTTTTCTCTGTTTTCGAGCGCAGAAAACTTATCAGAGAGCTGTTGATACTGACTCATCAGCGTCTCCTTCAAAATCAGTTGATATTAAAAATTGCTTCACGTTTTCAGCCCCATCTACTTCGTCGAACTTCACTGACGAAAATGACTTACCCTGAAAGAAAGGTGACTGCTGTAACTTCTTCAACCAAATAGGGATAGACGACGGTGCCACCGTTTGTCCTGACAAACGAATTTTCTGGGTATCTATGTTTATGCTGGTAAGCCAAAGGTTCTGGTTGTGATAGTTAGCTAAGTCGTCCATCACTTCGCCATACTTGGTTGCATCAAAAGACAGCTCTCCACTTTCTAGATAGGCAAGCAGTTGCTTTCTGTTTTCTATCTTTGCGTTTACTTGCTCAAGCTGCTGCTGAAGCGTTTTGGTATCACGCTTTTTCTCCAGTGCATTATTCAGCGTTTTAATTTCATTATTGATTTGGCGGGTTAACGCTGATTGCTGTTCTATTTTTTCTTGTTTAGCGTTTAGTAATACATTTAAAGCAACAACGGCGATTAGCATTACTCCAAATGCTATGCCGTTTACCCAAAGTACCTTTGATAGAGGTAAGCGCTCTTTTTTAGGCTTAAGCGAGGGGTGATAAAGGTTTATCGTGCGTTTCACTGGGCCTCCCTCGCTGCAACAAGCGCACTAGCCAAAGCAAAGTGGCAAGTGGGGTCAACAACATCAGCTAATTCGAGCTGCGCAGCGAATTTTTTCATAGCCGCAGGCTGAAAGGGCTTTAAGCGCTCTATAACAGGCTCGCAATCAAACTGTGTTCTGAACAAGATTTCTTTTAGCGGTGGCTGTTTTAGCTGTGACTCATAGAAATCCATTGAACGTTGAATTTCTAAACCAAGCATGTCGCTTAATTGGGCTAAATCTTCTGGGGCGGAGGATTTTTTAACAAATCCCCTTAATCGACGCGATAGCCAAATAGCACGCGAGCGCACTATCATCAAAAAAGGTTCGCTATTGGGCTCTTGAATAATAAGTAATCGCGCGTAATCATCATCAGGCACCATTTCGGTAGCCAGCACTTCTTTAGCGTGGATATGGGTGAGTTTAACCTCTTTCTTTTTCGATAAACTTTGAACCAGTGCAGAAAGCGATGACTTTTCGGCAGCAAATACATCTATTTTCTTGCCGCCGGTCCGCGTTTGAACCGGGTAATCGATGTAGTCCAAAACAATATTACTAGAATCGAACGGAACCAACTCGCCAAGTGTCCAAGGTAGTGCAGTCGTGATGTCCTCTTCGGGTACATCAGGCTTTTCCACTTGAACCATATGATACATTTCTTGAGAAAGTACAATGGATACTCGACATGCCTCTTTTTCAAATTCTCGCAAGGCCTCGCTTAATTGCTGTTCAAGAGGTTGTCGACTGTCAAAGGGAACAGACGCAAAAGAGTTAAGTACATAGCCACTGTCGCTAAAATTAACAGCGGCAATATGTAACTCAGCCGCACTCACAGACACACCTACCGTGAGCGTTGTATTGTTCTTTTGCGAAGAGAATAAGCTAGAGAGCATATGTCTACTTAATTCGTTAGTGTCGAGTATTATCTTGTTATCAACAATACCTTAAGGTGCCAATTTGTGACATGGCGCTAACTCAAAAGTAGACTAATTATCTAAATAAACCAAATACCTACATAGGTAATTATTTATATTAATATGTTAATGGTATGAAGACCTTACTAGTCTTCCAAGGCAGTTACCGAACCGCTTGCGGGGTAATAGTCGAAGTAGGCTCCTCTACTCAAGCTGAAGCGACACCAGTAGTTATCTTCACTTGTTTCAAGCTCGGCGTAGTATCGTGCATGCACTTTGAATCCGTCGACACGTAATGGGGATGCCACTATTGATGACCAAATTTTTTCACATCCAGCGTCCGACATATCAGCGGTCGGCCACCCATTGTGGTTCATACGAACTGGCGTTCGGTTCATTTCGCTGCCAGAGTCGTCATAGTGAATAAGCATTATCATAGTGGTAGGCTGACGTACTCGCCATTGCCAATGTGAAGAAATCACATGCCGCTTGAACGTCTCTAAACGCTCTGCAAAAACTTTTGTAGTGGTATCTTCTTCGCCAATATGGAAATGGTTAATTGCTATGCCTAGCGAGAGTGCAAAAACAACGGCAATAGAAGCTTTAATAAGGTTTTTAGTGGTCTCGGTATCTTTATTATTTTTATTCATCTGTGGCTCCTCAGCTTATAACTGAAGTATTAAACCTTGTTTGGTGTGGTGTTTGTCGCTATTTGGGCAATATGAAATTGCTATAGCTGCGAAAACAACTTCGTTATGTTGTTAGTTTATCGGCATTTTGGAGGAAATATGAAGTAATACCAGTCCGTATAAATAATTAACCGAAACCTTAAGCCTAGCTCGTTTTAAAGTAGCGATGATTAGCAGTACGGCTGTTGGTTAACCGTTTTTTTGCAAAATAGTAATGCCCCAGAAATCACTGTCTTTTTGCTTTAGCTGCCACCCGCTTTTCATTAGCGCTTTTCGCGTATAGTAGTTCGTCATCCCATGCCCAAAAAGAACCACTCTGGGGTGTTTTTCGCTAAGTTTATTAATATGCAATGAAAGTTTTTCAACCCGTTTTTTAGCAAATTTAAAACTTTCAAAGCGGCCTTTAGTTCCCATAAACCAAAGAGCACGGCTTAACAAAACCCAGTGCCAACTACGCAAAGTGAAAGGCAGCTTGTAGTAAGGTATATCCATTTCTCTTAGTTCCGGTAGCTCTTCATCAATTGAAGTTGCCCCATATTGAGCTGCTGTTAACCTTGCTCTTAACAGCGGGCTAACCGCGATGTAGCTACCGGTTATATCAATTTTTCGTTTTGGTTGGCTGGCTGGGTCTAAGGGGGATTTATTATAGTTACGCACCCAGCTTGCATAATCCGCAGCATTCACTTTCTCATTGTGGGCTGAAAGTGGCTTTCCATGGCGAATGAAAATAACTTCTTTCACTGTGCTTTCTTTTATGACATCCGTGTTCATATTGAATCCGATTAATTCAAGCTTGAGATCTTGTTAGTGTAAAGAGCTATAAAAAACAGTATCAAATTGATAAGACCGAGGGTATACGAAAATAAAGGGCGTTGTATTAGAGGAAACGCCCTTTATATATGTCGTATCTAATTAATAAACTTACGCACTTGCCAACACTGGGTCAATAGCTTGTTGCTCGCTATGAAGGGAGTGCGCTTTTTGTTCGATGTATTGCGATAGCACCTCTTGTTGCGCTTTGGTTAAACGCAACCCATGCTTAGTTCTGCGCCAAATTACATCTTCCAGCGTACATGCCCATTCACTCTCTATTAGATAGTCCACTTCTGCGCAATACATACCTGCGCCAAAGTCTTCACCCATCTCAGCAATTGACGATTTTCCTTTTAAAAATTTGTAGCTTAAAAGGCCATACTGACGCGCATAGCGTTGAGCAATATCTTTGTTCAACCACGAGAACTCACCAATTAACTTATTTACAAGCTTGTCTTGGCTTTCGAATGCGCCACCTGGTAAAGGCACATCTTTAGTCCATGCTTTCTTGGCTTTAGGGAAACATGTAGTCAGTTTGTCTACCGCATGCTCAGCTAATTTTCTGTAGGTCGTTATTTTCCCACCAAAAATATTGAGCAGCACTGGCTTTCCTGTTTCACCTTTCAGCTCAACTTTGTAGTCTCGCGTTAACTCTTGAGCAGAAGCATTCTTTTCTTCCAGTAGAGGTCTTACGCCACTGTAGGAGTGAACGATATCGCTTAAGGTGATTTTTGATTTAAAATATGTGTTTACCACATCTATCAAGTATTCGGTTTCTTCATCCGATATAGCAGCATCTGACGGATTACCTTTGAAATCTTCATCAGTAGTACCTACCAGCGAGAAATCCCCTTCATAAGGAATAACAAAAACAATACGCCCGTCTTTGTTTTGCAGTATGTATGCTTCATCAGTATCGTAAAGTTTAGGCACTATGAAGTGGCTTCCTTTCACCATACGCATAGCATTTGGGTTGTTAATATTTACTAAACGATCTAAGAAGGATACCGCCCAAGGCCCTGCAGCATTGACAATAGACTTCGCTTTTACTGTAAACGTTTTCCCTTTTGCTGTTCTAAGCTCAACACTCCACAGGTTGTCTTGCTTTTCAGCTTTAACACATTCAGTGCGGGTGTAAATTTGTGCGCCTTGATCTTGTGCGGCTAGTGCGTTCAATACCACTAAGCGTGCATCGTCTACCCACCCGTCAGAATATTCAAAACAGGTTGTAATATCGCTAACTAAAGGGCTTTCGCTGGTTGTCGACAGCTTACGTGAGCGAGGTAGCATGTTGCGTTTCGCCAGTGAATCGTAAAGGAACAAGCCAATTCGAATCATCCACGCTGGGCGTAAATGCTTTTGATGCGGCAAGCGAAAGCGCAAGGGCCACATGATATGAGGGGCTTTTTGAAGCAGTACTTCCCGTTCCGCCAATGCTTCTTTTACTAAACGGAACTCGTAATGTTCTAAATATCTAAGGCCGCCGTGAATAAGCTTGCTACTTGATGAAGATGTAGCGCCAGCAAGGTCACCTTTTTCACATAATGCTACTGAAAGCCCACGTCCTGCAGCGTCCAGCGCTACGCCAACACCGTTAACGCCGCCGCCAACAACTAAAACGTCTACTGTTTTTTCAGATTCATTGCTGTGACTCATAGTTTGCCCCTGCTCGTATTCACATTTGCTTTATCTAGTTGTTGGCTATTTGACAACCAAAAGGAAAACATGTCAACACAAAACGAACATTATCGAACATTAAAGAAAGTTAAATGAACCCAGTTATGCGTTAACTTGCTGGTAAATAACGCAAAGGAAGAATAAAGGGTTTAGCTAATCTATATGCGCTTAACCGCATATCTGTAAGTACAACTAGACGAGTGAATCAATACAAAACCATGTGCAAGGATTAGTTAGCAATGCAGCAACACACAACATTATCGAGTGATAAGGCTAGTGCAGAATTATGACAAATCTGTGATTGTGACGATAAATGAGTAAGACAACTTATAGTTATGCTTTTACAAAAGTAATGTTATTTTCTTTTATAATTTTGCCTATGCTTGGCGGTGGTGTTTTGTCACAAACTAAACAGTCGACTTGTGATATATGGCCCTGTTCAACCATAGCGCGGCGTTCAAATTTACTGTAGTCGGCAGCAAGGATGACGTGTTGAGTATGCTCTAAAATAGCTTGTGAAACTTTCACTTCTCTGAAGTCAAAGTCTAATAACGCGCCATCTGAACTTATACCACTTATACCGATGATGCCGTAGTCCATGCGAAACTGACTTATAAAGTCACAGGTTGCTTCACCAATAATACCGCCATCGCGATACCGTACTTCACCTGCGGCAATTATCACCGAGAAGTCTTCTTTAGCAGACAGGATTGTCGCTACATGAATGTTGTTTGTTACTACATGTAGATTTTTATGATTTAGCAGCTTAGTAGCGATAAGCTCAGTCGTAGTTCCAATATTAATGAATAAGGACGCACCATCGGGTATCATCGCCGCAACAGCCTCAGCAATTTTTTCTTTTACTTCACTGTTTTGTGTTTTACGTTCTTGATACGGTGTATTTTCCCAACTTCTGTTTAATCCAGCGCCACCGTGATAACGACTGACTACACCGTTTTCAGCCAGCTGATTTAAATCTCTTCGAATGGTCTGTGGCGTCACTTCACAAGCACTAACCAAATCATCAATAGACATAAAACCATGTTGCTTTATTAACCCAACAATTTTTTCGTGTCTTTGCGTTTGGTTCATCACACATCCTCAAAAGTAAAATCGACAATAATTATACGTGCTTAATAACAAACTTCACGCGATAAAACGAAAAGCAAATGTTCGTTTTCGAAAATATGGCATTGTTAAACACCTGTAAATGATGCAAACTCTATGAAAATTATCTTCAGGAGTGACCTTATGGGACAACATATTCTTGCCATTGATCAAGGCACAACAAGCTCTCGCAGCATTATTTTCTCTGCAAAAGGCAGTATAGAGGCCATCGCTCAACAGGAGTTTTCTCAAAAGTACCCTAAAGATGGCTGGGTTGAACACGACCCGGAAGAAATTTGGGAAAGCGTTGTCGCTACCCTGAAGGAAGTTTTTGATAAGTGTAGCGTAACCCCGTCTGACATCGCCGCTATTGGAATCACAAATCAGCGCGAAACCACGCTAGTTTGGGATAAACAATCAGGAAAGCCTGTCTACCCTGCAATCGTTTGGCAAGACAGACGTACAGCGCAATATTGCCGAGATTTTAGCGAAGACGAAGAATTCGTTTCGTACATAACAGAGTCGACAGGGCTTTTACTTGATCCTTACTTCTCAGCAACGAAAGTTGCATGGATACTAGATAACGTCGAAGGCGCCCGAGAGAAAGCAGAAAACGGCGAGCTTCTGTTTGGTACCGTGGATACGTATTTGATTTGGCGCTTAACGGATGGTGAATCACATAAAACTGATGCCACAAATGCGTCTAGAACCATGCTGTTTGATATACACAATCAACAGTGGGATGAAAAACTATTAGAAAAATTCAATATCCCATCCTCAATGCTGCCTGAGGTAATGGACTGTGCCGCTGATTTCGGCGTAATTAAAGACGATATTATTGGTACCGCCATTCCTATACAAGGTGTTGCTGGAGATCAACAAGCTGCATTAGTTGGTCAAGCTTGTTTCGAAAAAGGCATGGCTAAAAGTACTTATGGTACCGGTTGCTTTATGATCCTTAATACTGGCGACGCACCGCTTCAGTCGAAAAATCGATTACTTACGACAGTCGGTTATCGACTAGACGGTAAAACTACTTATGCGCTTGAAGGCAGCATATTCATGGCCGGCGCAACCGTTCAGTGGCTGCGCGATGGGCTTAAATTAATTGATGATGCTGCTGAGACAGAAGCATTAGCACAGAGGGCAAGACGAGATAACGGCGTATTTTTAGTTCCTGCATTCACAGGCTTGGGTGCGCCTTATTGGGACCCAGATGCTCGAGGCGCCATTTTAGGCCTAACCCGAGATACCGGGATCAGCGAAATTGTCGCGGCGGGCCTTCAATCGGTTTGCTATCAAACCAAGGACCTTCAAAAAGCAATGGAAAGCGACGGAGCACGCCCCACTACCATTCGGGTAGATGGTGGTATGTCGCGTAACGATTGGGTAATGGGCTTCTTATCAGACATCTTAGGGGCCGAAGTAGAACGCCCTGAAATCACTGAAACTACTGCGCTAGGTGCTGCGTTTCTTGCAGGATTACAGGCGGGCGTATTCAATAGTATCGATGATTTAACCCAGTGTTGGAAGAGTGATAGCGTTTTCACTCCGCGTTTATCCAAACATGAACGCGATCAAGCTTATGACGGCTGGAAAGCTGCTGTAGACCGTATCCGCTGTAGCTAATTTTCTCTTACATTTCTTATTGTTAATAAAGTGCGGTAATACACCGCACTTTTTTTATACAAAAAAATTTTTTATAACATTGTAATTACATTGTCATTTTGTGCTAGTATTGGATCTAAGGTAAACGTTTCACCTTTTACCTTAGATAATAAATGTTATATTTTTCATAAAGTTACAAATAATAAGCGAAGAAATATAACGTTAAATGTGTAAAAGTAATGTTAATAAGCTTGATCCGCACATACTAAAAACGTAATTTAAGTGCAAAGTACGTTAAAACGTAGCCTACTCACGGAGAAAACACAGTGACACACAAAATTAACACATCACAGTTAGGCCCTATCGCGAAACGCTCACTTTTAGGTGTTGCTATCGCCTCTGCCCTACACGCACCGGTTGCATTTTCACAAGACGCTGATACGCAGAATGTAAACGATGCACCTGTTGAAGTTATTGAAGTCCGCGGCATTGTAAGCAGCTTGAAACGAGCAATGTCTGACAAGAAAGAAAACCTTGCTGTTTCAGACGGTATTGCAGCGGAAGATTTAGGAAAATTCCCAGATTTAAACGTTGCTGAATCACTTCAGCGTATCACTGGTGTTTCTATCGACCGTAACGGTGGTGAAGGCCAAAAAGTTACAGTTCGTGGTTTCGGCCCACAGTTTAACACTGTACTTGTAAACGGTCGCCAGCTTGCTACTGACGACGCTGGCCGCGCATTTAACTTCGACGTACTTGCTGCCGACCAAATTACTGGTGCAAATATCTACAAAAGTGGCGTTGCCAACCTTCAATCTGGTGGCATCGGCTCTACCATCAACGTATCAACTGCTCGTCCGTTCGACTATGACGGTTTCCAAGCAGTAGGAAGCGTGAAAGGTGTGTATGAAACCCTTTCAGAAGAAACGTCTCCACAAGCCTCTTTCTTAGTTAGCAACACATTTGCTGACGATAAATTTGGTTTGCTACTTGCGGTATCTCATCAAGAGCGCCAAGTTCAAATTAACCGTATTCAAACAGCAGGTTGGCGTCCAGGTTTAACACTTTCAAACCGTGGCGATGGCGAAACGGCTGAGATTATTGCTACTGATGTTTATTTACCACGTAACTGGGACCAAGTTGTAGACCAGCAAGACAGAACCCGTACTAATGCATCGCTTGTTGCGCAGTTTGCGCCATCTGATGATGTAACCATTACCCTAGACGGTTTTATCTCTAAGTTTGAAGTTGATTCACAGGTTACTGACCTTGCATCATGGTTTGAACCAGACCGCGTAGGCTCTGCCACTATTTCTGAGTTTGGTACAGCTGTTCAATTTACTCAGGAAATTGACTTACACCAAGGTAGCGGTAACCCGGCATCTGACTTCGTTTCATCAACCCGTGGTGTACGTGATGTAACTAACAAAGGGTTCGGTTTAAATGTTGATTGGCAGGTAACTGACGCCCTTTCAGCAACCTTCGATGTTTCAACATCTGAAGCGGAAAACGACGTTGCTGGCGAAGGTCGCTTTAACGTTGTGGGTATTATCAACAACTACGAGTTTGACAGCACAGGTGGTACACCTACTGTAATTCACGACGGTTTCGGCAATGGTCAATTACCTGATATTTCGCTTAACCGCCTTCACTATAACGACTTAGGTAACGTTGTTGCGTCTGAAGACGAAGTAACAGAATACAAAGCTGACTTCACTTACCTTGCTGACTCTGACGTTTTCCGTAAAGTTGACTTCGGTATTTTGCGTTCAGAGCGTGAGAAGTTCGTTTTCCAAGAGTTTGCGTCACAATGTGCATTCTGTGGTTATGGCACAGCAGCGCCAATCGATGAACTGAACATTCGTCCGTTCACCGCGAACAACTTCTTCAGCGGTCTGATTGACACTTGGTACACGTACGATGGCGATGCATACCTAGATTACCTTGCTTCTCAAGGTGCGCCAGTAGTACCAACCCTTCAGCCTAACTATTACAACATCGAAGAAGACGTAACCGCGCTTTACGCTAACTTCGAATTTGGTTATGACATCGGTGATATGCCGTTAACCATGAACTTCGGTGCCCGTTACGAAGAAACCAGTGTTTCAGTTTCTGCCGTACAAGCACTTATCGCTGACGTTGTTCCTACAACTGACTTAACCTTGTTCTCGAATGTTTTCGCTCCAGCAGAAAACATCACAGGTTCATCTTCATACGCAAACCTTCTACCTAGCCTGAACGTTAAGCTAGAAGTACAAGAAGATATGATTGTTCGCTTCTCTCGCTACGACTCTTTGACACGTCCTACTATGTCTCAGATGTCTCCAGCGACCACTTTCAACGAGCCTCGTCGTCAAAACCTACAGGCAAGCGGTGGTAACCCTGACCTTAAGCCATTTAGCGCTGAAAACTGGGATCTATCATTTGAGTGGTATTACAGCGACGATTCTGTGTTCTCGTTTGCAGTGTTTAGCAAAGAAGTAGAAGACTTCATTGTTACGCTTTCTGGCGATGAAACTTATACCATGACTAACCGTTTGCCGAATGACTATCGCTGTGCGGCTGAAGATTGTGCGGTGGGCGTATCGCTTGACCCACAAGACCCTGATCGCGACGTAGTGGCTGACACAGAAGAGCTCAATGGTGCAAGTGAAGTTTATACTGTTACCCGCCCTCAAAACGGCGAAACGGCGACAGTTAATGGCTACGAAGTAGCGATTACCCACGTATGGGATAACGGCTTTGGTGTAACCGCTAACGCGACTGTAGTTAACAGTGATGCGGAAGTGTCTGGTGATACAACGCAGACATTTGCACTAGCTGGTCTTGGTGATTCACAAAACCTTATCGTTTTCTACGAGCGCGATGCATTCCAGGCACGTGTAGCGTTTAACAACCGTGAGTCGTTCCTATTTGCACTAGATAACACTGAAGTTGGTGGCGCTACAGGCGAGCCAATTACTACTGAAACCTACGGTCAGTGGGATGTAAGTGCAAGTTACGACATCAACGAGCACCTTACGGTATTTGTTGAAGGTATTAACGTAACGGAAGAAGAGCTTACGCAAGTAGGTCGCTTCCCAGACCAAATTTACTCAATTGAAGACAATGGTGCTCGCTACTCTGTAGGTATCCGAGGCTCATTCTAAGATTTGTGAGTGTTCTGGCAGGGGTAATACCCTGCCATTTATCCATAAGCCTATTGGCAAAACGAGTACGTTTATGGATAAATGTAGTAAGCAGTCATAATTTCATTTAAGCAGTGTTGTTTCATGAACCATTCATCTAATACATCTCAAAAACAGCGTATTGTCATCGTAGGTGGCGGCACTGCCGGCTGGCTTACAGCCGCTATCGTCGCAGCTAAACACAAGGTAGCAATGGGTGAATGTGGCTTAGACATCACTTTGGTCGAGTCCAGTGACATTCCTACTGTCGGCGTAGGTGAAGGAACGTGGCCAACAATGCGCAACACGCTGAAAGATATTGGCCTGTCTGAAAAAGAAGTATTTAGACGCTGTAGCGCTGCATTCAAGCAAGGCGGAAAGTTTGTTAATTGGGTAAATGGCGACGGTGACTTCTATTACCACCCGTTTACCGTTCCGCTAGGTTATGGTCGTGTTGAGATGGCCCCCTATGTAGGCGATATAGCAAATTTTGCCAACGCCACTAACTTTCAGCAGCATGTGTGTGAGCGTAATATGGCGCCTCGTACGCTTAATGAGCAGGAATACAGCAGCGCACAGTCTAACTACGCTTATCATCTGGATGCGGGTGCATTCGCTGACATGTTACGAGATTTCAGTAAGACGGAGCTAGGCGTTAAACACATTGTCGCTACTGTAGAAGACGTAGCTACAATCTCAAACGAACATATTGAAAGCATTACCCTTAACAACGGCATGGTTTTGAAAGCTGATTTATTTGTCGATTGTTCAGGTTTCCGCTCGCTATTGCTTGGCGAAACCCTCGGTGAAAGCGTAGTTTCTACAGACGACGTGCTATTTAATAACTCAGCCCTTGCCCTTCATGTACCTCACGAAGAAGACTTCGAAATAAAGCCTTACACCCAAGCAACAGCGCAAGAAGCAGGCTGGATTTGGGATATTGGTTTATCGTCTCGAAGAGGTGTAGGCCATGTTTACTCCACCGAATTTACCACCGATGAACGGGCTGAAGAAGTGCTACGTCAGTACGTGGGGGATAAGCACGGAGACCTAAAAGCTCGCACAATTCGCTTTAGCTCTGGTTATAAGAAGCGCATTTGGAAAGGAAATTGTATTGCTGTAGGCCTTTCAGCAGGCTTCGTAGAGCCATTAGAGGCAACGGCCCTTATGCTTATTGAGATTTCAGCGCGTTATATTGCAGAGCAAATGCCGCTGCCAGAATCAGCGATGCCTATCGTTAGCCAGCGCTTTAACAAGCAAATGAACTATCGCTGGCAGCGCATTATCGACTTTTTGAAACTCCATTATATTTTCAATCAACGCAGTGAACCTTACTGGGTTGCCAATCGCGATGCGACTTCTATCCCCGACTCTTTAAGAGAAGATTTGGAAATTTGGAAGTATCGCGGCCCTCAAATTGCTGATTTTTCAGCGGCAATAGAGCTTTTTCCTGCCGCCAGCTATCAGTACGTACTATATGGAATGGGATTTTCTCCAGACTTTTCTTTGCAGTCTCATTTCTACAACGAACGTGACCTAGCTGATAAAGTGATTCAACAAAATCAGCTAATCACGCAGCAAAAACTAAGCAGCTTACCTAATCACCGCGACTACATTGAGCAGTGGTTGGCAAGCTAACGAGAACTATAATATGCCAACATTTGAAACCTTATCGGCTGATACCCACAGCGCTCTTACTATTGATGAGAGCAAGCTTGCTAGTACTTATTCGAAATTTCATCTTCTCAACATTGAGATAAAGGAAGCCGTTCAAGCATCTAGCGACTTCCCTCTGTTTTTCAGTAAATCTACTGAAGCACAGTATTGGACAATATCGGCCCTGTGCGGCCTAGCTCCTCAAGAAAACGTGTTTGAAACACAAGGTACATGGCTTGGTCACTATGCACCGCTTAGTCTTCGCACCTTACCTTTTATCGTACGATTGGGAAATGATGCTCAGCAGCAAGAAGTTTTAGTTGATGTCGACTCGCCAGCTGTTTCTTCTCAAAACGGTGAAGCACTCTTTTTGCCTTCCAAGCGCCCTACTGCGTACTTAGATAATAAAAAGAAATTGCTAGATGAGCGCGTTACCGCCATGCAACAAACCGCTGTAATGATGAATCAAATTAGCGAGATGGGACTCATTCATACTGTTGACTTGATTATAGAGTACAAAGACAACACCAATCAGCGCGTAGGCGGGCTAGCTACGGTGAATGAACAACGCTTGCAAAACCTTACGGGCGAAGAACTGGCTAGTTTAAATCAAAAGGGCCTGCTCAACGTGCTTTTCAATATTCTTGGTTCTATTTTGCAAGTGAACCGCGTTATCCGTCTTCATAACACTAAATTCCCTGATCGCGCTGTAAACAACATTAAGTTCGAAACCAGCAAGTCATAACTGTCCCTTAGGAGTAAAACATGTTTTCCAGCACTATTCAGGTGTCTGTTTTTGTCTTTGTGACTGCTTTAATTGGTTTTCTTACCTATTTAAGTTGCCGCGGACAAAATAGAAATGCCCAAAACCAAAACCGCGAATACTTTCTTGCAGGCGGAGGTCTAGCTTGGTATTTCGTTGCAGGTAGTATCACGCTCACCAACCTAAGTACCGACCAACTAGTAGGTATGAACGGTAACCAAATGGCCTTGTTAGCCCTATGGGAACTAGCAGCCGTTGTAGGACTTTTCGTACTGGCAAAAGTATTTCTGCCTGTGTATTACAAGTTCAAGTGTACAACGACAACAGAACTTCTAGAGCAGCGCTATCACGACAAGCATATCCGAGCGGTAATCAGTGCTTTGTTTTTCGCGGGTAGTGCACTCATTTTCTGCCCAGCGGTAATTTATTCGGGCTCGTTGTTCATGCAGTCTATGTTTAACGTTGAGCTGCCGCTTATGTACATTGCAGTTATCTTCGTTATTGTCGGTGCTTTATATGCCATCTTCGGCGGTCTTCGCGCAGTAGCGGTGTCTGATACCTACTCGGGCGTACTTCTTTTAACCATGGCCGTATTGGTGGTTATTCTGGCGCTTCAAGCCATCGACTATAACTTTGACGGCATTCCGCAAGAGCGCCTTACGTTAATTGGCGATGATGAGTCTCCAATCCCTTGGCATACCTTGCTTACCGGGATGATCTTTATCCAAATGTTTTACTGGGGTACTAACCAAGTTATTACGCAACGCGCAATGGCGGCACCTTCTTTGAAAGAAGCGCAAAAAGGCGTATTCGCTGCGGCCGGTATCCGCTTGCTGATTGTACCTGCCATTATTGTTATTCCAGGTATCGTTTCGTACAAACTATTTGGTGATATTGGTGATAGTGCTTACGGAAAAATTGTTGCAACGGTATTGCCTGATTGGCTTTCTGGCGTATTCGCAGCGGCCATGGCAGCTGCGGTATTAACCACGTTTAACAGTAACCTGAACTCTGCTACTGCGCTTTACGTGTGCGACATTCATGAAAGCTATATCAACAAAACACCTAACGTACCTAAGTTAAGCGGCTACGTTACTATTTTGTTGTGCTTAGTATCGCTTGCGCTAATCCCCGTATACCAACAAGCTGATAGTATTATTAACCTAGTCCAGAAGCTTTACGGCCTTTTAAGTATGCCTATTCTTTCGGTATTCATCGTAGGCTTACTGTTTAGAAACGTGCATGCATTCGCGGCCATTGGTGCAGTGTTGTTCGGCGTTTCAATTTACGCATTAATGAGCTTTGAAGCTTCACCTCTGTATGCACCATTTGGACTTCATTACATCCACCTAATGTTCGCAACTCTTATTGGCTGTGTCGCCTTTGCTCTTATTGTGAACCGCTTGGTGTTTAGCCAAAAGGCAGAGTTTTCGTTAGAACTTTACAAGAAAGAAGCCTAACAAATTAGTTACATGTCGAAAAAGGATGTCTTTTGACATCCTTTTTTGTTTTTAACAATTAATATCGTCTATATTTTACAACTATTGGTCAGACTTCATTTCCTTCGCAATGCAGACTACCATTGAAAGTAAAACGTTTACCCTAAAATTGTAGAATAGGTATAGTGAACGTGATTTAATATGCGAAATTATGCCGTAAGAAGTCACTACTTACGTTGTAAAAAAGTTGTATCACCACCTAATTTACGTTTTATTAACGCTGAGGTTTTTATGTCGTCACTTTCTCAATTCGTACGCCTGTCGAACGAAAAAGTCACCTTAATATTCGACTGTCAGGGTCGTATGCCAAAAGTCATTTACTATGGTGCGCCATTAAGTGACAGCACAACGCCTGAAATGCTTAGCGTTTTAAATACACGCCAAGAAGCTAAGTGTGCGCCAGTAATAGAGCCACCAATTACTTTAGTACCAACCCATGGTGAAGGTTGGACAGGTCAGCCAGGCCTTGAAGTTTCCGGTGATGCTGACCAATGGTCAGCGGGCTTTTGCTTAGTAGAGATAAATCAAGACGCTCAATCGGTTGCCTTTATTGCTGAAGATGCGCATCGCGGTATGCGCCTTATTACAAATGTAGAGCTTGATACCGCGACCAGCGTTGTAAAATATGTTTCTCGTGTAGAAAACACCGGCAGCAGTGCACTGAACCTCAATTACCTGAATGCTGCTAACCTTCCACTTCCTACAACGGTTAGTAAAATCAAAACATTCGAAGGTCGTTGGTCTGCTGAATTCCAAACCAAAGATCACGACTTATTCTTTGGCAGCTACGTGCGTGAAAACCGTCGAGGCAAAACCTCTCACGATACTTTTCCCGGTTTAATTGCATTTCCAGATGGAACAGGCGAGCTTAACGGTGAGTGCTTTGGTTACCACCTTGGCGCTTCAGCAAACCATAAGCTTCGCGCCGAACTCATGGCTGATGGCAGAAGTTATGTTCAGTTCGGTGAATTACTGTTTCCTGGTGAAGTGGTACTTGATGCAGGGGACAGCTACACATCTCCGGTGCTTTATACCGGCTATGGCTGTGAAGGTTTCTCATCCCTATCGCAGCAGTTCCACAATTTTATACGTAGCAACGTGCTAAACCATAGCGCTGAATCTAAGCCTCGCCCAGTTCACTACAACACGTGGGAAGGCATTTATTTCGATCATAACGAAGACGAACTTAAAGCCTTGGCTGACAAGGTAGCACCGCTAGGTATTGAGCGCTTCGTTTTAGACGATGGTTGGTTCAAAGGCCGCAGAAACGACAAAGCTGGGCTTGGTGACTGGTTTGTAGATGAAGCCATCTACCCTGAAGGACTAGACGGGTTAATTGACCATGTTACTGGTCTTGGCATGGAATTCGGCATTTGGTTTGAGCCAGAAATGGTTAACCCAGATAGCGACTTATATCGCGCGCATCCCGAATGGGCTTTACAAACTGAAAACAACCCTCATGTGCCGTTTAGAAACCAATACGTACTGGATTTAACCAACCCAGAAGTGGTTGAGTACCTGTATAAAGTTATTACTGATGTACTCAAAGCCTATCCAAAAATTAGCTACATCAAATGGGACATGAACCGCGACGTAAACCACCCAGGTAACCTTCAAGGCAAACCGGCAATGCACGGCCAAATGGCAGCGCTTTACGGCTTGATTGACCGTGTAAAAGCGGCCAAGCCAGGCATTGAAATAGAAAGCTGTTGCTCAGGCGGCGGACGTGTAGATTTAGGCATATTGCCACACACAGATCGCTTCTGGACGTCAGACTCTAACGATGCACTAGACCGCTTATATATTCAGCGCGGTTGCTCTTACTTCTTCCCATCTGAAGTAATGGGCGCCCACGTAGGTCCGCGTGACTGCCATATTACAGGTCGTAACTTACCTATTGAAATTCGTTCTGCAGTAGCCTTATTTGGCCATATGGGTATAGAAATGGACCCGCGTGAACTGACAGACCACGAGCAAAGCGTGCTAACAGACGCCATTTCGCTTTATAAGAAATATCGTCATATTACTCACGGCGGCGATCTATTCCGCATGGATGACGACGGCATGAATGTGAAATTTGGTTATGTGTCGAAAGACAAGCAGGAGGGTATTTTTGCATATAACAGTGTTACAGAAACCGTACGCACTACGCCTAACCGTTTCTACTTCGCAGGGCTTGACGCTAACAAGCAATACTCCATTGAGCGTGTGTGGCCTGAAAAGCTGAAAGAATACACTCCTTCAATTTTGCAGCAAACTGAAGGGCAAGTGTTCTCAGGCGAAGTCTTGATGAAATACGGTATGCAGCTGCCGGTACTCTTCCCACAAACAGCCTTAATTTATACTGTTAAAGCCCTGTAGTTTTCTAAACGCTATGGCTTTCTAAGCTCTGCCTAAGGAAAATTAGAGTAAGCGAGCTACGCGGTATTACACCGCCGCTCGCTTTTTTAGTGCCTTTTTGATTTTTTTGAGTGTCTTAGCAAAACGTTCATCTTTCTCTTCTTTTATTCCCTCAACAAGGTTTTGCGCTTCATTTACCTTATCTGCATTAAGAAGAAGTTCAGCTAAGCGTAGCTGAGCCCAATTAGCTGCTGGTAGACCTTCAGTATCAATGGTCGCAATCTGGTAGTCCTCCAAATAGCTTTTTAGCGCGTTTATACCTGAAGTTGTGTACTCGCCACTTTCAACAGCAACTTGCCCTAAGCGATACTTTCCATACATAAGACTGGCTTTACGCTTTTGATAAGTATCCCAAGCCTCAGTATCCGCTTTCGAAACTGCAGCCACATCTGTATCTGATAAAGGCAACAAAGTATCGTAAGATGCCGCGTACTGCTCATTACCTAAATAGAAACTACCTAGCTCAACCCTAGCGCGAATTTGGGTACTATCATCTTCAATTAAAGAGGCAAAGATCGCCTCTGCTTCTGCCTGGTTATCTTTCTCCAAATAAACCTTAGCTAAGGCAAACCGACCTTCGGTAGCATCTAGTTTTGAAATTGTTTGCGCAAGTGTCATGGCTTCATCCATGTCCCCTCCTGCAATAGAAGGAGCCATTAAGTGAAACTGCATTAAGGCTTGGTAAACAGCAACCTCTTCTGGGGCGATTTCCACTGCTTTTTCTAAACTCTCTTTTGCTTTTTTCGCATAGCCTAGGGCTGAAAATATACTACTTGAGGCTTGGGCTCCCATCACGCTTGCGTGTGTATGGTAAGCCTTATAGTTATCACTGTAATCCTGAATAAACTGCTCTGCTGCCTCCTCGGCATCGTCTAAATCTATGTTCATCAGGGCAGAAATAAGCATGTTGTGCTGTTCTGGCGATTTGCCTTTAACGGCTTCGAGGGATTCTACAACGTATTTAAAGTCGCCTTGTTTGAAGTAGGCCTTTAACGTTGCTACCTCATCGGCGTTCGCTGTAGCAACGTCTTGTGCTGCTGCATGGCTTTGGGTAATAGCCGCTGCTGGCATTAACAAAATAGAACACACACATAGTGCTGACACAGTAGATTTACGCATTTTCACTTCCTTATGGTTTAGTTTATGGCTAGCCAGAAATACCGCTTTAAAGCGCTTTTTACTATCAATGATTGATAGAAGCAGACTTACATTACGCCACTATGCGTTACGATAGAAAATAAATATGTAACAAAATTAAAAAAGGATGCCGAAGCACCCTTTTCAAACTTTTATTTGCTGTCCATCTCTAGACCCAATGCCCATCGGTCGTCGAATCCCTTCCAAGGCTCTGGCTTCTTACCGTCTACGGGTACTTGGGCACTACTGCCGCTCACGTTCAGGTATTTACAATCATCTTCTAAACCTTTCACATGACAATTCATAAGCGCTAACGCGAAGTGCTCGTTGATACCATTCAGCTTTTGCACTTCCCACGCAGGTTCAATGTAGCTGCCCAAATCAAACTCGCTGCCATAGGCTTCTTTCGGGGCGGGGTGAGGTGCGACATTATGACGCGCATTTTTAACGGTAAGTAGCTTAGAACCTTCACTGCCGGTATTTTCGAATAACCATTTAATACCATCGTAACCAGAAATATCGTCGTTATCACCCGCCACATAAAGAACAGGTACCTTGATATTGTTAAGTGATTCAACGTCAAAAAGCTGATGTTGCCCGCCCCATGGGGCAAGCGCTAGCGCTGCTTTCCAAGCTGGCAGCACATCTTTGCTACTTTCTTCGCCACCAGCGCATGTATTTAGCGCGTCTTTAACAAGGGCTGCCACTTTAGGGTCTTGTGTACCGGTAAAGGTTGCTGCTGTTTGATCGTTAAATGCATAGCAACCACCGACTGTACTTACCGCGCCATAGCCTCCCATTGAATAACCAATTACCCCTGCTTTACTTGCGTCAACACTCTCTTTGAAAAATTCGTTTTCGCTGATGCTGTTTAAAGTAAGTACTTGGTCTCGTGAGCGGTTTAGTAATGTGCTTGGAAAACCTGAATATGGGTTTTCTGCAAAATTAACATCTTTATTCGTAGAATCTGTGTGGTCGACTGCTGCTACTACATAGCCGTGAGACGCAAGGTGTTCACCTAAATAATACATAAGCGTGCGATAGCCAGTATACCCGTGAGATATAACCACCACCGGGTAACCAGATTCTGCTGCAGCAATGGGCGCATCGCGGCTTGCATCTCCCTCAATTTCAAATACTTGACCACTTCGTGTTTCATTCACATACGTTGCCGTCTCAGCAGCACTTGAAGCTGGATACCAGACCTCTAGTGTCAACTTACGCTCGACATCATTTCCAGCAATATCTTTTACTTTTTCAGGATACGTGGCTTCAATAGTTTTTACGCCAACTGTATGTGTACCTTTCTCACTGAGCGACGGCATCACGTCGGCAGGAAAAGGTTTATACAGATTTTGAGCAGCTGATACTGTGGGTGAAACGATGGCAGCTGCTGAAACCAAAGCGATGGTACTAGCAAGTAGGGATAACGTTTTCATGGTGATAGGCATTTTTCTAATTAGTTAATAAAATAATAATACCTTTTAACGAGTGAGGAGCAAGATATGCGCTATTTATAATGGTAATTAGAAACAATAAGAAGCAATGATTGAAAAGGTGAAACGTATTACTTTTTCAATTTATGACGCTTCCTTGAACAATCACTTATTAATCTAAGAATTTCAGTTTCATTTGCAGTCCTCAAATAAAAGTGCGACTTGCTACAACCACCCTAGTGCTGACTGTACTGCTTTCAATTAGCCTGCTAGCAGGAAACACAGGCTTTAGGAAAGTAACATCCAAAAGCCGCGACCAGCTCACTAGTGTACAGTTATAGGTGCTTACGGAACCAGCTCACGAGTTCGTTATTAACCGCTTCTTTATTTTTAAAAAGTCCATGATTGTCGTTAGGGTACAATACCAGCTTATGAGGGATATTATATTTAACTAATTCAGAGGCGAAGTCTTCGGAATGCTTAACGGAAACCCGCTTATCAGCTGTACCGTGTAAAAGTAAAATTGGCACATTTGGTGATAATTCATCCACCCACTTTAGTACCGATCTTCTATCTAATTCTTGCTGCTTATTTTCTAGGTAGTTGGGAATTCGCTTTTTATATACTTTTTCCATCTCTGGACGATAGGTTAATCCTTTAGCTAGATCCGTATTTCCAGCAATGGTAGCGATAGCTTTAATGTTATTACTATGCTTCAGCGCTAAATGTGTTTGCATACCTCCTCGGCTCGCACCATACATTCCAACCCTATTTGAGTCAGCTCCACTTATCGAAGGTATCAAGTCTAATAAGGCAGTAACGTCTTTAACATCTTCCCCACCAAACTCATCTAACGTATCAAATTTGGTATGTGTTCCTCTATATTGACTTCCGACGACAACAAAGCCCTCTTGTGCAATAGGGAATAAGTTATGCATCATTGAGCCGAAAACTACACCGCCAAAATTACCATTTCCACCTCGATTATAAACAAGTACAGGGAGTTTTTTATCAGCCTCCTTTGGTTTGATAACATACCCTTTAACCATGAGAGAATCGACTTCATATTCAAATGTGCTGCAGTCTAAATTACTCTTATAAAGGTCATATTTTTCTTGCGTAAACATTGAATCAAACCATGCAAGTTTTCTATTTACGGCCTCTTCGGTCTTTGCGCTTTTCTCGTATTTCTTTTTCATTTGATTGCGCCAAGAACTATAGTCGGAAAATATCCAGCTAAAGCAGCTTCTCTCGTTTTTAACGAGCTCATGATCGAGTAAATTTGATGCCGAAGCTGAAAATGAAAGTAATAGCAAGGAAGCTAAAAGTATGTATCGTTCCATTACAAATCCTTTTTGTTTTGTTGAACTATTCCATTATGTTTTTGAATAGGGAGCCAATTGTTACGCTGAGATTTAAAACAATAGTCTAAAAGACACCAGCGAAGCAATCCTATGCAAGAACTTTCTTTTTTAAAGGAATTACTTGGCTTTTGGACATCCGGCGTTGAACTTGCGATATTAACTTGATTAGCGGCTCTAGTAATTGTTTGCTAAAACCTAGTGAATACAGATCAAAAGAGATTTGCAGGAGTTTTTTTACATATTCAGCCCTTGCTTTAGTACAGCAAAAAAAGAGCGAGAATAAAAAACAAAAAACCCAGCTTTTACACTGGGTTTAAATAGTATTTAGGGTCAAAAGTGGGTTTTATCTACACTTTTAATTTATACGTAAGCTAGAACGGAATGTCGTCGTCGAAGTCAAAGTCTGGCTCGGCCATTGGTGGGTTCTTAGGCTGACCTTGGTTACCACCTTGAGGCGCTTGATTATAGCCGCCACCTTGGTTTTGATTGTAACCACCTTGTTGACCACCGCCTTGCTGTTGCGCTTGGTTATAACCGCCCTGCGCTGGTGCTTGGTTGTAACCACCTTGGTTGTTTTGAGGACGTTGGTAACCACCGTTACCACCACCGCCTTCACCGCCGCGACCGCCAAGCATTTGCATTTGGTCTACGATAATTTCGGTAGTGTACCTATCCTGACCTTGCTGATCTTGCCACTTGCGCGTTTGCAGTTTACCTTCAACGTAAATCTGCGAGCCCTTTTTCAGGTACTCTCCGGCAATTTCTGCTAAGCGACGGTACATTGTAAGGCGGTGCCACTCAGTGCGCTCTTGAACCTGACCTTGTTGGTCTTTCCAGCTTTCGCTAGTTGCTAGGCTTAAGTTCGCAACGGCGTTTCCGTTAGGCATGTATCTAACTTCAGGATCATTGCCAAGGTTTCCAACAAGAATAACCTTATTAACGCCTTTCGTTGCCATTGATGTCTCCTGTAACGTTTTTAGTGGCTTGCTGATGTCTTCATTAACTAAGACATCAGCAAGCGCGAAAGTTCATCGAATATTAGCCGGTTAGTATATCGTATTTTATGTGGGAAATTTGAAATTTTTCGCCTCACGTTTACCTCACTAACTGCAACACGTTCTAGAACTTAACAAAATTTGTTGTCAGCGTCTTCTGAACTTTCGCGTTGTTTTGAGCAGAGCTTAGTTAGGGCGTTAAGATTAGAAACGCCCTCTTATACTTGCTACCACCACGTAATATAAAACGCTGCGGTCAAAATCACTACGGCGATTGACGCTACGTTAAACCCACTTGTGGTTTTGAACCGCACTTCATTCAGGTCAACCGCATTTTCACTAATGCCTTTCTTCTCTAGCAGAGAAACAACCACAGCTAAAGCAACACAAAGCAGGAATACGAGCCCAACACGGTCGATAAACGGCAATTCAGGCCAGAACTGTCTAAACACAATGCTTAATAAAAATGAACCTAACGCTGCAAGCAGGCCACCGTTTGCCGTGGTTTTCTTCCAGAACATACCCAATACGAACAGCGCGCAGATACCTGGAGTAAAGAAACCGGTAAACTCTTGAATGTATTGGAATGCTTGATCGAAATTGCCTAAAAGTGGTTTAGCCACCACCATTGCTATGATAAGCGCTATCAAGCTTACAATTCGTCCTACTTTAACGTAATGTTGCTGCGACTCGTTAGGGCGCTTATCTTTATAAAGGTCCATAGTAAAGATAGTAGACACGCTGTTTGTCATTGAGGCTAGTGATGACACAATTGCCGCCACAAGCGCGGCAAAAATAATACCTTTAAGGCCCACAGGCATTAGCGTCATCAAGCTTGGGTAAGCTTGGTCAGGCTTAGCTAGGTCAGGCACAATTAGTACCGCAGCTATGCCAGGCAACACCACAATTAACGGCATAAGTAACTTAAGGAATGCCGCAAACGCGATACCTTTTTGGGCTTCTTGCACACTCTTTGCCGCCAATGTACGCTGAATGATGTACTGGTTAAAGCCCCAGTACGACAGGTTCATTATCCACATACCACCAACCAGTACAGAAATGCCCGGTAAGTCCATATAATGCGAATTGTCTTTTGACAAAATCATGTCGAATTTTTCAGGTAGTTTATTGGTTAAATCGACAAAACCTTGAATAACACCGTTTCCATCGCTGATTAGGTTTAACGCGGTATACGACAGGAACAGCCCGCCAATGACTAACAGCACCACTTGAATAATGTCGGTTAACGCTACCGCTTTCAGGCCGCCATAAAGTGAGTAGGCTAGCGAGAAAAGACCTAAGAACATCATACCGTAAACCATATCTACACCGGCAATAGTGTTAATAGCCAGAGCACCCAACCACAACACAGCAGTAAGGTTTACGAATACGTAAACGCCTAACCAAAATATTGCCATTACTTTGCGCACGCGATGATCATACCGCTGCTCTAAGAATTGAGGCATGGTGTATATTTTATGTTTTAAAAAGATAGGTAAAAAGAATTTGCCCACAATAAGCAGTGTAATGGCGGCCATCCATTCATACGACGCTATAGCAAGGCCTAATTGGTAGCCTGAGCCAGACATACCAATAATTTGTTCGGCGGAAATATTGGCGGCAATTAACGATGCGCCAATCGCCCACCATGGCAAGCTTGAGCCTGCTAAAAAGTAATCGTTTGTGTCTTTCTGATGCCCCTGCTTTTCGCGAGAAACCCACCACGCAATTGTGACAAGCGCGACGACGTATATCACGAATAATGTGATATCTATTGATGCTAATTTCATAATTTTCCCAAAGTTTTTATTTTGGGTGCGGCGATTATTATGCAGGGTACACAGGTGAAAAATTGTTTTTATTATTTTATTGGTTTTTGCCACACCAGTGTCACGTATCAATACGCGTTTTTCGCATTCTACGATAAACCGTCAACCGGTCAGAAAACCACCGATAAACGCATCGTGTTATTGCGGGTAGTATTAGTAACACACTTTGTTGATCTTTTTTAACAAGAAATGTGCAATTTTGTAAAAAAAAAGCCGCTACCTATGGAAGCGGCTTAAGGGACACAAACAATTCTAGCGAATAGGATTGTTTAGAAAAAGGGAGTGATGTGTATCTAAAATCTTTGTTCCTGCTGATTTATCTTTAGGCAAATGCGCCTTGTGTTGCAGTGCACACATAGATGTCTGCATGATAGCCAGTTTCGTCAAAGTATTTGTCTGCTACTACTTTCTTCACAGCATCAACTTTGTCTGTAGGGGCAAGCGCCACTACGCAGCCACCAAAACCACCGCCCGTCATGCGGACACCTCCAGATTTACCAAGTACTTCACCGATAATCTCAACCAAATAATCAATTGGGCGTACGGTAATTTCGAAATCGTCACGCATAGAAACGTGAGACTGCGCCATAGCGTCGCTTACCGTTTCAATATCACCAGACTTTAACGCCTGACTTGCTGCTAAAGTACGCGCGTTTTCAGTAATGATATGCTTTGCTCGGCGATAAACCACTTCAGGCATGTGTGCTTTAGCTTCTTCCAGCATCTCCATGGTTGCTTCGCGCAACGATGAAACACCCAGTAGCGATGCTCCTTGCTCGCACTGCTGACGACGCAAGTTATACTCGCTGTCTACCAAGCCACGTTTCACATTCGAATTGATAATCACGATTTGGTGCGAATCTGGAAGCGGTGAATGCTCGATGGCTAATGACTGGCAATCAAGCAGCATTGCCATACCTTCGTTGCCCATGGCTGAGATTAACTGATCCATGATTCCGCACGAACAGCCTACGAAAGTGTTTTCTGCTTTTTGACCTAATAGCGCAGCTTGCACACCATCAAGAGGCAATTCATACAATGCGCTTAAGGCTTTTAGTATTGCCACTTCAAAAGACGCTGAAGAGCTCAAACCGGCGCCTTGTGGAACATTACCCGTTACCAACAAATTTGCGCCGCCAAAATCTGGCATAGCCTCTTTTAGTACTTTCACTACGCCGCGAACATAGTTTGCCCAACCTTGTTCCTCGTCGTAATTAATGTCTGACAATGAGAACTGGTTCTGCTGATTTTCGTAGTCCATAGCAGTAACTAGAATGTCATTATCGTTGCGCTTCGATGCCGCAACCCAAGTACCAAAGTTGATAGCAGCCGGAAAGACGAACCCTTCGTTATAATCGGTGTGCTCACCGATTATGTTCACTCGGCCAGGGGCGTGTGCTATTAGCGTTGGCTCATTGCCATAATGCGCTTCAAATTTTGAAGAAAGTACTTGGTTATCCATTAGTATTCTCACGTTGCTTGTAGTGCACCGCAGGCAGTGCTTTTAATCTGTCTGCCGCCTGTTCAGGGGTCAAATCTCGTTGTGCTTCGGCCATCATTTCGTATCCAACCATGAACTTGCGGACACTTGCTGAGCGCAATAGCGGCGGGAAGAAATGTGCATGAAGCGTCCACTCAGGGTGTTCTTCATTATCAAATGGCGCACTGTGCCAACCCATTGAATATGGGAAAGACGTCTCAAATAAATTGTCGTATTTCGCTGTTATCTCACCAATTATTTTGGCAAGTGAAAGAGATTGCGAATCAGATAGCTTATGCAAAGATTGAACATTAAAACGTGGCAGTAATAACGTTTCAAATGGCCATGCAGCCCAATATGGAACCACAACCACCCAGTCATCGTTTTGGCATACTACGCGCTCTTGCTTAATCACTTCTTGCTCTGCGTAATCTAACAACATAGGTGCGTTGTTTTCACCAAAGTACTGCTTCAGCTGTACCAATTTTTTTGCTGGGTCTGTGGGAATATGCTGCTGCGCCCATACCTGACCATGCGGGTGAGGGTTTGAACACCCCATCATTGAGCCTTTGTTTTCAAAAACCTGTACCCAACGATAGCTTTCACCCAGTTCAGCGGTTTGTTCTTTCCACGTCTTAACCACATCTACCCGTTCTTCGTCAGTAAGTTCAGGAAGTGTTTTACTGTGATCAGGAGAAAAACAAATAACGCGACTACAGCCTTGCTCTGTTTCAAATTGGAACAGGCCTTTTTTCTCACTGGCTTGCTCAGTGTCTTGCTTGAGCGCAGCAAAATCGTTTTGAAAAACAAACGTCCCTTTATAGTCGGGATTTACTTCGCCGTTCACACGCGTGTTAGACGGGCACAAATAGCAAGTAGGATCGTAAGATGGCTTTTGTTCGTTATTCGGCTCTTCAGAAGCCCCCTGCCAAGGACGCTTAGCACGGTGTGGCGATACTAGCACCCACTCGCCCAACAACGGGTTATAACGGCGATGTGGATCATTGGTTGGGTCGAAAGGGGTTCCCATAATCACTCTCTCTGAATAGGCCGGTTAAGCTCTAGCATAACGCTTTTGCATAACACTTAAAGGTTAAACGTTTACCCTAGCAATAATATAGCAAGCAATGCTGTTTATCAATTAACTAACAAAGAAAATTAATTGTTAAATTAATAACAATTAATTTTCTTTTGGTAATTCAGTGAATTTACTCAGCCCTGAACTTATATCGAATCGTTTCTTCATAAGTTTCACCCGGCTTTACAAAACAATTTGGAAACGACGGTTTATTCGGTGCATCAGGGAAATGCTGAGGCTCTAAACATAGGGCGCCTAGCTGATCGCTGTCTTTTAAACTTCCCGTATAAAACTGCAGCCCAGGAAGGCTAGTGTATAGTTCCATTGTAACGCCGGTATCCGGTGCTTTAACCGTAGCTTGTGGGGCATTTCCTGAAGCTGCTTGAAGCACATAGTTGTGATCGTAGCCGCCTACTCGGTCAAACAATGGATGCGAATTGTCTTGTTTAGCCCTTTCTTCTATTTTACTAAGTGAAGTGAAATCAAAGGGTGTATCAGCAACATCAACTAAATCACCGGTTGGCAACAGCGTACTATCTGCATCCGTCACCTTTTTTGCATCGATATGTAGCAGTGTACTACCCACTTTTTCATCGTTACTTAGCGTAAAGTAAGCATGTTGGGTGAAACTAAGGGGTGTTTCTTCATCTGTCGTTGCTTTGATTACAAGGGACAACTCGTTGAACTGATCAAGTGTATAAGAGGCTTCAACATTAATATTTCCAGGAAAGCCACCCTCGCCGTTTGGGCTAGATAAGGTAAATGTCACACTGGCACTATCGGGTGATTCTTGAGTACTAGCTTGCCACAATTTTTTGTGAAAGCCGGCATGCCCCCCGTGAAGATTATGCTCTCCGCCGTTTTTATCTAACGTGTATTGCTGGCCGTTTAGAGTAAATGTGCCATTCCCTATTCTATTAGCGTAGCGCCCTACAATTGCACCGCGATAGCTAGGGTCATCAATATAGCCCTGCAACGTATCAAAAGTTTGAACACAGCTAATCAACTCGCCCTTCGCGTTGGGAAAATAGAGTTCCTTGATAATTCCACCATAGTTAAGCAAGGTAACTGACATCCCGTTGTCATTGCTTAAAGTAAAAGCATTAACAGCTTTGCCGCTTACTTCACCAAATGTCGATACGTTGATTTTCATAACAATTATTTTACCTTATAGGGTGCTCGATTAATTAATCTCGGGCAATTTTTCGTGCTCGCCTGAAAAGTTTTAGAATCGGTAGAGCGTTCAGAATTGCTAAAAGGTTATACGTTTTCCGTTCTTTTTGACAGGGGTTTGGCGAGGAACTGTGTATGGTAAAACCACTTGATAGTTTTATCTATTGCTTGAGATGTGCCGCCATAGCACAGAAAGTGAGAATTTTACCTTTTTATGTAAATATAATGTACGCTATGCCAATCAGACCTCAAGGTCTTTAATGCATTAAAAAAACAAAGTTAAAGAGAAAATGGCAACAATAAAAGATATAGCCCAAGCCGCTGGCGTTTCGTTAGCCACAGTATCCAGGGTTATCAATAACGGCCCAAAAGTAGGCAACGATACTCGACAACGCGTTAAAAAAATCATGGAAGAAATGGGATACCGTCCCAACGCAAATGCGCGGGCTCTTGTAACTAAACGCAGTGCCTCATTGGGTGTGGTTATTGCTGAACTGCACGATCCATTTTTCGCAATGTTAGCCCATGGTGTTGAATCAATAACGCGCAAAAATAACGTTCAAATACTATTAAGTGCTGGGTCAATTGAAAAAGAAACAGAACTTCGCGCCATCGAAACCTTATTAGAACACCGTGTTGAAGCCATGGTAGTGCACAGCAAAGCCCTTGATGATAAGACTTTGATTGGCTTTGCTAGTCAAGTACCAGGTTTTGTTTTAATAAACCGTTACATACCAGAAATAGCAAATCGCTGCGTGTGGCTTGATAACGTGACCGGTGGTCGCCTAATGGCAGAGTATGCAATTAACCAAGGGCATGAAAATGTAGCGGTAATAAGCAGCCAATACCGTATTGATGATCCGAATCATCGTCTTGAAGGGATTAGAAACGCTATTGATAGCGCAAAGCTCAGCTTACCTGAAAGCATGATTGAATACGCCACGCCTGATCAGGAAGGTGGTGAATTAGCTATGCAGAACCTGCTAGCCACCGGCGCAAAATTCACCGCTGTATTGGCTTATAATGATGCGATGGCATCAGGTGCAATGACCATGTTACAGGACCACGGCATCTCAGTGCCCGAACAAGTGTCTGTAATGGGGTATGATGATGTATTGCTAGCTAAGTACTGTCGCCCCAAATTAACCACTCTGCGTTACCCTGTCGAAATGATGGCCGCAAAGGCCGCTGAGCTTGCACTAAAGTACGCGTCGGGGAGTAAACCAGAAGAAGGCTTAACTTTTAAATATACACCCACGATTGTTAAGCGAGATTCCGTAGTGCGAGTGTAATCTTCGCTAACATACTACCAGTCCGCATGGATAATAGTTTACAAACGTTAAAAGTAACAAATACCCGCCTATGGCGGGTATTTTATTTAAACAGTAAAAAGCCCATTTGATGAGTGATTAATCGCAATTCGATGTATTACCGTGCAATAGTATTCTAAAAATTTTATTTCACGAAACTGTTGACAAAAATACACGCTTGATCGTTTCACCCTAGACTTTTATCCCCAATTTGAAAAAGTGCCTGATCCTGCACATAATTACGATCAAAAAACATTAAGATCAGCATGGATTGCTCTACACCGCTTGATTTCACTGATATTTCGTGATCCGACCAGAAGGTTACACCAAGATCGTGATCTGCCGGTATATATGGCTATTAACAGACTTACCAACAAGGTTTTCCACTATTTATCCACAGAGGACAAAACTCACTTATTGAGTAAACCTCGCTAAAAATTGTTTGTACTGTTCAATGGCATAGTCACTTGTAAGCGTTGCATTATGTGTGGCTCCGGGAATTACGGAAATGTATTTTTTGCTACTTGAAGCATCTTCTAGCAATTGTTGGCTGATTGGATAAGGCGTTATCTTGTCTTGTTCACCAACTACAAGCCACAAAGGGCCTTCATAATGGCGAAGAATTGGTGCTATTTGCATACTGTGAACTTCGTCGTGAAGTTTCATGTTAGTGAAAGAATTAGAGAAACCCGGCACCATATTGGCAATTAAATCAGAAATGTTGTTGAAAGCCCCGTCCAGTACCAAAGCATCTATTTTTCGATTGGCCGCAACATAACTTGCGAAATAACTGCCTATACCACGGCCGTGAACAATAGTGGGAAGTGAGGCATCAAACGCATTTTCGACATAATCAAACTGGGTTAACGCGTCTTGCTTGATAGCGTTAATACTCAAATCTTTTGCCTTATCACTGGCCCCTACCCCCTGATAATCGAGCCATAAAATATTAGCGGGCAGCTTACCCAGCCTGTGAATAATGCTGTTATTTTCACTTAGCGGCATACGATTGTCTGCGAAGAAAACAATGTTAACGATTGGGTCAGGGTATGAAACGGCAACACCTCTTAGGGTTAATCCAGCTTCGTTTTTTACTTCAACACGGGTGATGCCCGCTGAGGTTTTATCTTTTTGAATGGCGGCGTGCAGCTTTGTGGTATCAAGAGGTTGTTGCTGCGCATCTTGATAGAAGAATGCAGAAGGAGATACGTTAATTGCACACCCTAATAGTGAAACACTGGCAACTACACTGATTACTGCGCTTTTAAAGGTCATCATTTAAGAACTGTCCGTGTTGATTTGTAATAGGGAAGTTTATATTTAACCTGCGAGTGCTTGAAAGTCGCGTCACTGCACACACTTTGTGCTTTGATATGCTAAACCAGCTGTAACAGTTTGCAACAGTTGTTCAGTTTCTTCGCACTACAAACTTTCTTATACTTGAGTCTATATTACTGACATAAGCTATCCATAAGAAAAAATTAAAATAATGAAAAGTACATCATTTTTCTCACCCCGCATTGCGCCATCAGCACGAATGATTTTCGCCTGCTGCACGCTACTTTTGCTCGCCGCTTGCGAGTCTACGCCACCCGAGCTTGACTCATCATTAATTCCTGCGTCGCAAAGAAAAGACTATCAGCTAACCATGTCTAAAGCGAAAGCTTGCCCAATTAACTTGGCAGAATTAATCGATATGCGGTCGAGTAAAGACTTGCTCGTTGGAAGCAGTAATGTAACAGAAGACACGCTCTATTCACTGTTACAGCAAAGCTTAGAAGCGATGAATGTCAGCCCAGATATTGAAGCAGCCACAAGCGTTAAAGTAGTACTAAACCGCGCGTTTGTAAAAAGCTTAGGAAGTAATATGGTTGCCACCGTGGTGCTTAATGTTTTGTACAAACCTGATAATGCCGATGAGTATTCACCCGCCACCACTTTCAGAGGGCAAAGCGTAAATGTAAACGCCAGTGTCAGTGAAAAAGAGAGCAGTCAGATTGCTATCGATGCCATGAAAACCGCCATTCATGATGCCACCAAACGTATAAAGTCTTCACTACTACACAACTGTGGAAATACGCTAAGCGAACTAGAGGCGGTATAAGCCTAAGAAACTATAGAGTGGACACGATTGAGTGAGCGTAAACCCTAAGCTCGAACTTTCAATCAGGAGAAGATTCAGTAGATTAGACGCGTGTTTTTAACCATAAAGCACGCCATGCCGCCGTCAACCGCCGCTTTTCTACCCATGTCGGTATCTTCAAACACCACACAATGCTGTGGTGCTACCCCCATTAGTTCTGCCGCACGCACAAAGGTTTCAGGGTGAGGTTTACCTTGAGTGACATCATCGGCTGTAACTAGCGCAGATAATTGGGCTAGCAGGCCGTGTTCATTTAACACCATTTGCGCATGCTGCCTATCTGAGCCCGTCCCCACTGCAATGGGCATGCTTCCTTTATAGTGATTAAACACGTTAAGGGTATCTTGAATAAGCCTTGGCACATGGTCTAGCCCTTCAAAGGCCTGTTTTTTATTTGAAGCAACCTCTGCTGGATCGTGGCTTTTTCCATACTTTGCATTCATAAGATGTACGGTTTCAAAGGTAGGAACACCACCTAAACTGTATTGATAGTCTCGGTCGAAGGGATAATCAAACGCATCGCACGTAAGCTGCCACGCATCAATATGCGCCCCCATTGAATCGACCAAGGTGCCATCCATATCAAAAATAATGGCTTTGTAGCTGCTTAGGTCAATCATGGTTTTCGCTTCCTTTTCAAAAATGGTGTGGTGCTAACCTTTCATGGTTGCAATGAGATCAGCAACTATGCAGACAACACGTCTCGCGCTTTTACGGCGTCGAAATCACGATCAACTTTTAAGTATACCGCGCTATTTTGACTGTTTAATGTCACTTCCAGTACACCCGGCACCAGCAATAGGTCGGCCTCAATGCTAGAAGCATTTGAACTATCAAACTCTGCGTTCATCATCACGCGCTTTACCCGACTCACTTCTTTAACACCAAAAATAATGAACAGCCAAAGCAGAGTACTAGCAGCGCCGATGCCATAAGCGAGTTCTTGCGACCAAATATCGGTAACTAAGCCTGAAATTACACCACCTAAAAACGCGCCAAAGAACTGAAAGCTAGCGTAAAGACCCATAGCCGTTCCTTTTTGGCCCGCTGGTGCAATACTCGACACCAATGCAGGGAAATTCGCTTCTAAATAGTTAAAGCCAGTAAAGAAAAGAACCACGGCTGCGGTAACCCACCACCAGCTATGGTCCTCTAAACTCAGCGCCAAAAACGCACCGCCCATTAATACAACGCCAGTTACAAGGAGCGATTTAGGCGTACGGCCTCTTGCTGCTCCCATCATTATGATTAGACCTACAATTGACGCGCCTAAAACGGGTAAGTAAACCGTCCAATGGCTATCTAACGTCATATCAAAGTTCAGTAGCGTTACGGGCAGTTGAACAAACAACAGCGTTATCATCATGTGTAGAATCATCACACTTATATTTAAACGCCATAACTGAGAAGAAAAGACCAAACGCTTTAGCTGGTCTTTTTGCGGGAGTGTATCACCACTGCTCAGCTGCACGCCGTTTGGCACTACCCATTTAACCAACGGCATGCAAAGAATGGCCAGAATACCAGTAATACCAAACACGCCGGCAAGCCCGTAGCTGTTCGCAATAAGTGGCCCTAAAATAACGGCTAAATAGAATGAAAAGCCAATGGCAATACCTATAATAGCTAACACTTTGGCTCGCTGACTTTCCCGGCTGACATCGGTAGCAAGGGCCATTATCGCACCTGCAATAGCTCCAGCGCCTTGAAGAATACGCCCAACAATCATCATAACCATGCTGTCGGCGTTTGCTGCTACAAAGCTTCCTAATGCAAAAACAGCAAGCCCTAGCAAAATAACGGGTTTACGCCCCCATTTGTCAGACATCATGCCCATAGGAATTTGCAGCGCAGCCTGGGTTAGGCCATATCCACCCACGGCAAGTCCCACCAATAAAGGCGAGTAATCCGGGTAGTCCATCGCGGCCACAGCCAATACAGGCATAACCATGAACAACCCCATCATGCGTAATACGTAAACGGAGGCGAGTGCAAGCGCGGCGCGTAATTCCAAAGCGTTCAAAGCGTCTGTTTCCCTCAATAAATAAAATCAAAAAAACATAAAAGCGCGCAGAGAACACCTGTTTCTGCTGCATTAAGAATAAGGCCGCGAAGTGTAGCATAATACCAGTCCGCATAGATAATTGCCCACGTACCTAAAATTCGATTAATACAATTGGCATTTTCTTCAACTCGCGAAGTTGATTTAGCCTTTTCGCCTTCTTAAGGGTTTAAAAGTGGAGATAAAATCACCACTTTGCAAGGTAGTTTCGTTAGTACTAATCGTAAGCTTGTGCCTGTAAGGTGATCTGCTTACTCCACTCACAGTATAACTTGAATGTCATATCACTTTACTTGACACCTATGGCATACTGATTCTTTTTCTCTCATTTAGGCTTCAATGGATAAAATCGAAATTCGCGGTGCTCGCACCCACAACTTGAAAAACATCGATTTAACACTGCCACGAGACAAACTGGTGGTGATAACCGGCCTTTCTGGCTCGGGTAAATCGTCTCTTGCATTCGACACGCTTTATGCGGAAGGTCAACGTCGTTACGTTGAGTCTTTATCTGCCTACGCGCGTCAGTTTCTTTCCATGATGGAAAAACCCGATGTTGATCATATTGAAGGGTTGTCACCTGCAATATCCATTGAGCAGAAATCAACATCGCACAACCCGCGCTCCACCGTGGGTACCATCACTGAGATTTATGACTACTTACGTTTGATGTTTGCCCGTGTAGGCACACCCCGTTGTCCAGAGCACGATGTGCCTTTGGACGCACAAACGGTTAGTCAAATGGTAGACAGAGTGCTAGCGATGCCAGAAGGCAGTAAGCTGATGTTGCTAGCGCCCATCGTTAAAGAGCGCAAAGGTGAGCACGTTAAGACGCTGCAGAACCTGTCAGCACAAGGTTTCATTCGCGCGCGTATTGACGGAGAAGTTTGCGACTTGTCCGATCCACCGCCACTGGATTTGCATAAGAAGCACACCATTGAAGTTGTGGTGGACCGCTTTAAAGTGCGTGACGATATGGCGCTGCGTTTATCAGAATCATTTGAAACAGCGCTGAGCCTTGCTGGTGGTAACGCTGTCGTAGCTGATATGGACGACAAAGACGCGGAAGAAATAGTGTTCTCTGCCAACTTTGCTTGTCCTCACTGTGGCTACAGCATTAGTGAACTTGAACCACGTCTGTTTTCATTTAATAACCCAGCGGGGGCCTGCCCAACTTGTGACGGGCTAGGTACCAGACAGTTCTTTGACCCCGCACGCGTTGTCGGCAATACCGAATTGAGTCTGTCTGGCGGCGCTATTCGCGGATGGGACAAGCGCAGCTATTACTATTTCCAAATGCTGCAGGCGGTAGCAGACCATTACAAATTTAGTCTTACTGTACCGTTTGAGGAACTCGATAAGAAGCATCAAGACATAGTGCTTTACGGGTCCAAAGGGAAATCGCTGTCCTTTAAGTATATCAACGAGCGCGGCGACGTGATGGAACGCAAACATCCATTTGAGGGCATAATCCCAAATATGGAGCGCCGCTATCGCGAAACCGAATCGAATTCAGTTCGTGAAGAGCTAGCAAAATATTTAAGCCAACAACACTGTAGCAGTTGTAACGGCACCCGGTTGCGGGTAGAAGCGCGTAACGTATTTATTCAAGATACTAACTTACCTGCTATCGCAGAAATGTCGATTGCAGATGCGTTTGGCTTCTTTGAGTCACTTAACCTGGAAGGTCAGCGAGCGCAGATAGCTGAAAAGATTCTAAAAGAAATTATGGACCGCCTAAGCTTTTTGGTGAATGTGGGCCTAAATTATCTTTCTATGTCGCGCAGTGCCGACACCTTATCCGGTGGTGAAGCCCAACGTATTCGACTAGCAAGCCAAATTGGCGCAGGACTTGTTGGCGTAATGTACGTACTCGATGAACCGTCCATTGGTCTTCATCAACGCGACAATGAGCGACTGCTTGGCACCCTTACACGCTTGCGCGACTTAGGTAATACAGTATTAGTTGTTGAGCACGACGAAGATGCAATACGCGAAGCCGATTACATTGTGGATATTGGCCCGGGTGCCGGTGTACACGGTGGTGAAATAATTGCCGAAGGTTCGCTGGAAGACATTAAAAACAGTGAAGACTCACTTACCGGAAAATACCTATCTGGTAAGGAAAAAATAGATATACCTGCTAGCCGTACGCCAGTTAAAGACGATAAGTGGTTAGAGCTTTTAGGCGCTACGGGTAACAACCTGCAATCCGTTGATTTACGTATTCCTACGGGTGTAATGACCTGCGTAACGGGGGTGTCTGGCTCGGGTAAATCAACGCTGATTAACGATACTTTCTACAAAATTGCACAACGGGAATTAAACAAAGCTACCACTTCTGAACCGGCGCCGCATAAGTCAATGACGGGGTTAGATCAGCTCGACAAAGTGGTAGATATTGACCAAAGCCCAATTGGTAGAACCCCGCGTTCTAACCCGGCTACCTACGCAGGCATATTCACTCCCATTCGTGAAATGTTTGCGGGCACTCAAGAGTCACGTTCACGGGGCTATAAGCCTGGCCGCTTTAGCTTTAACGTGAAAGGCGGGCGCTGTGAAGCATGTCAGGGCGATGGTGTGATTAAAGTAGAAATGCACTTTCTGCCAGACGTGTACGTGCCCTGTGATGTATGTCAGGGCAAACGCTATAACCGTGAAACCCTAGAGATAAAATACAAAGATAAGAACATTCATGAAGTGTTAGAAATGACCGTGGAAGATGCTCGTCAGTTCTTTGATGCTATTCCATCTATTTCACGTAAATTGCAGACACTGATGGATGTGGGTTTGTCTTATATCCGACTTGGTCAAGCGGCCACCACGTTATCTGGTGGTGAAGCGCAACGAGTAAAATTGGCGAAAGAGTTGTCAAAAAGAGACACTGGGCAAACACTTTATATTTTGGATGAGCCTACTACAGGTTTGCATTTCCACGATATTAAGCAGTTGTTAGCCGTCCTTCATCGACTACGCGATCACGGTAATACCGTTGTGGTTATTGAGCATAACCTAGATGTAATCAAAACCGCAGACTGGATTGTCGACCTTGGACCTGAAGGGGGATCTGGAGGTGGCCAGATTATTGCAGAAGGAACACCAGAGCATGTGGCACAACAAGAAGTTTCACATACAGGACGATTCCTGAAACCCATGCTCACACAAGCTTGAGCCGGTTTAGATGTAAATTCGTAGGCGTTGAGCGCATGACTTCTTCTTTGTAAGCTGTTGTGTAATTTACACAGCAGCTTGTAAAAAGTGCGCGTTGACGTTTATTTGCACGTTTTTCCATGCTGGTCAGAGCTTGTTTTGGCAAATCATACGTTACGATGATTTATGTGAATTTTGCAGTAAGAATTGCTGGAGCGAAACCCAATGACTCAAACGCCACCACTAGCCTTAGTTAAGACTTGGTACCACTTACTTTCATCATCTGAAGATAACGATGTTAAAGCGCGCGCACAAGAAATGCTGTTAAATGCTTTCGAGTCGCCAGAGGCTATTGCAGTTTATTTGAAAGAACACAATATTCTTAAGCACTGATCAAAAAAGCCTTAGCGTAGTTTATGTAACCGCGCTAAGGCTTAATGTTTTTCATGTCTGAGAAAGATTATAGAAGATTAAGCGTGCTTAGCTGCTTGAATTGCTAATCCTTCGCACACCGAATTGAACGCATCGTTTTCTAATCGAGGCAGCCCCGTAAGCAGTTTTTCATAGAGAGCATCGACTACAATAGGTGATAAACTCATACCACCCGTTATCATTACCACCTCTGGTTTTTCACTGCTGTTTTCCAAACATTCCACGACTAACGCTTTCACTTTGTCTAGCCAAGGTTTTAACGCCTTTTTAAGTGAATCCTGTGAAATCTCTACATCAAAGTCGTCTTCAATGTAGTGCAGCGGTAGCGTAATGTTTTGCTTGCTCGAAAGTAGTTCTTTGGCCAAACGCGCTGAGTTGACCACTCGAGCAGACAACTTATTCTCTTGCACGATAAGCAAACGCTCTAACTGGGCCGGCTCTTTAATCACTGACATGGATTGAGAAATATCTAACCCGTAATCATCAGAGAAAAAGCGCGTAAGCGCTGGAATGTTATCAACAGCGCACATATCAGAAAAATAGGTAGGCGGAACAGGTAACCCGTTAATCATTTTAAGGCCCATACCCATTTCAGGGGCTATGCCTTTAAGAACCAAGCTTTTATCACAGTCCATACCGCCTAAACGTCTGCCTGTTACCGCTAGCACATCGTCTTTACGGTCAAGCTGATTAGAACGCTCCGGCGAAAGCTTAATACAGCAAATATCCGTCGTTCCCCCACCAATATCGATAATTAGCGTGGTAGTGTCTTTTGGTAAGGTTTGCTCAATCTTATACGCTGCAGCAATAGGTTCATCCAAGAAGTTTACACCTGAAAACCCAGCGTTAGTCGCCGCTTCAGTCATAATCTGAATGGCTTGGGCATTGCCCTCTTCACCGCGGGTGCCATGAAACTTAACAGGTCTGCCGATAACCGCATTGTTTACCACCTTGCCTAGCTGCTGTTCGGCACACTGTTTAAAGTAAGCAAGCTGCTTGGCAATAATGCCGATGAACGCCTGTTTTTGGTCGCCATCTAGCGATGCGCCTAAAAAGTTCTTGGGGGAATAGATAAGTCGGCCTTTGTCCGGCATTTTAAGAAAGCGCCTAAAGCCCTCTTCACCAAATGCAAACTTGCCGTGCTCTACCAAACGCAGCAAAGGAATTTCGTCTAGCGACATGGCGTGCATTAACTGCTGAATCGCTTTTCGTTGAAGGGCTGGCTTGTTATGGAGGTCACCACGAAGCGAGTCGATTCGGCTGCTATACATTGCCTGCTCTTTCGGGTCTTTTGCCGAATAATAGCCGTCTTTAGCTTTGTCTATTTGTTCGCTTATTACACGCTGTAACTGCGCAACTTTCGCCTCCACCATAGCATCAGGAGGCGGCGGCAGTTCATCTTCAAAGTAAATGAACACCGAAGAACGAATTTTATTGCCCTTTTTATCTAGCGGGTCAAGTTTGATGTGCTGATGGGCCGTTCCATCAAAATACACAACCTCAGAATTTGATGTACCGTAGTCAATCCCAATCGCAGTCATAGTATGTTCGCTCAAAAAGTTAGATGCGGATTGTAATGCAAAAGAAGCTAACGGCACACCCCCTGTAAGCTAATCGAAACACAACGATTTGCCTTAAACACAATCGCTTACACAAGGGCTTACTGAAAACCCCTGCCCATAATGCTAGAGTAGGAATTAAACTTATAACAACGCCTACAATAATTTATGAGTAACACAGCACCACTTATCACTTCTTTTGACGTACGTTTTTGTGAAACCGATGCTTTACAGCATGTAAGTAACACAGCATTAGTCGCGTGGTTTGAAGCAGCCAGAGAACCCATTTTCAGAATGTTTACCCCTGAGCTAGACTTACAAAACTGGCCACTCATTTTGGCCAGTTATAAGGTCGATTTTTTAGCTCAAATTTTCTATGGAAAGCCAGTTACAGTTAAAACGTATATTAGTCGATTGGGAAACAGTGCGTTCGACGTGTTTCAAGAGTTATGGCAAGACGATAAGCTATGCTCAACTGGCGTTACCACCATGGTGCATTTCGACTATAAAACACAGCGCTCTGCGCCAATTCCAGATGATGTGAAGTCAGAGCTACAGTCACACTTTAAAGAATTACCAACTAAGTAATAAAGCGCAGTACGAGGTATCCATGAGCGATTTAATTGAAGTTATTGATGATGTACTACCACCCGAACTGTGCTCGCAGCTTATCGCGCGCTTTGAAAGCAGCCCTAATTTAAGTCAAGGCCGCACTGGCGGTGGTGTAGATTTAGATAAAAAGCGTAGTATGGATGTGTCGATAAGCCGAAGCCCGGAATTTAAAGACTTATTTCAGCAAGTGATGCAGCACACCGGAAAGCAGCTGGTTGCCTATATTGAAAAATACTATTTTGCGCTTGTTGGGCCTATTGGCTTAACCGTACGCCACCCAAAAACCGGCGAACCGGTAAAAGTAACCGGTGAAAATTTTGATGAAGTGGGCAAGCCAAACTTGGTAAATTTGGTGAATTACCTGTTTCGCGTAGGTGATGTTAATGCACAGCGATACACCGCGGGTAACGGCGGCTACCCATATTGGCACTCTGAAGTGTATCCGCAGCTTCAACATAACGATGCGCTGCACCGCGTGCTGCTGTTTATGTACTACTTAAACGATGTGGAAGAAGGCGGCGAGACCGAGTTTTATTATCAAAACCGTGCGGTTAAGCCCAAAGCAGGCAGAATGGTAATTGCGCCAGCCTATTTTACTCACACGCATCGCGGTCAAATTCCAAAGAGTAACGACAAGTACATTTTAACGTCGTGGCTTTTGTTTAACCGCGCTGAGCAGATTTATACGCAGGGCTAGCTTAACGATAACTCCGTGATGATGTGCTCTAGCTCTCTGTACTCTTTTTTGTCGATAGGTAAGAAGGGCGCAGGCAAGCTAGGCGTTTCACAATAGCCCAAAATTTCTGCCGCAGCAGCAACCACACGCAAGCCGCCGCCATTGCGCGCAAACATGCTCCATATTCCGCTTAACGCTTGTGACTGAGCCTGTGCATCGACAGCATTACAAGACTGAGCGGCGTCGATAATACGCATTACAGTTCGCGGGAATATTCCACCTATAACAGAAAGCCAAAGGTCGCAACCTTCGCACATTCCTGCTGCGCCGAAACTATCGCCACTTACACCGATAGCAATGTTTGCAGGCATTATTTCTCGCAATGATGATAATCGGCGAGCGCCTTCGCTATTGCTTGCTGAAGTGGGTGAGATACCTTTGCTAGCGCTATTATCCATTGAATTTTTAGCAAATGTGGCAAATGGCGAGCCGGGTATTTTAATCGCTCCGATATTCGGTAATTTTCCTATGCGAAGGTATAAATCATCACTAAAGGTAAAATTAGTCACGCGAGGGTTTTCATAAACGCAGATAGGCACAGACACTTCGTGACTCACTGCCTCATAGAGGCCGTACACTTCGTCTTCGTTAAGTACTTGATAAGAAACCGGTGCCAACAACACAGCATTAACCCCTGCTTGCTGCACAGCTTCAACGTTTTTTAACACGTCATAGGTACGAAGGGCCCCGACGCCTGCCATAACAGGAATGCCTTGTGCGTGGTTAACGGCGAGCTTTACTACGTTGTACTTTTCTTCTCGCGTTAGGTAAGGATACAGCCCAGTAGAGCCAATGGCGCAAATTGAATCTACGTTAGCTGAGGCTAAATTATCAACAAGCCCTTGAAACGCTTTGTAGTCTATCGTCTCTTGTTTAAATGGGGTAATGGGAAACGCTGATAGCCCTGTAAACACCTGATGTCCTTATTTTAAAACGTTTAATGCTTCCTAACGTTAACGCATCACCTATGCATTGTCTCTATCCAGCTCGTCGTGACACTTGAGATAGTAGAGGTAACCTTCTTTAGCGTGGTTGTACATTCAAGGCTACCGCTAGAACCCCTCAACCGCTTCACCTTTTAAGCGGTAACCTACTGATGCGATATCGCCTTTCCAGCCGTCGGTCGATAGTTCGCCAGTCACCCATATCGCATCGTAAATATTATCAATGCGTACACCTTCTTCAAATTTTACGTACACAATTTGATTGGACGGCGGCGGTGGTACGTGAATACAGGCTCCAAAATACGGAACAAGTAAGAACTCGGTGGTGAGTTCTGCGGTACCTTCAAGTGGCACAACAAAACCCGGAATTTTCACTCGTTTACCGTCAAAGGTATCGACGACTGGTGCGTCTGGCTGGAGCTGACTCATTTCACCATTGTGCTGAACCGAGGGTGGTGCGAGTTCGTTAAAGCCTTCAGGTACAAGGTCTTCCCAATACACCTCTACAAGAGCTTTGACAGGCGCTTCATCTGCCAGTGCGTTGAAAGTTACAACCATCATTAGTACAGCAAATAATGAGGTCATGGATAATTTATGGTGGATCATACTGCTCTCTATCGTTGAGTATTTTGTTCGCTTTTTTGTATCGGCTTTTGCTTTTCGTTTTCAATCTTCACTTTTTAGCCACATACAAAAAGGGCCGGTATTACACCAGCCCTTTGTATCATCAATTTAAAGCAGCGTGAATTATTCTGCTTCGAAACGCGCGATGCTTGCGGTAATTTCTTCTTTTGCAGCTGCAGCGTCTGCCCAACCGTCAATCTTAACCCACTTGCCTTCTTCAAGATCTTTATAGTGCTCGAAGAAGTGCTCGATTTGCTTAAGAAGAAGAGGAGGTACGTCAGCAATTTCTTTAACGTCACGATAGATAGTAGAAAGCTTGTCTACTGGTACCGCTAGTACTTTTGCATCTTTACCAGACTCGTCAGTCATGTTTAGTACGCCAACTGGTCGACACTTAATAACAGAACCCGCAAGTAGTGGGAACGGAGTCATTACTAGAACGTCAACTGGGTCGCCGTCTTCAGACAAGGTGTTGTTAACGTAACCGTAGTTAGTTGGGTAGTGCATGCAAGTTGCCATGAAACGGTCAACAAATAGTGCACCTGTGTCTTTGTCTACTTCGTACTTCACCGGGTCAGCGTGTGCTGGAATTTCGATGATCACATTTACTTCGTCTGGTACATTTTTACCAGCAGAAATAGCACTTAAGCTCATTCTTTGGTCCTTTCAATGATGTATAAGAAATTTGGGGTTAAGTATACGGTGACAGCAGCAAAATAAAAACGCTTTACGACCCTTGTCGTACTAATCTCTTTATTTTTTCAAGAAATTTTGCTGCTTTTTAATAAAAAATGGCCCGTCAGGGCCATTTTTTGCTATTCCGCGTTGTCGTTATAGCTCAAGCACATATCAACTTCGTCTTTAGAACCGATAATGCACGGTACACGTTGGTGAATTTCTTCAGGCATCACCTCTAGAATTCTGCCCGTGCCCGTTTCCGCTTTACCACCTGCTTGCTCCATCAAAAATGCCATTGGGTTGGCTTCGTAAAGCAAACGCAATTTACCTGGCTTAGACGGGTCTCTGTTATCGAATGGATACATAAAGATGCCACCTCGACAAAGCAAACGGTGAATATCACCTACCATTGCCGCCACCCATCGCATATTAAAGTCTTTACCACGTGGCCCCTCTTTACCCGCTAAAAGATCGGCTACATATGCCTGCATAGCAGGTTCCCAATGACGCTGGTTCGAAGCATTAATTGAAAACTCAGAAGTTTGCTCAGGCACTTGAATATTCGGGTGAGTTAGCAGGAAACCACCATGGGTTTTATCAAGGGTATAAATGTGCGTACCGCGACCTGTGGTCAGCGCTAACATTGTAGACGGGCCATACAGTACATAACCTGCTGCAACCATTTGTGTGCCCGGCTGCAAGAAAGCAGAGGGATCGTCTGGCTTCATCCACTGCGGTGCATGAGTAATTGAAAAAATAGTACCGATTAGGCTGTTAATTTCAGTGTTTGAAGACCCGTCAAGCGGGTCGAAGCTTACTAAGTAGTTACCTTCTGGGTTGCACGGTACTACATCGTCTTCTTCTTCAGACGAGATGGCTTTAACGTAGCCAGATTCCCTTAGCGTGTCTTTTAAAATGTGGTTAGAGATAACGTCGAGCTTTTTCTGTGTTTCGCCCTGTACGTTTTCTGAAAGAGTTGAACCGAGCACGCCAGCAAGTGCGCCTTGACTCACGCGGAAAGAAATTTCTTTACAGCCCGCTAGCAGTGTACGAATGAGTAGTATTAACTCAAGCGGTGCACCGTCTTGTTGCAATTGGGAATTTAAACGTTTCATTGAATGTAAGCCTTTTTTTATGTGTAGGGTGTTGTACTTGCAGTCGCTCAGCTTTCCTTACCGGCGTTTATCTGAAGCACACACAGGTTTTAAGCCTGTGGTTAGATTGTAACCGTGTTCTTTGCTAAGTGGAACATACTTACCAAAAGTCATACACACACCATACCAGTTTGTATACTTTGAATACCTGAATGTTTACGGTGCACAAAGGCTGACAGCAGCACTGCTTTGATAAAAATTGAATTATCTATCGGCCTTATGGTTCTGATACAGTACCCCAATAACATGATAATTCATTGAGAATGCGCTATGCATGTACATATTTTAGGCATTTGTGGAAGTTTTATGGGTGGTATCGCCGCCATTGCCAAATCACTAGGCCACAAAGTAACAGGGTCTGATAAAAACGTTTATCCCCCTATGAGTACTCAACTGGAGGCATTAGGCATCGAACTGACCGAAGGCTATTGCGAAAGCCAGTTTGATCCAGCACCAGATATGGTAGTTATCGGTAACGCCATGTCGCGCGGCAATCCCGCCGTGGAATACGTGCTAAACCGCAACTTACCTTACACCAGCGGTCCGCAATGGCTGCTAGATAACTTACTAAAAGATCGTTGGGTTATTGGACTTTCAGGTACCCACGGAAAAACCACCACCAGCAGCATGGTAGCGTGGATTTTAGAACACGCTGGGCTTAACCCTGGTTATTTGATTGGCGGCGTTCCAGAGAACTTTGGCGTATCGGCCCGCGTGGGTGAAAGCCCCTTTTTTGTCATAGAAGCCGACGAATACGACAGCGCATTTTTCGATAAACGTTCTAAGTTTGTGCACTATCGCCCGAAAACTTTGGTTATCAACAACCTTGAGTTCGATCATGCCGATATTTTTGCCGACCTTGCAGCTATACAAACCCAGTTTCACCATTTGGTTCGTATGGTGCCAGAAAATGGGCTTATTCTTACCCCAAACAACACCCCTGCCATTGAAGATATGTTAAAGAAAGGCTGCTGGTCTGCTCGCCAATCACTGGGCAAAGAGTGGCATGCTGAGCTACTAAAGAAAGACGGCAGTGAATTCAATGTACTACATAACGGTGTTAACGTGGGAACCGTAACCTGGTCACTTGTAGGTCAACACAATGTAGACAACGCTTTAATGGCAATAGCCGCCGCTCATCATGCAGGCGTTACCTTACCTGACGCGATTGCAGCGTTATCCTCTTTTAAAAATGTTAAGCGCCGCATGGAAGTGAAAGGTGAAGTAAATAACATCACCGTGTATGACGACTTTGCGCACCACCCTACCGCAATAGCAACTACACTGGATGGGCTGCGCAAAAAAGTGGGTAATGCACGTATATTGGCTGTGCTAGAGCCGCGCTCGAATACAATGAAAATGGGTGTACACAAAGACACGCTGGCAAATTCTTGGCAAAAAGCCGATGAGGTTTACCTTTATGAACCTGAAGGCATGGACTGGTCACTAGTCGATTCAGTAGCGCACAGCAGTGCGCCTACTCACTGTTTCAGAGATGTAGAGAAGATCGTTCAAGACGTTTGCAACGTAGCACAATCGGGCGATCATATTCTTGTAATGAGTAACGGCGGTTTCGAAGGCATTCACGGCCGTATTCTCGACGCTTTAAAAATGAAGTCCAAACTGTAAAAAATGAGAATAACGTTATATTCGATAGACAAGCCCGCTTTGCTTGTTATCAACAGAGGCTAAACCATGAAACACGATAAGCAAGTTACGCTTGCTATTACAGGTGCATCTGGCGCACCTTACGCCCTAACGCTGCTGAAATCTCTGGTTAATGCAGATTATCAAGTGTATGTACTTATCTCTTCAGCGGCCAAGGTGGTATTTGCCACTGAAGAGAACGTAAAAATACCGGGCCGCCCCGAAGACGCAGCGGCGTTTTTTACCGAGCACTGCAATGCTAAACCTGACCAAATCAAAGTGTTTGGTAAAGAAGAATGGTTTTCACCAGTGGCTTCAGGTTCGGCTGCCCCAGCAAAAATGGTGGTATGTCCGTGCTCTACAGGCACCTTATCTGCCATTAGTATCGGCGCTAGCGATAACCTTATTGAGCGCGCAGCAGATGTAGTACTAAAAGAACGTGGCCAACTCATTTTAGTGCCACGGGAGATGCCCCTTTCTTCTATCCATTTAGAAAATATGCTTAAACTTTCACAAATGGGCGCTACCATAATGCCCGCTGCGCCAGGCTTTTATCACAATCCTAAAACTATCGATGATTTGGTGGATTTTGTTGTGGCGCGCATATTAGACCACCTGGGTATTGAGCAGACACTCGTTGCAAGATGGGGCTATCAATCTTCAAAACATTCAGAGGATTAATCATGTTCGCGTTTGCAAACAGGATTTGCGCAGTAGCGCTGAGCACACTATTTACGTTGTGCATTGCATCACCCGCCTTCGGCTGGGGACAAACAGGCCATAGAGTAACTGGCGCTATTGCCCAGCAGTACTTAAGCCCTCTTTCACATGCGGCACTTATGGAGCTGCTACCACATGGTTCATTGGCTGAAGCGGCGACTCATGCTGACGAAATGCGTTCTAACCCCAGCGAATTTTGGCAAAAAACTGCTAGCCCTTGGCACTACGTATCTGTGCCTAAGGGTAAAACTTATGAAGAAGTAGGTGCACCAAAGCAAGGTGATGCAGTTACCGCGTTAAACCAATTTACCGAAACCTTAAAAAGCGACACATCCAGCATTGAAGAGAAGCGCTTAGCCCTTCAATTTATCGTGCATATTATTGGCGACTTGCATCAGCCACTGCACGCTGGAAACGGCACCGACCGCGGTGGAAACGATGTAAAAGTACGCTTTTTCTGGCAAGACTCTAACTTGCACCGCGTGTGGGATTCACAAATGCTAGATCAGCGCGACTTGTCCTATTCTGAATGGACTGAATGGCTTACACAAACCATTACCTCAGAAGACATTCGCAGTTGGGCTACTACCGACCCTATGGTATGGATTGAGGAAAGTACTGCTATTCGCGATACCATTTATCCAGATGACGCAAATAACATGAGCTACGACTACTTATACAATCATCTGCCTACTGCTAAAAAGCGTTTGCAGATGGCTGGTATTCGCATCGCTATGTATTTAAACCAGGTGTTTGAAGAAGCGAACAAGTAGTTTTAAGTAACACCGACTTCAATTCGAAGTGATCTTAGGGCTTATCAGTTCGTCTTATTGGTGCTATCGGAAACCCCGCAAATAATGAAAACACGAACGGAGGCCTTACGCCTCCGTTTTTTAATGTATTCTCAAAACAGGTAGCTTTTGGTTACTGTTTAACTTCAATCTAAATCTAGCGGTTCAGGAGAAAGAATAACGCCCGTGCTATCTGCATACAGGTGGTCTTCAGGTAAAAACGTAACGCCGCCAAAGTTAACCGGTACGTCAACTTCACCAATGCTTTCACACTCGGCATTTACAGGAATTGCAGCGACAGCCAAAACGCCAATATCTAATTCAGCAAGACTATCAACTTCACGTACGCTACCGTAAATCACAACCCCTTCCCAGTCGTTATCAATAGCGACTTGAGCAGATGATGCATCAAACAACGCGCGACGGCTTGAGCCCCCGCCATCTATCAGTAGTACTTTACCCGCACCAGGCTGAGCAAGCACACGGTCGATAAGACCTCGGTCTTCAAAGCATTTTACGGTGGTAATCTCACCACCGAAAGAATAACGGCCACCAAAGCTTGCGAAAATCGGATCTACTACGTCTACGCTGTCAGCAAACAAGTCGCATAATTCAGATGTGTTGTATTCCATTATTTTGCCTTACTAAAATTGAGAAGCGTTGAAGCTCTATGCTCGTTAGACCTAGCATAGCATTTATTCTGATGATGCAAATGGTTGATTTAGCGCGTTTCATCAAATTTTTATGTTTTGTTAAAAAAGCAGTGATTCAGCGCAGATGAGTCTTAATTGAGCACGTATTTTGCTTTACTAATCTAGCTAAAATTGTTCTGCTAAAAATTTTGTTTAATAACCACTTTCCCCGTATGTGCAAAGGGTGCATGGCAAAAAATAGAAATTGCGTTAGATGTCAAAAAAGTTTCTTTTTTCCGTCACCCACTGGTCACAGACACACTTTAGCCTGTGCAGTAATTAACCGATAGGGGACAAGGCGATGTTGATGAAATCCTTGACCAAGTACGACACTGACTTATTTTATCGCCTCTACAAGCTGACGCAAAAAAGAGACTGTAGAAGTATTGTATGGCTTTCAAAAACAGGTGACGGCTACTTATACTTTGTTATCGGTATGCTGCTTTGGGCATTTGAGCCAGAGCACGGTGAGCTTTTCCTTTACACAGCGCTGATGGCATATGCGCTGGAATTACCCATCTATGTGCTGCTTAAGAAAATGTTCAAGCGCCCTCGCCCTTGCGATTTTCTAATGAATTTAACAGCACATGTCACGCCTTCTGATAAGTTTTCCCTACCCTCAGGCCACACCGCTGCTGCAACACTAATGGCGTGTATAGTTGCGCACTATTACCCGCCCTTCGCTTTACTGGCCTACTGCTGGGCCGCGCTTATTGGGCTATCACGCGTGCTACTTGGTGTACATTATCCCTCTGACGTGGTCGCAGGCTCTCTACTAGGCGTAACTATTGCAACACTAAGTATTTCAATTCTGGGGTAGCATGAAATTATTGTATGGTGTGCAAGGCACCGGTAACGGACATATTGCCCGAGCTAGAATTATGGCGACGGCATTGGCTGAGCGTGACGACGTTAGCGTTGACTTTGTTTTTACTGGTCGCGCCCCTGAAAAATATTTTGATATGGAAGTGTTTGGCGAATACCGAACATACAAGGGGCTGAGCTTTATTACGAAAAGCGGGCGCGTAGACAAATGGTCTACCGTTAAAGATGCCAACATTCGACAGCTTAATAAAGATATAAAAGCATTCGATACCAGCGGTTACGATTTGTTGGTTAATGACTTTGAACCCGTAACGGCTTGGGCTGCAAAGAAACAGGGGCTACCTTCTATTTCTATCAGCCACCAAGCGGCGTTCACGTACGACGTGCCTAAAAGTGGTAATACTATTTTCGATAGTTTGATCATGAAGCTATTCGCACCTACCGAACTTCAACTAGGTGTACACTGGTATCATTTTAATCAGCCTATTATTCCGCCGTTCGTTTCGGAAAAACCCGTTGTGTCTTCTGGTAATGGCCACGTATTGGTTTACCTCCCTTTCGAAGATATCGAAGATATTCAACAAATGCTTGAGCCACTAAGCGACCAAGTATTCGAATGCTTCCACCCAAACATCGACGAAGCGAAAGAAATGGGTCACATCCACTGGCACCCAACCTCTAAAAAACACTTTCAAAAAGCGCTGCAGCATGCCAGTGGCGTGATTGCCAATGGCGGCTTTGAGCTATCCAGCGAAGCACTCCAGCTGGGCAAAAAATTGTTGATTAAACCGTTACACGGGCAGTTTGAGCAGCTATCCAATGTGTTAACCCTTAACAAATTGGATTTGTGCCAGACTCTGTTTCAACTTGATACCGATATTGTGGAAGAATGGCTCGAGGCGCCTGAAAACGAAGCCATTGCCTTTCCAGATAACCCGAATATCCTTATTGACTGGCTTAAAAATAAAGACTTTTCTGATACCAAAAGCCTCTGCGATACGCTTTGGAAAAACGTTCAATACGGCGATAAAACACAAGAACGTTTATTGGCTCTTGCAATTTAACACCGCAATGCGATGATAGCGGCATTTGTCGTATTCTTTGCGGGATTTTTCGTGCTTAAAAAGTCAGTTGTTTTCTTGCTAACACTCACAGCATTATGTGGCTGTGGTTATAAAGGGGCGCTTTATATTCCTGACGCGCCTGCACAAAACACCTCTACTGAACCAACGTCTTCCGAAAATGCAGAAGTCGATGCTTCGTCTAGCGCCAATACCCCATCCCCCGCAACTACTTCTGGAGAGCTGAACTAGTGGATTTTTTCGCCTACAGCCAAGGTCAGCTGCACGCTGAACAAGTGGCTGTTTCTGATATTGCAGCCCAGCACGGAACGCCGGTTTATATTTATTCACGCGCTACGTTAGAGCGTCATTGGCACGCTTTTAATGACGCTATCGGTGAACACCCTCACCTTGTGTGTTATGCAGTAAAAGCTAACTCAAACATTGGTGTGTTGAGTGTTTTAGCGAAGTTAGGATCAGGCTTTGATATCGTTTCTGCGGGTGAATTGGCCCGTGTAATTGAAGCCGGTGGTGACGCAAGCAAAGTGGTATTTTCAGGCGTAGGCAAAAAACACGACGAGATCCGCTATGCACTAGAACAAGGCATTATGTGCTTTAACGTCGAGTCAGAGCCAGAGCTTCATCGCATCAACCAAGTGGCTGGTGAAATGGGTGTACAAGCCCCTATTTCTCTTCGCATAAACCCTGATGTGGATGCTAAAACTCACCCTTACATCTCTACGGGGTTGAAGGCCAACAAATTTGGTATTGCTCGCGAACGCGCACTTGTTACTTATGAATTAGCTGCATCGCTACCTCATTTAAATGTGGTTGGCATGGACTGTCACATAGGCTCACAGCTTACCGAAATTGGACCTTTTGTTGATGCATTAGAGCGCTTACTTCTGCTCATCGATGAATTGGCCGAGCGCAACATTATTATCGAGCACTTAGATGTAGGTGGTGGTCTTGGCGTAACTTATAACGATGAGCAACCGCCTCATCCAAAAGCCTACGCACAAGCTATGGCTGAAAAAATGGTAGGTCGTGAAAACCTTAAGCTTATCCTTGAACCTGGTCGAGCTATTGCGGCTAACGCCGGTATTCTGGTCACCGAAGTTGAATTTATCAAAGAAGGTGAAGAGAAGAGCTTCGCCATTGTCGATGCCGCTATGAACGATTTATTGCGCCCAGCGCTCTACTCTGCATGGCAAAATATTATTCCTGTGAAAGAAGGAAGCACGGCAACGCCTCGCACTTATGATGTTGTAGGACCTGTCTGCGAAACCGGTGACTTTATAGGAAAAGATCGAGAGTTAGCTATCGAACCAACCGACTTACTTGCGGTTCGAAGTGCTGGCGCCTATGGTTTTGTAATGGCCTCAAACTACAATAGCCGCTGTCGCCCAGCGGAGATTATGGTAGACGGCGACAAAGCAATTGTGGTTCGCGAACGAGAAAAACAAAAAGATCTCTGGCAAGGTGAGTATAAACTTCCGTAAACTAGAGACAAACTAACAAGATAGATGCGCGTTTAATGCAGGTTCAATTTTCTAAAATGCACGGCTTGGGTAACGATTTCATGGTTATTGATAACGTTACTCAGAACGTCTTTTTCTCTAAAGAAAAAATTCAGCAATTAGCTAACCGAAACTTCGGTATTGGCTTCGACCAGCTGTTGATGGTGGAACCGCCTTACGATCCTGAGCAAGATTTCCATTATCGTATTTTCAATGCTGATGGCTCAGAAGTAGAGCAATGCGGTAATGGTGCACGTTGTTTTGCGCGCTTTGTTAAACAAAAAGGTCTCATTAATCGCAACAAAATTGTCGTAAGCACCAAAGCCGGAAAAATGGTGCTGTATCTTGAGAAAGATGGTCAGGTTACTGTAAACATGGGCAAGCCTGAGTTTGAACCTGCGAACATTCCGCTTACAGCCAACAAGCAAGAGAACACGTATATTTTGCGTGTGGGCGAACGCACCTTATTTATTGGGTCAGCGTCGATGGGCAACCCCCATTGTGTAATGGAAGTAGACGACGTTGATACCGCAAACGTTGCCGAAATTGGGCCGCTTGTTGAGAAACACGAACGCTTTCCTGAAGGCGTAAACGTGGGCTTTATGCAGATAATTAACGAGTCACACATTAAGCTTCGCGTATTTGAGCGTGGTTCAGGTGAAACCCTAGCCTGCGGTAGCGGTGCGTGTGCAGCGGTTGCAATTGGCCAAATTCAGGGTAAATTAGGAAAAGACGTACGGGTGGACCTACCCGGAGGCAGTTTACGTATACGCTGGCCTGGCCCAGATAACGTGTTAAAAATGACAGGGCCTGCCGAACACGTATATGACGGACATATAAATCTATGAGCGAATTATCAGGGCAGTCTAACGCCACGCAATTAATTGAGCCATTTAACGACACAACGGAATTGTCGAGTGCTGATGTGCGCGCGTTTTTGTTACAAAACCCTGAGTTTTTCGCCGAGCATCCCGACCTGCTTGAAAAGATTAAGCTGCCTCATGAACACAAAGGCAGTGTTTCACTTGTCGAAATTCAAAGTGATCAGCTAAGACAAAAAGTCAGGCAGCTAAATTTCAAGCTAAACCAACTGGTTACCATAGCTAAGCAAAACGAAAAAATATATCGCGTTTATACCGACTTAAACGTGCAGCTACTGCGTTGCGAAAGCGTTGCTGAAGTACAGTTTACGTTAGAAGACGTGCTGCAAGAACGTTTACAATTGTCATCAGCGGTCATTAAAAGCTTTAAGGGCCCCCACGCTATTCCTGAACTACAGCAACGTTTGTTCACAGAAAAGCGTTTTAAAAACACCAACTTTTTCTTTGGTCGTTTGTCACAGCACGAACGCCAACTTCTTTTCGGCGAAAACCCAGCGGAATCGGTCGCCTTAATGCTACTTGGTGACAACCGTGAATTAGGTATTTTGGGCATTAGCAGCAGCGACGCCAGCCACTTTACGCCAGATATGGATACCCTCTTGCTTCAACAGCTTCAGCAAGTGCTAAATATCATCCTGCCTGAAATGATGGGATATTAGGTGCTGTGTCTACGGACGCCTTAATCAGCGACTCCTGCCAACAATGGCTAGACAAGTTTCTCCTTCACTTACAGGTTGAGCGCGGGTTATCTCTTCACACCATTAAAAACTACCAGCGTCAGCTTACTGAAGTGGCAAAGCTACTCGGGCTTTACGAGTGGTCCGGACTTACACCAAGTGATATAAAGCGAGTTATGGCTGATGCAAAAATGTCTGGCCACAGTCCACGCAGCATTGCGCTGAGGCTTTCAGCATTAAGAACCTTCTGCCAATACCTTATCGACCATCATCAGCTATTCAGCAACCCCGTAGAAGGCATTCAAGCCCCTAAACAAGGAAAACCGTTACCTAAGCAGCTTAGCGTGGATGAGATGCAGCAGCTGCTTAATGCCTCACCTCGAAGCAGTGACGACGATGAAGGCATGCAGTTAAGAGATGTAGCCATGTTTGAGCTGCTTTATGGGTGCGGGCTGCGTTTGAGCGAACTTACCGGGCTTAATTTAGCCGACTGTTTAAAAGACGGTACGGTAAAGGTCATGGGTAAAGGCAGTAAACAGCGAATACTGCCACTGGGTCGACATGCGCAAAAAGCCCTTAATGCCTGGTTAAAAGTTCGGCCAGCTTACGCTTCCCCGTATGAAAGTGCGGTTTTTGTAAGTAAACGCAAAACCCGAATATCGAACAGGCAAGTCGCGAATCGCTTAGATAAAATGGCGCAAGAGCAGTCCCTATCACAAAAAGTAAGCCCTCACAAACTGCGCCATTCTTTCGCTACTCACGTATTAGAATCCAGTGGCGACTTACGTGCGGTTCAAGAATTGTTAGGGCACGCTAACTTGTCGACAACACAGGTTTATACCCATCTCGACTTCCAGCACCTCGCCAATGTATACGATGCGGCTCATCCGCGCGCGCGAAAAAAATAACGCTCACTTAAGGTTTTACCATGCAGTTTTTCCGGTCTATCAACAAAGTCGAGGCGATGACTTTCGACCTTGATGACACCCTTTATAATAACGAACCAATCATCCAAAGGGCTGAGCAGGCGCTGCAAGCGCATATTGCTAGGCATCATAAAGATGCTGCGGCACTGTCGTCACAAGATTGGCAGGCATTAAAGCGAGCAGCTATTAAAAAGGATTTGCGTTTGGCGTCTGACATGGGGCAGCTTCGCCGTGTAGTGCTTACCGCAGCACTTGCTAACACCACACCTGAAAAGTTAACAACAGAGTTGAAACACGATGGTGAACTTAGTGATGCAGTAGAAGCTTGCTTTAATTGCTTTTACGACGCAAGAAGCGACTTTGAATTGGCTGACGATGTACACGCAGCCCTTAAGGCAGTAAGTAGTCAATTACCGCTTATCGGCATTACTAATGGTAATGTAAACGCAGAAAAAATAGGGATTGATGGTTACTTTGAAACCATTCTTCACGCCAGTACAACACGCCCGATGAAACCAGCCCGCGATATGTTTGATGAAGCGGCAGCACGTTTACATATTGCGCCAAAGCACATTCTTCACGTAGGTGACAATATTATCAAGGATGTACAAGGCGCGGTTAACGCTGGCTATCAAGCCGCATGGTTTGCCTGTAACAGACCCATGACACTAGCCAACGAACCTGTAAGCGTGCTTCCCCACGTAGCACTAGACAACCTAAATGAGTTAACCCACTTCCTATGAATAATGGGGTCAGAGTACTTTAGTCGCTTAAAAGTGGGGGCAAAATGTGGGGGTCAGAGTACTTTAAACTTTTACTAAGTATAAAACGGGGAAATGTACTCTGACCCCATTATTAATGTACTCTGACCCCATATTTTAGTTGTCTTCTAGTACGTTTTGGCGCATGGATTCACAGGGGCTTTGACAAACCGGTCTCCCAACTACCTTGGCTGGAACGCCCACCACGGTAACGTGAGCTGGTACGCTATTAAGTACAACGCTGCCAGCGCCGACTTTCGAGCCTTCGCCGATTTCGATATTTCCTAAAATCTTAGCGCCTGCGCCAATTAACACGCCTTGGCGAATTTTGGGGTGACGGTCGCCCGACTCATTACCCGTACCGCCTAACGTAACGCTCTGCAAAATAGACACGTTATCTTCTACTACCGCAGTCTCACCCACCACAATACCGGTAGCGTGATCGAACATAACGCCCTTACCAATTCGCGCTGCTGGGTGGATGTCTACACCAAAGCTTGATGAGTTACGGCTTTGCAAGAATAAAGCTAACTGGTGGCGCCCGTGAAGCCAAAGATAATGCGCCATTCGGTGTACCTGCACGGCATGGAAACCTTTAAAGTGCAGTAAAGGAGTAAGGTAATCATTCACCGCGGCATCCCGCGCATTAATCGCCATAATATCGGCAATGGCTGCCTCGCTAATACCTGGCTCTAACAAGTAAGCTTCGTCAAATACCTCACGTATAGCAAGCGCAGGCATCACGTCATCTGCCATTTTGTTTGACAAAATGAAGCTTAGCGACGATTCGAAATTATGGTGCGCAAGAACACTGGCATGCACATAGCTAGATAGCAAAGGTTCGTTTTCAGCAACAATTTGCGCTTCTTGTTTGAGCGTCGACCAGAAATCGATGGGCGTGGAGAGTGCGGTCATGAGCATATCCCGTTAATGTGCTGTTAGTGAGCTGGTTGTGTGCCAATGTACGTCATTAAAAAATTGGGGCCGTGTACTTTTTCAGCTTGCCTAAAATGGCTTAACTTTTTGACTAACTCTCGCCTTGTATGAAAGTGCAGAGGTTGCCAAAGTAAAAGAGCAGAAAGTTTACCCGAGTTTGGCGTGATGCAATACCGATGTGATACCTGCCAAGCGCATAATTCGATCAATTTATCGTATTAATTCGTTATAGCTAATAACTGTATCTTTCATTTGTGAACCTTTGGGCCTGCCTTTGACGGCATTAGGCACTGTAACAATTTAATTAGAACGGTCGAAGCACCTATTTACTAAAAAGCCCGTATAACCGCATACCCTAAAATCGGTAAATAACCGCGCTTTTAATTAACGAGAAGGGCGAAAAACTGGACTGTATAAATTAACAGGCTGATGGCATAATAGCGTGCTGCTGAATGTGTAACAATATCAACTTACAGGTGCCAACTATGGATGTATCTCGACTGCTAGACGAGCTTAACGACAAACAGCGTGAAGCAGTAGCAGCCCCATTGTCTAATGCTCTAGTATTAGCTGGCGCAGGTAGTGGTAAAACCCGTGTATTAGTGCATCGCATTGCGTGGTTGATGGAAGTCGAAAACATCGCACCTTTTTCTATTCTCGCGGTTACCTTTACCAATAAGGCAGCGAAAGAGATGCGTGGCCGTATTGAATCATTAATGGGTCGCAGCCTACACAATATGTGGATTGGTACCTTCCACGGGCTTGCACATCGCCTATTACGCGCACACCACGCTGAAGCTAACTTGCCTGAAAACTTTCAGATTATCGATTCTGACGATCAGTACCGTTTGATTCGCCGCATTCTAAAAGCCATGAATTTAGATGAAAAGCATTGGGCCCCTCGCCAAATCCAGTGGTACATAAACGGTAATAAAGACGAAGGCCTGCGTCCTCAGCATATCGAGACCCATGGCGATCATATCCAAAAGACCATGCGGGAAGTCTACGCTGCATATCAAGACGCCTGCGACCGTTCAGGCTTAGTTGATTTTGCCGAGCTATTGCTACGCGCCCATGAGCTATGGGCAAAGAACCCTGAAGTGTTGGCTCACTATCAGCGCCGTTTCCGTGCTGTGTTAGTTGACGAGTTCCAAGATACCAACAATATTCAATATGCATGGCTTCGTATGCTGTGTAGCGGCGACAACAACAACATTATGATTGTTGGCGACGACGATCAGTCTATTTACGGCTGGCGCGGTGCAAACGTAGATAATATTCAGCATTTTTTAAAAGACTTTAATGAGCCTACCACTATTCGCCTTGAGCAGAATTATCGTTCTACCGGGAACATTCTGAAAGCAGCGAATACGGTTATCGACAATAATACAGGCCGTTTAGGGAAAGAACTGTGGACAGAAGATGCGCAGGGCGAGCTTATCTCTGTCTATGCTGGTTTTAACGAACTCGACGAAGCCCGCTTCATTGTTTCAAAAATTAAAGACTGGCTAAATCAAGGCAACGCCCTTAGCGACACCGCTATTCTTTACAGAAATAACGCCCAATCCCGTGTACTGGAAGAAGCTTTATTACACGAAGGGTTGGCCTATCGCATTTACGGCGGTTTGCGCTTCTTCGAACGCCAAGAGATTAAAGATGCCCTTGGCTATATGCGCATGGTGAGCCACCCCCACGATGACGCGGCTTTTGAACGTGTGGTAAACACCCCAAGCCGCGGTATTGGCGAGAAAACCCTTTCGCAAGTACGCGACACTGCACGTATGCATAACTGTTCTATGTGGCAAGCCAGCCAGCTGCTTATAAACGAAGGTGGCTTTAAAGGCCGTGCGTTAAACGCTATGCAAAGCTTTGTATTACTAATTACAGAGCTTGAACAAGCCACATTAGACGAGCCCCTTGACCAGCAGGCTGATAAAGCCATTCGCCAATCTGGTCTGTACGCCATGTACCAGGCTGAACGTGGTGAAAAGGCCCAAGCACGACTGGAAAACTTAGAAGAACTGGTCAGTGCTTGTAAAACCTTTATCGTCCCTGAAGAAGCGGAAGAAATGTCGCCTCTGGCCGCGTTTTTGGCTCACGCTTCCCTGGAAGCAGGCGAAACTCAGGCAGATAAAGACCAAGATGCTGTGCAGATGATGACTATCCACACTGCAAAAGGCCTTGAATTTCCATTGGTGTTCTTAGCTGGCGTGGAAGAAGGAATGTTCCCTAGCCAGATGACCAACGACGAACCCGGTCGAATGGAAGAAGAACGAAGACTTTGCTATGTTGGTATGACTCGCGCTATGCAAAAGTTGTATATCACTTACGCAGAAAGTCGTCGATTATATGGTCAAGATAAGTATCATACGGCTTCGCGCTTTATTCGCGAGATGCCAGCAGATTGTGTGGAAGAAGTCAGGCTTAAATCCACCATCTCGCGACCTGTACATAACCGCTTTAGCCAAGCAACCTCGCACGCCAGTTTTGAAGAAACAGGCTTTAGTTTAGGTGAGCGCGTAGTGCATCGTAAATTCGGGGAAGGCATTGTGCTTAACTACGAAGGTAGTGGTGAGCATGGCCGAGTTCAAGTAAACTTCGATGAGTTTGGCAGCAAATGGCTGGTACTTGCTTACGCAAAGCTGGAGAAAGCGTAACGTTATTAATTGGCAAGGTAGCCTAACTCTAAGTTGGAATGTATGCAGCAACACGTGCTGATCATCGAAAATGGTGAAGGCAACCTTGAACTTATCGCGAAATTAGTACGCCGTTCGAGCCTTACGCCCGTGGGCGCAACCTCGCTCACCGAAGGAAAGGCACGCTTTGCACAAGAAATTCCTGAAAGTTTTTTGTGCGCCATTGTTGCTTACTCATTACCCGATGCGCCAAAAGGTGAGGCCATCGACTTTGCCGTTGAATCTTTCATTCCTACCATAGCGACAACGGAAAACCTAGACAATGCTATTCGCGACAAGGTACTTGAGCGGGATGTTGTCGATTACATTCCCAAAGAAAATTCACAAAACTACGACTACCTGAACCGGCTGATAAGCCGCCTTGAAAAAAACAAATCTACCGGCGTTGTGGTAGTAAGCACCAATCGTGTTTTGCGCTCAAAAACGGTTTCATTACTTCAGCGACATAACTTTATTGCCTTCGAATGCTTAACTGCTACCGACGCAATGCAATGCCTCTCTGAGCATAAAAATGTGCGTCTTGTTATTACCGATAACACGCTACCCGACATGACGGGCACCCATTTTGTGGCAAGCTTGAGAAAAGCGTTCTCTAAAGAACAGCTAGCCATAATGGGCATTGCTGGTGGCAAAGGCATGTTAATGTCTGCGCACTTTATCAAAAGCGGCGCTAATGACTTCTTACGCGTACCTTACTGCCATGAAGAGTTTTTGTGTCGCGTAATGCAAAACGTGGAATATATCGAAAGTGTTGAAGAAATTCGTCGTGTAGCGAATACCGATTATTTAACCGGCCTACCCAACAGACGCCACTTCTTTTACATGGTTACGGTACAGCATCAAAATTTATCTGATGATCATGCCTTGGCACTTATCGACCTAGACTTCTTTAAGTCAATTAATGATACCCATGGCCATGACGCCGGAGACATAGTGCTAAAAGCCATGGCAGCACTTATTGAGTTTTACTTCCCAGATGAAATTATTTCGCGCTTTGGTGGTGAAGAATTTTGTATTTATATGCCTTCAACGCCTCTTGATGAAGCCTGCGAACGCTTGGAAAATTTCAGAAAAGTGGTAGAAGCTGAAGTTATCCAGCTTCCCAAAACCGATATAAAAGTTACTTGCAGTATTGGAGCAAGTGGCGCCCACACTCAGCGTGTAGATAAGCTACTAAGCCTTGCCGACAAGCAGCTGTACGCTGCCAAAAATAGTGGCCGCAACCAGGTGAAGTGCGAGCCGCCTGATGCACCTCACCAAGAGCAAGGGTCATTGCTTTAACTTTTGAGTTTTTCGTTGGCTGCGGTAATTAACCAACGAGTCGGCACTAAATAAAATAAGTGCAAGCCACACAAACCCGAACGTAACCAAACGCGACTCTTCAAGGGGTTCACCATAAAGGTAGACGGCCAGTATGAACATTAGCGTTGGCCCTATGTACTGAAAAAAGCCTAAGGTTGAATACATAATGCGTCGCGCTGCAGCGGTAAAACAAAGCAATGGCACTGTAGTAACAATGCCTGCCGCTAAAATAAGGGAGTTTAGGGTGGCATCGTTGTTAAATAGGTTACTGTATTCAGAACCAAAGAATACCCAGTAGACAATAGCTAATGGCGACAACATTAAGGTTTCAATGAAAAGACCTGGTAGCGAGTCTACCGCCACCTGCTTACGTAATAAGCCATACACGCTGAAGCTTCCAGCAAGCACTAAGGCAATCCAGGGCACGTGGCCGTAAGAGAAAATAAGAATTGCCACACCAATAACAGCAAGCCCAACCGCTACGCGCTGCAAATTGCGCAACCTTTCGCCCAAGAATAGCCGCCCCAAGAAAACGTTAATGAGAGGGTTAATGTAATAGCCCAAGCTTGCATCAAGAATATGGTCGTTATTAATCGCCCAGATGAATAAAAGCCAGTTTGCTCCTAGCAGCAGACCAGCTACGAACAAAATCTGCATAACCCGCTTGTTACGAAGCGCTGCCCCCACTTTTGGCCATTGTTTTAATGCAGCGATAAGCCCAACTAAAAGCACAACAGACCAAATTACTCTATGCATGAGTATTTCAGCGGCGGGTAATACCATTAACTGTTTAAAATAAACAGGTGCAACACCCCACATACTGTATGCGGCAATCGCGCAAATAACGCCGACTTGGGCGGCACTGGCTTGCTTGGACACGGCGGGCTCCAACGAGATTCAGGGTAAGAAGGCGCGTATTGTTTATCAGGTTAGATGAATACACAAGCCTTAGTACTTTCCAAAGGGGCAAAGGGTGTAAACTGCGCGAAATGTTCAACATAAAGACCACACTGAATATGATAAGCCATATCTTACATGTAAGCTGTGGCCTATGAGCACGCGGCCTTTACGCAATATTTAAGTATACTTCTGTAAACGAGTTAAAGAAGAAAGAGCGTTCCCAAACCCAAAAACGCCACAAAACCTACAATATCGGTGACAGTAGTCAGGATGACCGAGCCAGACAGTGCAGGGTCTATTTTTAGCTTGTCTAAAATGACAGGTACAAACACTCCGGCCAAAGCTGCAGCCACAATATTGAACAGTATGGCTAAACAAATCACCAAGCCGAGCATAGCGTCAGTGAACCAGAAATAAGCAACAACGCCTATTACCAGCGCCCAGATAACACCGTTCACCCCACCTACCTTCAGCTCTTTAACCATTAACGCCCGTAAATTGGCTGGGGTCACCTGTCCCAGTGCAAGACCGCGTACAATCAAGGTAAGCGTTTGGCTACCTGCAATGCCCCCCATACTTGCCACCACGGGCATTAACACCGCAAGTGCTACCACTTGCTGCAGCGTACCTTCAAACAGCCCAATAAACCAAGATGCCATAAACGCGGTAAGCAGGTTTATGCCAAGCCACAAGGCGCGGTTTTTCGCACTTTTTGCTACAGGCGAGAATAAATCTTCGTCCTCATCCATACCGGCCGACGCCATCACCTGGCGTTCGTAAAATTCATTGACCAGTTCGCTGGCCGAGGACACATCTAAACGACCTAAAAGTTTGTTGTTCTCATCAACCACCGGCAGCGACGCCAAACCTGAACGCTGTACGAGGAGCGACGCATTCATGGTGTCATCCGCTCCCTGAATAGTGGTCACGTTTTCTTCAGATAAATCAAATAGCGACACGTGATCTTGGGCATTAAACAGGTGACTTATTTTAACCAATGCTGAAAACTGCCCCGACCGATTCACAAGAAAGATACTGTCGCAGTGCTGAGGTATATCCCGTCTTAATAGGCGTAAACCCTCGCGCACTTTAGCGTTCGACGGCAGTACTAACTGTTCGTGGTTTACCCAGTGCCCTATTTGATTATCGGGAAATTGGGTGGCTTCTCTGAAGTACTTTCGCTCTTTGGAGTCGAGCGACTCATACGCCATATCCACAAGGCGCTTTGGCAGTGAATCAAGTAGTTCCAATAAATCTTCGGCGTCAATATCAGCAAATATCGACGCCCATTCATTGTGGGGCGTATTGTCGATAAGGATTTCACGAGGGTCGCTACGCATCTCAACAAGCACATCAAGCTTACGGTCGCGAGGAATGCCTTCCCACACCGCCAAACGTTTTTCTACGGGCAGCGATTCTAACAACGACGCAATGTACACCTCGTCTTGGCCCGCTAGGGTGGCCAACAAGGTCGCTGGATCATCACCCATACTCTCGGTAACAATCTCTTCGATTAAATCCGGTAATGGCTCTGCCATGCTACACCTCCTATTTTACCGACAACTTCCTTTACACGCATAAGCACTGAGGTTAATGGGTGGCGCAGACCTATCAATAAGAATGCTATCCCAGCATATAAGTACCTGTGCCGAAGGCGATATGATCGCTTTTTTCGTTGTGTAATTCCATTCTGCAAACCACTAGTTTACTACCCTTGCGTATAATCGACGCCGTTGCGATAAAGCGCTCGCCACGTCCTGGACGCAAATAGTCAACACGCATATCAACTGTGCCCATGGTCGGCAATCTAATCTGCAAATCTGCAAGGTGCTCTTCTGGGGTCTGCTTTATGGTCTCTAAAATTGAAACTAAACCACCGATGGTGTCTAGCATAGTCGCTGTTACGCCGCCGTGTAGAATTTTTTGCAAAGGATTGCCGGTAAGCGTAGGTTGCCAATCGAGGTGCAACGAAATCTGTGTATCTAGACCGGTACCTTGCGTAACAAATTCTAAGCCTAATAGCTGATTAAAGGGCATGTTATCACGAAAAAGCGCAATGACATGATCGATCATAATTTGGTGGTCCAATTTCTTATTATCCCTAGTCTCTTCATTGATTGGCATTGTGTAATCCACTTACTGTGACAGTACCCACAACATTACTATTGATCATAACTAGCAAGGAAATTCATCCAACCAATATTATTTAATCAGATTCGTTTATGTGACTTTACGCCCTTCGTTTGTTCCGCACCTTCACGCCACACAATTTGTTCAAAAAGCGCACGGCCCTGTTTATTTGAATGGTGATCACCCGTGTCATCGCTACATTTTAGTCTAGTTTTTTAAATTGCCCCGTGAAGCCGAGCCTAAAAACGCGTAAAATCCTGCGCCATGACAACTGCAATCGCGCCATCAGAATTAACGCCTGAAACCCAGCACGCAAAAACGCCAGAAACCGTCTTAAAAGAGGTATTTGGTTACGATGCTTTTCGCGATGGTCAGGGCGAAGTTATTCACCAAGTATGTGAAGGAAAAGATGCACTTGTTTTGCTACCTACAGGTGGCGGTAAATCGCTGTGCTATCAAATCCCTGCACTGGTGCGAAGCGGCACCGCTATTGTTGTTTCACCGCTTATTTCGTTAATGCAAGATCAGGTAGAGCAGCTAAAAGCTCTTGGCGTAAACGCCGCCTATCTTAATTCCACGCTGGAAGCCGATGAACAAGCGCGCATAAACGATGCACTCCAAGCTGGTAAGCTGGATTTGCTTTACGTTTCGCCTGAACGTTTAATGCAGTACTACTTTCAGCAGTCGCTAGCCCACGCCGACATCGCCTTATTTGCCATTGATGAAGCGCACTGCGTTTCCCATTGGGGTCATGACTTTAGGCAGGATTATCGCGCCTTGGGTCAAATAAAGTCTCGTTTTCCCACTATTCCTGTTATTGGCCTAACGGCTACAGCAGATTCAGCGACACAAGCAGACATACTAACGCAGCTAAACCTAAACGACCCGCTCGTTTACAAAGGCAGCTTCGACAGACCCAACATTCGCTACCGCGTAATGAGTAAGTACAAGGCTTTCGATCAGGTTGTCGCTTATGTTAAGCAACAAGAAGGTAGCGGCATTATTTATTGTAACAGTCGCGCTAAAGTCGATGACCTACACGCAAAGTTGTTCAGACAAGGATTTCGCTGCGCGGCGTATCACGCCGGTATGGATAACGACGAACGAGAATTGGTACAACGCCAGTTTCTTAACGACAAAATCGATATTGTGGTGGCCACTGTTGCCTTTGGTATGGGTATCAACAAGTCGAACGTGCGTTACGTTGTGCATCATGATGTACCGCGCAGTGTTGAAAGCTATTACCAAGAAACGGGGCGTGCCGGGCGAGATGGCCTAGAGTCTGAAGCTTTATTGTTGTTTGATGAAAAAGACGCAGCTCGTGTAAAGCAGTGGATAGAGCAAGGCGAAATAGCCGAACGCAATCAAATAGAGCTACAAAAATTTGCGGCTATGGAAGCCTTTTCCGAGGCTCAGACCTGCCGCAGGCAAGTACTGTTGAACTATTTTTCGCAATTTAGCGACAGCGCTTGTGGCAACTGTGATATCTGTCTAGATCCCCCTAAAATGATAGACGGTTTAGTGATAGCGCAAAAAGTACTGTCGTGCGTACTTAGGCTCTCACAACAGGCCTCTAGCCAGTACGTAATTGACGTATTGCGAGGCAAGCAGCTAAGGCGCCTCCAAGAGGCGGGCCACCATCAGCTTTCTACCTATGGTATAGGTAAGGATAAATCGGACAGCTACTGGCATAACATTATCAACCAGCTTGTGCATAAAGGGCTTATTCGCGTTGATATCACTGCTCACGCCGCATTGAGGTTAACGGAAGCCGCACGGCCCGTGCTAAAAGGCGAAGTTGCCGTTCAATTAGCGGTACCGCGACTTGAATTTAAGCCAGATAAGAAAAAGGCAAAGCAAGCGCCCGCTAACTACGACAGAACCTTATTCACACGCCTTAAGCACCTGCGCAAAGTGTTGGCTGAAGAAAACGAAGTGCCGCCGTATGTGGTATTTAGCGACGCCACTTTGGTTGATATGGCGTGTAAGCTGCCTACTACACGCAACACGTTATTAGAGGTAAGCGGTGTGGGCCAAACTAAATTGGAACGCTACGGTGAGGCCTTTATTCAGCTCATTGACGACTATATAAATCGCGACCACTAAAGGCTGTACAGCTAGCTGTAGGCTTACCCTCTCGCCGGCCGCAGGGCATGGCAGCTTATTGTGCCATTCACATTAAGCGTAAGCGTATTCACCACCTTTTTCTAACGCTGCTTTGTAAGCTTCTCTGGCATGAACACGCTTTACGTAACCTTGGATAGCGGTAAAGTCTTTAGCACGGCCGCTGGCCGCCAGCGATTCAAGTGGAAATATCATTTGTACATCAGCGCCGCTAGGCTTATCACCTGCAAACCATGTATTTTTCGCTAAATAAGACTCTACGTATCGCAAACTTTGAGCCAAGTTAGGACCATAGTAGGCATTGAGAATACCGTCTATTAGCTTATTAGTGATAGGTTTTATGAAAAAGGGTTTAGAACCTTTCTGCCGTGCTTTTTCTAGCACCAAATTGGCCACCAATGGCGGCATCAATGAACCTTCAGCGAAGTGAAGCCAGAACCAATATTGTTGAAGTGCTTCGGGATCTTGGGGAACAGCAAATGCGTCGGTAGCGTGATGGCGAACTAGATATTCCACAATAGCGCCAGATTCTGCAATTGCTCCGTGTGGCGTAGTAAGAACAGGCGAGCGACCCAAAGGATGAACAGCCCGCAGCGAGTCAGGCGCTAGATTCGTAGTGCTGTCTCGTTGATAAAATTCTATTTTATACTCTACGCCTAGCTCTTCTAAAAGCCACAAAATTCGCTGTGAGCGAGAGTTATTTAAATGGTGAAGTGTTAGCATACCTCGTCCTTAATACGCTTAGTTTAACGCTATTGTTTTTGTGTTTTACTATATACACTTTTTAGAGCAAGCGGGTTTACTAAAGCCAATAAATTGATAACTTCTATGCAAAACCTCACCAAAAAAGACATTCTACAACACGTCCTTGTTAACGAAGGCAGCGTAGAAATTCGCACTGCACTACCCGCTACCCCACTTAAAACTCAACAGTGGGCGGAACATTTTTGTACTCTTTTTAATTTCAAACTTTCAGAGACAGATTGGGGTGCGGACCGGTTTCAGGCAATTATCACCGCAAGTGCAAGCAACACAGATTTGCAGTGTATGCTTTGTATTGAATGGCTTTGCGAAGCGATATGGCTGGAACCTATAGGTACGCAGCAGTCGCCATCGGTAATTTTTAACTACCTTTTGCAAGCATAACGCGTAAATTATCACTGTACGTTGAGTTTGGCTTTTCGTTAAAACTAGTATTATTCTAAGGGTAGCATCCAAAGGATTAGAGGGCTTAACAACACATATTTCGCCTTTATAAACATCCTCTTACTATGTGGTTCAAGGAATTAACGAGTGGTAATAGCCCAGCTATTTAAGTACGTATCAGCTTTGCTCATCAGTTGGATGCTGCTAAGCCTAAACGTTTCGGCTAGCAGTCAACTTACTGTCAACGAGTCCTTTGAGCGGGAGATTATTAATCTCCATGCGCGCTTGTCTGTTGCCCCCACTAGCGCCACATATTTTGACGTTTTAAATGGCAACATAAAGGATACGTCAGCCAACGCCTCTTTTACTGATGAGCGCATATGGTATTCCACCGAACTCATTCATACTGGCTATAGCCCTATCCCATTAGTGCTTAATGTTGACCGCTTAAACGTTGACGATTTGCAGATATTTCTTCTTGATAGTAGCGAGCGAATCATCAAGTCTTATCGGTACCAAGCAGGAAAAGGTGATTATTCTTTAAAGCAGCCACTTCCCAACATCCGGCTTTCTTTTATTCTCCAGCCTTATCAAGACGCTCGCTTACTGATTGCGGTAAAAGACGAAGGGCTTAAGTACTTTCCTATCACCTTGTGGGAAAGAGACTTACTCGCACAGCATGACACCAATATGCTTACGTTACTGGGTGCGGTAACGGGGGTTATGGCATTAATTGCTCTCTATTTCCTGTTTTCTTATTTGTATCAGCGTATTGCAACACGGTTTTGGCTTACCATGTCATCGCTTGTACTTATAGCGTTGTTATTTATAACAGCAGGAGGGTTGGCAATTTGGCCAAGCCTAACTAACGGCAGCGAGCACTTCTATGCCGTCTGTTTTTGCATGTTGTTATTGTGCATCGCCAAAGTAACGCACCATCTTTTCACCCGTATTCCCGTTGCTTTGCGGTCCCTAAGTTATCTTGTACCTGTTGTGGCTACCGCTTACTGTTTTACTGTGAATACCTATATCGCGTCTATCACACTTCTGCTGTTGACCGCAGGCATGGGGCTTTATCATGTTTTACTAGCACTAGTATTTAAAGATAAAGGGAGTCGTGCAGTTAGTATCACCTATACCCTTGCCTGGCTTTCTTTTTTTGCTTTTTATGTGCTAGTAACGCAAAACCTGTTCAGTAACTTGGTTTATACCGTAGACGTTGCTATTGGAATGCTGTTCTTTCTCACTCTCGGCTTTCTGTGTTTTGGCTTTGCTGTCATTGCTAAAGAAGACGTGTTAAATCAGCGCCAGCTTTCAACGCAAGCAGAAACAATATCAAGCTTAAATCACTTCTATGACTTATTTAGGCACTCAGCGGAAGGGCACTACACCTCAACATTAGATGGAAAGCTTATTTCCGTTAATCCGGCCATGTGTAACGTATTCGGCTATGAAAACGAAGAGCAGATGCTTGCCGAAGCAGAGAACACAAAAGTGTTTTACGCCAGTGCGGAAGACAGACAGGTTTTACTCGGTGAAATATCACAAAACGGTCTTGTTACCGGTAAGGAAATTAGAGGTAGGCGACGTGATGGTAGCGAATTTTGGTTCTCCCTATCCTGTCAAATCCGAGAAAATAACGAAGGCGACTTTCTCTACGGCTCTATTGTAGATATCACCGAAAAGAAGCAGTCAGACTTGAGCCTCCAGTATTTAGCTACCCATGACTCGCTAACTGGCGTTTATAACCGACGCCAGTTTGAATCCATGTTTAAAGGTAAAGTCGTTAACGCAAACGACACACCTGTATGTTTACTGTTTTTAGATCTCGACAGGTTTAAAGTTGTTAACGATACCTGTGGCCATAAAGCTGGCGATGTACTTATTAAGGATATTGCCCGCTTAATTGAGAGCACCTTGCTTTCAAACGCACAATTGGGCCGCCTTGGTGGTGATGAGTTTGGCATTATCTATTCAGATATTGATACCGATGCCGTTTATGTAAATGCGGTAAAGATCCTTAACGCCGTGCAGGCTTATCGCTTTATGTGGGACAACCGCATTTTCAACTTAGGCGTGAGCATAGGTATGGTGGTATGCGACGATACCGACGTTGACCCAGGCCAGTATTTGAGTATGGCCGATGCAGCATGTTACTTCGCTAAAGAGCAAGGCAGAAATCAAGTTCATCGATATAATAAAGATGATGAAAGTATGCAGCGCTACCAGCGCGAGCTTGATTGGGTATCTTCTATCAACAACGCGTTAGAACAAGATCGTTTCGAGCTTTTTTATCAATCACTAAGACCGCTAAGTAAAACCAGTGATGGGCACTACTACGAAGTTCTGCTGCGCCTTAGGGAAAAAGACGGGAAACTTGTCGAGCCCGCCAACTTTTTACCCACGGCGGAGCGATTTGAGATGAATGTCAGCGTTGATAAATGGGTAGTAACGAATACCTTCAAATGGCTGTCGGAAAACCCTGAGCACCTTGCACAATTGAAACGATGCAGCATCAACCTTAACTGCCACTCACTGGCAGATAGAGATTTTACCTTGTTTATTCTCAATGCATTCGAAACCTTTAATATTCCGTACAACAAAATATGTTTTGAAGTTATTGAGTCGGTAGCCATCATTAAAATGGAAGTCACTCTTGCCTTTATGCGTACCTTTAATCGTCTTGGGTGTTCTTTTGCCCTTGACGACTTTGGCAGTGGCTTCTCTTCATACAATTATCTTAAGAGCTTACCCGTGAGCCAGGTAAAAATTGACGGTATGTTTATTAAAGATATGCTAAATGACAGTGTAGATACGGCTATGGTAGCCTCTATCAACGATGTGGCCAAAGCCATGGGTATGCAAACTGTTGGCGAATTTGTTGAAGATGAAGGCACCATGGCACAGCTAGGCAAAATGGGTGTTGATTTCGCCCAAGGCTACGGTGTTGCTAAGCCCGCGCCTTTACGAGAGTTTAAGCCCCTCTGATAACTAACCCTGATACACCCTTTGCGAAAAAAGTGATAGCACAAGCGTCAACTCGCGTATAATAAAATGGTAGACTTGCAAAAATAGAAGTCGTCCCCACTTATTGCCCACTGTCCAAAGTGTAGAAGTAACATGAGTAGCAAACAGCCTAAATACGAATATGTCAGTACCGCAAAATTACCCACAAGAATGGGTGATTTTAAAATACACGGCTTTGTTGAAGCCAGTGGTCAGGAGCACGTCGCCCTTTCTTACGGAGAGTGGAAAGAAGATAACGTAGTGCCTATTCGTATTCATTCAGAATGTTTAACCGGTGATTCTTTATTTAGTACCCGCTGCGACTGTGGTTTTCAGTTAGAAAAAGCCATGCAAAATATTGTAGATAACGGACACGGTGTATTGCTTTACTTGCGCCAAGAAGGCCGCGGCATTGGTCTTTTAAACAAAATTCGCGCTTATAACCTTCAAGATAGCGGCATGGACACCGTGGAAGCTAACGAACACCTTGGTTTCGATGCAGACCTTAGAAGTTACGACATTTGCAAGCTCATGTTAGACACACTCAATGTTAAACACGTTGAACTAATGACAAACAACCCTAAGAAGCTTGCTGCATTAAAAGCTCTGGGAATAGATGTTGTAGCAAGAAAGCCGATAGATCACGGTATTACGAAAGACAACAAACACTACCTTAAAACGAAGACAGAGAAGCTCGGTCACGCCTTCGACCCGCATGTTTTTAAATAGCTAGAGAAATTGGCGAAGCCCATAAAAACTAGCATTCATTATCTTCTAAAAGCGCCCACTGCAACAATGTGGGCGTTTTCTATTCAGCTTCGGTTAATTATCGTTCAAGCATAATGCATTCAGACTTACCACATTGTGCGCAAAAAGCAGCGGCTTTCAGCATAGCAATGTAAGGAGAATGTATGAAAAACATAACCTTATCGATAGTTATAGCGCTGTCCAGTGCGCAGGCGCTGCCTGCACTTGCTCAGTCGAATACGAACCTTGCCCAGGTTTCGTCTTCAGCTCAGCAATATTCTGATGCCGAATTAGATAGTGCACTTGCGCCCATTGCCCTTTACCCCGATACACTGCTTACCCATATTTTAATTGCTTCTACCTACCCTTTAGACGTAGTTGCAGCCGATCGATGGCGTCAAAGCAATAAGCATTTAACGCCTGAACAAGTAGAAAGTGTATTAGATGGCGTAAGTTGGGACCCGAGTGTAAAAGCACTCGCGCCATTCACCGAGCTACTTAATACCTTGGCCAGTGATCTCGAGTGGTTACAGCAGCTTGGCGACAATGTACTTATTGACCAAAGTCGAGTGTTAGATCGTGTTCAAGTACTTAGGCAGCATGCCCATAACACAGGCAACTTGGTAACTAACGACTACATTGAAGTTGAAAGAGAACGAGAAAGCAGTCGAGAAATTATATACATAGAGCCGCGCCAGAGAGAAGTGGTTTATGTGCCATATTACGACCCACATGTTGTCTACGGTAACTGGTGGCACCCAATCTCGCCAATTCGCTGGAGACACCATGTAAGCTACCATCACCATAGCAATGTATACTGGTCTCCAAGCGTTCGCCTTTCTGCCTTCTTTTTCTTTGGCAGCGTGCATTGGCACAACCGCCATGTGGTCATCCATCGCGAGCCAGTGCGCAGGTATTATCACGGCAGCCCCAGAAAACGTGTAGTAAGCCATGACTATCGCCGCTGGGAGCATAACACTGTGCATCGCCGGGCACGTTACTCTAACCGCGTAGTTCACAGTGCGCCTGCGCGCTATGAGCATGGTGGTGTAACGCGCGCAAAACATGTTTCCAATAAACATATTAGAACGACGAATCGTGCAACGCATAACGACAATAAGCGTTCGGTTAGATCTGTGGCACGTACCGATAATGCTAAACAAGCAAAGCGGACGATCGAGCCCAAGCGAGTAACGCCTCTTAGAGAAACTCGTTTGCCGAACAAGCAAAACTCTGTGAAGCGCAAACAATCGATAGAGCATGCGCTGAAACGAAATCAAACGGTGGCTAAAAGGGAAAAGCCAACGCGAGACAATACGCTTAAAGCGTTGAAACGTGACAAGCCAGCTAGAATAACGCCATCGCCACAATCTAGGAAGTATGCAAACAGAAATGGTGAAGTGCGAGGCATAGCGAAGCAAAACGTTAATCGTCAACGGATTGAAAGGACGAGTCCACAACACCGTTTAATTGCCCGTGAAAGTAGTAAACCTAAGCGTGTAGAACGAACATCTAGCCACAGATCGGTAAAACAGTCTCAGCGAGAAAGACCACAAAGGCAAATATCTCGTGTGGAGCGCAGCGTTTCGAAAGGAAATAGCTTAAACCGCTGATCTTAATAGCTAGTTTTAAACGCTCGCCTTTCAATAAACTCGTTCAAGAACGGTTAGTTAAATAGCGGCTTGCAAATTAAGAGTTTGCACGCCGCTTTTTTATTTTGTTCACTGCGCTGACGCGTGGAATCTCACTAAAGCCTCTACAAAGCGAAGAGGAGACTGGGGATCAAGGTTGAAATACAGCGAGGGTTCAATGAGCTCAAGCTCCATTATCGCCCAGTTATTACCCTGTCTAACCAAATCAACCCGCGCATACAATGCGTCACACGGCATAGCTGCCAGTGCTTTTTCAGCGATAGCCAATTGTTCACTGTCTACTGCGATAGAGTGTAAACTTCCGCCATGCTCTTCTTGTACGCGAAAGTCGCCTTTTTGTGGCACCTTCTTAATAGCATGGCTGAACTCCCCACCGAAATAAAATAACGAGTATTCACCCTCATCAACAACACTACTTAAGAACGGTTGGATCATAAAATCCCGCTGGCGAAATGTATCGTAAAGTACTCTCTGATTTACATGCCCCTCACGCCAGGCGGCAGCAGAAAGCTTGAAAGTATCATCAGCGTTAGCACTAAGCGTGGGTTTAATCACCACAGCGTCACAGCCAAATTGCGCAAACGCTTCCTCTATAACATTGTTATTGAACTCGCTTCCCCACATTGTTTCGACAATAGGAACCCCTTTACCCTGCAAGTCTTTAAGGTAGTGTTTTTCGATATTCCACTTCATCAAAGATATCGGGTTTAATAACACCGCACTCGACGCCTCAATGCTTTCTAAACAAGCTAGAAATTCTTCAGCATGCTGTTGATAATCCCACGTACTGCGAACAATAACATAGTCAAACTTATCCCAATTCGGTGAGGTGCTATGCCAAGATACCGTTTTTACAGTCCACCCGCGTTGTTCGAAAAACGGTATTAATAATTCATCATAGACGAAAAAATCTTCAAGATTATCGGTCGATAAAAAAGCGATAGCAGGCATAACTGAATCCTTAATTTACACGGGCTTCGGCGCATTAAAGTTTTGTAATAATTCAAGTATCTATACCAAAGTCAAATGGCGTAGACACCGCAATCTGCGTAGACTGGGGCGAAATTAGCACACCTATCATTTTTAACCTACACTTATTCCAAAACAACCATCGGAGATTGGCATGCAGTACCCTTGGCTCCTTGAAGGTCATAAAATTTTTCGCGTCGTAATTGCTGTTCAATTACTCATTGCTATCGCTATTGGTGTGTTTACAGGTGAACTTTTACCTGCGTTTATTTTTGGTGTCCCAATTGCAGCTTTACCGCTCGTGCTCAGTCTTCAAAACCCCTACTCGGCTATAAGTCGTCACGCAATGGCAATGGGTGTTCAGCTCCTTACTGCACTGCATATTCACCAATCTTTTGGATTAATTGAAGTCCACTTTGAAATTTTTGTACTTCTTGCCTTTCTTTCTTATTTCAGAGATTGGAAAGTAGTAGCAACAGGAACTGCGGTTGTAGCCGTTCATCATATTTCATTCTTCTTTTTACAGTCTGGCGGAGCGCCGTTGATGATTTTTGAGGAAGGTCACGTAACTTTCCCTATCCTGCTTATGCATGCTGCTTTTGCATTGTCCGAGGGTGGTGTATTGATGTACATGGCGAAGCAGGCTCACCAAGAAGGAGCAGGCGCCGCCGAACTACGCCTAGCCATTGAAAACATGCAGCAGACTGATGGCAAGCTCGATTTGTCCGTCGAGCTAAATCGCGAAAATAAAATAGTAAGGCCTTTCGCTGAACTTATTGATCAAGTGAAATCCCTCATTGAACTTGCTTCTAATTTAACTGATGAAGTAGTTAAAGGGGCTTCAAATATGGAGTTAGCAGCTAATAACATGTTTGAAATTAGTAGGAATACTGATCAAGAACTTGCCATGGTGTCGGCGTCGTCAGAAGAAATCGCACAAACCATGCAGCTATCAACAGAGCAAACTACCCTTGCTAGTGATAAAGCGTCGGCAGCGCAAAACGCGTCTCAGTCTACGCGGGACTCTATTTCTAAATCCAGTCATACTATTGACTCGTTGCGCAATACACTTAATGCGGCTGCGCAAACTAATACAGCGCTAAATGAACAATGTTCCCATATCTCTGATGCCATGCGCTCAATCACTGCTGTGGCTGAACAAACTAATTTGCTGGCACTAAACGCTGCTATAGAATCGGCCCGCGCTGGTGAACACGGCCGTGGCTTCGCCGTGGTAGCCGACGAAGTTCGCACACTTGCAATTCGCTCAAAAGAAAGTGCAGACCAAATTACTAGTATTACCGAACAGCTTGTTGCGCAAACGGCAAGCTCGGTTGATCAAATGCAAACCTGTATAGAGCTGGTCGATGATGCCGTTGTTTCAAGTGATAGCGCCACTTCGGCTATGTCTGAAATAATGCAGCAAATTCGCGAAGCCAGCGAAAGTATGACCGAAATTGCCACCTCTGCTGTGGAACAAGAAACCGCGTCAGCTTCCATTGCGCAAAGCACCGCGCGTTTAAGTGAGCTTACTTCTGAAGAGCTTGCTACGGCTGAATCCCTTGCAGGTGAAGTTGAAGTCTTGTCACAAATATCTCAGCGCATGCGCGGCGCTATTGAACGCTTTAAGCTTTAAGCCCAACACTTAAAGTACAGGCGAAGGCGTTTAGTCGCATGCATAAAAAGGCAAGTTGGATGCTACTAATATTATGGGCGGTGGGTTTACTCACCGCCTTATTAGTATATGGGCAGCGTCAACTATCAGAGTTCGATCCCAACGGCGAATTGCTGCACCGCACTACTGCGCCAGACTTTGACGCATCCCTCGTTGCAATACTAGAAAAACAGAATATCCAACCAGGCTCTATCATTCATGTGGGAACGCAGTCCCGCTGCTATTGCGATACCCTTACAACACCCCACCAATCTCAGCTTCTCTCAAAACTCGGCGACGACTTTCATCAAGTCAGGCTGAATGTGGAAGATGTGCCTGAACTGTCGGCTATGCTTCAGGCCGTGCCTGCTCTTATTGTGTTAGATAAACAAAAGCAACCTCGCTATCTAGGCCCTTACGCTACAGGCTATGGGTGCTTTACTGGCAAAAACCTCGTCGAACAAGTGGTAAGCTATACCAGGCAACTTCCCTACAGCGGTGCAGTTATCAATACTGATGCTACGGGTTGTTTCTGCTAAAACGCTGGCATAAATTATGTAACCCTCTTTGTATCTCGTAACATCAGTTGAGATAGCGCAAAAAACGGGCAAATCTTGCACGCTCATTGCTATCTCGTGAAAGCTTTACAAGGAGTCCACTATGTCTAAGCACGCCATCCTCTATCGCATGGTTACCCCAGAGCATATTTGTCCTTTTGGACTCAAATCAAAAGACCTGCTTGAGAGAAAAGGCTATAAGGTTGATGATCATCATTTAACTAACCGAAGTGAAACCGACGCATTTAAAGAAAAGCATAGTGTGAAAACAACCCCGCAAACGTTCATAGATAATAAACGTATTGGCGGTTATGACGACTTGAGAGATTACTTCAATTTAAAGCAAGAAAGTGAATTTGGATCGCGCTACACACCTATTATCGTAATTTTTTCCTTAGCGGCACTCATGGTGCTTGCCCTTATGATAAAAGGTGGCCTACCAGCAGGATTAGAGCCTTTTATATTGAATTTTATTGGAGTGGCTATGGTGATACTTGCCCTCCAAAAGCTGCAAGACTTAGTGGCTTTCTCAAACCAGTTTATCACCTATGACTTATTAGCAATGAAGCAGGTACGATACGCGTATATTTATCCTTTCGCGGAGGCGTTTGCCGGGCTTGGCATGCTTGCAGGGTTCCCTGCACTATTGGTTTCACCTGTCTCAATTTTTATCGGCGCTATTGGTGCAGTTTCAGTTATCAAGGCGGTTTATATCGATAAGCGCGAGCTTAAATGTGCCTGTGTTGGCGGAAATTCAGACCTACCCCTTGGCTTTATTTCACTGACAGAAAACCTTGCTATGCTAGGTGCGGGTATTTATATGTTTGCAAGATGGCTAGCCTAGTCTGAAAGATTGTTGAGGCTAGATAGCCCTTCGTCCTATTGAGTGTCTTCGATAGGACGACTCATGCCTTTTAGGTGTGACACTACGCTGCGGCCCAAAGCACTTAAATCATAGCCGCCTTCTAGCATACTTACGATACGGCCTTCGCAACATGTATCAGCAACGGCGCGAAGCTGTTGGCTTACCCAGAAATAGTCATCCTCTACTAGGCGTAGATGAGCCATCGGGTCTTCAGCGTGGGCATCGAAGCCTGCAGAAATAAAAATCAGTTCAGGTTGAAAGTTGCGTAATGCATCGAACCAATGCTGCACTTTTTCCCTAAAAACGTCTCCAGTAGCACCAGCCTCAAGTGGTACCGAGAGAATATTACTTGCTGAAACCGGCGAGCCACTGTGTGGATAGAAGGGATGCTGAAAACTACTGCACAACATTATGCGCTGGTCGCCGGCTACAATTTGCTCGGTACCATTTCCGTGGTGCACGTCAAAGTCGACAATGGCAACCCGTTTTAGCTCATAGTTTTGAAGCGCGTAGCGAGCAGCTATAACAATGTTATTAAAAATACAAAACCCCATAGCACTGTCGTATGTTGCATGGTGTCCGGGAGGCCTAGTGGCACAAAAGGCTTGCCGATCATTGCCTTCCATTACCCAATCGACAGCATTACACCCTGCTCCCGCCGACTCTAGCGCAGCGTTTAAGCTGTGGCGCATTAAGCCTGTGTCTTCATCTAACCAAGCCACGTTGTCTTTATTTTCTGAATAGAGCGTTTTTTCGTGATCGTTAAAAATAGATTGAGCTGCATGCTCAAACACACTTTTCACATAATATGGGTCGTGGGCTAGTTTCAAGTAGGCTTCAGCAATGGGAGTGGCGTCAGCATGCTCACACACCATATCTAATCCTGAAGAAAGCAATTGATCGTCAATAGCAAATAAACGGTCTGGCGATTCGGGATGATCCTTGCCTAAATCGTGTTTGGTGCCGTGCTTGCCGCGAAATATTTTAATTGTCATGCAGTGATGCCACGTCTAGTACTAACTCTATATCACTGGGGTCGCCAGTAAATTTCCGTTTAAATTTAGCTTGCTCGAAAATAGTGATCATGGGGCTATTATCGCCACGCACATAGGCCATCATTTTCGCAATGCCTCTTATTTTTGCTACCGTGATAAGCTCGTTTAACAAACGGCTTGCCATGCCTTTACCTTGCTGGGTTTCCCGAGTAACAAAAGCAGCTTCGCAGGTATTGTCGTTTGGGTTGTAGTAGAAACGGCCCACTGCGTGAATAGTAATGCGCGAGCCCTCTTGCCTCACAATACACAGCGCCGCATCAGAGCTTTGATCTACCGACACCAAATTACACGACTTCTCGCGAGACATTTTTTTGGGGTCGTAGTTGTAGCGCAACCTTAATGTCTCTTTTGTGTGGGAATAGAAGAATTCTTGTAGGCGCCTTTCGTCCGCCGGATTCAGCGGGCGCATATAAAACGTCTCGCCCTGAATATTGAGTTTTTTAAGCTGAATAGCTCCGAGCTCTGGGATATCTGTGGGGTACTTTTCTTGATAATGGGGCACCCAATAATGCTGACGCACTTCTTCTAACAGTGCTGCACGGAACTTGGGATGAGCCACGCGAATAAGCTCTAGGGCACGCTCTCGAATACTCTTACCTTTAAGTGACGCTATTCCGTATTCGGTTACCACATACTGTACATTACCGCGGGAGGTTACCACGCCTGCGCCTTCGCTTATACGCGGCGTAATACGTGAAATAGTTTCATTTTTTGCGGTAGAAGGAAGCGCGATAATGGCTTTACCGCCTTTGCTAATCGACGCGCCAGTGACGAAATCAACCTGCCCTCCTATGCCACTATAAAAGTCGTAGCCCAGTGAGTCCGCTACCACCTGCCCGGTTAGGTCCACTTCAAGGGCACTATTTATGGCAACCATATTGTCGTTTTTGGCAATATTAGTCGGCTTGTTGACGTAGCTACTCGGGTAAAGTTCAATATGAGGGTTGCTGTCGATTAAATCGTATAGCTGGCGGGTACCAATGGCAAAGCTGGTAACAATTTTACCGGGGTGAAACGTTTTTTTCTTGTTGGTAATAGCGCCAGATTCCAACAGTTCGATAATACTATCGGTAAGCATTTCGCTATGAATACCTAAATCTTTGTGATTACACAGGTATTTCAGCGTGGCGCTGGGTATTTTTCCGATACCAAATTGGAGCGTTGCGCCATCATCCACCAGCATAGATACATACTGGCCTATACGTTCTGCGACTGAGTCTATTGGCGGCGGCGTCACTTCTACTAGTGGCTCCTCCGCTTCTATACACGCCGTTATCTCACTTATATGAATATAAGAGTGCCCAGAGGTTCTCGGCACCTGAGGGTTAATTTGAGCAATGACTTTTTTACTTTGCCTGATAGCCGACATTGCAATATCTACAGCTGGGCCTAGTGAGCAGTAGCCGAATTCATCAGGAGGGCTTACATTGACAAGGGCTGCATCGAGCGCCAGCGTGCCATCGCTAAACAAACTTGAAATTTCAGAAAGGAATACGGGGGTATAGTCGGCGCGACCTTCATCGACAGCTTTTCTCATGGCTTCACCGCCAATAAAAAACGTATTCGCTTTAAAAAGGTTTCTATACTCTTCTTTTACCCAACGAGTATCGCCTAAGGCCAGCATATGCACCAGTTCGATGTCGCTGAACCCTTCGCTATTATCAATAAGGTGCTGAACCAACGCGTGCGGTACCGCCGCGTTCCCGCCAACAAAGACACGACAACCCGACTTTATCAGCGACGACCACTGCGGCGCTTGAGGTAAGTTAAATGCCATTTCCACCTGCCCTGTTTTAAGCAATACCCCATCATGCCATAAATACAGGCAATTTCATGTATTAACCCAACGCAGCGCTATAAGCGATTAGTCTTACCCTTACAAACTAATACGCAGATACAAAAAAGCCTACATAATCGATAGCGCGACCATGCGGTTATCAATAAGTAGGCTTATAACAGTGTTTTTAGCTTTTAATGTTTAGACATTACTTTTTTAAAGATTGCCCAACATAGATTTTTAACGAAGCGCGATGGCATAATTTAAAAAGGCTGTAACCCAGAAGCCGTTGCGCCAGCATTTAATGGCCTAGTAGCGGAATTTCTCCAACCAATTTCTGAAGAAAGGTGAAATAACGGACTTACTGTTCGCAAGGCGGTGACCATCATTTAGAAGCAGCAACTGCGCCTTTTGATGGCGGGCATACTTAAGGCTGTTCTCAATTGGCACGATATCATCGTTCCAGCCGTGCACTAGGCTAACATAGCCGTCATACGGAAAGCGCTGAACTTTATAGTTGGGCAAATAAAGCGCAGGCGCCATTAAAAATACGCCTCTTGCAGAGATCTGACTGGCAGCGGCAAGTGATACATATCCGCCCATGCTCGAGCCCACCAATACAACGTCATTGCACTTTTCAGCGATAGTTTCTTTTAAACGCTCTAGGCGGGCTTCGGGGCAGTCGAGATCTTGATAATCGATACTCTCAACACCAAAGCCCATATCGTTTGCTACATTCGAAAGCGTGGTTATCTTACTGCCCCATGGCCCGCTTTCTTTACCGTGAGAAAAAACAACGGTGGTCATTACAATATCCCTATTCAAAAAATTGAAAAGTTTTTACTCACTCTAGCGTACTTGCTTATTGCTTGTCTTCCTTATGAAATAGTTTTTCTACCATAACGTAGAACATAGGTACGAAGAATATTGCTAAGAAAGTCGCTGCAAACATGCCGCCCATTACCGCAATACCAATAGCATTTTGGCTTGCAGCTCCTGCACCACTGGCAAGTGCTAGAGGCGTAACCCCTAAAATAAATGCCATTGACGTCATCAATATTGGGCGGAAGCGCTGAGCAGCCGCGTTAGATACAGCAGTCATCAGGTCTTCACCTTTTTCGTACTGCTCTTTAGCAAACTCTACGATCAGAATGGCGTTTTTCGCTGCTAAGCCCACTGTTGTTAAGAACGCTACCTGCAAATACACATCATTCGGTAAATTAAAGATGAAAGCTGCGGTAACCGAGCCCAATATTCCTAACGGCACCACTAGCATTACCGCAAACGGTACCGACCAGCTTTCGTATAGTGCAGCTAAGCAAAGGAATACGACTAAAATTGAAAGCGCATACAGCATAGGCGCCTGAGACCCGGCCTCTTGTTCTTCATAAGATAAGCCTGACCATTCAATGGCAAAACCAGCAGGCAATTGTTCAACCAACTTCTTCATTTCAGCCATCGCTTCACCTGAAGAGATTCCTGGTGCCGCACTACCTTGTATATTTACCGACGATATACCGTTAAAGCGCTCTAACTTAGGTGAGCCATATACCCACTCAGTTGTAGAGAAGGTGCTGAAAGCTACCATCTCACCGTCGCTATTGCGCACAAACCACTTATCAAGGTCTTCTGGCGTCATACGATGAGGAAGGTCCGCCTGCATGTAAACCCGCTTAATTCGCCCTTTATCAATGAAGTCGTTTACATAGCTTGAACCCCAGGCAATTTGCAGCGCACTATTGATATCACTTAGATTTAAGCCAAGCGCAGACGCCTTTTCACTATCAATATTAATTTTGAATTGGGGAACATCACTTAAACCGTTAGGACGGACACCCGCCAATTTCGGGTTTTGCGCAGCCATACCTAACAGCTGATTACGGGCATTCATAAGGGCTTCATGGCCGTTACCACCGCGGTCTACCAGCTGCATATCAAAGCCCGTGGCATTACCTAATTCCATAATAGGTGGCGGCACAATGGGAAATGCTGATGCATCTTGAATCTGACCAAACGCGCCAAAAGCTCGCTTCATCACTGCGAAGGCCGAGTTACTTTCATCGCGTACACTCCAGTCATTGAAGTTTAAGAACGCCATACCCGCATTTTGCGCTTGTCCTGCAAAGCTAAAGCCCACTACCGCGAACATACCGTTAACCGCTTCGCTCTCTTCTTCAAGAATGTAGTCTTCCACTTGCTTAATGGATTCGAGCGTACGACCCGCGGTAGCGCCTGGAGGTGTGCTGACCAATACCATCATTCGACCTTGGTCTTCATCTGGAAGGAAGGCACCAGGAAGCTGACTGAAGATAAACACCATCCCGCCAACAAGTAAGCCGTATACAACAAAGTAACGCTTAAAACGCTTCGCCATGTGGTTAGTCGTTTTCTGGTAGCGGTCACGCCCTTTGTTAAACGTGCGGTTGAACCACCCAAAGAAACCTTTATTTTTATCGTGATCCTCTGAGTGCTGCTTCAATAACGTGGCACATAAAGAAGGCGAGAGCACGATAGCTACCAGCACAGAGAACGCCATCGCTGAAACGATAGTTACTGAAAACTGACGATAAATAGCCCCGGCTGATCCGCTAAAGAAGGCCATAGGAATAAAGACCGTTGAAAGTACCGCGGCAATGCCCACAAGCGCGCCAGTGATTTGCGACATAGACTTCTTAGTCGCTTCAGCAGGCGGCAAGCCTTCTTCTTCCATAATACGCTCAACGTTTTCTACAACAACGATAGCGTCATCAACAAGAAGACCGATAGCCAGCACCATGGCAAACATGGTCAATACGTTGATACTAAAACCAAAGGCCAATAGCACCGAGAAAGTCCCCAGTAGTACAACAGGTACGGCAATGGTGGGTATAAGCGTTGCGCGCCAGTTTTGAAGAAACAGCAACATTACTAAGAAAACCAACACAACCGCTTCGATAAGCGTATGTACTACTGACTCTATAGAAAGCTCGATGAAAGGCGAACTGTCTACCGGGTAAACCACTTTCACTGTATCAGGCAGGTTTGAGCGCAGCTCTTCAACGCGAGCTTTTACTGCTTTGATAGTGTCTAACGCATTAGCACCAGACGCTAGGCTTATCGCCATGCCCGATGCGGGTTTACGATCGTAACGAACAATAACATCGTAACTTTGCGCACCCAGCTCTACTCGGGCCACATCACGCACACGTACCTGAGAACCATCTGTGTTCACACGTAGCACGATATTTTCAAAATCTTCGACGGTTTGAAGGCGGCTTTGCGCTTGAATAGTCGCGTTAATTTGCTGATTTTCGATAGCAGGTAACCCGCCCAACTGACCTGCTGAGACATCGGTATTTTGGACCTGAACTGCGGCCTGTACGTCAGTCGGCGTTAGGTTGAAGCTGTACAGCTTGTCTGGGTCTAGCCAAATACGCATAGAGCGCTGCGCACCAAAAACTCGTACGTTACCTACACCGTTTACCCGGGAAATAGGGTCCTGAAAGTTTGAGACGAGCATGTCACTCAGGTCATACTGTGTCATCGAATCGTCTTCAGAATAGAAGCCTACGGCTAGTGCAAATGCACTGTTTGCCTTGGTAACGGTAACCCCTTGCTGCTGAACCTGCGTTGGCAGTAAAGGTAACGCGCCCTGCACCTTATTCTGAGTCTGTACTTGGGCAATATCAGGGTCTGCACCTGGCTCAAACGTCAGGGTAATTGACATGCTGCTGTTAGAACTACTTGCCGAAAAATAACGGAGATTATCGATACCCGTTAAGCTTTGCTCAATGACCTGCGTTACCGAGTTTTCAACGGTTTCTGCTGAAGCACCTGGATAAGTTGCCGAGATAGTAACCGACGGTGGTGCTACCTTAGGGTATTGTTCAATGGGGAGTGAGGTTATCGCCAACACACCCGCCATCATTGTGATAATTGCCAGCACCCATGCAAACACGGGCCTGTCTATGAAAAAACGAGCCATATTACTTAAATCCCTTGTTTGCTATCGTGAGCCACGTGAAGAGGGTTGCCATTCTGACGGGTTAACTTTCGCCCCAGGCTTTACCTTTTGATAACCAGTTACGATGACTTTTTCGCCTTCATTTACGCCGCTTATTACCACGTACTGATCACGGTATATCTTGCCGATTTCTAAGGTTCGGCCTTCGACCTCGTTGTTCTGGTTCACTACGTAAACCGAAAGCGAACCGTCTGGCTGGCGAGTCGTCGCACGCTGAGGAATCAAAAGCGCGTTTTCACGTCCAGTAATAACATGGCCCTTTACAAATAAGCCGGGAAGCAACACGCCATCAGGGTTTGGCATTTCGGCGCGAAGGGTAACCGAGCCCGTAGATTCATCTACGGTCACTTCTGAAAACTTCACGCTGCCTGTTTTTTCGTAACGCTTGCCAGTGACTTCATCTACAGTCAGCTCAACATCCATTGAGCCCTGCTTACGCATAGACTGACGAAGTGTAATGATAGATGCGCCAGATTCCTGCATATCAATATAAACAGGGTCTAACTGAGTAATAGTGGCTAACTGCTGAGCTTGGTTCGTGGTAACCAATGTGCCTTCGGTAACATATGAACGGCTAATTCGACCGCTTATGGGCGCGTACACCTTGGTGTAGCCCATGTTTACCTTTGCTACATCTACTGCCGCTTCCGCCACACTGATAGCGGCTTGGGCCTGATCTTTTTGCGCAATTACGTCATCGTATTCCTGTTTACTTACTGCATTTTGTGCAACAAGGTCATCATAACGTCGCGCCTTAGCTTCCAAGGTCTTTAAGTTTGCTTGAACACTTTTCAGATCCGCTTTTGCACTGTTTAACTGGGCTAGGTAACGTGCCTCATCAATTTGATACAGCTGCTGCCCTTTTTCCACATGTGCGCCTTCTTCAAACAAGCGCTCAGTGATAACACCATCCACCTGAGGTCGCACTTGCGATTGGCGCGACGGACTTACTCGCCCTGGCAACACCATTTCATGTACTACAGGTTGCTGTTTCAGCGTAACTACCGACACCGATGGCGCCGGCATACCTTGCTGAGCACCTTGCTGTGCTTGCTCGCCTTCATTCGAACACCCAGTAACACCTAATAGTGTTATTAGTGCTGCAGTAACATAAAAAATGCGACTCATAAATTTTCTATTTCCCAATAACTTTCACATAGAACGCGATTTGCGTTCTATACGGATAAATTAAACGTAAGTTTTGCTTCCAATGCGTCGATTCATCCTAATCCTATAACTTGGACATGAGGACAATCGGAAAAGACGTGGCATAGTTAAGCGATCATTGATACGAATCTACGCTCTTATAGGTCATATTGTGCGCATTTATCACATACAAGAAAAGTCAATGAAGCTGAAATTACCGATGTTGTCGGTCAATTACCGAAGCCTGTATACATTATGCGAATAATACGAAGCTGAAGGTCAATACACATTCTATTTAAACGAATAATAACGGCTAAGAGTCTGATAGGCGTGGATGACTGCTTGAGCATCTTGCTGTGTTCCACCTTTATCAGGGTGGGCCGATTGCAGCGAGCGTTTGTAGACACGTTTTAACTGCAGCAGCGTGACAGGCTGGTTCAGGGAAAGACCAAGCAAAGCATGCGCTTTTTCAATATCACCTTGCGTATAGCTGACAGTATCTCCCTTCAGCATTCTTTCCCAAAACGCGTTTAGCAGGTTATCGACCGTATCGCGATCAGCCTCTTCAAAATTTCCCCAGTCGAGATAATACGTTGCAAGTGGGTCAGGGCTTTCCAGCGTCGTCACACCTAAACCATTATTGCCTTGTGTCAAATGACGCTCGTTAAACTGGTTTAGCTTTATGCCAAGTGCGTGAATCTCTAACACACCTTCGTTTTGTTCTATCCAATACCGCCTCAATTGATACAGTGCATTAAACAGAATAAAGTGCGTTTTAAAAAGCATGAGCGGGTCTCGCAAAGCATCTTCTTCGAAAAGCTGATAAGGCGGCTTTTTTAATATTTCAATAAGCGCATATTCAGTAATACCCTTAGTGAACTGGCTTTTTTGCGTCGATAAGATATCAACGAGGAGTTCAGCTTGCATTGCGTACGTGTGACTGGCGTCCGGTTGTGTATACAAAACCTTAGTACCTATAACTTGATGCCGATAAAAAGACCAGTGTACAAATATGTTGTACGCGGGCCTAGTCGAATTTTTCTTTAACGAAAGTAAACCAAATTGCCGCTTTCGCTGTTAAAGTATGTTGGTCAAACTAAAAAGAATAACTTTGGAGTTCCCTTGAAAGCACTCATTGCCCTTACCAGTATTGTTGGTTTTTTGATGGTTGTGTTACCCGGACCACTATATCAGTATGCTGGTGTTAGTTTAGGCACCGCATTTACGTCACTTCGCTTTGGTGTATACGTAGGTGGTGCAGCGCTAATACTCATTATTTTACAAGTATTGATTAATCGTAAGAACGTAAGTTGGGGTAGTACATTTGTATGTGCTGTTCTTGCTTTAGTAGCCGTTGGCATGCCCGTTAGCATGATGAGTAAAGCTAGCGCCGTACCGCCAATTCACGACATTACAACCGATGTTACAAACCCACCTGAATTTGTAGCTATTGCTCCGCTAAGAGAGGGCGCTCCTAACTCTGTCGCCTATGAAGGCGGTGATGTAACGAAGCAACAGCTTGAAGCGTACCCTGAGATTAAAACTCAGCTGCTTCCTCAACCTATAAATCAAGTTTATATGGCTGCCGAAAAAGCCATAGAGGTTCTGGGTTGGGAGCGTGTTAATGAGGGCGCACTGCCAAACACACTAGAAGCCACAGATACAACGGCGTGGTTTGGCTTTAAGGACGATGTGGTTATTCGCTTAACAGTTAAAAGCGACGATACCCTTGTTGATATTCGCAGTAAGTCGCGCGTAGGTAAAAGTGACTTAGGCAAAAATGCTGAACGCATCGAAACCTTTATGGCCGAGCTCAGAAATCAGCTGGGTTATCACTAAACCAACCTGAAAAGCTCAGCAGATATATAAAAGCCTGACAGTGAATCACTGTCGGGCTATTTATTTTTATCAATCTATTAAACGGGCTAAACACAGCCGTTAAAACCAGAGCTCGGTTTTGTAGTACTAGTGCGCGAGTTTGAGTACCACAACGCCGGCCACAATAAGCGCCACGCCAAAGTAACGCGCTAAGGACGACGGGTCGCCGTAAAACATTACGCCTACTAAAAACGTGCCCGCGGCACCTATCCCCGTCCATACAGCATACGCTGTACCTATGGGTATTTGCTTTTGTGCCATCCAAAGGCAAAAACCACTGGCAGCCATGAAACCTATGGCTAGCAGAATTCCCATAATGCGGGTTTCCGCCTCTTGCGACATCTTAAGTCCTACGGGCCATCCAATTTCCAGTAAGCCCGCAACAATCAAATAAATCCAGCTCACTTATATATCCTTAAAAACAGCAGGTTTGGCTTGTCTGTAAAAGTATACTTATTCATCGAAAGCAAGATACTCAACGCACCGTAGTATTTTGCTATTCAGCGTTTTTCTTACTAAAGGCTCGCCAGCTGGATACTTACCATACCCAAAACCGCAGCATTTAAACGGTTAAACCAACGCCAAAAATTGGGCCGCTGCATATGATGGGCAAAACGTGCTGTAAGCGTACTTAAACCGATAAACCAAACGATAGATGCACCTATCGCACCACCCACAAACCACCATTTATTTTCCTGCCACTGGCTCGCCAGATTACCCATTAGCAGCAATGTATCTAAATAAAAGTGTGGATTTAACCAAGTTACTGCTAGCGCAATAAGTAGCGCTTTTTTAAACGACAGCTGCTTTTGTGCCATTTCTAAAACAAGGGCATCATTTGCCAGCGAAGACTTTATTTTGTTAAACGCGATCCACAACAAAAAAGCTACGCCAGCCCACTTGGTTACCGTAACTAGCATCGGGTACTCTTGCAGCAATAAGCCAAAGCCCATAGCACCCAAACTAATAGAGATGGCATCGCTTAGAATAAACAGTAAGACAAATAGTGTGGTCCACTGTTTTTTCATCGACTGCTCAATCAGAAAGCTGTTTTGCGCACCTACTGCGATAATAAGGGTGCCGCCCATTACGAAACCACTCGTTGCTGCCGCTAACATGCTAAATGCCTCTTAAAATAATAAATTGAATGTACGGTTCTATTGTTCGGTCTTTCGTTGCTTGGTCTTTCATTACGTGGCTTTATGCCGCCTGATATGCAGACCATTTCTGGATAGTTCTAGCCAAGCAAGAATTCAAAGTGGCGCTATTTTATACACCTTGCGTAACTTAATTAAATTAATGATACTTGTATTGAATTAGTAAAATTAATAGCTTTAACTTTCCTTTCACAGGTTTTAAAAAATGCTCGATTACGATGCGCTACGATGCTTTCATGAAGTACTGCGCTATGGTGGCTTTGAAAAAGGCGCTCAAGCGTTAAACCTTACGCAGTCTGCGGTGTCGCAAAAAATCAAACGTCTTGAACAAAGCGTTGGTGGGCCTGTTATGGTGCGAACTAAGCCTCTTCGCGCAACACCATTGGGCCAAGAACTGCTTTCGCATATACAAAAAGTGAGTGTGCTGGAAGAAGCGCTGAACATAAAAAGTGGTTTAGAAGCCTCGGCGGTACCTATCAGCGTAGCGGTGAATAACGATGTGCTTGCTACTTGGTTTTCGCAAGTTATGGCAGTATTTAGTGGTAAGCGGGCCAATCCTGTTCACATTGTTAACGCGGATCAAACTCAAACCCGAGACATTCTTCAGCAAGGCCGCGTTATGGCGTGTATTAGTCAAACAGGTACACCGGTTACTGGCGGGCAATCAATGAGACTGGGCACCATGCGCTATCAGCTTTATGCGTCACCACGGTTTGTTGAGCGATACCTTCACAAGGGCATAACGCCTGACAGCGTGATGAATACGCCTGGCCTTTTGTATGATGAGTACGATGTTACCTTACTTACTGACTATCAAAGGGAATGTTTGAATATTTCGCCTACCTTTACCACGTGTCACTGGTATCCCTCGTCTCATGGCTTTGTAAAAATGGCGCTAGATGGCGTGGTGTGGGCCCTACTCCCGACTCTCCAAGTGGCACAAGAAGTGAAAGAAGGCGAGCTTATTGCGCTTTTTCCAGACAAAGCGCTAGCGGTTCCTCTTTTTTGGCATTATGCAACGCTTGAGTCGGCTGCGCTTGCCGACCTTACTAAGGCTGTTAAGCAAGTCGCAAAGGCACAATTAAAATAACGCTACATTAAGAGCTAGTAGCATATTCGGCGTTTTTACGCTTTTCCTTGACGCTATACATCAATTTGTCGGCTTTGTTTAATAAGGTCGGCAAGTCTTTGTAGCGCTCTTTTGTGATGTAAGCTCCTACACTCGCCGTGGTGTTTATCACTACGTTTTCTGTTCTGATATCGCGCTCGGCTAAGCTTTCCTCAATGCGGGCGGCCAATCGCTCAGACTGACCTTCGCTATAGCAGTGACTCAATACCACAAACTCATCGCCACCTAAGCGCCCTACGGCGTCTTGCTCGCGACAGCGACTCATTAAAATTTTTGCAACCACCTGCAAGACCTTATCTCCTGCGTGATGTCCGTATTGGTCATTAATCTCTTTAAACTTATCAATATCAATGAAAAGCAGTGTTAAGTAGCCACCCTCTTTGTTGAAATTATTCAGCAGCGACTGCGCCACGCCTTCCCAACCGCTGCGGTTTAACACATTACATAATGAGTCTGTCGATGCGCGTTTAAATGCACTAAGCCTGTCGTCATTAAGCTTTTTAACTTTTCTCGACGTAGCGATAGCAAAAATAAAAGCCTCAATAGTTATCCCTAATACAAGAGAATATCGATATAAAAACGGCGATACTTCTGTAAAAACTAAACGGAAAAGCATGGACAAAACCATCACTGCAATCCCAAGCATTACCAAATTTGCACAATGCACTTTGCGATAGGCAGCATAAACACAACTTGATAGCGTGCACGTCATAGTAATAAGTGTAATTAGACTCAACATGCTGTTAATTTTCATGGCATCTGAGACTGGAAGAATAAGCTGAACTACAGCAAACGCGAGTGCTGCACATGCCATTCCAAGCATAAACTGGCGCTGCCAACCTTTCAGTAGCGCTTTAAAATCCAGTAGCTGATCTAAAAATTTCACGCCTGCAAAAAGGGTAATTCCAGCAAAGAGTAAATGCAGTTGGAAATTCGCAAGCAAAGCAACTTGCGGAAATACAATGTTCAACAGCCCTTCTTGGAGCAAAAAGAATACGCCAGCACTGAAAACGTAGAAGCTATACGAATACAGGCCATAGTTGCGCATACTTGCCCCCAGCATGCCTACGTATAGAGTAAGTGCCAAACAGAAGCCAATAAATAAGCTCATTGTGAGAGTGTGAATAGAAGCAAATTTATGAAAATCACCAAGCGGCGTCACCTTGACCGATACGCGGCGTTCCACCTGTCCGTTGATATCTAAATAAAAGCGGTTGTTTGAATTGTTGATTATGTATGCTTCAAAGGCACTAGGTAATCTTTCAACTTTGCGCATTTTGCTATCGTATAGCTGGTTGTAATTAATATAATTACGCGGGAAATAAAGAACATACTGCGCATCGACATTACAGGTTAGCGCAAGTCGCTGATCACCCGCTTTAAGAAGAAAGCTTGTTGAAGGGGATGCATCAATTTCGTTTTCGAAGTTACATTTAGCAAGCGAGTGGGAGCTTGCTGCACATAAAACAAGCCCTATTAATAAGCGAATAAAATTACCTGACACACGCCATGTCATAGATTTGCTTCCTACTGATACCGCAGCCAAATCCATGTAGCAAAAATATCCCTGTACGGCTATTACACTAAGATAAGTTATGCTTGGTTATATTTAGGTATAAAAACCAACACACATTAAGTTTAGTTTATAAATTTCAGTTCGCTCAAAAAAAATAATTTTATTTAACGCCGCTCAACGGCTGGTATTGCAAAGTAAGCATCTAAGTCTGATTCTTTTAACGCTTCGAGTTTGCGCTTTCTCTGAGCTCTTTCGTTAATAGTTTCTCCAAATACTTCCATGTGCAAATCGGCTATAAGGGCCTTACCTTCTTCTTTGCTGATTAAGCCCATTACTTCACCGGCGTGCATGAATCCTTGCACTCGATACTTTTCCGCCTCCACCTTTTTCCCATCTTTACTTGCCTTGTAAAGGCTCACCAGTTGCGTTTTACAGGCGTCTAAAAATAGTTGTTTTTCACTCTTGTTTTGCATTTTCGCATCCCTTTTTATTTGCCCGTATACCTTAGCGGCATTTGCTAGCTTTAGATAGCGCGTTTAGAACCAGCTTAGTGTCGCGTTGCCCTCGCTCTTAGTGCTATCGATAACTGCAACTAAAGTTCATTGGTGAGAACGCCATATACCACCTACGCTTTATCAAGTGCTGGAAGTTTAACTTTCAGGAAGTCACAGACAAACGTAAGCGAGCATCACTATGCGAGTAAAAATAGCCTTGGGAATGGTCACAGCCATGGCGTTTGCTCCCCTTGTTACAGCTAAGGGGGCGGCAAAAGGAAATGCTCATCACTTATCGGCACTAGTAGGTACCACTTACACAAAAGAGTGTGGCAACGCATTCACTTTGGGCATCGATTATGAGTACCGGCTAAGCGATTTCTTAGGTGTGGGATTTGTTGCTGAATATGCCTTTGAAGATCTAGACGCTTACACTTATTTACTCGTCGCCGACCTTCACATTACCAACAATTTTATCGCACAAATTGGCCCTGGCGTTGAATTTCACGGCAGCCATAAAATGGAAGTAGCCCGGTTAGGCTTTTTATATGAGTTCGAAGTGTCAGGCTTTACCATCTCGCCACAGCTTCATTACGACTATCACCGAAACCACAAAAGTGCGGTTGTTGCTGGATTAGCAATTGGTATGTCGTTTGATTTGAGTTAATTAAAACGAAGACAATTGAAATTGCATCGAAGACAATCTCATTGCGATTTTATAACAAAAAAGGCTTAACTCATTGAAAGTTAAGCCTTAAAGATTGTCTTCGTTTTTGGCAACTACAACCCTATTGAATTTTGCAAGCTCTGAGTCCAAGCCGCCTTAAACGCTGAGTCATTGGCGAATAGCTTGTAAAGCTCCAACTCATCTTTACGTCTTGTCAGCATGACTTCTTTGAGCATTTTCTCAAACGCTAACGCTCGATTGTGAGGATCGGGGTTATCTCGATACTTAGCTTCAAAGTCTGGGTGCTTTTTGATGCCTTCGGCAATATTAATAAACTTTACTTTTTGCTCTTCAGGTGTTGCGCTCCAACCTTGGAACCAGCGCTCATTAAAGTTTTTAATAATGTCATCAAGCGGATCGGTTTCTTGGTCGCCATCATGACCGCCACGAGGATTAGGGTTCTGAGGATCAAGCTCGGTTTCCGAATCGTCCAAGCCAATACCGTAATTAAGTCTTACACGCTCTAAACCATAAGTGCTTAAATCCACTGAATTTAAAAGTTCGTCAAGCTCATCTGAGTTCGGGTCACGAACAATGAGTTTTGGTATTAGGAATTTCAAGAACCAGAACAGCTTTTCCCATGCGACAATCTCGAAAGGCATGATAGAAGCCATTTGACTGTATATTTTCACAAACTGTTTGGCTTTTACTTTAAAGTCGATCTTATCGTTATCATCAAGTTCTAACTCTGCATTAAAACGATTAGCTGCAACGTCGATGATGGGGCTTAGCACTTGTGCATCCTCATCGTTAAAGTATCGAGTTACAAACTCTTCTACTTCGGGCCATTCATATACCGCCATATCATCCATTTCATCTTTGAGCTCATGCAATACATTGACATCGGTCGCTTCAGACAAGGTAGTTGAGGTATAGAAGGGGTCAAATGCCGCTTTGATGTCATCAACGGTATTGAAGAAATCAAGCACAAACAAGTCTTCAGTTTTTTTACCCAGTTTAGGTGCTGAGCGATTTAAGCGAGACAGGGTTTGCACACACAACACGCTGGTCAGCTTTTTATCAACATACATAGCACTGAGTTTTGGCTGATCAAAACCGGTTAGATACTTGTTTGCAACGATAAGTAAGCGGTATTCGTCGGTATCGAACTTGTCCTTGGTTTCAGTATCAGCAAAACCGTTCATCTGTGCTTCAGTATATTCAATACCATCCACTTCTTTTGTGCCAGAGAAGGCAATAATCGCTTTAAATGGATTCCCTTGTTTTTCAAGCAAACGAGTGATGGCTTTGTAATAACGAATAGCCGTTTCAATGTTTTGCGTTACCACCATACCTTTAGCTTTGCCTTTTAGCTTTTTAGTATTCACTACCTGCGGAATAAAATGTTCCAACATGATCTCAGCTTTGGTATCTATCGTTTGCTGGCTGGTTTCTACATAGGCTCGTAAGCGTTTTTGTGCTTTTTTGCTATTAAATTCAGGGTTTTCTTGGATCGATTTCTCAATCTCGTAATAGCTTTTATAGGTTGTGTAGTTGGCAATAACATCAAGAATAAATCCTTCCTCAATCGCCTGTTTCATTGAGTACAAGTGAAATGGCTTAAAAGAACCATCCGCTTGTTGTTGACCAAATTTCTCCAAAGTGGTGTTTTTGGGCGTTGCAGTAAAGGCTAAGTAAGATGCATTGCCACGCATTTTACGTGAGCGCATGGCCGCTAAGATCTTATCCTGTGCATCTTCGGCTTCTTCTACCTTAGATTTGCCCATAGCACGGTTCATATTGTCGTGGGCTGAGCCAGATTGTGAGCTGTGAGCTTCATCAATAATGACGGCAAAACGCTTATCACTTAAATCCGCTATACCATCAATAATGTAAGGGAATTTTTGGATAGTGGTAATAATGATCTTCTTACCATTCTCCAATGCTGATTTTAGCTCTGATGATTTAAACGCAGGTGCAATGATATTCTTAATTTCAGAAAACTCTTTAATATTATCCCTAAGTTGTTTATCCAGTAGCTTTCTGTCTGTTACCACAATAACCGAATCAAATAGCGGTTGGTCAATACCTTTGCTACCTGGGATATTAGCCGCTAACGGGTAAGTCTCTATTAGCTGATACGCAGCCCAAGTGATCGAGTTAGACTTACCAGAGCCTGCCGAATGTTGAATCAAGTAAGTTTGGCCAACACCATGAGTTGCCGCATGGTTAATCAGTTTGCGAACCACATCCATTTGATGATAACGAGGGAAAAACAGCGTTCGTTTTTTTAAATCGTCTTTGCTTGAGCCATCTAATCGAACAAAATGTTGAATGATATTGGCTAGGCTCTCTTTAGTGAATACTTCTTCCCACAGGTAACTGGTTTTATGGCCAAACATGTTGGGCGGATTGCCTTGGCCATGGTTATTACCTTTGTTGAAAGGTAAAAAGAAGGTGCTTTTACCAGCAAGCTTAGTGGTCATATACACTTCGTCGGTATCGACGGCCATATGCACTAAACAACGGCCAAACTGTAATAACGGCTGACTAATATCTCTGTCGTTACGATATTGCTTTTGGCCATGATAACGGGCGGTTTGTCCCGTCCAATGGTTTTTAAGCTCTAAAGTGACTAATGGGATACCGTTAATGAACAGCACCATATCAATCTCTTGAAGTGGATTAGCTATCGAGTAACGCAACTGACGAGTCACGCTAAAAATATTAGCAGCAAAGTTTTCCTTCACTTTCTCGCTGCTACTGGCTAGAGGCGCTGGGTACATTAGGTTGAAAAAGGCATCATCGACATTTAAGCCTTTTTTCAATAAATGTAATACGCCGTGTTTTTTGATCAGCCTATCAAAACGTTCGAGCACCTTACGCTGCCAGTCATGAGGGCTAGTTCGTTTAAGCTTTTCTAACTCTTGCTCTTGTGTAGTTTCTAAAAACTGCCAGAACAGCTTGGTATCTAGAGCATAATGCATGTCAAAATCAGACGGCTGACCGATTTTGTAGAACTTATTGCCAAAATCAGGTATTGCTTCGCCTACACCGCCTTTTAGTTCTTCTAAACAGGTTCCTGTAAGCGCTTTTTCAATTGCTGCTTCTAATGCTTGTTCGTTAGTTTTACTGACCATAAATCCTCCCTGTTAAGCCACGCCTGGTACTTTGATTTTGCCAGTGACAGCACTGTTAATCAGTGTAGTTTTGTATTCTTTAAGTTTGTTGATTTGTTCCTTAAACATAAATTCCGAGCGTTCTAATTTTTGAGTCTCCTCGTGAATATGTTTTACTATTTTTGCTTGCTCGTTTGGAGATGGATAAGGAACGTAAATAGCTCCAAATTTGTCGAAATATAGCCTAAGCCTAACATCCATAATCCCTCTAGAATGTTTCTTGAGCTCTCCTGAACATTGCTTAGTTCTAAACAAATAATGATAAAAGTATGGAGCCATCTCTACAGATGGACGCAATATGTCATATGCTGGGCTTGTCACACCGTCATATTCGGATATTCCTATCGCCCCCATCCACGCAAGCAACTTATTAACGATAAAGTCTCCTTTTTTAACCAACCAATACCCATCCGTAGTTGAAGCTTTATTGCCTTTTTCTTCTAATTCCTTTCTTGGCTTAACTCCAATAGCTGCATATATAGATAGAAGCTCATGGTTATTATTCTTTTCAGATGCTTCCATCACTAGCTCGAATAAATATTTAACTTTTCTTACTTCCCAATGCTCAGGAATTTCGCCAACCCAATCGACACCTGAATCTTTCATCGGTACATTGGGGTTTAGACCTCGGGTGACAGCTTGCTGGATAATGATTTGCTTGCGCTCTTTTAGTAGCTCAATTTGCTTTTCTTTGATAGCAATGGCTTCATCAATTTGTGCTGTTTTCTTATCAAGGAAGTTGGCAATAGCAGTTTGTAAATCCTTGGGTATATCAAACACTGGAAGCCTGTAGAAATCTTGAAAACTTAAATTTTGTCGTAGCCCAGTGCCAAATTTATAGAGCACTTTTGTTGTATCAAGACTATGTAAGTAGTAATACAAAAACTTAGAATCAAAGCGTTCATTAATTTTTAAATTCAAATATGCACTTGTAATAATGCCGTGATTCTCGGCTAAACCTGTTCTAAGGCTTGTTTTATCATTCTGTAAATCCATACAACGAATGATCAGGTCACCCGGTTCAACAATTTGATAGGTTTCAAAAGACTCCGGTACTAAACCAACTAACTTTTCTTTAGGCTTAACAATAATCTTACCGTAGCTTAAAGATAAAACTCGGTCTTCTTTCATACCTTTATTGTCACGCTTATTTTCGCTATAAGCATTGAGCCCGGGAGTTAGATTCCACTCGCTAGGTATTTCACCTAGCCACTCGACACCGGAATTTTTGTAAGACTCATATTTTTCCATTAAGGTTAATCCAGCCATCCTTACTCTCCTTGTACTTCGGCTACATCAACACCTAAGATATCCGCTATCAAGCCTTCAGCCTTTTGCTCTAAGGCAATAATGTCACTTGCAACTTCATCCATTGAACGCAATGCTTTGTGTTGATAAAAGTACTTGTTAAAGCTGATCTCGTAACCTATTTTGGTGCTATCAAGATTTATCCACGCTTCTTCAACATGTGGTTTCACTTCGTCTAGGAAATACTGGTGAATTTCACTGTTGTCGGTGTCTTTATCTTGGTTGTAAGTTAGAGCTACGGATTCGGCATCACGTAAATCTGAGCTGGATTCATAGGTGATAAATTCAAGCTTTTTACCATCGACTGCATAATATCCAAAATCCGCTAAATCCGATTCGTCACACCCTAAGTGGTGAAGTAATTCATCTAGCTTTTCTTGCTTAAACTTAACAACCTTTTTAATCACTTTTTCAGCGCTTTCATCGTACCAGCTTACGGCATTTACGATGGTGGTGAAGAAGCCTTTGCGTTTACCTTGTGGAATTGAAGCTAACACGACTGGAGCAAGCTTTTTGAACTCGATTTCGGCATCGGCTTTAAATTGATTAAAGTCGTTATATTCGTCGGTAATGACTTCTGCTAACTCTTTGGCTAGTTCAACTAAGAGGCGACCATTTTCCCAGGTATTTTGTGCAAACAATTTGGTTTTAGCTTTTGCGTTTAAGCTAATGTCGTTATCTTCACACCAACTTAGAATGGCTTTTTCATTGGCCTTTAAGTAGCCTTTTTCATATACCGAGTTGCCATGTACATCGTATATATGCTCCATCACTTCACGTAGTGATTTTTCAAAACGAAGTGGCGCAATCAATTCTGGTTTGAATTGCGCTGATCGTCTATCTGGCCGTTCGATGTTGACTTTGTAATAACCAAAATCAGCGTTATCGAATACTTTAGCAGCAATACCCATTGGGTCGTTGTTATCATTAAGCTTACGCTCAACATTGGCTGCATCTAGATAGGTTTGGGTAATCTCTTCAATGTGCTCTGGGGCGAATTCACAGTTTTTATTGCCCAAGTTTTTACGCAGTTTTCTAAACAGTAAGCTGGCATCAATTAATTGCACTTTGCCTCGACGTTCAGCTGGTTTGTTATTGCTCAATAACCAGATATAAGTGGTGATATCAGTGTTATAAAACAGGTTATTTGGTAACTGCACGACGGCATCGAGCATATCGTTTTCGATGATGTAACGACGAATGTTACTTTCACCAGAGCCAGCATCTCCAGTAAATAAACTCGACCCATTGTGAACAGAGGCTATACGAGAACCTAGCGGACTGTCGGTTCTCGATTTCATTTTGCTGATCATTTCCATCAAGAACAGCAACTGACCATCCTTTGAGCGTGGTGTAGCATCGACAGATGAGCTTGTGCCCCAATAATCTTTCAGTTCAACGATAAAGCGAGTATCGATAACATCTGAGCCATCTTTGATGTACTTTTGGTCAGTAGACCAACTCTTTCCGTATGGTGGGTTAGATAAGCAAAAATCAAAACGTTTATCGGCAAATTCATCGATTTCTAACGTTGAACCGACTTTGATGTTCTCTGGGTTTTTACCCTTGATCATCATATCTGATTTACAGATAGCGTAGGTTTCATCGTTAACCTCTTTACCGTATAAATAAATATCTCGGTTTACCCCCTCAGTAGGGTATTTTTCTAAGATGAAGTTTTCCGCCTCGGTTAACATACCACCACTACCACAGGCAGGGTCGTAACAGGTAATGGTTAGTGGCAAGTCTGACTGAATTGGGTCGAACACCAAGTGGGTCATTAGCTCAATTACTTCACGAGGAGTAAAGTGCTCACCAGCTTCTTCGTTGTTTTCTTCGTTGAACTTTCGGATCAGCTCTTCAAACACGTAACCCATGCCCAGGTTCGATAAACCTGGCATTTTGTTACCATCTGGATCTTCTTTGTCATCTGGCGTTAGGTTGATGTATGGCGATACCAATTTTTCTAACACATCAAGCAACACGTCTTTGTTGGCCATGTGCTGAATTTTGTTTTTAAGCTCAAAGCGCTCGATAATTTCTTTTACATTTGCGCTGAAGCCGTTTAAGTAATCTTCGAAGTTAGCCAACAGAATTTGACGGTTGTTAGTAGCAGTTTCTTTAAGACTAGTAAGGGTCCACTTTGAGACGTTGTAAAATGGATATTTTGTGATCCTAGTAATTGGGTCGTCATCTAGCTCAGTGGCTTCCATATCTTCAATTTGGAATTTAACCTCGGCTAATACCGCTTCTTTTGAAGGTTCTAATAAGGTATCTAAGCGACGAAGTACCACCATAGGTAAAATAACGTCACGGTATTTACCACGAACATAAACGTCACGAAGGCAGTCGTCTGCAATAGACCAGATAAATGAAACTTTTTTATTGTGTACGCTGTGATCCATAAAGGGTGCTCCTTGTTCTTTTTATAGGTGAGTTCCCTTTTAAGAACTCACTTTATCAATTCGTTTTAAATTAGTTAACCCAGTTTTTATGGTTTAACTGTTTGATTTCATGTTCTATTTCAAACAACTGGTTATGAAGCTGTTTGACTTTATTTCTGCGTTGGTATGCTTCCTCGGTTTGCTGCTGAGAAAACACTGGAATGCGCATATTTTTTAAGTCTTTAGTGCCAATCATGGTTACAGTAACGCCTGTTGCCATTGATTCGAGCTGCAATTGTCCCATCGGGGAAAGTAAGTATTGGAATAGCGCCACCGGCTCAATATCTGATACACGCTTATTAATTCTCACTATGGTAAAGGCCTGACTTGGCATCGCGTTTTCTGACGGTAATTCTTCGACAAAGGCAATTTTTCCCACCGAGCCTTTGTTGACAATCAATATGTCATTTTTTTGCAGTATTTGATTTTGAGCTCGTTTGACGTGAGTGTTGGTTGCGACCTTTTTCCCCTCACCAAGCAATTCGCCAATGTCGTTAAGGTTGGTCAAGCCATATTCATAAAATGTGGCATCCCCATCCATTTCATCCTTTATCGCCTGGGTACTGATTAACTCCGCAAAGTCACTCAGCGCTATCGTGTCGTGGTTATCTAAAAACTGATTTAGCTGTTTTTGCTCAGAGGAGAGCACATAGCGAGACGGCAACAAATTGAAGTCATTATTACTAATCTCTTCTGGGCTAACGTGTACCGCCAAGTCTAGTAGGCTAGATGGATTAGCGTACCCTAGGAAAGCGTCTTTCTCGCTCCGGTATAGACATATAATATCCGAAATGTTGTTAAGGACATTTTGCCTGCCGTCTTTTTTAAAGAAATGCTCACTTGATGCGTCAATAAATAACACGTGTTTAGCTTTTTTACGCTTATCAAAAACTAAGATATTGACTGGTATTGCGGTGGTGTTAAAAAGCTTATCAGGTAATGCGATAACTGCATGTAGCATTCCTTGTTTAATCATGTCTTGCTTGAACTGTTTCTCGCCAGCGGCAGTTCTTGATAAAAAGCCACTTATTACAAACGTGACCAATTGTTCGCTTGTTTGGGAAAGCATGTGACGAAGCTGCAATACTTCACCCATCAATGACTGTTCAGGAAAACGCCCAAACATATCAGAACTTGCTGTATCTTTTGGGTATTTCAGGCCAAATGGCGGTAAAGCAATAGTATGACTAAATTGCCGCAGTCCATTTTTGCCGATATAAATTGGGAAGGTAACAGGATTCGAATCTAACCATTCCTGATGATAGTTAGCATCTTTTAGGTCTGCGCTCAATTTAGGGAACGCAATATCATTGATAGTCGATGGTTCGTAATAAACGTCATTACCACTAATAGATAACTGCTCTGCAAAACGGTAAGAAGCAGTGAATGGGCAGTATATGTCTTTCATTTCCCCTGTTAGCAAATCACAGGCAAGAGCCACCAATTCATTTGGTAACTGCGTTCCAAAATTATCGTTATTTAGCGAGAGCTCGAAAGCAATTTCAGCGACATCGTAGTAGGTAATTAACTTTCTATCTAATGCGCCTGATATTTTGTCTACTAAAGCGTTTAAGGCGTCATCAGTAAGCTTTAGCTGTTTCCTAAGAGTATATTTGTATCCATCGCAAAACTTATAGATGAATTGCTCAAACCGCTCCGAAATATCTTCGAAGCCCAGATAGAGTTCCTCTTCACCTAGCTTTTCTTCTTTAGTCATTTTGAGCCAAAGGAACAAGCCTTGGGATACAAGGGAAGCATCCCGACTGTCTAGTCCTGATTTTTTTCGAAAGAACTCTATGACTGAGTGAAAGATTTGTTGTTTCACGATGATTCCTTAGACTATTAGTGAGTACGGCTTTTTGAACGCTTGTAGCTATTCAGGTCATATGTGGTAATTTCATGACCATCTTCTTCAACAAGAACAAGACCACCTTTGTTTTCCATTTTCTGCATAAGCTTTTCGATTCTCTTGCATTCCGCTATAGCATCACGCAGTGCCTTTTGATTAAGAATGGTTTTATCACCACTATCAATTCCGAACTGCTTCACTACCTCCAGCATTGCCTGCTTAATACCGCGCTGGTTCATTCGCTGATGTATATGTCTTGTCTTCGCCATGCTCTCACCTCCGTACTGTTGATGTTGTAAATATTATCACCAGAAACCCAAATTACAACAAAAATAAAATAATTTTTTTCTGATTATTTTATTTTTGTTTGTCTTAAGTTGGTAAGAGGGGGGACCATTCGGCCTATGTGTCGTACGTAGTTAGGGATGCTGCAACGCAATTTTTTAGGACCAAGAATGACAAAAAACGACTGATAGCAGTTAACTCGATATATTAAGTTACTGGCTAGTCCTTTCTAATCAAAGTGTTACATTTTTTGCTATTTTAGAAATTCATCTTTTATTAAAAATTACGATTTTTGACAGGAAGTTAAATAACCGTATATTATTGTTTTATAAAGATAAAATTGATCTCTCGGTTGGTTTTAGCTACGCTATTTATGATTCAATAACGGATAGCTAGAATGCAAAATCAATTCTCAAAACACGCTTTAATCTTTTCCCTATGTATTCACTTTTCGAGATAAATTCATGGGAAAGAAATTCAAAGGTTGCACGTTAGCGCGGCAAGACGGTTGGTATAAAGCGCATCGCGAGAGCTTCAACCCAGGGCGAGTGTATGAGCCTTTTTTACGCACTGATGATGTGCCGAGTCACGGTGTTAAAAGCAAGGTGCCGCATTTTCGCGATACCACGCGGTTAGTACATGTACTCTCACTCAACGAGCTGTGGATGTACCTGCATCTGGCCAATAACCCCTTCGTGATTGATGTCTATGAGCAATACGCCATTCCGCTCGATACATCGTTAGCTATTGCTGACATGCTTGAAGTAAAGCATCCCGTCTACGCTGATACGCGTGTACCTATCATCCAAACCATTGATTTCATAGCGCGAATAATAAATCCGGAAACCGGTGAAGAGTCATTGAAAGCGTTTCCGGTGAAGCAGCCGGAGGACGCTCAAAAGCTGAGAACCGCTGAGAAGCTTGCCTTGCAAGAGGGGTATTGTCGTCTCGAAGACATTGAATACGAATTAATCACAAGCGACGTCCTTCGCACCGTGCATAGCCAAAATTTAGATACCTTGTACCGCCATCGCGAGTTGTCCGTGTTTCTTGGGCGTGTGGCCAAGCGCTGGCTGCCGAACTTTTTCGGTGCGCTGTCTGATGATCGACATGCGCGAACGGCCCACCTGGTTGAACGAGCGAGCACTGCAACAGGGGTGAATTACGACACCGGCATATCGATTTTTTATAACGCGCTGTGGCACAAGCAAATCCGCTTCAATTGGTCGCAGTACTTACGCTTGGAAAAAGCCGCATCGGATTTGGGGCTGGGTGCACATGCTGCCTAGTACCACATCGGCTGCATCGATGCTCGAAGTGAATCGCGTTGTGGTGCGTGAAGATGACAGTCTCCCTTTTACATTAGGGGATAAGACCCTTGCGGAAGATATGCTCCTCGTACAAGTCGATGTAGGCCTTGATGAAGCGTTTGTCATCAACATCGAGTCGACGCCCAAAATGCCAATTCGACTGCCATACCAGGCCCTTTTACATGCCATTAATGAAGGAGGCTTGGATGTCGTAGATATGGCGTGGGATGACAAGGTCATGCGAGCGTTCGACCAGCTTACCCAAAACGAGCAAGCGAGAGCGCAATCCCGCTACGCCTTAATTGCCTCGCTCATTGATGATTTAGAGGCCGTGATCCGAAACAGTCACGGGGACGGCGCGTTTCAAAGAGTGATTGAGCAAAGCGGTCGTTCGAAGCAATACGTGTATGACTGCTTTTGCGGCTATCTATTTTACGGTCAACGCCGAACGGCGTTGGCTTTGCCCATCGGCAAAAATATCTTTCATAAAGCCAAAGCGTCCCGAGATATCAGAGTAAAACAAGGGCGACCCAATCAGTTCGTGGCACGAGGAAAAATCCTTGATGAGCACGATTTCAAAGCCTTTGCATGGGCACTTAAAAAATACCAAAGTCGTAATGGTCCCTCCTTGGAGCGTGTGTTTCTCGACATGCAAGGCAAGTTCTACTTTGCGTCACGTACTCGCACTGCAACGGGTGTTGCTACGACTAACAACAGTCGCTTTCATGTCGAACTCAAACCACGTACTGAGCGCCCTACCATCGCGCAATTTACGTATTGGGTAAAGAAGCAGTGCGGCGGTAACTTACCGAAGCGTGACCGCAGGCGACGTAACCCGATTGAACACAGTAAGGACCTAGCAGGGCGTACTGGTGACGCGTTTGGTACGGATGATGGTTTTGGCAAAACCTTTGAGCTGGATGAAACCCCATTCGATGAAGAAGCGGTATCGCAATTTGATGAAACCCGTCAAACCAAGATAGGCAAACCTACCTTTTATTTTGTCGTTGACCGCTTCTCGCGATACATCACCGGGCTCTATATCACTACAGAAGCGCCATCGTTCAAGACCGTGCGCCAAGCTGTGTTTAATGCCGCGATAAACAAAGCGAAATTTTTAGAAGAGTATGGTTTTGAGCCCGGTGAAGTGAAGTGGGAATTCCACGGCATTCCGACGACTCTGTTTGTGGATAACGCGGAATTTCGTAATCGCAAATCAGAAGCGGCGGTGAGCGATTTGGCGATGAAAGTGCAGTTTGCTAGGCGTGGACGTGGCGATGATAAACCCCATGTGGAGCAACTTTTTCGTGTGTTTGCATTGTGGTTTAAAGGCTTAAGTAAAGGCCAGCAATCTAAATCGTTGGCCGATATCGCAGCACAATTAGCGCGTAAGCATGCGTCGCTCAATCTCACTGAGCTCTACATCATCGCCATTATTTACATTAACTATCACAACAATCATAGGCGACTCAAAGACTATCAATATTGCAAAGAAATGTTGATGGATGACGTAGCACCGATCCCCGCCAAACTGTGTGAATGGGGGCAGCGGTATCGCCCCGGACATACGATGAAATATGACGAACGGGATCTCTATCGAGCGTTGCTGCCGGTGGCCGTGGTATCGGTACATCAGCGCGGTATTTATTTTGCTGATGTGGGGCTCTGGTACAACTGCGAGTATGTGCTCGAAAGTGGGCTGCAAGACAAGCTCGTCAGTCGTAATCGCGTCGTAAAGTTGCGTGCCCGCTACAACGAGAACTTAGTCGATGTCATCTTTCTTGAAACTGATAATGGACTTAAGCCAGCAACGCTTGATGTGCGCTGTCAGGCTTTTCAAGGGCTCTCATGTTATGAGGCGACACTACAGCGTAAATCCATGGCACGAGATGATGAACTAGCAAAAGATGATGAAATAGAGTTTGCATTGGGCGTGTCGCAGGCTATGCAACGCATCTTAAAAAATGCTCAGAAAGAAAAGCAGCCGGGCGTCATGCCCACTACAGCCACGCTCAAAGACAACCGAAAACTAGAAGCCATCTTGAATCGCTATGCCGACATCAACAAGTTTCTCGCTGCTGTACAGCTAGATCACGTGCAGATTGAGCCTAACGCGCTGCCTGAGAAACCGGATGGCAAAAATATTTACGATGAATTCGAGGAAGATGATGATGCCTAAGCGTCGCCCTGTTACAGTTGCAAAAGCGCATTATACCCCGACTGATGTGGCGATGTATGCGGGTAATCCGCTGATTGAAGCATTGCCACCCCGGCTAGGCTCTAAACTGTTACGCCAACGTTTGACAGTGAAGCCCAACAGCCCGCATGTGGGGCACTTGAGTTTAAGCGAGCGCGAAGAGTCTATACACACGCTGTTCGACATCCGTTTGTTATCGCAGCAGCATTTAGACTTGTACTACGACATGTATTCCATGATCCGCTATGGCTATGTGCATCGCAACCCCGTGCGGGCGGAAGTCGTCGCGTGGAGTTATGATATCGCCGACCCCAGCGTTGAGCAGAAAGAGGTGACGCAGCCATTGCTAAACGATGCGTCGGCACCGACGGTGGCAGATGCGCTATTCTTGACGGGCTTCTCCGGCAATGGCAAGTCAACCATGACCGAACATCTGCTGCTCAACCTGTTTCCACAGGTGATTGAACATACTGTCGCTGACTTTGATGAGCCACAAGTGGTGTACCTAAAGGTGGATATGCCCCACAACGCGTCGCGGGGCGGATTGATCTCGCGTGTACTTACCGAGTTAGATCGGGTGCTTGCAGCAACGTCCTATGGCGATCCGCGTTATCGGGACGTGATCAAAAAGAAAAATGGCGACCACATTAAGCTCGATGCGATGGTGGAAGTGCTTATCACAGCGTGTAATCGCCACCATCTCGGGCTTATTGTCATCGATGAGTTTCAGAACGTGAAAGTCGCGTCATTGCGCTACCGCAACGAAATGCTGCAACTATTCGATGAGCTAGCGAATCAGCTTTTCATTCCCAGCATCAAAATTGGCACACCTGATACATTAATGATATTTGATAACGCCCGGCATAAGCGTCGCCTGGGCAAACCCTTTGAGTTAAACCGGTTAAACGAGCCTAAAACCTGGGAGCGCTTATTGACGATGCTGTATGACTTTCAGCCGCTGGCCCACCCCATTACGCGAGATGACAAGATTGACGCCGCCTTATTGCACTTAACCGCAGCGGTCCCTGCGTTTGTTCTGGGCTTGTGGGAAGCGACGCTGATCAAAGCCATACGCACCGGTAAAGAGAAAATTACGCTGACACTGATTAAACAAGCGTGCCGTGAACGTTTTCCGCTATTAAGTACTGCCACACGCAATATCCATCATAACCGTAGGGGCGGTTATGCCGATTTACTGACCGTGCAACAGTACTTAGCGGAAGATAACAACGCGTTGGCGCTCAAGCATTTAAATCAGTTTGCTGAAAAAGCGGAGGTAAAAGGCGAAGCGGCCAGTGATGTGATTAAGAACATTGATAGTTCGTTTAATGCTGCTGAGCTCAATGCGAAGGAGCGCAACAAGCTCCTGGATATTAAGAAAAAGCTGGTTGAAAAAAGTCAGGCGGTATTAGGCCCACAGACTATTGAGCATAAAGCCACATGAGGTGGTTATCGCTTTACCCGGGTGAACATATCTACAGTGGCCTCATACGCTATCGCATGCGTATGGGGCAAGGTGTCATGAGTGATAAGCGATTCTTCGCACACAATCATTTGCCGTATCAGTGGTTTCGCTCGCAAGTGCCGCTTAATCACCTCATGCGCGAGACGCTGGAGAGCATTGCACCGAAGTCTGATGAGCAGTTCACTTTGAGGCTGAATCACACGCCGTTTGCGCCGTGGTTATTGTCATTGCCCGACGGCATGGCCCCGCAAGAGCTAAAAGAGGCCAATCATCGCCCCAACACCGAAGAAAACCCGTTTCAAGTGGACCGGCGCTGGAAGTATTGTCCTAAGTGCACACAGGCGCAAAAAGCCAAATGGGGGGTGAGCTACTGGCGTGCTGCTCATCAATTACCTGGAGCACTTGTCTGCGATGAACATGGCTCGCCACTGCATAGCCACGATGCACTGCGTTATCTTAATTTCACGTTGCCCGACAAATGGACTGGCACCAGCACCCCCGTCCCAATGACAGATGAGTGGCAAGTCAGTTGGCAGCCGTTTATTTACGCTATCGCACGTCGCCTTCAATGCCAGCCGACGTGGGGCGTTGAACTACGCGACAGTATCTACGAAGTCTTGAAACTATCGAAACCTCTTCGGCGAGGTGATCGCACGGTCGTGAATGCCCTGTTTGCGCAAATGCGCAATGATTTAGGCGAGGGGTGCCTGGCCGGGCTATTTACCGCGTATGCCCGGCAGTTAACCCGTCCGACGAACGTATTGTGGATCACGCTCTCGCCTTTCGGGCAGGCTAAGGGGCTTCGCCATCCCTTGTATTGGCTGGCTATTGTGTTTTGGCTAAGGGAACAGCTACCCGCACTCAAGGATGAGTATGAAAACGGTGTTACTACAACCTTATGAAACGCTGTTTAGCTGGCTAAGCCGCTCGCACATCCGCTACGGTGCGGGGCCCGTGGCTCGCACGTATCACGCATTGCTAGGCAAAACTAAGGTGCGGCTGCATCCTTATCTCCCTCAGGGGCTTAGGGATTTTTCAGCGCTCACCGATAAAGGCACGGACACATTACTCTCACAGCATACGCTGTATCCGCTGTTTCGCTTTTTTCATGCCGATGAGCAAGGGCGTCTTAAACATACGTTACTGACTGGCGAGGGCTCTTCGACCCATGCGGCAAACATCCCTCATGCCCGGCTGCATATCCCGTTACATCACAAATATTGTCCGCTGTGCGCCCGAGAACAGCGTCAGAGGCTGGGCTTTGCCTATTTTGATACCAGGCACCAGCTTCCCGGCCTTATCGCTTGTGAGCGCCACCAGATCACTTTGACCGGTGTGCTGTGCGGAGATGGGGCGCTAGACAGTGCCATTGCCCTACCACAAGAAAAGCGCCCAGTATCTGCGGTGTCCGTTATCACATCTGCCTTCAGTCAATTTTGCATCGCGGTTAGCGAGCAGTGCAGTACCTCCGTGATGCAGCCTTACCAGATGGATAACTATCGTCACCTCCTCGACAGAAAAGGCTATATCACACGTCACCACCAACTGCGCTTACAGCAAGTCAAGCAGGCCTTAGGGGCGCGTTATGAGATGTTGCAACTCGATAGGGGCACCGAGTCTCTGCGTGATTATGCGTTTTTAGGGCCGCTGCTGCGCCAGCGGACAGGGTATCCAGCGCATCCTTTGAAACACCTTCTTCTCGGGTTTTGGCTCTTTGATGGTGCGTCAACAGGGTATCTAAAGACTATTACACCGGTTGAGCAACAGGTGCTGCCGCTGGCGGATACCGCCAGTCTCGAGGCTAAAACGCTGGCGTTACTCAAACAGCAAGTGAGTTTTGCCACGATTGCGAAACGCCTGGGTAAATCACGGTGTTATGTACGGCGTATCGCGCAGCTCAACCAGGTAAGCTATCAGCACAATGCCCTCATGTTCGATGCCCGCGTGCGGCATCGTGTGATCATTCAAGCCTTATTAGGGCGTCATCGACGTACCATCGCCAACAACCTTGGTGTGGGAATGGGTTATGTGGAGCAAATGATTGCAAATACCCGGGGGCTTCGTCAATGGCGACAAGTCCTCACCCACAAGCATAAACGCGTAAAGGCGATCTATGCAATTGAGCGGGCACGAATAGCCCATCCTGATTGGCTACAAAAGGATATCAAGCAACAGGAAAGCCAGGCTTTTTTCTATCTGTATCACCATGATCGGGAAGCGCTCAAACAGTGCCTGCCACCCCGTCAAGCGCCGACACCACCGCCTTTTGATTGGGCCAAAGAAGATATGCGGCTTCTCGCAGCGCTCCAGCAGCTTACTGCGCCGTACCCGCAGTCGCTCAGTGCCGCAGGCAGAGCGATAGGCGACAAGGGGCACTTACGGAAAAACCTGACCAAGTTGCCGCGTACCCATGCGCAACTCGTTGCATATCAAATCATTGATAAATAATGACTTTGTGGTCAAACCAGTCACTCTCTGATGCCGGAATCAATGACTTAGCTTTTTTTTTAAAATTGTTACTGTAAAAAAACAAAAAAGGGTCCTACAGATATAAATAAGGTAATACGAAAGAGATAACGCCCCTTAAATTGATAAGCAATCGGTGTGATAGGGCTTTTATTGGCTAATGAGTAGGAGGGATTTTTATCCATTTTGCATGAGATAGATAAGTGAAAACAGCACATGGTGTAAAGCAGGCGACCAACTGGAACACGGCCAAGCGAAGCTTGAGAAAATAAGAAAGGGTTGAAACCAATAAACCGCCCCCAAACCCATTTTTTTGAGGGGGGACTACCTCAGGATGAAAAGCATGACACGTTGGACAACCACGCGTATTGATAACCACAGCCTCGCCCGTTTTATCGGTCCCCATCCCTATGTGGTGCTGTCGTGTCACGCTGCTATTCCCGCGCCTCATTTATTTCTTTTTTTACGCCTGATGCGTGAGCTCAATACACTCGGCGCAGATGATTGTGAATTTCACGTCTTTTACATTGATGTTGATGAGAGAACTGGCATTCCTACACCACAGGTGGAAATCATAGGGAGTCAGAGTAAACAGGGCTTATTCGAGGCGTTAGCATCACGTTATGAGAAAAATTACAGGCAGACTTAATTCTTGCCGAGATGATCGGGAGCAAACTGCTTTACTCCCGCGCTATAGTCTTCGATTAAACCGCTTCAGCATTTAATTGCGCCTGATATTCTCTTGCTAACAATGGCAAATCAAGCATGCTATACCTAACATTCGAAGAGACTGGGTAAGTGGAGTAAACAAAATCTATAAATTCATTGAAATACATTTTGCTGGTTTTCTTGATAATCGCATCAAGAATATCAATCTCACCTGAAGCTAAGTGTTGGTCAACGTCGTTGCCATGGTAAGAAATAACAAATTTATCTGAACCATAGACAGTTTCTTCTCGTTCGATAAGAAAATCATCATCAAACTTGGCAATATCAGTAATATTATCAACGTAGGGCCCGTAATGATTGAAAAGCCATTTTATGTCAGTCATTTGGGCGTCATTGATTAAGGACGAATACCAATCAGCCAGATATACTAGCTTGGTTAATCGCGCTTTAGATAACTCACTTTTATGAGGATAGTTAGAACAAAAGTAAGCCATAATTGCTTTTATCTTATTCACTCTTTCCTCCCACAGTCCTTTTCAGTTCGTTAAGTAACTCAAGCTCTATGTCTTGACGATGTGGTGCTCTCGCTGACTTATCTAAACGGATCGCACTCTTAATAAAATCAACCATGTAGCTTTGATATGTTGAACAATAGCTTGTAATTTGATTAACCTTTTGAGAACTAAACGCTTTCTTCCGTTCAGACTCTATGACTATTACCCCGATGGGCTTATCAGCCTCCGAAATAGCAATGGCAACAAAACTACAACTTTTTAGACATAACGCGTCGACTTTTGTTTCATCATAGCCGTAAACTCTGTGCATGTAACTCTTATATTCATCACTGTCTTCACTATAGGGTGTACATTTATCAATATCAACATGGACACCGTGTTGCCAAGCTTTACTAATAACACCTTGGTTTCGAGGGAATTTCTGTCTGTGAACTTCGGCGTATAAGGGATTCTTAGAGTGCCGAGCCAGTAGATAAAATTCTTTGTTCACATAGTAGTAAATGGTCGCACGTTCGTGAGTTTCCAGCTTCAGTTGCCTCGAGCTTCCTTTGAGCCATGTTTCCACCAGTTTAATCTGCAATTCTAATAGTTTATTTTGTAAGTCATTCGTGTCTTCTGAGGCGCTTTCGAGTTTCTGCTCCAGTTCACTTACCTGTGCATTTTCTTCTTTCAACCTCTTATTTTCTTTATCGAGATTAGACAAATCTTCAAATGTGCCTTTCCCCCCATAGAGGATCAATCCAATACCCAAAGTAATGGCATAGCTCCATGGGTTACAGTAAACGGGGTCATATCCCTCATACCCAGCATAAAAAGATGCTGCCACACTTATAATCGCTGAGCCGATGGCAGCAAACGCGATATACCACCATTGCCCTACTTTGACAGAAACATCTTTGATTGTTCTGGAGTTTCCACTAAAGCCAAATCTTAAATTAGATGGGCTTTTGTCGAACTGACGCTGATTTTTGCGATTTTCCTTCATCATTAATACAGAATTGCCTCTCACTAGGTTAAAAGTATCATTTTTAGCTCTCAAGCCGAAGTACAATGAATCCAAAGTTGGAGAATTCGAGAAGCTCAATGAGTATTTTGATAAAAACTACCTCAACGTGCGAAAAGAGAATAGAACCGTCAAATACATCACTTACCCCCTCGAAAAATGTCCTTATTTGCGAAGTTTAGTCATTAAACATAATGTCTTCTTATGCGCCATTAGGCCCAAAATCGCGGTTGGCGGTCCATTTCCCCTGAACGTGTCATTTATCGCACTTTTCTAATCAATTCTCGGGATAAACGAACGCTAACCATCATGGAGTAATCGGCTCGTCAAGAATGCCAGCGCTGCTTGTTGATTGAGATACTGTGACGGCAAGTCCACCGAGCGGGCAATGAAACCGGTAGGCACATGCAGAACTTCTACCCCGACATGGGTGGCAGCCAAGCGGGTGGTTGGCGATGGGATGATCGTAAAGACCAAATCAGCGGCAAACGACGACGGCATCGGCATGTCCTTACTTTCGCATGCGCTCGACCGTCAGGCCGTGGGCCTGGGCGAAGGCTAGGACTTTGCCTTCAGTCGCGACCACATCATGCTGATAGCGACAGCAGAAAGCGATCCAATGTTGTTCCGGTTTGAAGACTGCTCGCACATCATTCAAGCCATGATCAATGCCATATTGAGTGGTATCGATGGGCACAGCCTCATGGGCGTGAAAGTGTTCCTGCGCAAACTGGGTCAGCAGAGGGTGAGGCTCCGTGTCTGCATCCACCTTCCATACATAATTACAATACACTGTCATGGTGTCTCCTTTATGCTGGGTCGAGGGGAAACCTCACTGACCCGGATACGTTGCACGATCACGTGTGCCGCACGCCACTTTGCCAGCTCGCTGTCCAATAACACCCGTTGTAATGAGCGCACGCAGCCCTCTTTGAGTGGATGCAGTATCGAGATCTCCCCATTTGAGGCCGTCCAATGATAGCTACTTTCTTTCGTGTGGATAGGTACAGCACCTTGTCTTGCGCAGTGAACGCTAATCGAATTGTCATTGAAGAACGTCACGAGACAAACCTGGATAGCGTCATTGTCAGCGGTTAGTGTGTAAAGTAGCCAGCCATCGGGGTAAGTGAGCATGTCATACTATCGTGTCAGTGGTATCTCTCTTTACGCTAGTATAAGGTAAGGATTAGATCAATAGTCTTTTATAAACAATGAGTTAGTATCACTTTGATACTAACTCCCGCACGGGCTGTGGTCTGCTGCTATGTGCTTGTAATTACGCTAGAACTTCACATAGATTCGGATAATCGGCTGGTCAATAGGCCCATTTTGAGGTCACGACTGACGCGTTGTAAGAGGAGAGAGAAGGTGGAACCACAAGAGCATGGTGTGATCGGGACGGTGTTGTGTTTGCAGGTGCGACCGTTGTATCAAGATGAATTTGAGTCTCGCCAAGGGATGACCATGCATTACAAACCGTTGTTCTGCCGCGTGTTGTTATCGAAGGCATTGCTCGATGCCTTTTCTCACGTGCGCGAACTGCTAGACTCTCATAAATTACTCGATGCCAGTGTGGCTGTGCAGGACATTGTATGGTTTTTTGATCACACACAGCGTTATCACATGGAGATAGCAAGCACACTGCATGTGACTGCGAATACTGTTTACTTCACAGGTCGGTTACCGGGACAACAATCAGCCTTCTTTCGTTCTTCATCGGTATTACATCATGACCTTATCGGCCCACCGCATGCGCTTAAGCCGATTTTGCCTACTGCCTTGAACGGAGAGCGGGCGCAATCGTTGATCTCGCAAATAAAGGCGAACGAGATTTTGCTGCATGAGACCTATGAGGCACAGAGTTCGAAAGATGCATTGTTCGAGGCACTGTATGACGTACATAGTAAACCTGTACTACATGATCCAGAAGCCATGACGAGCATGTTGACGACACTCTCTGAGCAGGAAGCGCTGTTAACGCAAAGGGTGAGCGAGTTAGAAGATGAAATCCAGCGTCTATCAACATTACTTCTGAGAGACTGCTTAGGTGTATCACTGGGTGACTGGATCTATTGTGATACCGGGGCATATTTGGGACGCCCGATCAAGTTAGTGATCAACCGGGTCGACTATTATCAGGGACGGTTACAATTATCCGGCACGCTGATCACCAAGAAGAATGAACGGGGTAAAAGGGAGGAATGCATTGTGCTGGAGATCAGTGCCGATGAACATTGAATATAAGATGAGAGCTCTGCGTCGAGCCAAGAAGAAACGGCCGATGTTGGTTTACCACTCGCGCCAGGTAGGAGGCATTGATGTCCCAGCGAGCCAGGCAGACAACGTCTTCAAGCTAATAAAAACGCTCTTCAAACAATTCAAAATGGCTGGATTTGACATCCAAATTAGCCACTGGGGAGAGATTTTTATCGTGGAGCCGACAACCTACATCCCGATAACTGTATCAGTGAATTTAACCCACGACGATAAGGCATTGGCGACGCTTAAACAGGCGATGGATGCAGGCGTAACACTGAAACATTGCCCGGCTCCGGCATTATTATTATCTTTTCGGGCGTTGCGTCGTGGCACCCGATATCGTCGCTACCCGATTGAGCAGGCAAAGGGGGCTGAAACAGAGTGGAGCCTTACCTGTGTTGAGCGCATTAAAGATGCCGTAATGGGCTTAACGCGCAATATTCCCAGTGAGCCTTATGAACAATACTTGTCTATCACCAGTGAGGACGTCGTTTGCTTGATTAACTACGGGGCACAAGTCTTCGGGCCGCATGCCCAACTTGGTCATTTAGCCAGGAGTAAGGCGTTACGTCTGTACAAAACGATTGTACTCGAACAAAACAAGCTCATCATCGAAGGCTATGGACTGCACAAAGATGTGTTTTATCTCGATAAACGAAGTCAGTCCTTTTTAGCGAAGTACATTAGTCAAGATGAGCGCTTAGTCCTAGAAAACTGAAGCAATGTTGTCTGGGAACCATCATTAAGTTTGATGAGCTCTAACCGCGGGCCGTTTCTAAGCGCCCCATCTTGTTGGAATAGGCTTAGACTGCTGGGGCAAATATGAACCAGCTAATACCGTTGAAGCCTCCATCGTATTCGAAAAGTAGCGCGTCAGGAATATTGATCGCCGCTGCTATTTCGGCTGGCGTCAGTGACTCAGGATTAGCAACGTTTTGTCGGTTAAGCACGTCTAGGATACGTTCTGAGATATATCCTTCCCCTTCACTTTCAAAGTATGTGTATAACACAGTGTCATCTGCTTCAATATTAGTAAGTTCTTCTTCACCGTAAATACAAGCGCCTGAAAAGGGGGAGTACAAGTTTATATCTTGTGTTTTCAGTTTGATAAAAGCCAATGGTTTGCCCTAAAGAAAATGTAAAACCGATTTATAACACAGGCTTTCCGTCAAAATTGTATGAATCACTTACTTCCACGTGCAAGTGAATAAAGTTTGGGCGCGAGTGATTAATGAGTGAGCACCTGAGGCTTATTTACAATTTGCTATTAGGTTAGTTTCTTTACAGTATTAATATTGCTCATTACAAGGAGGAAGCAGTATGGAAATACTTTCGAATATTTCTGGAACACATCATGAGCGTATCAAAACGCTAATTCAACAAGGAGGCGACCGGCTTCTTATTACGTCTCCTTTTTTGGCATCAGATATGTTGGGTTTCTTGGATGGATTTGATTTTCATTCCTTAAAAAGTGTTGAGTTCGTCACGACTTTCAAACCACAAGATCCTGAACAGCTTACCAAACCTAAACAATTGCTCGACATTCACGAATATTTCAGCGCAAATCACCCAACCGTGAAAGTAAAGATCCATGTGGATAACAGTCTCCATGGTAAAACTTATGTGCTGACAAATCAGAATGAGCACAGCGCAATCATCACGTCTGCTAATTTTACTAATAATGGGTTGAAAAATAACCATGAGTGGGGTGTGTCTCTATCTCATTCAGAGCAACTAGACAATCTGGTTGATGAGATTTTTGATGCTATAGAATATAGAGAGCTGACCGTCACACAGCTAAGAAAAGCCTTGCAATTTGCAGAGCAATATCAATCGCAAAAAGCATGGAAAGTGAACATACCTGAGGCCAATATCGACATTCTTCCAATCGTCTATTCTTCAGAAGCTACTTCTGACAAAGAGCCGCTTTATTTTTTGAAACCAATCGGGACAAGTGACTATCCAGTTTTGCTGGAAGAGCGAACTGACTATTCCGACCTACATCAGAACCTGCATTTTTCCAAGAAGAAGCCGAAAGGAGTGACTAAAGGTGATGTAGTGATTACGACAGGCGTCGGGTGTGGGGCACTATTAAGCTACTTCAAAGTTACAGGAAGCTTATTTTATGTCACTGATGAAGAAGTCGCTAACGAGCCCTGGAAAGAACGTTGGCCGTGGTATATGGAAGGTCAGAATCGAAGCCCTCATTTTGGTGCCACTTGGTGGAAGCATAATATCAAGCGTAAAGATGCACTAGAGGAGTTCCGTCAACGCTATCCTAAGACACCGGTAACGAGCTCTGGCAACTTTTCTTTGGGAACGCTAAATTTTGGCAATGATAAGGTTCAGATAACCAAAGAGTTTGGCGAATTTCTTATAAGTAAAATAGAAAACTGCATAGAATAGATTTCAGCCATCAGAAGTGAATAAGAAGGAGAATCAAGTTTATGGAGACGGCACAGCTTTCTGATACCTTTTGGGGTGATAAACTTTATCAACAACGTGCTCGTGAAGCTCTACCACTGTTAGTGCGACAAGCAATTGTCGGGGAAACAATCTTTTATTCTCAGCTGGCTTTCGAAATGAATATGGCTAACGCGAGAAACTTAAACTTTGTATTGGGCTGTATTGGCAATACCCTAATTAAATTAGGGAAAACGCATGATTTAGAAATACCGCCGATACAATGTCTAGTGGTCAATAAAGATACGGGAATGCCGGGTGAAGGTGTTGGTTTATTTATCTCTGGAGGTGATTTTCGTGCATTAAATACAAAACAGAAGAAGGTTGTTGTTCAAAGCCAACTAGCCAAAATATATGCATTTCCGGATTGGTTCCAAATTTTAAAGTTACTAGGTTTGCGGGTCCCGGAATTTCTTGAAATACCCTTAACGAATATCAGAAACGGGGGCGGTGAAGGGGAACGTCACAAAGCGTTAAAGCGATACGTGGCTGAAAATCCAACTATCATTGGTTTGTCGCACGCTTGGCCTGTAGGCCGAGAAGAGTTTTTTCTACCATCGGGGGACTCAGTTGATGTGATGTTCACTTGGAAAAAGCAACTCGTTGCGGTGGAGGTTAAATCTAAGATTTCGAATACCGAGGATTTAATCCGAGGAATGTTTCAATGCATAAAATATCAGTCGGTAACAGAAGCGATGCTCAGCGTCCAAGGTCAGCCGCAAAATGTACGAACAATTTTGGTACTCGAGTCAAAATTGCCTCCCAGTCTCAGAAAGGTTCAGCACATGTTGGGAATCGAGATTATAGATGACGTTGGACTACCTTAAAGTTCGTTTAAATACGTCTTCGTTTTAATTTGAGATTTGAGCAAGTTTTTAAGGCTGTTCCAAGGCAGCTACGTAGCAGCTTTGCCTTCGTTTTGGTTAGCTTCATTCACGTTTTAAACCACCTGCCCTGCTGCCCAGCCGCTGCTCCAAGCCCACTGAAAGTTAAAGCCGCCGAGCCAGCCGGTAACGTCAACCACTTCACCTATGAAGTAAAGGCCTTCGACGTTCTTGGCCATCATGGTTTTTGACGAAAGTTCGTTGGTGTCTACGCCGCCAATGGTGACTTCCGCTGTTCGATAGCCTTCAGTGCCGTTTGGCTTTATTTGCCAATTTTCTAGCGTGTCAGCAATAGCATCGCATTCGCCGTGGGTGAGCTGTTTTACCGGAACATTGCGCCAGTTATGATATTCGATAAAGCTTTGCACCATGCGCTTAGGGAATACTTTATTTAAACACGTAGCAAGTAAGGCATCGGGGGTTTCAGTGCGCGCTGTTTGCAAAAGCGCCGTGGCGTCGTCATTGGGTAGCGTATTGATGCTTAAGCTGTCACCCGCCTCCCAATAACTTGAAATTTGCAGCATAGCAGGGCCGCTTAACCCACGGTGGGTAAACAACATTGCCTCTTTAAACGTAGTGTCGTTGCAGCTGGCATATACATCAACTGCGATACCGCTAAGCTCTGCCAGTGTGTCTTTGTCTTTATCGTGTAAGGTAAAGGGCACAAGTGCGGCCCGTGTGGGTAACACGTTGAGGCCAAATTGCTCGGCAATTTTGTAACCAAATGGCGTCGCCCCCAGCTTTGGCATACTTAAACCACCGGTCGCGATAACTAAAGACTCACAGCTATATTCGCCGTTCGAAGTAGTTAGTAAGTACCCACCTTCAACCTTTTCTACGCTTGTAATTTCACAGCGAGTAGTTATGGTAACGCCTGCTTTTTTACATTCGTTAAGCAATAAATCGACGATATCTTTGGCGCTGTCATCACAAAACAATTGGCCTAAGGTTTTTTCGTGATAGGCAATACCATGCTCGGCAACCAAACCTATAAAGTCCCACTGGGTATAGCGGCTTAATGCCGACTTACAAAAATGTGGGTTTTGCGAAAGGAAGTTTTCTGGCCCCGCGTACATATTAGTGAAATTGCAGCGCCCACCGCCAGACATAAGGATCTTACGGCCAACTTTTTTGGCATGGTCAAGTACTTCTACACTGCGACCTCGCGCGCCTGCCTGTGCCGCGCAGAACAGCCCTGCTGCACCTGCTCCAATAACAATAACATCGCGCTTAATCACTCTGTATTCACCTTACATCAAGCTAAAAATACTCACGCCCATTCAAGCGTAGGTTAAGAGTTCGGGATTATACGTAATAAGCCTTGCTGCACAACGCAAAGCCTAATCTTACTGTAAATTTAATCTAATTCTTTAGTAGAAAATTATGGGTTTTAATACTTTTTAACAATACTAAAAGATTTTTAATTCACCTATAACTACGCACCAGAATTGAGGTGCAACTCAATTTGAACGAACAAACAAACGAACAAAACAAGCAGTAACTACTTCACAAATTACAGAGGATTGTATCCATGGAAGAGTTCTTAGCATCACTCGATATTAACGAGTACCTGCCTGCAGCATTAGCTTGGGCAACGAACATATTACTTGCTTTGGCAATTTTAATAATTGGCTTATGGGTAGCGAGTAAGGTGTATAACGCTATTGTCGCTATTGCTAATAGCCACCCTCAACTTGATGACACACTATTTAAGTTTTTTGGTAGCGTAGCACGCTATACCATTCTTGCTTTTGTTGGCATAGCGGTACTTAATCGCTTTGGCGTTCAAACAGCATCTATTATTGCTCTGTTAGGTGCTGCCGGTCTTGCTATTGGTTTAGCACTCCAAGGCACGCTTTCCAACTTGGCTGCAGGTGTTATGTTGCTTATCTTCCGCCCCTATAAAGTTAATGACTTTGTCGATGCGGCGGGCAAGTTCGGTAAAGTAACTGAAATCGACTTATTTACTACTATTTTGCAAACCTTCGATAATAAGCAAATCATTATTCCAAATAGCCAAATTTGGGGTGAGCAAATTGTTAACCACTCTCACCATGAAATTCGCGGTGTAGATATGACCTTTGGTATTGCCTACAACGAAAACATTGATGCCGCTCGTGCTGTTATCGATAAAGTGTTGGCAGACCACCCGCACATACTTAAAGACCCAGCACCATTTGTTGAGGTATCTACCCTTAACGATAGTTCAGTCGACTTTATTGTGCGTCCATTCTGTCACGGCGAGCATTACTTCGACATCCTGTTCTCAGTGCCAGAGCAGATTAAGAAAGCGCTAGATGAAGCTAACATTGAAATTCCGTTCCCTCACCGTAAAGTGATTGTGGTAAACGAAAACGCATAGCGCGCAGGTAAAAAATAACGTCCTAGTAAGCAAAAGGGCAGCCGATTGGCTGCCCTTTTTATGTTCTGATTTTAAGTCAGCTAAAAACGAATTACGCTCTATCTTTTTTAGGAAACACGGCCAAAGGGTGCGTAGTAATTAACTGAACAAACGCACGAGTATTTGGCTTAATGGCATTCTCGTGACTTACGCGCACTTTCAGTTCATCACCGCTATCTAGCACAACAGCATAAAGGCGGCTTTCGCCCTCATAACGCACCCACTTCACCGTACAGTTAGTTTTGCTATGGGCTGCATCTAAACTTAAATCATCAGGGCGTACGAGCAAATCTACATTGCCGTTAGCACCTTGAAGCGGTGTGCCTGGCACCTTGCCGATTTCTGTCACGACCGTTTTGTCTGTATTTACTTCATTAGCATCAAATGAGGCACTTAAGAAGCTTGCCTCGCCCATAAACCGCGCTACAAAGCGGCTTGCTGGCGAAGAATAACAGGCTTCAGGGGTGTCTAATTGCTCCAACACACCTTTATTTAATATGCCCACTCTATCACCAACACTTAACGCTTCCTCTTGGTCATGGGTTACCCAAATTGCGGGCACGCCGGCCTTTTTAAGCGCGTCGCGAATTTCCCAACGCAAGCTGTCTTTTAACGCTGCATCTAAGTTTGAAAGGGGTTCGTCTAGCAGTACAAAAGAAGGTTCATGCGCTAGGGTACGGGCTAGCGCAACACGCTGCTTCTGCCCGCCTGAAAGACGTGCAGGTTTAGCATCGCGGAAATTATCTAGACCTAACAGTTTCAGCCAATGATCGGCAAGCTTAGTGTCTTTTAAACGAAAACATACGTTTTGCTGAACGGTAAGATGGGGGAATAGCGCAAAATCTTGGAACACCATGCCAACGTTACGCTTTTCAGGTGGCACGTGTTTGTTTGCTGTACTTTCCCAATTACCTAGGCTCATAGCGCCTTCTGAAATAGGGATAAGCCCTGCCAATGCCTGCAAAATAGTAGTTTTACCGCAGCCAGTTGGCCCCACCAACATCAGGATTTCGTCTTGCCCAAGCTCAAGATTTAACTTGTCGACAACGCGGGTAGACCCATAATTCACTGACAAATTACTTACACTAAGCATTACGAACGATCATCCTCGGTAACAGTAAACTGGGCTTTTCTTTCGCCCGACAGCATGAGAACCAGTCCCACGCCAGATAATAAAACCAGTAGAAGCCCTGGTACGGCAGCGCGGCCAAAATAACCCGCTTCGTACACACGCCACATGTAAGTGGCTAAGGTTTCAAAGCCTGTAGGCCCCAACATTAATGTAGCGGGCAGTTCACGCATGGCTTCCAAAAACACTAATGCAGCCCCTGCAATCATACCACGAAGGGTTAAGGGCAGCGTAACTCGTATAAAGGCCTCTCTTGGGCTAGCGCCAAGTACGCGTGCAGCTTTCACTAGGCCCGAATCTATATTCTCGGCGGTACTTCTAACACTTCCCACCGCTAAAGGAATAAAACGCAGCACATAGGCCATAACCAATAAACTTAAGGTTTGATACAACGCAGGCAAGTACTTAAGGCCCACGTACACCAGCGCTGTTCCCATAACTATACCTGGTACACCAAAGCCGAAATAAGTAATACGCTCCATAAAGCGACCAGCTTTGCCTGCAATAGCCGCGTGAGCAACCGGAATGGCAAGCAGCACGGCTACAATAGCGGCGATAAAAGAGGCATGTGCTGAATTCCATGCATAGCTTAATTCAAAGCCACCTGTGCCCTCTCGCACTAACCACAGCGTGAAAATAGCTAGGGGAAGTACAATAGCCATAAATACAACAGGCATGGTCGCAAGCAACATTAGGTTGCGCTGCCAGCGTGCAGGAAATAAGGATAAGTGCTTTCCTGGGCGTTCTTGCGCCCCACCTATTCGGCTTTCTATAAACAGAATAAGCCCAACAATGACCATAAGCTGCAGGCTAAGCATGGCTGCCTGGCTTAAACCAAAAGCGTTGTATTCAACAAAGATAACGCGAGTAAAGGTGTCAAAGCCCATTATTGCGGGTGTGCCAAAATCAGATAACGCGTAAAGCGCAGCAAGGAGTGCCCCCGCAGCAACGCTGTTTACTACGCGCGGTAGCACCACACGCCATAAGCTAGCACCTAACGACAGACCTAGCGTACGCGCCGCGTTAACCAAGCTGGCATCTAAACTCAGCAAGCTTGAACGGGTTGTCATCATCACAAAAGGATAGGTGTATAGGCTCATGACCAGAGCCGAGCCCCACAAACCGCTAATTGGCGGCGTGCTAATACCTAAAACGTTCTCTATCTCTCCGCCAATACCAAATGAGAAGTACATGGCGAATGCGCCAATATAACTAGGCAACGCCAGTGGCGCAGCCAATAAGATAAGCCAGAAGCGCTTAAATGGCATTTGCACATAGGCAGTTAAAAAAGCAAGGGGGACACCTATAAGCACCGAACCAATGATAGTAAGCACTACCAATGAAATAGTATTGCCTAGTACACGAAGGTTATGGGTATCGAAAAGCTGGGCACTGTCTTGAGCTAAAGAAAATAAAACGCCGACGGGCAATAAAGCCATCAGCGCAATAAGTAGTGCCAGTGGATACGACTTTGGCCAGTTTGTCACAGTACGCCAACTTCCCTCATAAGGTTAAGTGTTGGGCGTAAATCAGCCAGTTTACGAAGGTCCATTTCGGGTGGCGATAGCGTACTTAGTTCCGCTAAGCCTTGTGGTGGTTCAACTCCTTGAACCAAAGGTATTTCGTATGCTTCGCGAGCAAGATAAGACTGCACTTCGTGCGACAGCAGATATCGAATAAAGTTAACCGGCAAATCACCGTCGCTCAACGCAACGATACCTGATGCGTTAACTAAGCAGCCTGCATCACCTTTGCTATAAGCAAGGGCCACATTCGCGTTTGGCTTACCTGATTTAAGTCGAAGGGTGTAGTAGTGATTTGCAAAGCCAATATCTACTTCGCCACGTTCAACGCCCATCACTACACCGAGTTCGCCAGCGTACTTTTTCGAGTGCTTATTAATGCCTTTAAGCCACGCTTTGGTCGCTTTATCGCCTTCCAAAATACGCATAGCGGTAACAAAAGACTGGAACGACGAATAAGCCGGCGCCCAGCCAATTTTTAAATCGCTATCGGCTAACGCCATTACGCTTTCTGGGATTTGTTCGGGCTTAACACGCTCGGTGTTATACGGCAGTGTGCGCACACGACCTGTTACCGGTGACCAGCTCGGGTATTGAAAATCTTCGCGAAGCTGTGAACGTAAATCATCAGGCAGCGACTTTGCAGCGCCTGCGTCAGTCACAACGCCAATAGACCCTGTATCTACAGCCCAAAACAAATCAGCGCGTTTCACGCCCGCTTTTGTTTCAGCAACAATGGTGTTTGCCAATGCTGCTGACCCGCCGCGCCGAACCTTCAGGTTCAGCTTGGGATTGCGCTTTTCAATTGCTTTTAGAACATTTTCGTACAGACCGCCTTCACCACGCCCTAAATAAAGGGTGAGATCGCCTTCTAATTTAGGCAAAGACTCTACTGACACGCTGCCAGTTTGGGTCATAGCGTGGGCAAAACTAAACGGCAAGCCAGTTAACGCACCAGCTGCGGCTAGCCCTTGCAAAAATGTTCTACGTTGCATACCCCTTCCTTAAAATACGTCTTTACGACTTTTCTCTACTTCAACTAACAGTGTACGAGCGCGATCAAGTTTAGCCTGCATAGATTCTACAACTTTGCGTACCGCATCTACGCCATTATCTTTCGAAATAGCTTGCGGAAGCGTTACGTTAAAATCTTTTTCTAGGTCTTCAACCAAGGCTGCGTCTTTCGCAATCAAGTCACCCTCTACACCTTCAAAACGTTGAAGATAGGTGTCGTGCACTAGTGTTGTTGCAACCTCGTGAAGCTGCTCTGCATATTTAGCAACAACGCGATCAAGACGTGTTTTAATATCGTCGATAACTGCAGGGCCTGTGGTAGGTTCTTTCTCAGTGGTTTGAACTTTTCCAACCAGACCTTTCTTCTGATATTGAGACGCAAGTTTAACTGCGCCTAGCGCCTGCCACAAGGCATGATTTAGCTTCTCTTGTTCTACGCGCACATCAGCAATAGGCTTACCTTCATCAATAGCTACCTTTACACCATAAATACCTTGCCAAATAGAGGCATAAATAGGCACGTATTGGGTTTCAATGGCAGAGTGAAAGTCTACTTCTTCCCAGTACTCGATTAGCGCGTCTGTTTTAAGCGATTTATCTTTTGCTTCATACGCATCAACAACACTGCCAAACTTACTTTCTAACCAATGTACTTCTTCGGTGTACTCACCAATATGTGCATGTAAATTGTTTACGTGATCACCAATTGCACCGTTTGCAAGCGCATATGAAGAAAACATCGAGAAAGTAACGGCCGAAGCCAGTACTAAGGCGCTTATTTTTTTCAGTGTTATTGTCATAATTTTTTCCTAAAACGTTTGTCTTTTCGCGCAAATGATACTTATTATCATTAAGCAAGTAAAGGTAACTAAACGAGGCTACACGCTAAGTAACGCAGTGCATCGGCCTTACGTTAGCCTTTAGTTTCTCTACGTTTTTGATCCACAATAATGCAGGTTAAATGATTAACCCTCGCTGAACATATTGATATTCAACGCAATTAGCAAACTGCTAGATCATAGTTGCGTTACATTTTAATGAAAATGACCGCCAAGTATACGCATATCTAAATTAATGAATATTCACAAAAAACTAAACGAAAAAAGCCCGCAACCTCTGTTGCGGGCTCTCAGTATTTACAGCGCCTTTCGTGAAATTAAAGGCTATCTAACATGGTTTGGGCATCGCTTACGTCAAAACGACCAGGGTCTTCAACGTTTAGCTTTTTAACTTCGCCATCTTCTACAAGCATAGAATAACGTAGTGAACGTAAACCGCCGAAATTGCCCGTGCTCATGTCTAGGCCAATTTGCTTGGTAAAGAAACCATTACCATCGGCCAGCATAGTGATTTCTTCGGCATTATTCGCTTTGCCCCACGCGTCCATTACAAATGCATCATTAACACTTAAACAAATAATGCTATCAATACCTTTGGCTTTAAGCTTATCAGCAAGCGCTACATAGCCTGGCAAATGCGCTTGAGAACAGGTCGGTGTGAATGCACCGGGTACCGCAAACAATACAACGCGCTTATCTGAAAACAACTCGTTAGTTCCTGGGTTGGTTATCTCGCCATTTACTAAAAGGCTAAAATCTACTTCAGGCAAAGTGCCCCCAACTTGTATCATGCTACTCTCCTAGATTTTTTTGACACAAATACACATCAAATCTGTGCTTTTTGCTTTCAATAGCCATTGATGCTTTTATTCCTGCCAGCACGTCTGCACTGTTTGGGCGTTTTACCACTACCCGGTGCGTGGCTAGCTCTAGTGCTGGCGGTAACAGCGCATCTGCGTCTGGGTCATGACCAAGCAGTTGCTGAAACAGCCGCATTTCCTTTTTCACCAAGGCTGACTTCTTTTTATGTGGGAACATGGGATCTAGATAAATAGCGTTCACATTCTCACCAGTGAAGTATTGCATTACCTCAGCGCTATTTCCATGTTGAAGCGACATTTTAGCTGCAAGTTCTGGAAAACTAAGTGCTAATCTGCGAATACCGTCTTCAAGTAAGGCGGCAACCACAGGCGAGCGTTCAATCATAGTGACTTTGCAGCCCACGCTAACCAACACAAAGGCATCACGCCCAAGTCCTGGCGTTGCATCTACCACATGCCACGCTTCATTACCTTTAAGGCCAATGGCTTTAACAATAGGCTCTTTGCGCCCACCGCCGTGCTGTTTACGGTACAAACTAGCTGGCGAAGCAAAATCTACCTCTACCGGGTTTACTTTTTTCTCGCCTGCGTCAGCAAGGCCCAACACACCATTTTGTACCTGTAAGTACAAGCCTTCGACAGGCTTTTCACTGCTACTAACAACAGGAAAACCCCATTTTTCGCTAATTGCGCTAATTAGCCTAGCGTCTTCGCTATTTGCGTTAGCGCTGACGCCGTTATCGCAATCAATCAAAGGCACACTCTTAAGCATGACCGTATTGCTCCTTATGCCCTATCCATCTATTAATGATGGCTTGGGCGTGAGACGGGTATTTATCCCAAAGGGTATAGGCAATTTCTTGAACTTTTGGAATAAGTGCAGCATCGCGAACCAAATCTGCTATTTTAAGCTCTGCCATTCCGGTTTGTTTCGTCCCCATAAATTCACCTGGGCCACGAATTTCTAAATCGCGCTGTGCAATATAAAATCCGTCATTAGACTCTCGCAATACGCCTAGTCGCTGAGTAGCGGTTTTCGATAGCGGGCTTTGGTACATAAGTACACACTGACTTTCTACCGCCCCCCTACCAACTCGGCCTCTAAGTTGGTGAAGCTGTGCTAACCCCAATCGTTCTGGATTTTCAATAATCATAATACTGGCGTTAGGTACGTCTACGCCAACTTCAATAACCGTAGTCGCTACTAGTAAATCCAGTTTACCGTCTTTAAAGTCGGCCATAACCTGCGCTTTTTCAGCGGGCTTTAACCGCCCGTGTACCAAACCAACTTGTAAGTCTGGCAATGCGGTACGCAGGGTAACTGCGGCATCTTCAGCGGCCTGACACTCCAATACTTCCGACTCATCAATAAGCGTACATACCCAATAAGCCTGTCTGCCATTATCTTTACAAGCCTGACGCACGCGTTCTATCACATCGGCCCTGCGCGTGTCTGGTAGCACAACGGTTTGTACCGGCGTTCTGCCCGGTGGCAATTCGTCTATGACCGAGGTATCTAGGTCGGCATAGGCTGTCATGGCCAGCGTTCTTGGAATAGGCGTTGCCGTCATGATCAACTGGTGAGGGTAGCGACCTTGCTGTTCGCCCTTATCTCGAAGGGCCAAGCGCTGATGCACGCCAAAACGGTGCTGCTCATCTACGATAACCAGTGCTAGCTGCTGGTAGTTCACACTTTCCTGGAAAATAGCGTGAGTACCCACCAACATTTGAATATCGCCAGCTTCTAAGCGCACCATAACTTCATTACGGGCTTTACCCTTAAGTTTTCCTGCTAGCCAGCCTACTTCAATACCCAGTGGTTCTAACCAGCCACGAAAGTTGTTCGCGTGTTGTTCAGCCAATAGCTCAGTGGGGGCCATTAACGCCACCTGGTGGCCAGCCCCAATGGCTGATAGTGCAGCCAATGCCGCAACTAGGGTTTTGCCCGACCCTACATCGCCTTGTACAAGGCGCATCATAGGCCGCGCATGCTGCATATCTTTTTGTATATCTTCGACTACCCTTGCTTGCGCGCCGGTAGGTGAAAACGGCAGCTGAGCGAGCATTTTATCGATAAGCGGCTGATTTACACTAATTGGAATACCGGGCTGTGCGTCAGATAGCTTGCGTACTTTCAACACACTTAGGTGGTGTGACAATAACTCTTCCAAAATTAACCTATACTGAGCAGGGTGCAGCCCCTCTTCCATTTCGTGTACGTCTACATCTGGTGGCGGGCGATGCACCAAATGAAGCGCTTCATTAAGGCTAATTTGGTCATCGTAAATGCCGTCGGGCAGTAGGTCGGCCAGCGCGCCTTTATCTAGAAGTTTTAAGGCCTGGTCGGTTAGATTACGTAGGGTTAACTGCTTAACACCGTCTGTGGTGGGGTAAACTGGTGTCAATGATTCTTCTGTAGGTGGCGCGTCTTCATCCACTAGCTTAAATTCGGGGTGCATCATTTCAATGCCCCACTTGCCAGTACGTACTTCACCGAAACAGCGCACCGTGTTTCCCGGCGTCATAATTGAACGCTGCACGGCACCAAAATGGAAAAATCTAAGGGTTATAGTACCTGTGCCATCACTTAGCTTTACCACCAGCATGCGTTTTTTGCCGTACTGAATGTCGGCGCTCATCACCTCGCCCTGCACGCTTACATGGGTAAACGGTCGGCACTCAGCCACGCTGTAAATACGGGTTCTGTCTTCGTAGCGATGAGGAAGGTGAAACAGTATATCTTGAAGGGTAAACAAGCCTATTTTATTAAGTTTTTCTGCCACCTTTGCGCCCACGCCTTTAAGCGCAGTTATGGGTGTAGTGGCCAGTGCTTGCATCAAGCGACATCCTTCTTTTGAAACATAAATGACTTAACCTTTGAAAAGGCACAAGCTGGTGTTATTCAACATGTTATAGGAAAAGAAGTGTAAAGGATTGTTGAGGGGTTGGCGAGTACGCTTTAGGCCAGTTTTTTACGCTGGCCTATACAAAAGTGACAGTAAAAGCAAAACTCGTACATTAGTTCTTAGTCGGCTTCTAGCGCGCTAGCTTCTGCTTTAGTAATTTGCATTTCTCGCCACCAGCTATCGTCAGCATCCACTTCACCTATAGCGTTAATAGCAGGCAGTGGCAAACCTTTGCGCTGGCATAGTTTGTACAAGCGAGGATAACCGTTTTGAAATGCCAAAGCCTGACACTCTTCTTCCGGCAACTGCTGTGTATTGTACATACCCGCAATAGTGCGTTGGCGCTGTGCTTCATAAAGAACCAAAGCTGCGGCTACCGATACATTTAGCGATTGCACCATGCCCATCATGGGAATAACGATGTCTTGATCGGCAATGGCTTTCGCCTCATCAGAAGCACCATACTTTTCCTGACCAAACAAAATTGCGGTAGGTTTGGTGTAATCGACATCACGAAAATCTACCGCGGTGTCAGATAAATGGGTAACCAACACCTGCATGCCTTGGCCTTTTAACTCAGCCATCGCATCGCTAATACCATCGTGGTTGGTTTGACGCACCCATTGCTGGCTGCCCATAGCCGTACCACGGCGAAACTGGTATTTCTTTTCCCACACGGTGTGAACGCGATGAATGCCTACTGCGTCACAAGTTCTTACTATTGCCGAAACATTATGAGGCTTGTGCACATTTTCAAGGCATACCGTTAAATCGGTTTGTCTTTTTTCCAACACATCTCTAATGCGCTGGTAACGCTCAGGTGACATGGCTTACTCCGGCAATTCCATTACACCATCAATTTCAATTTGTGCACCTTTAGGCAATGCAGACACCTGAACGGCAGCGCGCGCTGGGTAAGGCTTATTGAAGTAACGGCTCATAATTTCATTAACCGTTGCAAAGTGACCTAGGTCAATAAGAAAGATGTTCACTTTCACTAAGTCGTTTGTGGTGCCGCCAGCAGCGTCACACACCGCTTTGATGTTTTCAAAAACTTGTACCGCCTGGGCTTCAAAGTCATCAGAAACCATTTCCATTGTTTCAGCAACAAGTGGAATTTGACCCGAAAGATAAACAGTAGTACCAGCTTTTACCGCTTGGCTGTAAGTACCAATAGCAGCAGGTGCCTTATCGGTCTGAATAATAGACTTAGACATAGTAGTTCCTAAATTTTGTAGTAATTAGTGTCGTGATTGACTATGACGAGACACTTTTTGAACTTCCGGCATGGTGCGAATCTTCTTCATTACGCGCGCCAAGTGCACACGGTTGTGCGTGGTAAGTTCTAGGTCGATAAAGTAGATATTACTCTCTTTTTCTTCAGTTTGCAGACCAATGATGTTGGAATCGCACCCTGAAATAGTGTTCGTTAATGTTGCCAGCGTGCCCTGATGGTTTATCAGTTCTATACGCAGAGACGCTTTGAACTCACCTTGCGGATTGTCGTCCCATTGCATAGGCAAGACGCGCTGCGGCTCTTCACGGGTAAGCTTACGAATATTGTTACAGCCAATTTGGTGAATGGTCATACCGCGGCCGGGGCTCAATACCGCTACAATTTCATCGTCAGGAATGGGGTGGCAACAGCGAGAATAGTGAACAAGAAGCCCTTCTGTGCCGCGAATAGCTACATTACCTTTCTTATCTGATAAGTCTGTTGTGCTCTCACCTAATAAACGGCGCGCTACAATTGCACTTAGCTCGTTACCAAGGCCAATATCTACTAACAAATCATCAAAATTAGCGTGCTTGGTTTCGGCCACCACACGTTCGATATCTTCGTTTGGAATATCGTCTAGTTTTACGCTACCTAAGGCATGACGCAGTAGACGGTTACCCATGTTCACCGCTTCTTGAGAATGCTGCTTACGCAGATACTGGCGAATTCGGGTACGCGCGCGGGCACTCACTACAAAGTTTAGCCAGTTCGCATTCGGCTTCGCTTTCGGCGAGGTAATAATTTCCACGGTTTGACCGTTTTCAAGGGGCTTACTTAAGCTGAAGTTTCTGCGCTCAACCCGCACACCTACACAGGTATTACCTACATCAGAGTGTACCGCGTAGGCAAAGTCCACAGCGGTTGCGCCCATTGGCAGTTCAATGATTCGGCCATCTGGGGTGAATACATAAATTTCGTCAGGAAACAGGTCAGTCTTAACCGACTCGATAAATTCAAACGATGAACTGGCCGATTGTTGTAGCTCGAGCAAGCTTTGCATCCACTTGCGCGCACGTAGCTGTGCAGTAGTGCCGTTATCACCAGGCTCTTTATAAAGCCAGTGGGCCGCTACCCCTTTATCCGCCATTTGGTCCATTTCCTGAGTACGAATTTGAATTTCAACAGGAATACCATGAGGACCAATTAATGACGTGTGCAACGACTGATAGCCGTTAGTACGAGGTATAGCGATATAATCTTTAAAGCGGTTTTCAATTGGCTTGTATAAACCATGCATAGCGCCAAGCGCGCGATAGCAGCTGTCCACCGATTTAACGACTATACGAAAAGCATAGATATCCATTACCTCGTTGAACATGAGTTCTTTATTTTTCATTTTTCGGTAAATGGAATACAGGTGCTTCTCGCGGCCTAATACATCAGATTCTATCTCGTAGGCATCAAGGCGCGTGTTAAGCTCTTCGCGAATATTTTCGATGATTTCTTTACGATTGCCACGTGCCTGACGCACGGCAGATTTCAATGCGCGATGACGCATGGGGTACATGGCCTGGAAACCTAAGTCTTCAAGCTCATTTTTAATATCGTGAATACCCAAACGGTGGGCAATAGGTGCATATATTTCTAGCGTTTCGCGAGCTATGCGACGGCGCTTATCTGGTCGAAGCGAGCCCAGCGTGCGCATATTGTGCGTGCGGTCGGCAAGTTTAATAAGAATAACCCTGATGTCTTGCACCATGGCCATCATCATTTTGCGGAAGTTTTCCGCTTGCGCTTCTTGTTTAGTGCTAAAGGCAAGCTTATCTAGCTTACTAACCCCTTCTACCAATTCGGCAACGGTCTCACCAAACGCTTCAGCTAAATCTTCTTTGCTGTAATGGGTATCTTCAATAACATCGTGAAGAAGCGCCGCCATAATCGTTTCGTGATCAAGGTGCATGTCGGCAAGAATACCCGCAACCGCGACAGGGTGAGTAATGTACGGGTCGCCACTTGAGCGCATTTGTCCATCGTGCGCTTCTTGGGCTAGCACAAAAGATTCCTGGACCAGCTGTACGCGCTCTGCTGGCAAATACTCTAAAACTTTCTGCTTTAAACCTTCAAACAAATACACAGTGAAGCGTGACCCTTATCTAACGTTACAACCCTAAGAATACGTTTAATTGTGCAATAAGCCAATACACCAAAAGTAAAGCGCCAGTGCTTTTTTCAAAGCACTGGCGCCAAAATATCGATAAAACCGTTAAAAAGAGGTCTTATTGATCAGATAGAATATTTGCTACTGATGCAAATTCAGCGTGTTCTTGCTGCTCTTGTGCTTGAAGTTCTGCTTGTTCAAGTGTCGATGCAGTTACAAGACCTTCTTCGATTTCACGAAGTGCTGTAACAGTTGGCTTGTCGTTTTGAACGTCAACCATAGGATCTTTGCCTTCAGTGGCAATTTGACGTGCACGGCGTGCAGCAACAAGCACTAGGTCAAAGCGGTTACCAATTTTATCTACGGCATCTTCTACAGTTACGCGAGCCATGTATTTCTCCGAAAATTAGGTTGAGCAAGTTATTCAAAAAACGGCCGCGTAGTATACACAGATACGTAGCGCGATCCTAGCATTTTGTTTGAATTTGAAGCAGTCAGATCGTACGAAATATGCAGCGATCGCTGTAAATTAAAACAAAACACTTATTGTTTGGTTAAGCTTACGCGCTACCGAGCAGTTCGTCCAATAGCACTTGATGACGCATCTGCTGTTTTACTGTACGCAAACGCTGCGCTGTCACAATGGCTTCTAAGTCACTCAATGCAGTCGCAAAATCATCGTTAATGATCACGCTATCAAATTCACTAAAGTGAGACATCTCTGCTACTGCTTGTGCCATACGCCCTGCAATCACTTCTTCACTGTCTTGGCCGCGGTTATTTAAACGCTGCTCTAATACATCGAGTGACGGTGGAAGAATGAAAATACCACATGTGTCTGGCATAAGCTTTTTGACTTGGCGAGCGCCCTGCCAATCAATATCTAAAAACACATCAATACCACGATGCAATGTTTGCTCGATAGTCACACGAGATGTGCCGTAATAATTGCCAAACACTTCCGCATACTCAAAGAATACACCCTGTTCGATAAGCGCTTCAAACTGCTCTCGGCTTACAAAATGATAATGTACTCCGTCTACTTCACCCGGACGCGGTTGACGCGTGGTATGAGATACAGACACCTGCATAGGCGTGGCTGCATTGCCTTCATACTTTTCCATTAGTGCCTTGATAAGGCTTGATTTTCCTGCTCCTGAAGGAGCAGCAAGAATAAATAAATTGCCGAGTAGTGAAGCCATAGGATATTAAAATTCTATCAAAATGTGGTTATTTCAAGTGGCAATGATAGCATATGAAGCCATTGCGCCGTAACTGCGATTATCTGGTTTATCCATTGATGGTGCATACTCTTTAGTCGCAGACCGGTGTTAGCAAAATAAATAACAATAATAATTTTCTAAAGATGATGGTGGTAGAAAAAGTACTCTGACCCCACGCTTTTTTGGAAAAGACAGAGATTGCCCGTGAGAAAGGATAACCATTGGTAATAGGGTAACAACAAAATTAGGAAACAAAGAATGACTCAGCAACTTCTGCCGTGCGTAGAGATAAACCCATCCACTACGCCTGATGCCTGCGTTATCTGGCTACACGGTCTAGGCGATTCAGGCCACGGTTTTGCGCCTATCGTGCCTGAACTAAAGCTTCCTGAATCAATGGCCGTCAAATTTCTATTCCCCCATGCACCTGAACGCCCCGTAACCATTAACGGTGGAATGCGTATGCGTGCATGGTACGACATAAAATCACTGGACTTTGAAAGCCGTGCCGATTTAGAAGGCGTAAAAGAATCAGCTGCCCAAGTAGAAGCACTTATTGAAGCGCAAATTGAAAGTGGTATTCCTAGCGAACGCATAGTACTTGCTGGGTTTTCTCAAGGCGGGGTAATTGCACTTCACCTAGCACCTCGATATGCCCGTAAGTTTGCTGGCGTTATTGCACTATCAACCTATATGAGTGAGCCATCGCTACTTGCAAGTGAGGCAACAGACACAAATCGTGAAACGCCTATTATGATGGCGCATGGCGAGCAGGATGAAGTGGTACCCGTATTCATGGGCAATGCGGCATTTAAAACGTTAAACGAAAACGGTTTTAAAGCCACATGGCAAACCTACAACATGCAGCATAATGTATGTATGGATGAGCTAAGCGATATCAGTGATTGGCTTCAGAAAGTTCTAAACTAAGTTTCACGAAGCATTATTCAGTGTGATAGTTAGCTATAAAAAAGCGAATTATCACACTTATCTAATTACCACACTATGTCGAGCGCCTTTGCGGCTATTCCCTTATATTCACGCGTTGCGTTCATACTTTGCATTAAGATTCCAAACAGGACGTTTCAAACATCCCTCTATTCTGCAACGCGGTTTCTCCCCCCATTTTTAGCTTTATAGAGATTATCATCAGCGTGCTTTAAGCTAGCGTGCAGTTTGTCGTCAGTAAGCGCGGTAGCCACGCCAAAACTGGCGGTAATGTTGTGATTGATATCCCCTTCTATAAATGGATTTTCTTCAACAACCTTTCTCATTTTTTCCGCAAGTTTTACGCCTTGGCTCAAAGGCGCTAGTGGAAAGAGTACTAAGAACTCTTCTCCGCCGGTACGCGCAACAATGTCAGATGCTCTAACAGCACCTTTGATAATGCTAGTGAAGTGGATTAGCACCTCATCACCAATATCATGACCATAGGTGTCGTTAATCTTCTTGAAATGGTCTATATCGACAACCACTGCGGTAAGAGGGAAATAGGCGCCAGGGTCTTTCATGGCACGTTCAAAAAAGACGGTTTCTAAAAAGCGTCTATTTGGCAATTTGGTTAGCGGGTCTGTGTTAGCTTGCTTCATGCGCTCTAAGTTTTCACGCAGCATTTCTTTTCGGCTTTTGTGCCAGAAATTTTCGCCAATAAAGGCAACGCAAATAAAACAGAATGTCGCAATTAAAAATCGTGAAACATGCTCATCAGGGTATTTTGCAACAATAGCGTCTTGGTTATACAGCATATAAATCGACAACCCTATGGTGACTGCAACATAGAGCATAGCGGGTTTAAATCGCACCACTATTATTTGAATAAAAAGTAGTGGAAATATGAAGTACAAGCCCGTGTTGTTCAGCCCGCCGGTATAAACCAAGGCATTGATGGTAAAAAGAACAATAAGCCCTGCGAAATAATAAAACACATCACTTTTCGGGAAAATATGTGAAAGCGCAACGTTGAGGTAAATAACGGTGGCAGATGTAGCTAATACACTAACCAACAATGGGTTATTGGTACCAAAATTGAGCCATGCCATAAATGCGATTATGGTGCCACCAACATAGGAAATGAAATACAACGTCAGTTTGCGTCTTTTTACTTCAGCTTCGTCTTGTTGCGCGTTTCTTAGTAATTGTCCAATTGGCGTGTTGTCCATCTAACAACTCTACTCCCCAAATTTATAAGCAGACACTTCGTCCAACTACAGCATAGACGTATATTTGCACAAAAACCAAGTAGAAAACTGCGCCTAATTTCAAACATTAACCCAGAAAATGCGTATACTACGAAGTATCTCGTATAACGTTGTGTTACAGCGTTTAAGTTTCTTTTTTTACAGAGTTTGGAATAGCCATGAGTCACCTCAACACTACCCGCACCGTTCGAATTGCTACTAGAAAAAGCGCGCTAGCGCTTTGGCAAGCAGAGTATGTGAAGGCAAAATTAATGGAGCACTATCCATCAATGACCGTTGAGCTTGTGCCTATGAGTACGCAGGGCGATAAAATTTTAGATACGCCATTGGCGAAAATTGGCGGTAAAGGACTGTTCATTAAAGAACTTGAAATAGCCATGTTGGAAGGCCGTGCTGATATCGCGGTTCACTCAATGAAAGACGTCCCAGTAGAGTTTCCTGAAGGTTTTGGTTTACACGCTATTTGTGAACGCGAAAACCCGTTTGATGCCTTTGTTTCTAATGACCACGATAGCCTAGATGCGTTGCCACAAGGTGCAGTTGTCGGCACATCTAGCCTTCGCAGACAGTGCCAAATTCGCAAATATCGTCCAGATCTCATCATTAAAGATTTACGCGGTAATGTGAACACGCGATTAGCAAAGCTAGATGCGGGTGAATACGACGCCATTATCCTAGCTTCCGCTGGCCTTATTCGTCTTGAAATGGAATCTCGTATTCGTATGCCGTTGCCTGCCGACATTTCGCTGCCGGCTGTAGGCCAAGGTGCAGTAGGTATTGAATGCCGTAACAACGACGAAGAGCTAATTAACTTGCTACAAGCGTTAAATCATACCGATACCAATACCCGTGTTACCGCAGAGCGCGCCATGAATGAGAGATTGGAAGGCGGCTGCCAAGTACCTATTGGTAGTTTTGCTACCCTAGACGGCGACGTACTAACCTTAACTGGTATGGTTGGAAGACCAGATGGCTCTGAGCTGCTGTTTGCGTCTGCTACTGCGTCACGCGAAAAAGCCGCAGACATAGGTATTGAAGTAGCAGAAGCGCTATTAGAGCAAGGTGCCGGGGAAATTCTTAAAGCACTTTATAACTAAGTTATACGTAAAAGAAGCGCGCATTTCTGCGCACATAGAAATGCGCAGCAAACTTAAAAGGATGAGAGTTCGATAATATGCTTCTGTTCACGCGCCCACTGCCAAAATTAAAAGCGAGTGCTTCGGCTTTCGAGCAAGCGGGCATTAAAGCGGTAGGGGTAGCCACCTCTGACATTATTGATATCTCGTCTGAACGAAAAGCCGCAGCAGAATATTTAGCTTCAAATACAGTAAACGCAATTATTGTTACCAGCGTATACGCTGTGAATAGTGTTATTTCGGGGCTGCGTGACATAGCCTCCCCACTCCCTTTAATTATTGCTGTTGGCGATGCCACTGCGCGCAAACTGCAGGCAGGCCTTGAAACGTTTTCTTCGGCGAACGTTGTTACTCCAAAGGTCCATACATCCGAAGGTATACTGGCAATGCATCAGCTTAATGAGGCAAACTGTAAGCATGTCGTTATTATTAAAGGTGAAGGTGGACGAGAAGCCATAGCAAAAGGATTAGACGAAAAAGGTATTTTAGTAAATAGCTTTTGCGTTTATAAAAGGGAGCAACTTACACGCCCAGTTTACACAAAACGTTGGAAAATGGGCGAAGTTAGCGGCATTATCGCTACAAGCGAAGCAATGGCACTGCAACTGATAGAACAATTTGGTAACGCTTTGTTAGCCTTTAAATGGTTAACAGTGAGTGACCGAGTCGCCCAAACCCTTAACAGTAAAGGTGTTAAAGAGGTAGCGGTTTGTCAGCGAGCCACCGATCAGGCACTCATCGCCTGGGTAAAGGATAACTGGGAGTATTGAATGGCCAACAATAATGAAAATAGCCCACAAAAAGAGGAACTCGTAAAAGTGGAAGCTGAAAAAGAAGTAATTGAGTCTTCTGCCACGCAGAGTGAATCGACTGAATCTGGAGCTAAGAAAAAGAAATCATCAGGCAATGGCCTGCTATGGTTCGTTGTAATCATTTTGTTCTTAGCCGTAATAGGCATGGCTGGCGCGGGCTATTGGTATTATATGCAGCAACAGTCAGCTAGCGCAGATTCCGCCAACACACAGCAAAGCAACACGGCAAAGTTAAACAATATAGAACGAGAACGTAGCGACATCTTAGCGTCGCTAGAAGACGTGTCGCGAACGAATAAAGCCTTACAAGATACGGTAGATAAACTTAAGTCTGAGAACGAGAAACTTAGCCTACAGGCCGAGTCTACCCTTCAACAGCTTAACAATATGGAAGGTCGCCGCCCAGCTGACTGGCTAATTGCAGAAGCTGACTATTTAGTTCGTATGGCGGGTAGAAAGCTTTGGCTGGAAAACGATGTTCGCACAGCAATTTTGCTATTGGTCAATGCAGATAAGCGCTTAAAGTCTTTGGCTGACCCGTCGGTACTACCCGTTCGCGCTAACCTAGCTGAAGATATTCAAACGCTACAGCAGCTAAACCCTGTATCGCAAAGCTCAGTAGCGCTTGCCCTTACTGGCATGATTGCGCAAATCGATAAGTTGCCATTGGATACCTTCGAAAAGCCTGAAGATGCTAACGCAGAAGACACCACCTTGTCAGAGTCGGCTGACGACTGGCAGGACAACCTTGCGAAGGTGTGGCGTTCGTTGGTAAATGATTTTCTTACCGTTAAAACTATTGAAGGCCCGGTTGAGCCAGTACTGTCATTAGAAGCACAGTTCTTGGCAAAAGAGCAGCTTCGTCTGCAGCTTATGCACGCTCAAACTGCCGCGCTTCAAGGCGATGCGGGGCTTTACAGTCAATCGCTTCAATATGCACAAACGCTGCTTATTGAAAAATACGACACCGAGAAAAGTCAGGTAACCGGCTTTGTTGATGCACTACAAAACCTGATTGCCACCGATATTTCACGCCCAATTCCTACAGAGCTAGCGTCACAAAAACCGCTAGAGCGTTTACTGGATAGCCGTGTTAAGCAGGTGTTTGGACAAGGAGCAAGTGCACTATGAAATGGTTAGCTATTGCCCTTGCGGTATTAGCCGCATTCGTTGTTGCGCTTATTGTTGGTCCAATGATACTTGGCGATAAAGGTTACGTACTTATTTCTCTAGGCAGTACAGCTATTGAAATGACCGTGATCAGCTTTTGTATTTTGGTCATTGGTGCCGTTATTGCCTGGTATGTGTTATCCCGTTTTGTTTTGTGGGCGTTAAGCTTAATTACAGGCTCACATAAATGGTTCGGCACTTTAGGTGAACGCAAGCGCAAGCGCGCATTTTACGATGGCTTGCACGCCATGGCCGCAGGTGATTTTGATTCGGCACAAAAAGCATTAGGCAAAACCACCAATGGTGATTTTGAAGGCGTAAACTATTTGGCTTCAGCGCAGATTGCGTTTGCCAACGACGACCTAGCTAAAGCCCGTTATTTTCTGGTTCAGGCCACTGACTTTCCGAAAGCGAAAGTAGCCGCAACGGTAATGCATGCACGCATTGATGTGGCTGAAGAAAAGTTCGAGGCGGCACTCGAAAAGCTTAACGAACTAGACGAGCAAGATCGTGACAACAAGCAGGTTGTGCAGCTAAAAGCGCAAATTCTTGCCAAGTTAGGTAAGTGGCAGGTGCTTCAAGAGAATCTATCGGGTTGGCGTAAAGCCTTGCCTAAAGCTGACTACACCACGTGGAGCCAGCGTATTGCTAAAGGTAAGTTTGCAGAAATTGCCAGTAAGCAAGGTGCCGTTGAGCTTAAATCATACTGGGACACCCTGCCTCGTAAATTACGTCACGACGACGCCTATCGTGCTGCCTACATTCAACAGCTTCTTGACCAAGGTATGCATGCCGACGCTCAAGATTTGTTAGTTGAATGGCAAAAACGCGGGCCGAACAGCACGCTATTCCCGCTGTTCACGCAGCTTAATATTCCTAATGCATCACCATCGTTACGTTTACTTGAAAGCTGGATAAAGCAAGACGAAGAAAACGTTGAGCTTTATTCCACGCTAGGCCAAGTGGCGTTCAACTCGGGCGATGATGTGTTAGCTGAAAAAGCCTTGCTAAAAGCTACCAAAATGGAGTCGCGCAAAGAAGACTTATTGCTGCTATCTGCCATTAGTGAACGCAAGCAAGACACAGCCACCGCCCTTCAGCTTTACAAAGAAGGACAGCAACTAGCTAGCTAAATGAATATTCGTTTAGCTTTCTGGTAGTACTTGTAATCCAACTAAAGTTGAAGATATAGTAAAAGGGAATTCTCGATTAGCGCTGTTTCAACAGCAAACAGCGCTAATTGAAACAAACAACTTGTCGGAGTGCTTCACTGGTAACCCAGTAAGCTGAGACCGCGAAAGTGGGATCCGTAGAACCTGATCAGGCTAGTACCTGCGAAGGGAACAAGAAAATACAATGTGCACTATGTTAAGCAACAGTTTGGCATTGTGAAGCAAGGTTAGATTACTTAGTGGTTTGTTTGTCACTTTCATAACGGGCACAGAGCGTTAACTTTGAGATAAAGCATCAAATTTCAATGATGCCATTTCTAACTCAAAGTAAATTGCTTAAGGCCTTAAGAACAAACGACAGTAAACAGTAACGGGCTCATTCTTAGTTTCTTTACTTTCAACCTCGCTACAGTAGAAGGTTCCGCCCTTCAAACACTTACACACTGTATTCTCCTTCACTCCTGACAAGCATTTTTAGAACCTAAATTTACAAGGTAAAATGCTATGTCGAACAGACGCGAACAACGCCAACAAGCTCAGCAATTCATTAATGAACTAGCGGGCGAAGCTTACCCCAATTCAACGCGCCACTACGAGTGTGGCAGCCGCGACGATATCCGAGTGGCCATGCGCCTTATCCACCAGCATGACAGCCTAGTCGGTGGCACCGAAGAAAACCCTATCTTAGAGCCAAACCCACCTATTCCGGTGTATGACACCTCAGGGCCCTACGGCGACCCGCTAGAAAATATTGATGTTCACAAAGGCTTAAGCCCACTTCGCCAAAAGTGGATTGAAGAGCGCAGCGATACCGTTGAGCTTGAAGGCGTTTCATCAAGCTTCGCGAAAGAGCGTGAAAACGACATCTTTACTGAAGATTTTCGCTTTATCCGCAGCCGCAAACCGTTAAAAGCGAAAGCGGGCAAGAACGTCACCCAGCTTCACTACGCAAGACAAGGCATTGTTACCCCTGAAATGGAATACATTGCCATTCGTGAAAACATGGGCCGTCAAGCCATTAAAGATGCGGAGCTAACGCAGCAGCATAAAGGAGAGCACTTTGGCGCGAATTTGCCCGATACCATCACGCCTGAATTTGTTCGCCAAGAAGTGGCCGCAGGCCGCGCCATCATTCCATGTAATATTAATCACCCCGAACTAGAGCCAATGATTATCGGCCGCAACTTCTTGGTGAAAATTAACGCGAATATTGGTAATTCGGCAGTTACCTCGTCAATCGAAGAAGAGGTAGAAAAGCTGGTGTGGTCAACGCGCTGGGGCGCCGATACCATCATGGACTTATCTACCGGTAGAAATATTCACGAAACCCGCGAGTGGCTGCTGCGAAATAGCCCGGTACCTCTTGGCACCGTTCCAATTTACCAAGCGCTAGAAAAAGTGAATGGCGTAGCCGAAGATTTAACCTGGGAGATGTTTAAAGACACGCTTATCGAACAAGCTGAGCAAGGTGTGGATTACTTCACCATTCACGCAGGCGTGTTGCTTGAATACGTTCACCTTACCGCAAAGCGAGTTACTGGCATTGTATCGCGCGGTGGTTCAATCATGGCGAAGTGGTGTTTGAGTCACCACCAGCAAAGCTTTTTGTACGAACACTTCCACGATATTTGCGAAATTTGCGCGAAATACGATGTAGCATTGTCGCTAGGTGATGGCTTGCGCCCTGGTAGCGTGGCCGATGCCAACGACGATGCGCAATTCTCTGAGTTACGTACCCTTGGTGAGCTGACCAAAATAGCTTGGGAATACGATGTTCAGGTAATGATTGAAGGCCCAGGGCATGTGCCAATGCACATGATTAAAGCGAACATGGAAGAGCAGCTTAAGCACTGTCACGAAGCGCCGTTTTATACCCTTGGCCCGCTTACCACAGACATTGCACCTGGCTACGATCACTTTACCTCAGGTATTGGCGCCGCCATGATTGGTTGGTACGGATGCGCAATGCTGTGCTACGTAACGCCTAAAGAGCATTTGGGTTTACCTAACAAAGAAGACGTTAAACAGGGGCTTATCACGTACAAAATAGCGGCGCACGCTGCCGACCTGGCGAAGGGCCACCCCGGCGCGCAAATACGCGACAATGCTATGTCGAAAGCGCGCTTCGAGTTTAGATGGGAAGATCAGTTTAACCTAGCATTAGACCCTCATACTGCTCGCGCTTATCACGATGAAACCTTGCCGCAGGCCTCTGGCAAAGTTGCGCACTTTTGCTCTATGTGCGGCCCAAAATTCTGCAGCATGAAAATTTCTCAAGAAGTACGTGATGTCGCTAAGCAAGCAGAGCAGCAAGAATTTGAAAAAGAAAAAGGCATGAAAGACATGGCTGATGCGTTTAATCAGTCGGGTGCTCAGCTTTATCACACTGCCGATAGCAAGGTTGAGTTGCCATGATAAACAGCCACCTAACCAAACCCGTACTAGAGCCGCCTAGCGTTAGGTTGCCGGTGGTATGGTGCATAGGCGGCGTTGACTCAAGTGGTGGCGCGGGTATAACCCGCGACGCTATCACGCTTGCCGATTTAAGCGCTCATGCCTGCGTGCTCACCACACAAATTACTGCGCAATCAAACCAGCAACTGCTTAGTAAAGACAGTATGAGTGCATCTGCGTTAAACCAGCAGTGGCAAGTGCTTTACGAAGATACGCCGCCACGCGCTATTAAAATTGGCGCTATCGCAAACGATGAGCAAGCACTTTTACTTTGCGCACGTATTCAGTCGTTAATAAAGCCTCGCCCGTTTGTGATATGGGACCCTGTGCAGGCTTCTTCATCTGGCGGTATGTTAAGCGACTTAAGCGAAAGCGTTGTTGACGAGTTGCTGAACACGGTTGATTTGGTTACCCCAAATATTGACGAGCTCACTTGGCTGTCTAATTTGACGGTAAACGACGATACCAGCTTAGCGTCAGCAATAAACCGGCTTATTGGAAAAGGGGCAAAGAGTGTTTACGTTAAAGGCGGCCACGCCGCGTGGCAAACTCAGGTATATGACACCTTTGTTTGCGCCTCGCACACCCTTCACTTTAGTCAACCGATAACCAACAACGGTAAACTTCGGGGTACTGGCTGCATGTTAGCAAGTGCGATTGCGGCTTTTCTTGTTAACGACTATTGCATTGAAGATGCGCTCACCCTAGCAAATGCCTATGTGTGTGAAGTAAGGCGAAAGACCCTTTGCGAGCCTGATACGGACGGCGCTAAGGCGCATAATAATGGGGCTGATTTGCCCACGTACTTCCCACGAACTAACGGTTTCCCCACACACGCCGCAAGTTTTCCAAAGGTAAATTTTCACCAAGGTAGCGCTGTTTTTTACAATAAAGATTTATGCCTAGAAAATTTGTCGAACAGCGACCTCCCCTCAGAAAGTGCGCAAGGTAGTATAGCCCACTTCCCTACACTCACTCATACGAACCTAGGCATATACCCCGTAGTAGATAGCGTTCAGTGGATAGCGAGGCTTTGGCCAACGGGCGTAAAAATCATTCAGCTAAGGGTGAAGGAAGGGTCACAACAAGACATTCGCCAACAGATAAAAGAGGCCATTGAGTTAGTGGAACACACCAACTGTCAGTTATTTATTAACGACTATTGGGAGTTAGCCATAGAGCTTGGGGCTTATGGCGTACATCTAGGTCAAGAAGATCTCGACACTGCAGATTTAAACGCTATTCGCAGTGCCGGACTAAGACTGGGCATTTCAACTCATGGATTCGCTGAGATTCAGCGGGTTCGCGCACTGAAGCCTTCTTACATTGCCCTTGGCCATATCTTTCCAACCAATACTAAAGACATGCCATCTAAACCCCAGGGTGTAGAGCGCTTGGCAAAATATGTGAAGCTGTGCGAAGGCATACCCACCGTTGCCATTGGCGGTATTAACTTATCGCGTATAAGTGACGTGGCTAAAACCAAGGTTGACGGTATTGCCGTGGTGAGTGCCATCACTCATGCGGAGCATCCGCTGCAAGCATACCAAGCGCTGGCACAGGAGGCGGGTTTTGCTTGAGCATCAGGACATACAGCGTTACAGCAGGCAGCTCTTGCTCGACTGTATCGACCAAGACGGCCAGCTTAATTTAGCAAACGCACACGCTGTGGTTGTTGGGTTAGGCGGCCTAGGAAGCTTAACAGCCCGCTATTTAGCTGGCGCAGGTGTTGGCAATATTACCTTGATAGACGGTGACACTGTCGATATCAGCAACTTACAGCGCCAGGTTAGCTACAACGAAATGCACTTAGGTGAACTTAAAGCCAAGTCGCTGTATAACGAACTTCGCAAAGTTAACTCTAACTTAAACATTCATTTTAAAAGCAAGTTTGCTGATAGTAATAACTTACCAACCTTAATTTCATCTGCCACCTGTGTACTGGATTGCACCGACAACATTACGGTAAGACGGCAGATCAATGCGGCCACCTATCGCGCCTCTATTCCGCTTTTTATTGCGGCCGCCAGCGGCCTTACATGGCAAGCACTTAATTTGCCGCAAAATTCGAACTCCTGCGGTTGTTACGAGTGCCTAGTAAATAAGGTGTCCGTGCGTGAAGACTGTTTGAGCAAAGGCGTACTTGGCCCTGTTGTTGGTATGGCCGCTTGCCATCAGGCAACACAAGCTTTGTTGTTTTTAGCAAAAGGTTTCCAAGCCGACATTAAGTGGGGGCACTACCTAACTGGGAATGCAGGCCTAGGTTCGCTACAAAGCTTTGAATTACCCCCCTCTTCTACTTGCGAGGTTTGCAATGACGCAAATTAAAGTAAACGTAAACAATCAACCTATGAACGTGATATCGCCCATATCGCTTAGCGAGTTAATTGCCCTTAAACAACTGAATGACGACGGTACCGCCATTGCTAGAAATGCGGCCATAGTGAGTAAAAAAGAATGGTCGACCACTTATCTTAAAGACAACGACACCGTTGATATCTTCACCCTAGTTGCAGGAGGCTAATATGCTAACGCTTGCAAACCACACTTTTTCATCACGTCTTTTAACCGGTACAGGAAAGTTCAGCAACGCCATCACTATGAAAGACGCAGTGGCCGCTGCACAAAGTAACATTGTTACCCTAGCAATGAAGCGCGTGGCGAGTAATAGCGGGCAAGACGAAACGCTAAAGGCACTTCGAGAGTTAGGAGTTACCCTGCTGCCTAACACATCGGGGGCTAAAAATGCCCAAGAAGCGATATTTGCCGCAGAACTTTCTTATGAAGCGCTAGGTAGCCCATGGATAAAGTTGGAAATTCATCCCGACCAGCGCTACCTGCTGCCCGACCCAATCGAAACTCTTCAGGCCGCCGAAACTTTGGTAAAAAAAGGGTTTAACGTACTGCCTTACTGTGGCGCAGATCCCGTTTTGTGTAAACGCCTAGAAGAAGTAGGCTGCGCTGCTGTTATGCCGTTAGGTGCACCCATTGGTAGCAATCAGGGCTTACAAACTAGGCCTTTCTTACAAATTATTGTTGAACAAGCCTCTATTCCGGTCATTGTAGATGCAGGTATTGGCAAGCCTAGTGAAGCCATGGCGGCAATGGAAATGGGCGTAGATGCGGTGTTGGTGAATACGGCTATTGCCACTGCCCAAAACCCTGTTGCCATGGCAGAGGCCTTTGCAAGCGCTGTAGCTACTGGTCGAAAAGCGTTTGAAGCAGGGCTTGGTGCAACATCTGATTTGGCGCAGGCCTCAAGCCCACTTACTGCGTTTTTGGAGCCAACACTATGAAGGTGGCACAGGCATTAATGCAGCAAGATTTGTCGCATTTTGCTTTATCGATAAACAGCAAAACGGCGAGTGACGTAGAGCGAGCATTAGGTAAAGAATCACTCTCACTCGATGATTTTATGGCGCTGATCTCTCCTGCTGGCGCAAGCTACTTAGAAGCCATGGCTAACCGAGCGAAATCACTAACCCGTCATCGCTTTGGCAATACCATGCAGCTTTTTGTGCCTTTATATTTGTCGAACCTGTGTGCCAACGAGTGTACCTATTGCGGCTTTACCATGAGCAATAAGATAAAGCGCAAGACCCTATCTATAAGCGAAGTGCTTACCGAAATCGAAGCTATTAAGGATATGGGCTTTTCTCAGGTGTTGCTGGTTACTGGCGAACACGAAACCAAAGTGGGCATGGACTATTTCGAGCAAACCCTTAGCGCCATTCGCGACAAGGTAAGCTACCTTATGATGGAGGTACAGCCATTAAAGAAAGAGCAATACGAAACCCTAAAACACCAAGGTTTAGATGCTGTTTTAGTGTATCAAGAAACCTATTCGCCCCAGCACTACGCCAGCTACCACACTAGAGGTAAAAAGCAGGATTTCTTATGGCGATTAGAAGCCAGCGACCGTATTGGGAAAGCGGGGATAGATAAAATAGGCATAGGTGCGTTACTTGGTTTAGGTGACTGGAGAGTTGATAGCGCTATGACCGCTCTTCACGGTAAGTTGATACAACAGTGCTATTGGCAAAGCCGTGTATCTATTGCTTTTCCGCGCCTTAGAAGCTGCGAAGGTAATAGCACTGGTGGCAACGCGCTTACCAATAACAAACTACCTAACGAACGAGACCTGCTGCAGCTGATATGTGCTCATCGCATCTTTAACCCGCAAGCAGAATTATCCCTGTCGACCCGCGAGTCGGCGGTATTTAGAGATGGCGTAATGCCGCTGGGAATCACATCAATGAGTGCTGCGTCGCAAACTCAGCCTGGCGGCTATAGTGAACCCTCTCAAGCGTTAAACCAGTTTGATATTGATGACAGTCGTTCGGTGCCTGAAGTCGTCAGCGCAATAAAATCGAGGGGATTAGACCCGGTTTGGAAAGACTGGATGGCTTTTTAATTTAACTAGATTCACTTAACGAAAATTAAGCGCACTATTCAAATTCTTTGTAAAGAAAGCGATCTTTTCGGCAGGCCTAACCTATTATTACTATCGTATATGAAATAAGGGAAGGTCTATGCTACGAAACGTTACATTATTAACCACAGGCTTGCTGATATTAAGCGCATGTGGTGATCACGGGTCTGATGGTCACTCGCACGACCAAGACGCCAATACTGGCTCACGTATAGGTACATTTTTCAGTGAAGACATCCAAGTTGCCGAAGAACTGGTGCCTTGCACGTTATCAGATAAAACTGAAACGCAGTGTTATTTAATTACGGTGCCGGGTAAACGTGAAATTGGGCACGATTTAGGCCCTTGGTGCCCTAGAAATATTGAAGACTCTGCCGAAGACAGCGGTATTTGGCTAGACAACAACAAGGTATACGATGCAGATGGCGAATTTATTGCAAATCTAGCCACATTCTACAGCGACGACAAATGGCAGCTGTACAACCCAGAGACCGGCGAAGTAAAAGTTACCGATAGCAAAGATGCGTGCCTTGCAGCTGCCCGTCCTGATGTAGACCCAGAATACCAAAATTATTGTGTTGAGTGCGCCCCTGAGTATTTCGAAGACGACATACCTACACAACAGTATGTTATTCCCGCCTTCCCCCAAAAATTAGATAAAGCTGCAAAGTTCGATGCGCATGGCGGAATGGGCTTAGCGTTTAATGGTGTGAAAATGGATGCTCCCGCACCCGTAGATGCCATTTTAGGCGCACATACGCTAGCGCCCTTTGACGACTGTGGCGGACACGTTAACCCGTTTGTAGGATATCACTACCATGCTATGACAGACTGCGCCGCGCATGAGGATAGTTCATCACCAAATGGTAAGCTGCTTGCTGTCGCTTTCGATGGTTTCACCGTATTCGGTCAGCTAAATAGTGACGGCAGCCAACCTGAAGGGTTAGATAGCTGTGGCGGGCATTCTGATGAAATCGATGGCTACCATTACCATGCAGCAGACCCAGGCAAGAATAAGATACTTGGCTGCTTTAGTGGAGCCCAAGGCTGCTCTGTAGAGGGCGATACGTACAACTGCTCTGTTAAACCAAAAGGGCCTCCACCAGGGGGCGAAGGGCACGGCGAAATGGGGCCGCCACCTAGAGGCTAAAAACCCGGCTACTACCCTCAAGTGGATTAGTTTTTTTAAGGCAAAACAAATAAAAAATTTGTTTTGCTTTCATGTAAAACCCTCCGTAGAATCCGCCCAAATTTTAGCCAGACATTTTCTTATGTGTCTGGCTTTTTTGTCTTATTTATTTCATATTAAAGTTATCAACACTAAAGGGCAGTGCGTTGGATACCGTTGAATTTATTCAAATTCGTAGATTTATAGTGAAGCTAGGCAAAATGCTGCACAAGTACGGTACCCCTGCGTTCCGTCTTGAAGCTTATCTAGGTGAAGTCGCCAAGTATTTAGGTGTGCACGCATCATTTATTTCTACCCCTACGTCACTCACTTTTGTAATCTGGAGCGACCGCCACGAAGATGAATACAATCATGCCGCGCGGTTACTTCCGGGCGAACTAGATATGAATGCGTTGTCGCTAACTGATGAGCTTGCCAGCGAACTGTTGTCGGGCAAATTAACATTGAGCGAAGCAGATAAGCGCTTAAATGAAATAGATGCCATGGGTAGCCCTTATGGTAAATGGGTTACCGGTGTTGCCTTTGCTATGGCCACCGGCGCATTTGCTATGCTTATGGGTGCAAGCTGGAGCGAAATTGGCTGGTCGGCCGCGCTCGGCATTGTGGCTTACTTATGGACCCTGTGGGCACTGCAATCTAAACGCGTAAATTTAATGCTAGAGCCGGTCACCGCGTTCGTGGGAGGCATTCTTGCCTGCGCCATTGGTCAGTACGTTGACCCAGGTATCAATATTCCGCTAGTTGTGCTTTCGTCGGTCATTGTATTTGTGCCGGGGCTTGCGCTGACTATGGGCCTTGCAGAGCTTTCATCTCGCAATATGGTCTCGGGTACGGCCCGTACAATGGACGCCATAATGCAGTTATTTAAACTGTATTTCGGTGCATTCTTGGGTGTTTCGGTAGGTTTCAGTGTGTTTGGTGAAAACGTGTATACCCCTGCTGAATCCCTGCCTTATTGGGCTACCTGGCTTGCGGTATTTTTACTATGTATTGCACTAGTTGCCATTTTCAGAACCCGAGTTAAACACATTCCGTGGGCACTGGCAGCTGCGTTTATTGCTTATAGTGCTACCGCATGGAGCTCTGATTACATGAGCCCTGGGCTTGGTGCGTTTGTGGGTGCATTTGCCTTAGGTATTTTTGCCAATGCATTTACGCGCATAGCCAATCAGCCAGCGACCATTGTGGCTATGCACGGGCTTATTGTGCTGGTGCCGGGGTCTAAAACCTATATTGGTCTGAATTCGTTTATGACCGGCCAAGACTTTGTAAAAGCCGATCATCTAGGTCAAGAAGTGTTTCTTATATTCATGTCGCTAGTGGCGGGGTTAATCTTTGCTAACGTAGTGGTGCCCACTAAAAAAGCACTGTAACAACACGTCACGAGCAGCCTAAAAGAATCAAGCTTATGCTGCGCTGTAACGCTGCCTTGTTAGTGCTAAGTTTCTTTAAACAAGGGCAGACAAAAGCAGCGCAACTAAAGGCAGTGTAAACAAAATCAGTGTAGTGGGCAGCGTAGCTAAAAGCGCTATTTAAGTAGCTTGATCAACGCTCGCCCTAAACGAGCGTTTAGCGCACCGGCGGCAATGGCTTCAGCCGAATTCTCCATAAACTTGGCCGACAAGCTGCCGCCAATTTGATTGGCTACTTCATCGGTAGCCAAGTCGAATACGCCCTGCGCAGCAATATTTTGTGCCAGCACTTTTAGCAGCTTCCAATTCCCCACTGTGCTTGGCCTTAGCCCATATACACGGGCCATACGCCGAATGGTACGAAAGCTAATCCACACGACCGCAAAAGTTTGAATTAGGTTGTTTGGGCTTATAAATGCCAAGCTTCCTGCCGTTACCGACTCTTTATTTAGCACCTTATGCGCTTTTTCCTGCACCGGTTTCAAAACCGTATCTTCGTACAGCCCAAGACGTTCTGGCCCCGTCATGTCTTCTAGAAGCTGCTGCTGATAGCGTTCGAAACAATGGGCTGCGTAAGACCCTCTAGAAAAGCGTTTGCCGTGTTGGGTCAATACACGGTCTATTTCTTGTGGCGAGGATGGTGTATCCACTGAAGACTGTTGGCCCGCTGAGGGCTGTTGATCCGCTGAAGGTTTTTTTCCCGCTGAAGGCTTTTTACCCGCTGAAGGCTTTTTACCCGCTGAAGGCTCACCTTTATAAGCCAGTAAATCACGGATAACACCGGCGTCTTCCATCGCTGTGTTTACTTGCTTGTAGCCTCGCCACTCTTTAAAGCTTAAAAAGCTAAAGCAGCTAACAAAACCCACCAGCAGCGCACCCACAACGCCTGTTCCAATGGGATGCTCAGACATGTTCGCGGCAAGAGTTGTATAGGCTTCAAAAACAAAAAAGCCAATTAACGACACTACACCAAACCCTAGAGTTGCAGCACCTAACGAAAAACCGTCTTTCTTAGCTTCAACTTCCCATACATCTTCACCAACTTGCTGCGGAAGCTTGGTTTCAGGCTGCGCGATATCTAACGTTTGTGTTTTAACTTTAGTTTTGTACTGAGGCTTGTTCACTTCACTACTATTTTGCTCGCCCTGAGACGCAGTTTGAAATTGGGTGTTTGCTTCATCTGGCTGATCGCTGTTCGCGCCATAAAGCGCTTCGCTTCTTTCGCTTCTAGAAATGGACGAACTGGGCGACTTGCTAAGATCGGACGAGCTAGGCGGCTCAGGGATTTCGTCAAATTTATAAGGTCTATCACTCATTATTGCTCTCCTTTGCCCAGTAAAAACTGAAGCAATCTGTCTACACCCTTACCCGCTAAAATACGTGCTTTAAAATCGCTAGGCACACTTACATTAGGTACTGGGAAGTGGCTTCCCTCTTCCATATCTTTTAGTGTGCTGGGTATGGCTTCAAACGTAGATTCTACATAGTGACCATCAGTGTCTTTATAGCGAATAGCGTCTTCATTGCTGCCGTCGTCGGTGACTTGCATGCTAGACACTAAAAAGTGCTCGAACTGGATAGGTTTTCCATCGAACCGGGCTCTGGCCCCTTCGGTAATCTGGGTAAGCAAATTAAGTAAATTACCGCGCTGACTTACCGGCACTAAGTCAGACTTCGTGGCCACAAATGCCACTTTACCTATTTGCTCTTTTTTCAAAATATTGCGTGAAAACCACGTACTTTGCCCATACACAAAGGTATCGGCTAAATGGCTTAAGGTTTCCTTTAACTGATACAAATGCTGCCTGCTATGGTTTAGTCCTTCAAACAAGTCCACCAGAATTATTTGTTTATCGGTTTCTTTAAAAATGGACTGTTTTAACGGCGTTAGCCAAGCACTTTGAAACTTCAAAAAATGCTTATCAAATATTTTAAACCACGGGTGCGACACATCGCTGGTAATACTAGAGGGCAGAGGCGTAAAGCCAAAAGCCTGCCAATCAAAGTCGCTTGATTCCAATAAAAAGCTGCCCGGCTGTAGCAAAGATATACCGTTAGCTTTAGCTTCAACCAAATAATCACGGTAGGCGTTAACAAGCAGTTGAATGCGCTGCTCTGTGGGCTCTTGTTCAAAGTCGAACTGATTAACAAAGGCTTTCCACTGGCTTGCAAAGTACTGTTGCGGCCCGCTGCTAAGCTGCGCCCACGCAGAGTCTGACCAATGGGCATAGGTTTTACTTAACATGGGAATGTCAGTAACCCACTCGCCCGGGTAGTCAATGAATTCAAACACCACTTCGGTATGGGGCAAAACATGACGCTTAAGTGAAGCGGTTTCTTTTAAACGAACCACTAACTTAAAGCCAAATGCTTCTTCAGTAGCTTTAGGCCACTGGCCGTTTTCCAGATCAGCAATATTCTCTAGATGCGGGAAGGGTTTATAGCCCTCAATGGGGTCAACGCGCATATCAAGCACATGGGAAGGCGGCAAATATCGCAGCAAAGGTAAGCAAGCATAACCCTCTTCACTACGGCTTTTCAGCATAGTGATAAGGCTGGTAAATAGCATGGACTTACCGCTTCGACTAAGCCCAGTAATAGTAAATCGGTGCGTTTCTTTGTTAAACGCACTACTTAGTTTGTCGCCGGTTAGCGACGCTATTTCCCGAGTTTTGTCAAAAAGCGTAGCGATATTTTTCTGCATTATTGTTTTATATTCTGCCTTTGCAGCTCCTATACCTTTGAGCCTATCTCAACAAACATAACGTGCCGAGAGGGCTGCACTTACTTTGCTATAAAGTTCGCAATATAAGAGTAATGAGGTTTTGTACGTGTAAAAGCAAGGGCAGTGCCATTTAAACACGCCGCTTAGGAGGAAAAGCCAGGTTACCCTTAGCCTGCAAGTTAATGCTCGTGCGTTTGGTTGAAGAGCTTTTTCTTTATACGGTTTTTGCTGGAGTGCCAGTGGTTCTTAGGTTTGCGAGGTGCGTTCTCGATAACATGCTCAAAATCAATATCTGACTTTTTAGTTGGCGGTACATGCGCACAAAAGAATGTATCAATTTGTGACTGCGCCAGCCTTTTTAGGCTTTCACGATATTGATTAGGGTGACATAGCGGATACGGTGGTACTAGCTCACCTTTCACCTGCACTAAAACATCGGCGATATAAGCCTGCTGAGTAGGAATGTGCTGAAGTGTTAAGTCGTGATCGGTATGACCCGGCGTGTACATTACCTGCCAATCGGTAAAACCCGGCAACCGTTGATTGTCGGCAAGCGTGATATCTGGCGCTAATATTGGGTTATACCAAATAGGCATTCTAGGCTTGCCAATGCGGTTTGCCACCCACCAGGTTAGCAGCAAATCAATAGCGTGAGCGGTACGCCCGGCAAAGCCCGCATACCATTTAATCGCTTTGGGGTGTGATGCTACCTGTGCCCCTGTGCGCTTGCGCAATTTAATGGCGCCACCGGCGTGATCGGGGTGCATGTGAGTAACAACAATAAGCTTTAGGTCTGATAAGGGACGACCCAATGTTTGCGTGATGTACTGACACACCTTGTCTACATCGGCTCGGCTACAGCCATCTAGCAATAGTATACCCTTGCTGTCTTCAACCAGATAAATATGCTGAATATAGCCTGCTAATGTGTGAATTTTCATTACCGCTTCCTTTTCACCCGAACCTGCAACGCTTGCTAAAAGTACTTCCCAATAAGCCTAAGCACTTACTTCTACTTACCCATGTATTACCCATATATCCTAGCGCTTTTTACTATGAAAGTTGCCAGCCATTGCTACGCAAAACCTTTTGTTAATACACTCATTTCATTAGTGTTGCTTGGAACGAATCCTACCAAAACCTATCTGGTATGACCAGATTCAGCAAACAAGTGTAGCATCAAATCCCGTAGCCACATCAACCCTGGCTCGCCTTCTTGTTGGCTATGCCAGTAAAGGTGTGTTTCCAATGCGGGTATTTGATAAGGGAGTTTGGTGCTAATAAGGTTATCGTCGCTTACCGCATCGGCCACCGAACCAGGCAGGGTTAACAGGGCATTAGTGTTAGCCACTACATCGGCAGCCGCGCGATAGTTTTGGCAGCGCCACAGCGAGGGCCGACTTACGCCCAATTGTTGCAGGGCAATCTCTTCTACTGACGCCCCTTTAGCACGATTAGATACGGTAATGTGGCGGGCCGCCACATACTTTTTTTTATCTAAACTTTGTGCCAATGGGTTTTGCTTATTCATCAGCACTTTGTAGGTATCGCGACGCAATAACGAGTGTGAAATAGGCGCGGCAACCGCACGGCCAATATCAATAACTAAGTGAAGATTCCGATTTGATAGGTCTGCCAACATGGTATCGCGATGTAAGCGAGTGCTTACTATTTCAATGTTGGGTGCTTGTTGTTCTAAGGTTGAAAGCAGTACAGGCAACACGCCTAGCTCTAACGACTCCTGCATGGCAATAACGAAACGTTGATGACTGTGTAGCGGGTCGAAATCGGCGAACTCCCCTAACGCCTTTCGAATATCGCCCAAGGCTTTTAGAATAGCGGGCGCTAGTCTTTCACAGGCAGCGGTAGGCAACATGCTTTGCTTTTCTTTTACAAAAAGCGGGTCGCCTAAAATATCTCGAAACCGGCGCATGGCATGACTGACTGCCGACGGCGTAATGTGAAGTGCCTCGGCCACGCGGGTCATGTTTCTATACTGCCAGAGTGCTTCGAAAACCTTTAGTAGGTTCAAATCTAGCTTTTCAAATTGCCTATTTTCTACCACCTACGCCACTATGAATAAAATTCACACCATTTAAGGATTATATTTCATTTCATTCACCTAGCAAGTTTATCTACTATGGATGCATCGAATAGTTTTTGCACGACGGCAATCCAAGCCTAAGCATTTAGGCTTGCTGCTGTTAAGCGACGTTAAATGCGCGATGCAAATCACAATACGCAATACTCAATGCGCAAATAGTAAGTGCATAAAAATATAAAGAGGTACCCTATGGATTTTTCACATAACGACAAAACAAAAGCCTTGTTAGAAAAGCTGGATAACTTTATTGCCGAGCATATTGCGCCAATCGAGAATGAAGTTTACGACTTTCATCATAAAGAGAATAACCATGGCGACTGGAAAAGCTGGAAGCTGCACCCTGGTACTGAAGCACTCAAAGCTAAAGCACGCGAAGCGGGCTTAGCGAATTTGTTTCTGCCCGATGCAGAGCTAGGCCAAGGCCTTACTACACTTGAATATGCGCCAATGGCTGAGCGCATGGGTAAATACTTGTTTGCCCCTGAAATATTCAACTGTAATGCGCCAGACACCGGCAACATGGAAGTGCTTTATCACTTCGGCAACGATGAACAAAAAGAAAAGTGGCTAAAACCCTTACTGGCTGGCGAGATTCGTTCAGTGTTTGGCATGACTGAACCTGACGTTGCATCGTCTGATGCCACCAACATGGCGGCAACCATCATTGAAGATGGTGACGACGTAGTTATTAATGGCAAGAAGTGGTGGTCGACAGGCTTAGGGCACCCTAACGCAGCCTTCACGATATTCATGGGTTTATCGAACCCCGACAACGACAAGCACAGCCGCCACAGTATGGTAATAGTGCCGCTAGACACACCAGGAATTACTATAAAGCGTATGCTAGATGCCTACGGCGATTACGATGCGCCATACGGCCACGGCGAAATGCACTTTGATAATGTGCGCGTAAGTAAAGACAACATTGTAATGGGTTTAGGCAAAGGGTTTGCAATAGCACAAGGTCGCTTAGGCCCTGGCCGTATTCACCACTGCATGCGCGCTATCGGCATGGCAGAAAAAGCATTAGAGCTTGCGCTTAAACGCGGTCATGAACGGGTTGCTTTTGGTAAGCCTATCATTCGCCTAGGTGGTAACCTAGAGCGTGTTGCCGATGCCCGCATGGCAATAGAGCAAGCGCGTTTGCTTACCCTTCACGCGGCGTGGAAGATAGATAACCTTGGCGTTAAGCACGCTATGACAGAGATCTCAGCCATTAAAGTGGTAGTGCCAAACATGCTACAAAGCGTGGTGGATATGGCATTACAAATTCACGGTGGCGCAGGTATGTGTAGCGACTTCCCATTAGCCCGTTTTGCAGCTGGCGCAAGAGCCCTTCGCTTAGCTGACGGCCCTGACGAAGTGCATAAAGGCATGGTGTCTCGCTTAGAGCTTAAAAAGTACCAGTAATAAAAAGCCATAAAAAAATGCCGCTTCTTGTTACAAGAAGCGGCATTTTATTTTGTTTATAAACTAACTCGTTGTTTAGTTTGCTATCGGCTTAGTAAGTATAACGTGCCTGTACGTACCACATACCACCGTTGAATCCAAACGGGCTAGACTCAGAGTAAAGCTGACCTAGGCTTCCTGCACTTGGATTTTCTTCTGGGTATTCGTCGAATAGGTTGTTCACACCAATAACAAGATCAAGGTTTTCGCTATAAGAGTACTTGGCTTCTACGTCTATCAAGATAGCTGCATCAATACCATCTACACCATTACCTGTATCGTCCCAACCACCGTAGTAGTTAGCGCGAACTAGAGTGCGAAGTGCACCTTGGGTGTGTGTCCATGAAATATTACCGCGAAGGTTTGGCAGCAAGTCTTCAATTGCAGCAACACGGCCTTCACCAATTGGGTTAAGCGTACCTACATCGTCCACTTCGGTTTCGTTGTAGTTTGCTGCTAGCGTAATGCGTGAATTACCTTCCCATAAATCGAAGCTGTAGTTACCTACAATGTCGATACCGCGCGTTGTGGTGTCGAAGCTGTTAGAGAAGAAACGGAACTGTGACAAGTCATCCAGACCGATAAAGTCTGAACGGTCGATAATGCCCGACGCATCAAGCTCGGTAAGCGCTTCAGATACGCTTGCGTAGTCTGTACCACCACCAGCAAAGTTAAGCGCATCTAGGAAGTTAACGTTAGCACCTAGTGCAACACGGTTTTCCATTTCGATGTTGTAGAAATCGATGGTCCAGCTCATGTCTGCCACATCAATTGACGCACCAAAAGAGAAGTTAACCGCTTCCTCTGGCCCTAAGTCTGGGCGACCATTACCTTGGCTTTCAATAAAGTCAGCTGCTAGCTGACCTGCCGCCGATGACAATGGCAATGTACCTTGGTCAATTAGCACGCCGTTTACGTTTTGCGTGGTAACGTTAGTAATGCTTGCTTGCCCCGCTGTTGGCGCGTGGAAGCCAGTTGAGTATGCACCGCGTAAACGGAAGTCGTCAGTTACGTGGAATATACCTGCAAGTTTAAAGTCGGTAGTATCACCAAACTCACTGAAGTCTTCGCGGCGTACCGCTGCTTGCAGAGTTAGTTGATCGGTAACATCAGCTTCTAAATCCACATAAACCGCAGTACTGTCTTGCGACGCGCTAGTATCACGAGGGAAGCCACCAAAACCGTTAGAGCTAGACGAGAACCCTTGGCTAGCTAGTGGGCCTAGGGCGTAAGACGCTTCATCACCGGCAAATAAGTCAAATTCTTCTTTACGGTATTCTGCACCAAACGCTACGTTTAAGTCAGACGCCAAGCCTACATCTACACCGTACACAAAGTTAAGGTTAACTAGGGTTTCCGTTTGCTCCTGACCACCAGGCACAAAGTCGCGTGGCGTATCTGGGCCTAACGAGGCGTTGATGGTGTTTCGAATAAAGAAGTCTGTACGGTTAGAGCCACGCTGCGCACTGAAGTCATAACCCAAGCCGTTACCAATTTCTAAGTCGCCACGTACACCTACGGTAAATGCCATGTCTTCGTTGTCGCCACCAAAGCGAGGTACAAAGCCCGTTGGAATAGTTTCAATGAACGAGAAACAGTTATCGTCAGCCTGTACTTGCGCTAGGAATGTAGGATCTGGGAATACATTGCCTTCACCGCCAATTGGAATACCGTCAATACAGCTTCCACCTACGCCAACACCGTCAAGGTCGCCTACAAGCACAGAGTGTACGCCGTCTGGGTCGGCTAAACCTGTTAGTGGGTCAACCAATGGGCCTGCGTATACACCGCCGCGCTGGCTACCTTCTGTTACAGGGTTACGGTAGAAGAAGCCACCGGTAACTGTACGTTTACCGTAGTTACCAAATAGGTAAAGCTCAGCTTTGTCGTTTAGCTCATACGCTGAGTTAATGAATAGCTTGTAGTCGTCTTCTACGTCTGGCTGGCCCCAATACTGTGGCACTTCATTGGTATAGGTATTGATAGTAGAAAAGTCAGACTGGCTTAAGTAACCCGCATCAACCATACCTTGTACGTCGTCGCGCACTACTGAACGTACGGTACCTTCAACATCGCGAATTTCACCCGTTATGTTCACAAAGCCGTCTGCACCTAGCGAGAAACCGGCATTGGCAGAAATAGTGTAGTTGTCGCCATCACCTTCATAGGTAGAGCCATAGTTTGCACGGAACTCAAAACCTTCATCATCATCGCGAAGTAAGAAGTTAAGTACCCCTGCGATAGCGTCTGAACCATATTGCGACGATGCACCGTCACGAAGTACTTCTACTTGTTTTAGCGCTAGCGAAGGAATTGCTGAAATATCAACACCCTGTGCGCCGTCAGAAATACCACCACCTAAGAAAGAAATGATAGAGCCGCGGTGACGACGCTTACCGTTTACCAACACCAACACGTTATCAGGTGATAGACCGCGCATGTTAGCCGGGCGCACAATAGTAGCTGCGTCACTGATTGGCTGTGTGTTTACATCGAACGACGGTACGTTAGTACGCAGCATGTCTTGCACGTCGCTTGAAGAGTTTTGACGGAATTCATCACCAGTAATTACGTCTACTGGAACAGGTGAATCAGCCGCAGAGCGATTGCTCATACGCGTACCGGTTACAATGATATTTTCAACATCTTCTGCTTTTTCTTCTGCATCTTGCGCAAACGTAGGCGCTGACATCGCCGCAAAAAACGGTAATGAACTAGCAATAATGGCTGAGGTTATTCGATTAAGTTTTTTCCCCTTAGGGAAGTTACCTTGATCCACTGTGTTTCTCCTTCAAGACTTGTTGTTTTTTATATGGTTTTAATATTTTTATTATTGGCGTGAGCAATACTTATAAGTGGCTGCAGTAAAAATGTGTGACAGCCAAACTAAAAAGCACCGCATAATTAGAACAGAACAACTAAAAAAACTTATTGAAAGAGATAATTATCACTCATAAGGAGTAATTTATATTAGCCTTTAGGATAATGCTGCTATTGAATATTTTAGAAGAATGGGGTTAACACCGTATTTAACGGTAGAACTCGCTAAACGTAGAAGGATTAATGATTCTTAAGGTTTTGTAATTAGGGGAGTTATTAGACAAGCGGTAGCTAACCGTAAACGATTAGCTACCTTTGCCAATTAATAGCGCTTTAATTAAAAGCTATACGAAGCACTTAGCTGCGCGTTAATACCTGCGCCGTAGTAACCCACCGTATGTAGGCTGTTAATGTACTTCTTATCGAATATGTTATTAATGTTCATGCGAACGGTTAGGTTTTCAGAAAAGGCTTGTGATGCATACACATTACCTAAGAAATACGCACCTTGTTCAACGTTATAATCAACATTGCTTATTTCAGACTGCCAGCGACCACCAAAGCCTACTTCTACCTCTGGTGCTTGCGGTACCGTGTACGCTAGCTGGAAGGTTACTACGTCGCGTGGTGCCCATAGGTTAGCATCGTTACCTTGCTCGTCTTCTACGTCGATAGCGGTATAAGACGCGTTAACACGCAGAGCATCGGTTACTTGGCCGGCCACTTCAATTTCAAAACCATCAGACTTTACCGATACGCCTTCGTAGTAAAACTGCAGGGTTTCTGGGTTAGTGCCAGCGTAAGCGGCTAGGTTGTCTTGCTCTGCAGTAAAGTACGCGAACGTTGTTAATAAACGGTCGTCGAACCACTGCGCTTTAACGCCTGCCTCAAAGTTTTGACCTTTAGTTGGGTCTAGGTACTGGCCGTTAATGTCGTACTGTTCTTGCGGCTGGTACACATCTGAATAACTTACATACGCGTTTACATCTTCTGTTACCGCGTAAGTAGCACCAACGTAAGGGCTGGCTTCGCTTTCTGAGTTATCGATAACCGCGCCTGCGTTTTGCCCCGTACGCTCAAAATCAATAGCATTGAAACCAGCAATAACATGCATTTCATCGGTAACGCTGAAACGCGCAGAACCAAAATAACGGGTTAGGTTTTGCTCAATGTTTGAGTACTCGGCAGCCGCTAGCCAATCAGGCTCGGCAATAGCATCTAACGCATAAGGGAACGCAGGCGTTGGGCCAAATGCAGGCGTAGTAGCATAGTCAAATGAGTGAGCATAAGACACATCGTCGCTCGTAGCGTGACTTACGCCAAAGTTCACTTCGTGATTGCGGCCAAATAGCGAAAAATCACCAAACACACGGCCTTCTACAAGATGAGAATCGCGCTCAGAGTCGTAACGACCCGGCCAGCCAACTAGGCCTAAGCCTGTGTCTTTATCAATAGCGTCGTAGGCGTAAAACAGTTTGCTTTGATCTTCAAAGTCGCGGTAGTTATAGCTAAGCAAAAGCTGCCAATCGTTATCGAACACATAGTCTAGCTCTACAAACGCATTGGTAGTTTCGGTATCCCATTTCGTCCATTCTTGTGCTGTGGTATCGCTAATGTCCCACTCGGCTTGGGTGCCATCGGTGTAGTTAAATACTAGGCCGCCCCAGGTGTTGCCGTCGGTATTAGCATCTTGGTAAGACAACCCAAAGGTTACGGTAGCGTTATCGGTTAACTGGCCGTCGATAACACCGTAAACAAAGCTGCGATCGTTCTCTAATCCATCCAAGTGCGACTCTTTATCTTCAACACTTGCTACTACGCGTGCTGCCCAGCTGCCATCTTCAGTAAGCAGCATTGAATAGTCGCCCTGAACACGCTTAAAGTTGTACGAGCCTATGCTTGCGCCAATTTCACCGCCCTCTTCATTAGTTGGGCGCTTGCGCACATAGTTAATGGTACCCGACGCATTACCCACACCGGTTAAAAGACCGTTGGCACCACGAATAACTTCAATTTCTTCATAACCGTAAGCTTCAACAGAGCCAGTAACAATGCCCCAGTCGTTCGGCAAGCCCACACCGTCAATTTGAGTGTTTTTAATTTCAAAACCACGGGCCGTATAGTTGGTACGGTTAGTTTCCCATTCTTCTACGTTAATACCTGGCGCTAGCTTTAGCGCATCATTAATATTAAACGCACCAAACGACTGCATTAGGTCTTCAGAAAGAATGCTAATAGACTGCGGCGTTTCGCTAATTTCCATGGTTAAGCCCGTTGCACCGCGGCTAACGCGGTTTTGACGAACGCCAACAATACGAATTTTTTCAACGTCTGCTTCTTTAACTTCTACCGTATCGCTTTGCGTAGTTTGCGCATTTACCGACAATGCAAACGCGATAGGCGTTAGTGCAAATAAACTGCTTAATTTCATGGCTTTCTCTGTTATTGGTTTTGAAGGGTTGGTTTTTTTCGAGCGGGAGTATAAAACAGCTTAAACTTAATTTAAATGATAATTGTTATTATTTACTAAACAATCATTATAAGCACTGTTAGAAAGGAATATTTGAGTTTATTAGGTAAATGATTTAGAAATAGAAACTCAATGGACTGGCAACAAGTTAGCGGTTTTGACCCAAAATATAACGTACTACTCAACCAACGCTTCTGCTCTTGCGAAACAATATGACAGCATACCCTTCGAGTCTGTTCACAAAGACTGGTTAAAGGCAATACCTAAAGAAGGAATGGTGCTAGATGTAGGTGCTGGTTCCGGTCGCGATGCTCGTTATTTAGCTGCAAAAGGCTTAGGTGTAGTCGCAGTTGAACCCGCCTCTGGCATTCGAGAACTTGCACAAGCCTATACGGTCTCTAGTCCTATTCACTGGATATCCGATTCATTACCTGAACTAACTGAAGTTTTTCGCCTACAAACAAAATTTGACCTAATCCTTCTAAGTGCAGTTTGGATGCACATCCCGCCATCGTCCCGAGAACGGGCCTTTAGAAAACTATCTTCGTTACTGAAACCCAACGGTAAGCTAGTTATATCTCTACGCCATGGCAGTTGCGCTGACGAACGCACTATGTACCCTGTTTCAGCAGATGAACTGGCTAAGTTTGCAAGTCAATTCGGACTTACCTATCGACTGCTTACCCCTGAGAATTCGGACGATGCGCTGGGTCGCACTGACGTTCAATGGCAAACGGTTTTACTTACACTTCCCGATAACGGTACAGGTGCATTTCCGTTAATTAGAAACATCGTAATAAACGACAGTAAATCCTCAACATACAAGGTTGCACTTTTACGGACACTACTCAGAATAGCCGAAGGACATCCGGGCGCGGTTATAGAACAAACGAACGAACACGTAATTCTGCCTGTTGGATTAGTAGCCCTTTATTGGTTGAAGCTTTATAAACCGTTAATCGATAAATTCGAAATGCAACAAAGCAGCAACTCTAGTAGAGGGTTGGGATTTATTAAAACTGACGGTTGGCAGCAGATTACAGCTTTTTCTAGTAATGATTTTTACATCGGCGCGCACTATTCAGATAGTGCAACAGTACAAGCGATTTACCGAACTCTAAAAGACATCGCTTCGACTGTAAAAAACATGCCCGCTAAACACACCACTTTGCCTGGCACTGATGTAGGTGTTTTTCACGTAGAGCTTAATCAAACTCGAAAGCCTAAAAACGATTTGTTACTAGACTTCGAGTTTTTGTCATCGTTGGGAAAGTTCTATGTACCCGTGCATATTTGGGATTCATTGACTCAGTTTAGCGTATGGATAGAGCCGACATTGATTAACGAGTGGTCATCTTTAATGGCAGGTTATGGTTTAAACAAACAAAGGCCGTTTACTAAAGTCGATTATCTTAATGCCCTTCGATGGGAAGACCCAGAACGTTCCACTTCTAAAATTCGAAAACGGGTTAATGAGTTACTTACTAATGAAGGCGTTGCATGCTGCTGGTCTGGAAAGCGGCTAAAACTTTCTGGCTATGCTATCGATCATGCATTTCCTTTTGCGCGATGGCCCAATAATGATCTCTGGAATTTGTTACCAACCCAATCGGGTATAAACGCTAAAAAATCTGATAAATTACCCACAGGATTGAAACTTTCCAACTCTCGGGAGTTAATCGTTTCTTGGTGGAAACAAGGCTGGCAAAGCAATCAAACTGAGTTTTTTAGTCAAGCCAATTTAGCCCTACCTAACCTTAAGCCAAATAACACCAACTTTGATGACGTGTTTGAAGCGTTCGCTCTGCAACGTGACCGAATTAAAGCGCTGCAACAGTTGGAGGATTGGCGATAACATTGGAAGATAGTTTATTGAAGCTTACTTCTAAACCAGCGTCTAAAATCACTGTTTAGCGTTGCGATATTTCTCCCGTACAATCGCTGAATATCGCTCATGGAAAGCTCTTCACAGCCATTTTCGCTTTCTAACAGCAAAAGTCGGCTCATAAAGTCTTGGTTGTCGCTCATTAGAAAAGCAACGAAAGCCCAACTAGAAGCATAGAATTGATGCGGATCTTGGCGCCAACTACTCTCCGTCCCTTCAAAGAGTGTGGTCAATGCTAGCGGCTGATTACTTTTAAAATGATTAACCCATGCGCTGTTAGTCAAACTTCCCGGGCTTTCTGAATATTCCGCCATTCCTTCATTCAACCATTTCGCCACTTGGCCATACCAATATCGATTAATGGTATGCATTACCTCATGCGTTATAGTTTGGAGTGTTTCCTTATTGCCCCGAATCAAAATGGCAGATTCATTTCTGCCCGAAGAGTAAAAGCCTGTGCTTGTGGGTGTAGAAAGATTAAAACGCTTGCTATATTTTTCATACGCACCTTTATCGCTGAAACTCCTTATATTAGCTACAACAGGAACCATTGATTCGATAGGTGTAACAGGAGCAAAAGCATCTAATGCTTCTTGTACTCTTCCTCGTACCGCGCGCTGAACGTCAAACGGTAAATTATGCGAGAGAAAATTAAGCGAAATAGCCTCTGGGTTAATAATTTTGGCTACTTGTACTGAAGTATTGCTGTTCAGCTTCCTAGGAGAGTCACTTATATGCTTAACGCCTTTCCCATCTGTCCATGTATAAATTGTCTTTCTCTCGGGTGGTTTTATCTTGTCTAAACATTTATATGTGTGAGGGGCTTCATGCTCACCTATTCGAGAAGTGCTTTGTGTATATCTGACTTCGGAATTTACCTTAGGCTTTAAACTATTTTGGCCAATAGAAATTTCTGACTCTGAACGTAAAGCATTAACTGCAGAGCTTTCTTGATTGCTCTTTCCCTGTAGCTTAACTTCTATAAACTCGAAAGCTATATTGAGGAATTGGGGTAGATTGACACTGTCCCGCGCGAAGTATAAAACTCCCACACTATTAACAACTATCACACTAGCGACTATAAAAAACTTTGCGCCAATTCCATTTCTGTTTACCATGCTAGTCCTTCAACACTGTCATATATCTAGACGTGTCATCAGACTACAACATCATTTAAGAAACAAAGTATTAGTTAGATGAATAGGTTTGAATTTCGATACATAGTTATAAGATAAAAACACTGACAACTATTCTCCAATCTGGAAATATCGAGCAATAGGATATCTATATAAACGTAGCTACGATACCGCAGTAGCTCAATAAAATTGCTCCCCATATAGCTTTTCAAGGATGATAATGAAAAAGGCGTATACTTTACTTCCATTACTACTAACAGCCACATATTCATTGGCTGATTCTGACTTTACCCCTTCTAAATATCAATGCGCAGGCATAGAGCAGCGTATCGACAACATTAACTCAAAAATGCGCGCTGGTTACAGTACAAGAGAAGGCGAGCAATTAAAAAGCCAACTTCGAAATCTAAAAAAACAACGTTATGAATGCAAAAAGAAAGGGTTCTCAGTTAACTAGATAATAAAGGGACTTTTACACCGAACCTCTGCCTTTTGCCTCCGGAGTGCATAGTCATCAATCAGCTTTTGATTGATGACCCTTAACCACCCCATAAAAAACCTCAACTAGCCTATCAATGCTTTCGCCATTATCGAAACAGAGCTGGCTCAGCCGCCTTTTATTAATTTTGTATGTAGCGCTAGCAAAGGCCAGCGTTTCTCTAAAGCTATTTAACTCTCCATCGAACATTCTGAACACCTCACGCTACGGTTTTGCCACCAGCTTTTTAAACAAGCTAATCATTAGCACTAATTGAGTTTATAATAGCGGTTAAACCGTTTTTGAATTACATCGACCAACCTGAGTAGAACATGGCCCATAAAGTACGTTATAAATTTAAAGGTGTGGCAAAAGAGATAAATTTTTCTTACAGCCTCCATCAAAATATGCATGAAGCTGTGGCCGATGCTGAGGGTATAGACCTTTCCCAGTTCCTGCAAACTGAACAGCAGCTTGCCGCTATCAGCAAAGACAAAAAAACCGTAAGAAACTTCAGAGATACCGAATTTGCAAAAATGGGCTTTTCTGAATTGTACTTTTTAAAAAACGGTCAGGAATGATGGTTGAGCCCGATAGGGTTCTTACCGCTGATTCCGAAGCGCAATGCTATCAATCAGCTTTTGATTGATGATCTTCAACCAACCCATGAAAAACCTCAATCGCCTTATCAAAGCTTTCATCGTTGTCGAAATAAAGCTGACTTAGCCGGCTTTTCTTTATTTTGTAGGTAGCGCTGGCAAAGGCTAGCGCTTCTCTAAAGCTGCTAAACTCTTCATCGAACACCTTGAACACCTCGCGTTGTGGCTTTGCTACCCGCGTTATGCTGCCGTTTACTTCATAGTCGAACCCAGCAAATTTTAGGCGTGAAAGGGTTTCTTTACCTAATCGCATGCCGCCTTTTAGGCTTATTTGAAATGCGGCGTCCATTTCTTCAATTTCTTCCATGCTCCAGTGGTTATATACCCTAATGGCCTTTTTGTACTTTTCTGCCAATAGCTTTTTTAACACGGTAATTCTAGGTTCTAACGTGGCGTTGTTTTCGTTTTTTAGCAGGTCGAAACATTCGTTGCATGAAGGTACGGAGATAAAGTCGGCCTGTAAGTGCCCGCTTTGCCAGTCGTGAATGAATTTTATAGGCGGAATAAAGTCTTGCCGGGCCGCTTCACAGCCGCAGTAAATACAGCGATTAAAGTCAGCCGAAAGTACTGCATTTAAAGGCTGATAGAATTTTTGATAATTCTTTTCTGACATACTGCTATTTGTTCAAGTGGTTAATGCTATTTGGATGCTTTTAATCTTGGTTACGTTAACACAGCGCACTTTATGTGAAAGTGAAAAGTAGTGTGTTAAAACAAAAAGCGCCGCCAATTGGCAGCGCTTTGTTTTACAATTTAATCAGTCTTTATAACTGAACCACTGAAAACTACAACCGCGACAGGCTGATAGCGCATGTCGTAATTAGCTGCCCGCATTGCAACGTAACAGTATCAAGGCGTTGCGACAGTTGGTGGATTAGCGCTAACTTCGAAAGTTACATTATTAAAAGTTTGTTACGGAGGGAGCAACACTTTTCGAAAAAGTATATTTTTCTATACCTAATTATAAAAAATAACCGTTATGCCCAAATTTTTCTCTGTAATTTAAATTAAATGGCGCTAATATAGCCAATATGCAATCAAATGGATTTGAACGCGGTGTTCCTGTCCGCAAATGTAAATGGAGTTAATAGTGCTTAAACGCAACCTTCAGTTAATCGCTTTATCTACTACGCTTGCTTTAGCAGCAGGTTGTAGCTCAACACCAAAAACAAATGCTACAGATATGGGGATGAACCTGCCCTCTTGGGTAACAAACCCAACAGTAGAGTCCGGTTTAGCAGCCTCATCTTGTGTAGCAGCATCAAACAGCTTTTCTATGGATAAAACTCAGGCTGCTACTATGGCACGTACTGAGTTGGCCGCCCAATTAGATGCTCGCGTATCTTCTCTACAAGAACAATATGCACAAACGTTATCTAGTGCTAGTGCCAGTACCACTAATACTAACTTTTCTACCACCACTACCCAGTTCGTGAATCAAGCGCTTCAGGGCTCGAAAGTAACCAAGGTCGATTACGCTCAAATGGGTCAACAGAAAAATGTGTGTGCATTGGTCACTGTGTCTGAAGACAACGCAAAGAGATTATTTGAACGCGTTATCAATAGTGCTCCTACTAAGTTAAGTCCAGAAGATGAAACATTACTTTATCTGAACTTTTTAAAGTCGGAAAATCAGCTGTAGAACGGGTTTAAGTAATGAGTGAAAATCAGAGAAGTTCGGATGAGACTGCCACAGCGCCTGGTCGCAAAAAATCAATCTATGAATACTTTGTAGCAGGTGCTCTTGGTCTTATGGCTTTAGGTCAGTGGGGAGACACTAAAGACGTTATTGTTGAAGCCTGGCGACTTACTCTTTCTAACTTCACGCATCAATACGAATATCAGGCGTTAGACCGTATAAATGTAGGCAGTAATTTACGCTACATAAAAAACCTTATTGGCGAGCCGCAGTTAATCAAAACCAGTAAATACAATGATGAAATCAGCTTTGCTTATTACCTAAAAGAAAAATACATACTAACGCTGATAGTAGAAGAAAACCGTGTAAGTGCATACACCATCACAAGCCTAATTGATGACTTTGTGCCGCATAGCCTACTCACAAAGACCGCTAGCGACGACAAAACTAGCATTGCCGATAACTACGGCACTATTGAAGATTTCACACTAGATTTCAACAACATTGAATACCTTTTAGTTAAAGAAGAGCTTGGTAAAGAAAAGTTATTCGTTAACAACTACTTTGGTGCTATCAGCTACGGTGTAGAGGTACAACTGCCCAGTGAAGAACTACGAGAGATCTACAACACCTTAAATATGGATGAGACATCACCAGAGGCGTTAACAAAAGTGAGGCAGTTAACTACGAGAGCCATAAATAACTTTTATGGCGCAGGTGAAAATGACCTATCAGTCATTGCCGACTCAGTTTTAACCAACTTTGAATACTCTTTGTATTACAAGAAATAAGGACATACTTGCCATGTTGCGAAACAGAGTGTTAAAGAAGGCAGTTATTGCATCGATGCTGTTAAGCGCACCTTCAGTGGCGCAGCAGTCAAAGTTTGATGCCTATAAGGAAAAGCATAAAGAGAGGTACGAACGCTTTGCTAACGATTACTCTCAGCGGTATGAAGCGTTTAAAGAAAAGTTAATCGAAAAATGGGGCGTAGCTGAGTTGAGTTCATCCACTGAGTACGTGGCATATTCAAACGATAACAATATAAAAGTCATTGCTGATTTCGAAAAAGACACTATTGAGGTGAGTATTCGTGACGACGAATTCGACACACTTGATGAACAGGAAAAGAACGATCAAGTCAAAGCTGCGATTGAAAGTACGCTAAAATTGTCAGCATCTGAAGCAAAAGAAGTAAACCCTGAGTTTGTCATTTTAGACGGTAACTCAGTAAAAAAAGCACACATTCCCACGCTAAAAAACAATAAAAGCGCAGCCCCTACCTTGCTTAACGCATTGGGAATAAAAAGTGATGCTGATTTAGCAAAATCGATAGTTGCTGCAAAAGCGATACCCGTAGAAAAACAGGCTGCATTAGTTACGCAACGAACTAAAGCTCGCTTAGAGAAGCAGATAAAAGAAGTCGAACAGTTTGCTTCAAGAGAAGATGTGCCGAAGCAAACAAAAGAACAAGCCACAAAAACAGTGGCGACGCTCACTACACAACTTAATGAAGTATCAGAAGCAAAAGTTGACGCAACAGCCAAAAACACGCGTTCTTATAAAATACAACTGCAGCGGGCGCGTTACGAAAAAGCAGCTGAATTTTTAAATGCCGTTTCACAACAGGCTTCACGTTGGCAAGTAGCCGAAGATACCCTGCTGGCAGTAATGGAAACCGAAAGCCACTTTAACCCCCTGGCCAAGTCACATATTCCCGCTTACGGGTTAATGCAAATTGTGCCCGCCACCGCAGGCGCAGATGTGAATAAACAAGTATTTTCCAGTGATAAAAAGCCAACGCCTGAAGAGTTGTATGACAGCGAACGCAATATTGAATATGGCAGCGCATATTTCAATATTTTAATGACGCGTTATCTTAAAGAAGTTGAAAACCCTACCAGTCGATTGTACTGCGCTATTGCCGCTTATAATACTGGCATAGGCAACCTCTCAAAAGCATTCAACAATGGTAAGCGCGGCAGAATGGCAGCAATTGAGAAAATTAATCAGATGACGCCAGAACAAGTGATGCAAGTAATAAAAAGTAAAACACACACTGAAACGCAACGCTATTTAGACAAAGTATTAGGCAGTAAAGCGTACTTTTCACAACACATTTAGCGCCGAGGTTAGATAATGCGACAACTACTTTACCTTTTGCTGTTTGCCGTATCTTCCGCAACGGCCGTTGAATTACCGCCAGATTCAGAAAAATACATTTATGGCATAGGTACCGACACCAGCTACGACCTCGCGCAAAAAGCGGCCATGGCAGATATCGTGATGAAACTGGCTACAAGGGTAAACGTAAGCACCAAAATCAACCAAACAAAACAGTCTAATAGGACCCAAGTTGATGCTCAGTCACAAGTAATAGCTGAGAGTCGAGGTATAGAGCTACCCAATGTAGAGGTCATTGATTCTAACCAAAAGAATAATTTTTGGCAGGTCCTTGTACGGGTTGAACGAGAGCAAGTTAAACGCGCTATAAAACATCAACTCGATACCATAAACAGTGACTTACAGTTTATTCTTGAAGAATTTGAGAATTATTACGCGCCTTCGTGTTTTTATACGTTAAGTAATGAAGAAAATAAAAGAACACTGCTTAACGAGTTAATACCAGCATACATAGGCATTGGCAGCGAAGATGGCGCTGAAACCCAGTTTAACAGCACTATTAACACTTTCGACCGCACTTACAAACGCTGCAAAAAGCGCAACCGTTACACCCTAACCTTCTCACAGCCTGTAACTAGCACACTAAAAAATTCAACGAAAGCGCTGTTGAAAAAGCAAGGATTTGACGTGGTTAGTAAAGGTGAGAACACGGGGAGCGTGCAGTTTAATATAAAAGCCAAATCTTCAATGTTTAAAGAGACGCACTTCACTATTTTAACCGTTGAAATCCTTGTTTTTGATGAAAGGGAATCATTGCAATTTAAAGATTCTTTCAAAGTAAAAGGCGCCTCTTTCAAATCTAGCAGTGAGTCTGTTGCTAGAGCAGAGCAAGCGTTACTGCAACGCGTGAAACTAAAATAAAAATCTAAAGGTACTGAGAGAATGAGAAAAGCACACTACTTAACTAGTTTAGCCGCTGCACTTACCATCACAGCGTGCAGCTCTACTACCCCAACGGCGTTGCCAACTTACCCTGATTTTAATATACCAGCATTGCCTGGCACACCAATTGATGCAGGCAACGTTCAAAGCAATAAGCTTTTAGTTGCACCAGGCGTAAAAAGCGATGTACCGTCATTCATTCAAAGTATGTTTGTAGACAATATGACTGCGTTTGTTAACGAAAGTGGTTCCGAAGTTATAGACCGTCAGCTAGCACAACGCTTCATTGATGAAATTCAGTTAAAAGAAAACTTATCAGAAACCTACGAAGCCTACCAAGGACCTGTAGAAGCAAAGTTTTTGATCATTCCGACAGTTACAGACTATTCTTGGAGTAGTGAATACGAAAAAGCAGACTCTCGCAAAAACAAAGACGGAGAAACCATCCGTTACCCAGCCGAGTGCGACTACACAGGCAAAGTGAAAGGAAATGTTCAAATTCGCGCGTTGCCTTCGATGAAACAGATTATTTCAGTAAACCTAACTGGCAGAGAAAGCGGCTCAAAAGAAAACCCGCCAAGCAAAAAATGTGACGAGACAAGCATGATAAATGGCGCAATTAAGGGCGCTATTGCTGACCTATTGGTAAAAGGGGACGATGACTATATCACGCTGAGCAAGTATGTAAGCTCGCAAGGTATGATCACCGGAGCTAAAAAGGCCGAAGGTGAAATATACTTCGAAACAAACTTAGGCCGTTTACATGGTGCGAAAGAAGAAGCTGCCGTTGCTATTTATCAAGAAATTGATGGTGAGTTAGTGAAGATTGCTTCGGGCGAAATGGTAGACAAAGACAATGTTTTTAACAGTAAGTCTTACATTAAAGTAGAAGGTGATAGCGTAGAACGCATTAAACGCGGCATGATTGTAATGCTTTCTGGTGAATGCACTGGCTTTGGCTGTAAATGGAATAGCTCTTTAAAGAATTTAACAAAGTAAATAGTCAAGCAATTCAAACTAAGCCTGCAACTCCTACTGCAGGCTTGGCTCTTTACAGTATTTCTTAAGCGGTCGAAGCGAGAACACAAAAGTCGCGCCGGTACTACCTAGGCTACTGGTCTCGGTTACGTTAACACGCCGCACTTTATGTAAAAGTGAAATGTGGTGCGTTCAAACAAAAAGCGCCGCCAATTGGCAGCGCTTTGTTTTTTAAACGAACCACTGAAAACTACAGCCGCGACGGCCTGCTGTGTGGGTCACCTTCTATGTGATCTTTTGGTTCACGAGGTTTAGGTTTAGCCGCAATAGGCACGTCTTCCTCGCTTTCTTCATCAATATCCCATGTGCCTTCTTCGCTCCAAGGGTCGTCGTCGGGGAACTCGCCAATGTTGATTTCTTTTACCGAATAGTCGGGCTGATAGCGCATGTCGTAATTAGCTGCCCGCACTATGGCGATACACAGCATTAAGGCTACAGCTAATAGCGGCACGCCCCCTATTATTGATGCGGTTTGTAGCGTTTCCAGCCCGCCCACAAACATAAGCACAATAGGCATAAAAGATAGCGCGAAGGCCCAGAATAAGCGGTTCCAGCGCAGTGGTTCTTCGTCTACTTCTTTTTGAACTACGGCTGCCAGAATGTAAGAAATAGAATCGAAAGTAGTGGCGGTGAATATTAGCGCCAATAGGGTAAATACAAAGATAACCACGTAGTCCATAGGCAGTGTGTGCAGCATGGCAAAAATGGCTGCGGTTGGGCTTTCTTGGTTAAGTATGGTGACTACGTCTAGTTCGCCTGAAAGCTGTAAATACAGACCGTAATTCCCCATTACCATGAAGAATAAAAAGCAGCCCATGGTGCCGAAGAACATAGAGCCCGCCACCATGGTTCGAATGGTGCGCCCTCTTGAAATACGCGCTATAAATAAGCCTACGCTTGGTGCAAATACTAGCCACCATGCCCAGTAGAATATGGTCCAGTCTTGCGGGAAGTGGGTGTTTTCAAAACCGTTAAATTCGGCGAAGGGTTCTAGCCATGTGGCCATTTTTATGATGTTGCTAAGTACTCGGCCTAGGGCATCTAAACCTGTGTTCGCCATAAACAACGTTGGGCCTACTATGAAGATAAACAGCAGTAGCCCGACAGCCAGCCAAAAGTTAATGTCTGATAGCAGCTTAATGCCTTTTTTAAGGCCAACATAGGCGCTGTAGCCAAATATTGCGGTGCAGGTGATTAATACAATCACTTGGGTAGTGAGTGATTTAGGCACACCAAAGAGTTCGTGAACCCCTTCGTTTATCATAGGTGCCGCCAAGCCAAGCGTTGTTGCCCCGCCGCCTAACATGCCGAAAATAAAGCTGATATCGATAATTTTACCTAGCCAGCCGTGGGCCATTTTCTCGCCTATTACCGGCATTAGGGCTTCGGATATTTTAAGTACGCTGTGATTACGCACGTAGTAGAAGTAAGCAATGGGTACTGCAGGAATAAGGTAAATAGCCCAAGCTAGCGGGCCCCAGTGAAATATACCGTAGGCCGCGGCCCATTTGGCAGCTTCTGGGGTTTCGCCTTCTATATGAAACGGTGGGGCTTGGTAGTAGTACACCCACTCAATCATAGACCAGTACAAGATAGACGCCCCAATACCCGCACAAAACAGCATGGCAGCCCAGGATACTGGCGAGAACTCAGGCTTTTCTTCAGGTTCGCCCAGTTTTATTTGGCCAATGTCGCTAAACATGATGTACACCATGAAGCCACCAGCCCCCACACCAAGTAGAAGGTACAGCACACCAAGTTTGCTGGTAACGAAGTCTTTGGCGGCTGCCACCCATTGTGCGCCCTGGTCAGGCCAAATGATAAGAGGAAGGGTGACGGCAAGAAGAAGAATAAGAGAGCCAAAAAAGGTTGGCTTATCAATAACGCTAAATGCGCTTTCCTGTTTAATGGTGGCCTTGGGTGAGGCCGCATCTCGGGTATTACTACTCATACACGATCCTTTGTTTTGTTTTTTATCGATGCCTTATGCGTTGAAGCTTTAAACGGGCAATCTTGTTAAACAGTTTATCAGAATTGAGGAATACATGTTTTGATGTGGCGTTGGAGCATGGTTTTACTTATAGCCTATTGCGTTATTGGTAGGTTAAGTTAAGCAAGTGGGTAGCGACGATTTAGCATATTTGTAAGACTGAACTAACAGACATTTGTGTGACTTTAACTTACCATTACAAACATTAGATTTAATTTATATTAACCCGAAGAATTTGCACCCTCGCAAGTTTCAGGAGAAAGAATTAGTGAACTGGACAACAACACCATTTGAGCCGCTAGCCGGTTTGGCAGGTGGGCTGCTTATAGGCTCGTCAGTGGTACTTTTATTGTATACGCTTGGCCGCATTGCAGGTATTTCAGGTATTGCCGCAGGGGCAATGACTCAGCATGGCATTGAACGCTACTGGCGGCTAGCGTTTTTGATAGGGGTTGTTTTGTCTGCCGTACTGTACATGGTGCTTGAAGGCCATTTACAGGTTCAAACTCAAATGAGCTCGGCGTGGTTGGTAGTTGCGGGCTTATTAGTGGGCTTTGGTACGCGCCTTGGTTCTGGGTGTACGTCGGGCCATGGCGTTGCTGGCCTATCTCGGTTATCGCCCCGCTCTATTGTGGCAACCGTTACCTTTATGGCAGCTGCCATTGTGACCACGAATATCATCAGACACCTGTAAATTACCGAGGAGCATATTCTTATGAGAGCAATTATAGCCTCGCTTATTTGTGGGCTTTTATTTGGCTTTGGCCTTATTGTATCGGGTATGAGCAACCCTGCCCGCGTGCTGAACTTTTTAGATTTCAGTGCAAATTGGGATGCTACGTTAGCCTTTGTAATGGGCGGCGCTATTTTAGTGGCTGCACCTGGCATGTATTGGGTGCGCAAGCGCAGCAAACCCTTGTTTGCGAATAAGTTTGATATTCCTACCAGCAAAACTATTGATGCAAAGCTAATTCTGGGCTCTGCAGCTTTTGGCATTGGCTGGGGTATTAGCGGTTTTTGCCCAGGGCCTGCCGTAGTAGCGATTGCTTCGCTTCAAACTGATGTGCTGTTGTTTGTAGGTGCCATGATTGTCGGCATGCTGGCCCAGCATTGGTTGAAGCCAAAAGCGGCTTAAAACATAACTACCCTTGCGGCTTTATCCCCTAGTGAGGATAAAGTCGTAATTATCCCTTTAAGGGGGTAAACGTGACAGCTTACATACGTGAAAATAGCTGACTTATCGTTTTGCGGTTTTCCCTTTCAATAAGCCTACCCCCAATGCGGCCATGATAACGGCAACCATACCATTCAAATAGTTGAAAAAGGCATAGGGCGCATAGTCGAGTACGTCAACGCCCAGGGTGGCAGAGTAGAACGCACCGGCGGTTGTCCATGGAATAAGGCCTGTGGTCATAGTTGCCCCCTCTTCTACCGACCGTGATAACACGGCACGGTCAAGATTCTGCTGTTCATATTTTGGTTTAAACAGTTGGCAGTTTAGAATAATAGAGATATAGGCCTCGCCCATAGCTAGGTTACCTAAAAAACCTGATGCTATAGTCACTGAAATTAAGGTTGCCGTGCGCTTTACCCGAGTGATGATGCCCGCCAGTAGCGCCGCTAAAAAGCGCGCGCCGTGTAATATGCCGCCTAATGCAATTGCCATTAGGGCAAGGAGTAGCGTCCAGCTCATACTGCTGATGCCGCCCCTACCTAAAAGCGCATCTAAGTTCTCGATGCCCGTATTTTGTGGGGTGTTTTCCCAAAGCGCGTTAAGCACGCTAATGGTATTGGTATCTTGGTAGAAAATGGCGATGATAACGGCAAGCAAAATACTGCACGACATGGTCACTTCAGCCGTAACTTTTTTAATACTTAATACCGTAAGCAATACTAGCGGTAACAGTGTTATATAAGGCGCAAGATTATAGTGGCTGGCAAGTGCTGCTTTAATTTCAACTATCTGTTCAACATTTAAATTCTGGTTTGCGTAGCTGAACCCTATCACTAAGAAAATAACGAAGGTGAGAAGAAAGCTAGGCAGCGTAGTAAGCAACATGGCGTACATATGCCGATAAAGGTTGGTGCCCGCACTCATGGCCGCAAGATTAGTGGTATCAGAAACCGGTGACATTTTATCGCCAAAGGTTGCACCGCATACCACCATGGCCGCCACTATAGGTAGTGGTATGTTCATGGCGGAACCAATACCCATTAGCACTACACCCATAGTACCCACGGTTCCCCACGATGTGCCCGTAGCTACCGACATGACCGCACACAAAATTAACCCCACCGCTAGAAATATACTAGGGTTTAACCAGCCTAAACCGTAATAAATTAACGTTGAGATAGTGCCGCTTTGCATAAAGCTGGCGATAACCATACCTATAAGGATAAAGATATAAATTGCCGGCATGGCCCGGGTTAATGCGCTTGTCATTAATTCGCGGATTTGCAGGTATGTGTACCCCAAACTAAACGCATTAACACCGGCCCAAAGTAAACATAAAAATATGAGCGCATGCAGGCTAATACCTAGGCCAAACAACCCACCCGCTATTAGCGCGACAATAACGCTAAAACAAACCAGTGACTGAGCAAAACTAGGGTGACGTAAAGACTGAGGCGACATGAGGGCTCGTTGATACGTTTGAAAAAATGGAAGTAGTGAAAAACAGTATAGCGACTTTGCTATGCGTTGGAATGACTTTAACGTTGGATAGGCTTAGGATGCGCTCAGTGCCTTTGAAAACAATAACTCTTTCAGCCAATAAGCGCTGCCTAAAAGAGCAAAATGAAAGTTCATTTTACCTATAAAACATCACAAATGGTAATTTAAAGCCCTATTAGCTATTTATGATTATTTAATTGACACCTCTTATTAAGTAGCCATACTTAAATAATTACGTCATTAATGGCTATTTTTGGTGTTTTATGGACAAGGTTGGATATACGAAAAAACTACTTGGTAACCTCGTAAAGCAAGCGAGAGCCGCTTCTATGGATCAAGAAGAGTTAGCGCTTAGAACCGGTACTAGTAAAAATACTGTTAGCAGGTTAGAGCGAGGAAAAGGCATAAATTCGGATACGTTGCTTACAATATTAAATCAACTCGAAGTGCTTGACCCACTTATTGAAACCATCGAAAAGGAGTACGAATTAGTAAGCAATAACCCCTTAAGAAAAAGCTCACTCGTAGAAAAGGAGTTACCTAATGACTTCTAGAGCTTATGTTTTTGTTGACGGACTCGAAAATAACCCGGTTATATGTGGCGTTGTTGAGTTAGACCCAAAGACCAATATCGGGAAGTTTCGATATGGACAAAGCTACCTACAAAGGGATGATGCATTCCCACTAGATCCAATTCACCTCCCCCTACTTAGCGATCAGTTTATTACCAGAGTCAATAAAGGGATGTTTGGCGCTATTTTAGATGCTGGAGCAGATAGCTGGGGTAAAAAGCTTATTTTGTCGCTGCACTCAACTAAGCCTAACAATGACCTAGAACTCGTTCTGGCTGGTTCTGGGATGGGTGTTGGCGCACTTACTTTTAGCTTATCTAGAAGTGCAAGTAAGCCAAAGAAGAGTAAGAATACGCTTGGCGATATTCCCATGCTTTTGCAGGGGAAAAGGGCAATTCTTAAAAATGAAGACATTCCTAAGGAAGTCAAAAAAGCATTTGAATACGGGTCCAGTATGGGTGGCGCCCGACCTAAAACACTGATTGAAGACAGTGGTATAAATTACTTAGCGAAATTCAACCGTCCAGATGATTTATACAACGTATGTTTAGTAGAACATGCAACAATGACAATGCTAAAAGAACTGGACGTTAGAGTTGCAGCCACGTCTATAGTGAACAGCCAACAAGAAGACATATTATTAGTAGAGCGCTTCGACTGTAACGCTGATAGACCAACACACCATTTCTTGAGTGCTAATTCTCTAATTAACCAAGAAAAGTTGACGAATCAGGCACTAACTGAGAATTATAGTTATGGTGCTTTGGCAGAGTTTATAATGAAGCATGGAGCAGAGCCGAGAGATGCGCATGAACTGTACACACGCATGGTTTTTAATATCTTAATGGGTAACACTGATGACCATTCCAGAAATCACGCTTTCTTGTATTCCTTCTCAGATAAAAATTGGCGCTTATCTCCAGCCTACGACGTATTGCCGATAAACAACTCCCGCCAACATGGAATTGGAATAGGGGTTCACGGCAGAGAAGGAACGCTCGAAAATGCGCTGTCTCAATCTAAAAGGTTTGGACTTTCTCAAGCAAAAGCCAAAACAATCATTTCTAGTGTGCAAGCGTTAACTAATGAATGGATACCTTATTTTACCAAGGCTGGTGTACCCGATACCGATATAGAAACGCTTAAGGGGATTATTCCTTCATAGGTAATAAGAAAAGGTAATGGCCCGCCCTAGAGGATTCGAACCTCTGACCTCGGCCTCCGGAGGGCCGCGCTCTATCCAGCTGAGCTAAGGGCGGTTTATAGAACCAGTGAGATGATCACCGAACGTTTCCAACAAGGAATACGCGACTACACGTATGCAGCAAACGGGGCGTAATAATACTTACGCCACGGGCTGGCTTCAACTCATTTATTAAAATCTCTTTAGATGGCTTGGCATAAGTGTTAAAAATCCTTACTTTTTATGGGTAATTGGCCTCAAATAGTTGTTCAGCCCCAATTAACCGTTATAATCTGGACAGTTATATTTTAAACAAATTCACCATTGCCTGGAGACAGATGTGAAATTAAAGACTTGGTTAACTGTTGCTGCTACTGCGCTAACTGTTTTTGCAGCACAAGCACAAGAAATGAGTAACGATGAAATTGCCGATCGCATTAAGCCGGTAGGTCAGGTACACGTTGCAGGTGCAGCGGCAGAAGGTAGCGCTGCAGCAGCAGGCGGTGCAAAGTCTGGTGAAGACGTATACAACTCTGCATGTGTAGCTTGTCACTCTGCAGGTGTTCTGGGCGCTCCTAAAGTTCACGTTGCAGCAGACTGGCAGCCTCGTTTGGACGAGCGCGGTCTTGACGGTGTATGGCAAAACGCTCTGAACGGTATCAACGCAATGCCTCCTCGCGGTACCTGTGGCAACTGTTCTGACGACGAAATTAAAGCCGCTATTGAGTACATGATTGAAGGTATCTAATACCTACACAATCACAACAACTTGATGGAAAAAGTAGCGTTTTACCCTCTAATCGGGTAATTTAACCTGTTGGGAAACGTTACTTTTTTTACTGGCGAGCGGAATGTCACAAGATTCGACGCAACACGAGTTGACTGAAGAAGAACTGCGCGAACTTATACCGCAGCTTCAACAACTCACCGACAAATATAAGCGCGCTGAACGTGTTCAGAAGGCGCTTTTTGATATTTCCGAACTTGCCAGCTCTGTAAGTCACCTAAACCGCCTTTACTCCGCTATTCACGAAATCATTGCCGATTTCATGAACGCCGACAATTTCTTTGTTGCCTTTTACGAACCTGAAAGTAACGTTGTCGACTTTGCCTATTTTATAGATGAATTCGACGAACAAACCGTTCCTCAACTTCCTGCTGAGTCTTTGATGGACGGTATGACCGGCTATATTCTTAAAACCGGCAACTATCTATTTTACAAACGCGACGAAGAAGAAACCTTTGCCTCTGAACACGATATTAAGCTGGTAGGCTCTCAACCTTTTGAACTACTAGGCGTTCCCCTAAAACGCGGTAGCCAAGTGATTGGTGCAATGGTTGTGCAAACTTATGATGAGGGTGTGCACTACAGCCAAGAAGATCTAGAGGTTTTGCTTTTTGTTTCCCAGCATATTGTTACCACGGTAGATAGGGTAAAGAACCGAGAGCTTACCGAACGCACCATTCGCGAACGTACCCGCCAACTTCGAAAGATTAACGACGACCTTCAAGAAGAAATTTTAGAACGCCAAAAAGTAGAGTCGTTACAGCAAGCGCTGTTTGAAATCTCTGAGTTGGCGGCAACTCTTGAAGGCGATATGAATGCCTTCTACTCAAGCCTTCACGATATTCTTGCACGGCTTATTAGCGCGCCGAACTGCTACATTGCTATTCTCGACAAAGAGAAAGAAATGCTGGAGTTTCCTTACTTCAGCGACTCCAAAGAAAAAGATATCAGTGCTAGACCGCTTGGCTTAGGGCTTACCGAATATGTATTACGTACAGGCCAAGCCGAGTTGATAAACCCACCCAAGGTGTTGGAACTTGCTGAGTCGGGTGACATAGATGTTTCTGTTGCTCAGACCATGCTGAATAGCGCTAACTCTTGGCTTGGCTCGCCACTTGTTGTTGAGGGCGAAATAGCTGGTGTTATAGCGGTTCAAACTTATGGCAAGCTGGCAAAATATAATGCCCGCGACCAAGAGCTTCTTCGCTTTGTATCGCACCATATTGCGGTAGCCATTGAGCGCAAGCGCAACACCGAGTCGATGCAGCGCTATAACATTGAGCTTGAAGAGCGCGTGAAAGAGCGCACCGCAGAGCTTAACCGCGCGAACAAGTTTTTAAAGCAGCAAATTGAAGAGCGTAAAGAGATTGAGCTTAAGCTAATTCACGACGCCCACCACGACTCGCTAACCGATTTACCCAACCGCGCTATGTTCACAAGCCGGTTAGAGCTAGCTGTAGCTAGCAAGCAACGTTACAGCGATAACTTATTCGCGGTGTTATTTATCGACTTAGACCGCTTTAAAGTGATTAACGACACGCTAGGTCACCACGCGGGCGACGAGTTTTTAATTGAGGTCGCAAGACGTATTGCGCTGTGTATTCGCGGGCACGACTTACTTGCTCGGTTAGGTGGTGATGAGTTTGTTGTTCTACTGGATAACTTTGAAGATGTGGCAGATGTTGAAGAAGTAGCCAGCCGTATTATTTCATCAATTTCAGAGCCGTTCTTACTAGATGGTCGCGAAATGTATTCCGGCGCCAGCGTGGGTATTGCCCATTTAGAAACCTATTATCGCAGCGCCGACGAAGTCTTACGCGATGCAGACGCCGCCATGTACCAGGCTAAAACACTTGGCCGAGGCCGTTACGTGATGTTTGATAAGAGCATGCGCGAAAGACTAATAGAAGAGCTGGAGCTTGAGAATGAATTCAGGCGGGCCCTGCGTGAAGAAGAGTTTGATTACTTTTTGCAGCCTGTGATTGACTTAAATGACAAGAGCACGCTGTATAAAGAAATGTACATTCGCTGGTCTCACCCAGCCTACGGCAAAATAGCCCGCGAGCAATTTAGGCAAGTGGCAGAGCACAGCGGCCTAACGCTAGACCTTGATTTATTTCAGCTAAACAAAGCGTGCGAGTTACTCAACCACTACAAGAATACCGATGAGCCTATTAACAAAATAGCGGTTAATGTGTCGATTAACCATTTATTACAGGCTTCTATGGTTAATCAAATGATAGATGTAATTGCAGCATCTGACATTACGCCAAGCCAGCTTGTGTTTGAATTTGATGAGAATGACTTAAATCGGCGTTCGCAGTTTATCTTACCGGCAATTAAAAAGCTTAAACGCGCTGGCATAACGCTTGTTCTTGATAACTTTGGTAGCGGATTAGCCTCGCTAAGCTATTTGTTTGCTTACCCTTTCGACTTCATAAAAATTGATCACCGATTTGTAAAATCACTGCCCCGTTCTCAACGTAACTTGAAGCTTATTCAATCGGTGATGCTAATTTCTGAACACTTGAAGTTTCAGGTTATAGCCGAGGGGGTGGATTCTCGGGCCCAGCTTGACGCCTTAAATGAAATTGAGTGTTCGTATGGTCAGGGCAAGATATTAAAGCACGCAAAAGTGCTCGATATGGCATTGCTTGCTGGCTAAAAGTAAGTACTTACTTGCACCTCTAACCATACTACTTTTTCCCTAAAATACCTCTTAGGTTAGCAATACCCACCTGAGCTTTTTGCTGGCGCTCTTCTTTCGTTGCCTTTGGCTTTTGGTTTTCCCATTGAACGTCATCGGGTGGCAGCTCGAATAAAAAGCGGCTTGGCTCTGGATTAATCACTTCACCAAACTGACGGCGTTCTTTGGCAAGGCTGAATATAAGCTCTCGCTGAGCTCGGGTAATACCTACGTAGGCTAGTCGGCGCTCTTCTTCTACATTGTCTTCATCGATACTGCTTTGGTGAGGGAGTAACCCCTCTTCCATACCCACTAAGAACACAATGGGAAATTCAAGACCTTTTGAGGCATGCAATGTCATCAACTGAACCTGGTCTCCTTCCCCGTCGTCTTCGCCCCGCTCCATCATATCGCGCAGTATTAGGCGGTTCACTACTTCGGTTAAGGTCATAGGTTGGTCTAGGTCATTGCCTTCTAGCATGTCGTTAACCCAGCCGAACAAGGTACTTACGTTGGCCATAGCCATTTCCGCAGCCTTGGGGCTGGCGCTGGTTTCATAAAGCCATTCTTCATAACCCATGGTGCGGATCATGGTGCGCACTGCATCTGCAGTGTTGCCACGTTCGGCGTTGTCCGACAGCTCAACTACCCAGCGAGCAAAGGTCGAAACCGAATGAAAAGCTTTGTCGGGCAGCACGCTGTTTAAGTTAGGGTGCGTTGCGGCTTCAAACATAGACACGCCCAAACTATTAGCAAAGTTGCCTAACTTTTCTAGCGTAGCGCGGCCTATACCGCGCCCTGGCGTGTTTATTATACGCAGCAAAGCGTTATCGTCGTCCTGATTCACCAATAGCCGTAAATAGGCCATGATGTCTTTCACTTCGGCGCGACCAAAGAACGACATGCCGCCGCTTATTTTGTACGGAATGCGGTTACTCATTAACAGCTTTTCAAAGATACGGCTTTGGTGATTCCCACGATACAAAATGGCGTAGTCTTTAAATTGGGTGCGGTTCATGAACTTATGCGCTAGCAGTTCAGCCACCACCCGCTCACCTTCATGTTCTTCGTTCTTTGCCTCTATCACTTTAAGCGGCTCGCCGTACTGCAACTCTGAGAAGAGGGTTTTATCGAACAAGTGTGGGTTGTTCTGAATAAGAATATTCGCACAATGCAGAATACGACCTGACGAGCGGTAGTTTTGCTGCAGCTTAATCACGTTTAATCGCGGAAAATCTTCTTGTAGCAAATGTAGGTTTTGCGGCTTCGCACCACGCCATGAATAGATAGACTGGTCGTCGTCGCCAACCACGGTAAAGCGTGCACGCTCGCCAACTAATAACTTTACTAACTCGTACTGACTAGTGTTGGTATCTTGGTATTCATCCACCAGCAGATAGCGAATTTTGCTTTGCCATTTTGCTCTTATCGTTTCGCTGCTTTTTAAAAGCAGCGTGGGCAGCAGAATAAGGTCGTCAAAATCTAGTGCGTTATAGGCTTTTAGGTTGTCTTGGTAGCGCTTATAGGCTTCTGCAAATTCTCTTTCACCTGTGCTGGTTGCCGAATTTAATAAGGCATCGGGCAAGATAAGATCGTTTTTCCAGTTCGAAATACAGCTTTGCAATAGCTGAAGCTGATCTTTATCGCCATCTAGGGTGTCGGACGTTAGGTCATTAAGCAGGGCAAAGGAGTCTTTATCGTCGAATAACGAGAAACCTGGCTTTAAGCCAAGATCTTTCACATGCGCCTTAATAATGGTTAAGCCCATGGTGTGGAAGGTCGATACTTTTAGCCCGCGCGCCTCTGGCTTGCCCAAGGTTTGCGCTACACGTTCTTTCATTTCACGTGCTGCTTTGTTGGTAAAAGTAACCGCTGCAATATAGCGTGCCGGCATATCACAGTTTCTAACTAAATGAGCAATCTTGTTGGTAATTACACGGGTTTTACCACTACCCGCCCCTGCCAGCACCAAACATGGGCCAGACACATAGGTTACGGCAGATTCTTGAGCTTCATTTAGTTTCATTTAATACCTAAAACAACGTACATTTTGGGCGCGACACAGTTTTCATTGCATGTCGTGTCGATACCGATAGAATAGCTTTCACATTTTGAGCTGCGCATTATAAGGGAATTCCATGTTGGATCCGAAGAAACTCGAAGATTTAGCGAAACAAATTGCTGATGCCGTACCACCCGGCGTTAAAAACATGGCTGAAGAAGCCGAAGGTCGAGTAAAGGCGGTATTGCAGTCGCAGCTGTCTAAACTAGATTTAGTCACTCGCGAAGAATTCGATATTCAAAGCCAAGTACTTATTCGTACTCGCGAAAAGCTAGACGCAATGGAAAGCCGCATTGCCGAGCTTGAAGCGAAACTAGCAGAAAAGTAGTTGTTCACAGCTTATAGAAAACTCAAAGCGCCTTCATGGCGCTTTTTTGTTGAAGCCGATAAAATAAAGAATGCTCTTCTGTCTTTGCAAAAGCGCAGAATAAAAGAAACGTTACATCAAGATCTCTAAACCTTTCTGCTCAACAAGACTCAGAAGCTTTAAAGAAGTACCTCGAGGTTTTTTGTTCCCCTGCTCCCACTGCTTGATTGTAGATGGCGTGATATTTAAATAGGCAGCAAAAACAGCTTGGCTTACTCTTGCTTTTTCACGGATTGCTTTTATCCGCTGTCCATCATATTGCTTGAGTTTGGGTAAACATAATGCATCAAACTTATGCATAGTCTGCTTATCCATTACTCCGGCTTCGCTCAAATCTTTTGCAGTACTATGTATTACATCTAAAATGCTTTCTTTCATGTTATCTCACCTCTTCAATACTACCTGAATCAATAGCATTCTTAAGCTTTTCCTCGCTGTAGTTCAGTAGCTCTCTAGCTAAGAGTTTTAAAGACTTCACCTCTTTAACACTAATGTTAGAGCGGGTGCTTTTGGAAAAACCTTCCTTACTCGCCCACCTCTTGAACCACTTCAATTTATATATGCGTATAGATTCCATTCAACACCTAAAGTATAACACTTAGTAGCATATTTTGTGCACCGCTTTAAAAACATCTAGTGAGTCAAGCGCGTGCCTATAAAAGCTAGTAAATACTTTAGACTGGCTATAAATAAGTTATAAGGGGACATTGGTACAGGTTGAAGTTTGCTGTTGGTAAGTTTTACCTTACCAAATAAAAATGCAGCGCCGTACCAAGCGTAATAGCTAAGCCAATGTAGTGGTTTTCAATAAACGCGGTGAAACAGCCTTCACGCTGACGGCGTTTAATAAGTTGATATTGGCGCACGCATAGCAAAGCAGAAAACAGCACGGCTGTGTAGTAAGGCCATGTCGCATTGATTGTTAAGCCTATACACCACAGAATAGTTAGCGCGCAGGCCTGCAACATCATCACAATTAATACGTCGTTTTTACCGAACAATATAGCGGTAGATTTAACGCCTATTTGCAAATCGTCGTCGCGGTCTACCATGGCGTACATGGTATCGTACGCTACTGTCCATAGTAAGTTAGCAATAAACAACCACCAAGCGTACGGTGGTACAGTTTCTAGCACGGCCATAAACGCCATAGGAATGGCCCAGCCAAATGCCGCACCTAATACCACCTGCGGCAAGTGGGTATAACGCTTCATGAAGGGATAGCTTGCAGCGAGCAAAAGCGCTACAACAGATAACGCGATAGTTTGCCAGTTAAGAAACAGTACTAATACAAAAGCTATGGCGATAAGCGCACCAAATAACTGCAGCGCTTGTTTTGGTTTAACTTCGCCTGTTGCCAAGGGGCGCTGTGTTGTGCGCTTAACGCGCCCATCTACCTTTCTGTCAGCATAGTCATTGATAACGCATCCTGCTGAACGCATTACGACTACGCCAGCCACAAAGATAAGCGTAATTCCTAAAGGCGGTAAACCTTGCGCCGCCATTAGCAGTGCCCACAATGTAGGCCATAGCAGTAAATAAATACCTACAGGTTTATCTAGGCGCATAAGTCGCGCGTATGCATTCCAATTGTGTTTCATAATTGTTGTTCGCTTTCCTTTTCGCTTGTCGCTGACTGACCGTAAGCCGGAGAATGAGGAAGAAAAACTTCTGCCACTATCATGCTGTAGTTATCTAACGTAAACAACGAGCGTCTTCCCCACAAGGTTTGGTTACTATTGATGCCAAACTGAGAGGCTTGGGCAGTACATAATTGGAACTGTGAACGGGTGAACCGCGTGTCGTTAAACAAACGTTTTCCAAGTGGCTCGCGGCCTAAGTCAGAAAGCTCACTGTCTACAAATGCTTGAGGAATAATAGATCGTGCAAATACCCAAGGTTGATGGTTACCGCACAGTAGGATTTCCCGAGCTTGATAGCTAGTGCTGCCGTTATTGTGTAGTAACGATAACTCATTGTCGTGAGGTATTTGCGTGCGCTGCCCAATAAGCTCCAGCGAAAAATGATCACTTAAGGATTGCACTCGCTCGGTTAATGACCCTGTGTCTAACAACCAGTTTTTCAGTTGTGCATTAGGAATTGTGATGCCAGAAGGTGCTTGCCAGTCAACCGCCAAACCCACTGGAAAAGTGGCATTAAAACTCACACGAAAAGCCCGAATAATGAATCTGTTAGTATGATAACACGTCATGTGAGAATATTTTCACTTGGTTAAACTTTTGCAGTAGTGTGTTTGATCAGAGATTTGCTACACTACCAAGTGAATTTATTACTTTGGTGTTTCGGACTCCACTATGTTTAAGTCACTAGTTTTACGTGTATTTGCGGTTAGTTTTTTTGTTTTAGGGTGCAATTCAGCGCTGGCACAAGATAAAGCCAACTATGCTTATTTGGGCTTAGAGCCAGAGATTGTTACCAACTATATTAGCGACAGCGCACAAAAGCTGGGGTATGTTCGCGTGTCGGTGGAGTTGATGATTCACGATGTGAACCAGCTTGAAATTGCTGAACACCACATGCCGCTACTACGCTCTACCGCCATTGAAATTTTCGGGCAGCAGCCTGCAGAGAAAGTAAAATCGCTCACTGGCCGTGAAGATATTCGTCGCGCTATTTTAAAAGCGCTTCAAGAGCACATGCAGCAAGAGACAGGTGGTGAAGTCATTAAGAACGTGATTTTTACTAAGTATTTGTACCAAGGTGCTTAGGCAGAATAAAAGCTGCCTAAGTCAACAGAAAAGCGAGCTTTTAACCAGCTCGCTTTTTTGTTTCTATAGCGGTTTTACCGTTTTTATTAGCGTGTAATACGCTAATCATCTAGGTAAGCGCGACGTGCTATCCCATACCTATATGCTGCAGTACTCAACACTTTAGTACCTTTTTAAGCTAAGGCCTACGCTGACTAACTGCTAACGCTTTGCAGAACCCAAGCTTAGTATGGCGGCAAGTAAGCAGCCTGAAATAAGCCCCGCGGTATGTGCAGCATTTGCCATGCTCACCCACAGTATGTCGGCATAGCCAATTACCAACCAAACCAGCATAAAGCCTACAATAGAGTTTGGTAACGACAGCCCCCAACTAGGGCGCAACCAGCCAAGCCACCACACGAAGCCCATCACGGCATATACCACGCCAGATAAGCCGCCAAACAAGAATAGATTACCTTGTACAGGGTCGCTAAATAGCGCCTGTGCGGCATTTGAAATTGTGGCTGATACTAAAAATACAATAAGCAGCATGCTGATACCTAAAGTACGTTCAATTTTGGCCCCCAGCATGCCCCACCACAATAAATTGAATATGATGTGAAGTGCAGAGAAATGGATGAACGCTGGGCCAAGCAGCCGCCACCACTCGTGATTTTCTGCCAAGACAGAAAACGGCTGCATCAATAAGTGCTGTGCAATGGGGGCAAATAACCCAAATAAAGACAATAGGTAAACAGCAGCACACAGCACAAACACCACAGAAGTAAACGGCGCTTTAACCGCATCGGACATTATTTTGCTAAACGAAAAGCCGCTACCTAATGGCGCTAGCTGTACGTTCTTACCACTGTCCCATGCCGCTTGCTGATATTTAGGGTTCGTTGGATTTGCTAAAAAGTCTTCTGCGATAACTTTTGCGCGGTCAACATGCTCATTGTTATCCAGCACAACCACAAACTCTTTTTCATGCTGTACTACGTTGGCGTTGATATGCTGACTGGTTAAATAGTTGGCGAGAAGGTGCGCTGGACTTTGCTGATTAAACGCAATTAAAGGATGACCCATAAGCTAGTTGTTACCCCAAAAGCAAAAAGAGTGTGAAGCGATAAAGATGTACAAGAGCGTGGAATTTAGCTCTCGTCATTGACTCTTTATACTGAAATAGTGGAAGACCTGCAAAACATAAAATAAAGGTGCACATTGTGCACCTTTATAAAATCGCTATTCGGTTACTACCGGGTTCGCCTGTCGCCACGCTTCAAAGCCCCCGTCCATACTATAAACGGTCTCAAAGCCTTGCTGCGCAATCACTTGCGCAGCCTGTTGGCTGCTTACGCCGTGGTAACACACTACAACAACTGGAATATCTTTGGGTGTTTGGTCAATAAACGCTCCAAAGTTATCGTTGTTAAGCGGTGCCGCATTAGGCATATGGCCATTAGCAAACGATTGAGGATCGCGAATATCCACAATCGTTACGTCGCCTTGAAAGTTAGCCACGTCGTTTACGCTAATGTGTGAGAATGTTGTCATTATTGCCAATCCAAAATAACTTTACCTGAGTGTCCTGACCCCATGGTATCAAACCCTTTCTGAAAGTCATCAATGGAAAAGGTATGGGTGATGATGGGTGAAAGGTCCAGACCGCTTTGTAGTAAGCTCGCCATTTTGTACCAGGTCTCGAACATTTCTCGGCCATAAATGCCTTTTATCACCAAACCTTTGAAAATAACTTGGTTCCAGTCGACAGCAACGTCTTGCGGAGGAATACCCAGCATAGCCACTTTGCCGCCGTGATTCATCTTGTCGAGCATGTCTCTGAAGGCTACCGGCACACCAGACATCTCAAGGCCCACATCAAAGCCCTCTGACATACCCAGTTCGTCCATAACGTCTTGTAAGTTTTCTTTACTTACATCAACAGCACGCGTAGCCCCCATCTTTTCAGCAAGCTCAAGGCGATACGGGTTGATATCAGTAATCACTACGTGACGGGCACCTACGTGTTTGGCGACCGCAGCCGCCATAATGCCGATAGGCCCTGCACCTGTGATAAGTACATCTTCGCCTACTAGGTCGAAACTTAGCGCGGTATGAACGGCATTACCAAACGGGTCGAAGATAGACGCTAGGTCGTCGCTGATATTGTCTGGAATTTTAAACGCGTTGAAGGCAGGAATAACTAAATATTCGGCAAATGCGCCAGGGCGATTTACACCCACACCTTCGGTGTTGCGACACAAATGTACGCGGCCAGCACGGCAGTTTCGGCAATGACCACAGGTAATATGACCTTCACCGGAGACACGGTCACCTACTTCGAAGCCTTTTACTTCTTGCCCCATACCCACTACTTCGCCCACGTATTCGTGACCGACGACCATAGGCACTGGAATAGTGTTTTGCGACCACTCATCCCAGTTGTAAATATGCATATCAGTACCGCAAATCGCGGTTTTGCGAATTTTAATTAGTAGGTCATTGTGCCCTACTTCAGGCTTTGGCGTGTCTTGTAGCCAAATACCTTTTTCCGCTTTCGCTTTTACTAGCGATTTCATGAAATCACTCCCATTTCACGGCCTACTTCGATAAATGCATCAATGGCTTTATCAACGTGTTCAAGGCTATGACCTGCCGACATTTGCGTACGAATTCGCGCTTGTCCTTTTGGTACAACAGGGTACGAGAAGCCGATAACGTAAATGCCTTTTTCTAACAGTTTGTCGGCCATTTCACTGGCTAAGCGGGCATCGCCCAGCATTACAGGAATAATAGCGTGATCTTTACCTGCAAGGGTAAAGCCCGCGTCTTCCATACGCTTGCGGAAATGGTTGGCATTTCGCCATAGATTAGCGCGTAACTCATCGCCTTCTTTCATCATTTCAAACACTTTTAACGATGCTGAAACGATAGGTGGCGCAACTGAGTTAGAGAATAGGTAAGGACGCGAGCGCTGACGTAGCCATTCAACAACTTCCTTTTTGCCTGACGTGTAACCGCCTGACGCACCACCAAGGGCTTTACCTAATGTACCGGTAATAATATCGACGCGACCCATTACACCGCAGTATTCATGGCTACCTTTACCGTTTTCGCCTAAGAAACCCGTAGCATGGCAGTCATCAACCATTACCATGGCATCGTATTTGTCGGCCAAGTCGCAGATTGAAGCAAGGTCGGCAATAACGCCGTCCATAGAGAATACGCCGTCGGTAGCAATGATTTTAAAGCGAGCGCCGTCAGCATCGGCTTGCTTTAATTGCTCTTCTAACGCTGCCATGTCGTTGTTGGCGTAACGGTAACGCTTGGCTTTACACAAACGTACGCCGTCAATGATACTCGCATGATTTAGCGCATCAGATATGATGGCATCTTCCGGTCCAAGAAGGGTTTCAAACAAACCTCCATTGGCGTCAAAGCAAGACGGATAAAGAATGGTGTCTTCGGTGCCTAGAAAGTCGCTGATAGAGGCTTCTAGTTGCTTGTGAATGTCTTGCGTTCCGCAAATGAATCGCACAGATGCTACGCCGAAGCCATGACTATCTAAGCCTTCTTTCGCCGCTTCGATTAAGCTTTCATTGTTTGCCAGGCCTAGGTAGTTATTGGCACAAAAGTTTATAACGTGCTCGCCACCAGCAACGCCAATATCCGCTTGTTGTTGCGACGTGATTACGCGCTCTTTTTTGTACAAACCATCTTCTTTCGTGGCTTCAATTTGCGATTGCAAATGAGAAATAAATGCCGCAGACATGCCATTCTCCAAGTGTGGGTATATGAAAACCGCTAGTGTAATGAAAGCGCATGGAAGGGTACACACCCTTGCGCTGTATTTAATGGGTTTGTCGACTAAGTTTGTAAATTATTCAGCACACTCACAAAAAAGGTTAAATCACGCTAATTTGTTTTAAGTGCTAGGCAAAGTCTTTCCAAAAGCCGTTTTCTACTTTGTCTTTTAATGTGTCCCAAAGGTTTACTTCAGGTATAGGTCGGCTAATAAGATAGCCTTGGCCCTGATGGCAGTCAAAATGACAAAGCAGCTCGTACTGCTCATTGGTCTCAATACCTTCAGCTACCACCTGCATGCCCATATTACGCACCATGGATATGGTGGAATGCACAATGTTTCTGTCATCTGCACTGCTGGCGATGTTGGCAACGAAAGAGCGATCTATTTTTATAAAGTCGGCGGGCAATGATTTTAGGTAACTTAGGGATGAATAGCCGGTTCCAAAATCATCAATCGCTAACATGCACCCCATATCACGTATGGTTTGCATTATACCCGTAGCCCGTTTGATATCTGAGACCAACACGGTTTCAGTTAGCTCTAGGCAAACTTGGTCTGGAGCGATATCGTTTTTAATAATTTGATGCTGTAAAAACTCGGGCAAGCTGGGGTCGAGGAACTGCCCCGCTGATAAGTTAATCGCCACCTTGATATCGGGGTAGCCGCTGTTTTTTAGCTCGTTAACTAGATGGGTGGAGCGCGTGATCACCCAATAATCTAACTCGAGCATAAATGACGTATTTTCAAGCAGAGGGATAAAGTCGCCTGGCGATATATGCCCTTTTTTAGGATGATACCAGCGTAGTAGTGCTTCAAAGCCCATGAGCTTGCCGCTGTGCATGTCTATTTGCGGTTGCAAGGCAAGGCTAAACTGATTGCCTCTTAGCGCTTCGCGAGCTTCAGATTCTAATTCAACCTTTTGCATTACCTTAAGGTTCATAGTGGCGTCGTATACTCTAAACTCAGCACCTTTCTTCGCTTTGGCTTCGTACATCGCAATATCGGCATGGCGCAGCAGCTCTACCGGTGTAGCGCGGGAGTGATTAGTAATGGCTATACCAATGCTGATTGAAACATAAAAAGTAACGCCGTCGACAATAATGGGCTCTTGAAACTCGTCGATAATTTTTTGCGCGACCGTATCGACATGTTTTTTGCTCTCTATATTCGACAGCAAAATAACAAATTCATCGCCCCCAAACCGCGATGCAATATCAGACTCCCGAATAGGACGGGAAATTCTCATTGCCGCAGCTTTAAGCAGCTTGTCGCCGACATCGTGCCCATGGCTATCGTTAACTTTTTTAAAGTCATCTAAATCCATAAACATGAGCGCTACTAGCCTGTCATCTCGAATTGAGCTGGCCAGTTGTTTTTCAATTTGAAAGGTCAACATGTTGCGGTTGGGTAGACCTGTCAGCACGTCGAACATGGCCATTTTCTCTAGCTTAGCGGTGTTTATTGCCATTTGACCGTCAAAGCTTTCTAGCTGGCGCGCTAAATCGTTCGCCGCTTCTTCAACCACGTCGAGTTCGTCGGTAAGCTTAAATACAGGCAGCTTTTGACGCTTTGCCGCAACCGTATAAAATTCGCTAAATTTATGCTCAGCCAACATAGGCAGGCGTTCGCTTATGTCTAGTAACCTTGTGCGATATTGATTTAAGAAAAGATAGAGCAACGACGAGAAAAGAAGAAATAATGCGATAGCGCTTGAAATAACCACGTACTGATATTGCTCGTTCTGACGTATCATTGCCGATACATTTTGAACGATAAGCAAATAAGGATGATCGCCTGCGGCATGGTCGAAAGGCAAAAGGCTAACCAGAAGCTGCTGGTTTTCTAACTCTACGTTTACTCCTTTTATCACTAGGTCGTCAACACGCCAGTTTTCAGGCAATGCCTTAATAAGCGAATTCAAAAATTGTTTGTTAGCAGCGGAAACCTGACTTGCTACCTTTAACGCAAGTTTTCCAACCTGAGGTTCATCTACCTGAACAACCGCCACTTTATATACATCGGTGGCACGGCTAAACAGATACAGTAATTCTCGCATGGAAGTAGAGACAATAATAACCGGCACTTTATCGCTTGATGCCATTATAGGTATGGAAATGTAGTGAGTGCATACGCTTTCGCAGACCAGTAACGAACGGCTTTCAAATGAGGCCCGAGTAGAATCTACAAGCTGCTTGATGGTGCCATTAACGGGGTAAGCAGGTTTTCCAACAACACCGTTTTCATCGAATAGGTAAAGAGTTTCTACCTGAAAATTGAGCGTTAGGTATTCACTTAGGTCATCTAGCGTACTACGTAAATTATCAAGGTTATTAGAATACGCACCATTTTTACGGCTAATGATATCAATGAGGGTGATCATACGGCTATGAAGTATGTCTTCGAATAGCTGAACCCTGCGCTGGTTGCTAATTTGGCTTTCCCGCTGCTGCATCACAACCTGTGCTTCAGACTCTTGAATTAGCACGGTGGATATGACGATAGTAACGGTTAAAACCATAGCCAGTAAAATAGCAATGGTTTTCGTGGTAAAAGATACCTGAACCTTCATCTTTTACCCTTAAAACCAATACATCAATTGTATTGACCACATTTCCCAATGCTTATCAGAATGGGATGCCACATCTCGGTTTAATAAGCTGACTACACGCGTTGCTCCTTCGACCCAGTGATATTCGCCTTGCAATCGCCATTTAGGTGCAATGTCCCAGCGTAAACCCACCGTGTAAGTATCTTGATACCCGAAGTAGGCAGGGATAAGGCCTCCCGTGCTTGCCTCTAGTTCTTTACCGTCACTGTCGGAGGTATCGTTAATATATTTATCGTAGCCAATAAGACCGCTGATTTCGTTGTTAAACAAATATCTAAACTGAACGAAACCACCTTCACCGGTGCGTTTTTCGGCAAAGTCAGGGGAAAATAGCCCCTGGCTGTTTTGTTTGTCGCGAATTATTTCTGCAGACACTTCCCAGTGTTCAGCAAAGTATTGCGCAGATAACATAAATCGCTCTATGTTCGCGGTACCCGGCAAACCATCTTCATCCTGTGATGGCGTGTACTTAAAATCGGAATTAAGCCAACCAGCACCTATTTTCCATGTCATAGATGAAGGCTGCAAAAACACGCTTGCTTGATGTACGAAGTCTTGTCTGATTTTGCCTTTAACTTCGTTACCTAAGAGAAATTCGCGCTGAGAATCGTTTATATTTGAGCGTCCGTAGCTCCAATTAAGTTCCCAAGTATATTCCTTACCGTAATTAGAAAAACTGGTCAGTATGCCGTTACTACCCAATGCAACATCGCGAAACCCGTCGTTATATACCGATTGAGGCAATATTGAGGTATATCGCGTTTGAGGGACATCTCTGGTCGATGAATAAAGCCAGTGGATGTTTTTAAAGCGTCCAGCGTGAATTTGCCCACGCCACATGCCAGGTAAATTAGGCAGCTTCCAATCAACAAATAAATAATCGAGGCGAGCACCTTGCTCGAAACGATTCCCACCGTCTAAATAGTTAACTTGCCCAGCAATGGATATATTTTCAGCAAGCTGATAATAACCGTTCAAGCCGATCTCAGTGAGTTCACCCGTCACGTTATTATCATCAGTAATAAAACTACTGTCTTTCGACTGAGTTAAGCCCTGTGAAACATAGCCATGCCAGGTAAAATCTGATTGCGCGCTAACGATATGCGAGCTGAAGAGCCCAAGCGCTAAAGCGATGTATATTCTCATTCTAAATCTACCTCAACGCGTCTAAGCTTAACGATTTCCGTTCGTTCAACATAACCAATAGAACCCACCGTATTTTCCAATGCATCAACTAGCGCTTGATAAGAGGTTACTCTGATTGGTGTAATACCTTGACCAGAATAGGTAATTTGGTCCCAAAGACGAGACAGCTGATAAGGGAACATCTGAAGAATATCGCGGCAAAATTGACGGTGTAACTCGTCGCTGTCTTGCAGTACGAAAACGGTAATTTTAGTACCATTTTCCCAATACTGGCGCTGTCCCGTAAAAATCTGACGAAGTTCTGAGCGACTAAGCTCTTCGACCATTACACTTTCGTTCACCATGACGTTAAGTTCCGATGCATTTACTTTAGGCAAGCATATGAATAGCACTGCTAGTGTTAGCAGTACTTTTTTACCTGCAGTAAAAGTATGAATCTCGGACAGCCATCGCAAAGCGGGCTTTTTCATTCAGTAACGACTCCCTGCTTAAAAGAAGTACACAGCTCAACGCTAAGTGTAGATAATAGTTGGTAGTTTTACCTTACGATAAAAAAATTAAACGAGGAACGGCGCAACTTTTTGCTTAACCATGTCTACGGTAATTTTTTCCATTAACTGGCTTCCTTTGGCTCGCGTTCCCCACGGTAAGGCGCTCCAAGGCTTCCCTTTTTGCTCTTCTATGCATTCATCATAAACCGATACCAACCTTTCAAGATTGTTGTAAGGCCCTGTTCTACGTGGATTAGAGTGTGCGTATAGCCCAATAACAGGCGTGCCCACGGTAGTTGCCATGTGAGCTGGCCCAGTATCTGGTGCAATAACTAGGTGAGCATGCTTTAGTAACATAAGCAGCTGATGCAATGTTGTTTGCCCAGTAAAGTCTTTAAGCGGATATTTCACACTCGCTTTAATTGCATCAGCAGTTTTGCGGTCTAAATCTCCTGGACCGCCGCATAATATCACGGTGACACCGGCCTCTTGGATATAGTCAGCAATACTTGCGTATCGTTGCGGCAACCAATTTCTTTCAGCCTTACTTGCCGCTGGTGAAATAACGACATATTTACCCAAGGTTTTAGCTTGTTCTTCTCCCCACTTTGCATCTTCTGATGCAACTGGAATGTTCCAAGAAACTGCTTTTGGCTCAGGTACGCCCAATGCATCGGCGAAATCCATAAAACCTTTAAGCACATGAGCGTGCTTTGTGGCAGCCACCCGTTTATTGGCAAACAACCAGTGCAGCTCCTTACTTCGTGCCCAGTCAAAACCTATGCGCTGCTTTGCTTTAATCACTCGCGAAGCTAAGTTTGCCCGTAGTGCCACCTGCATCATTAATAAAGCATCAAAAGTTTCACCGGCCACTTGTGCTTTGAGCGACTCCACTGCAGCTTTCCCTTTTGACTTATCAAAAATAATAAACCGTACGTTTGGCATCAGCTTCACCAGCTGATACTCCACTTTCCCTATTACCCACGTAATTTCAGCATCGCGCCACTGTGATTGAATTCGAGTAACCATTGCGACGGCATGACACACATCCCCAATGGCCGATAAGCGCATTAAACAAATCTTTTTTCCCACAGAAGCTCTCTCGTTGCTGAAAAACCAAAATAAATCATTAGAATATGAAATTTACCATAAGTTGTGGGCAACATGGCGACAATGCGACGAGACATAGGTGCTGGACACCACTTTATTTTCGATAACACCCTGGTCAGTCAGCCTAATACAGAAATGTTCAGCCCTGAATTTTGGCAGCTACAAAACAAGATAACAGGTCAAGCTAAGGGACGTGGTACAACCATCTTCATTGAGCATGAAGGTCAGCACTGGGTTTTACGACACTTTATGCGTGGCGGTCTGATAGGTAAGCTACTTAGTGACCAGTACTTTTTTAATGGTATCGAACGCTCTAGACCTTTTGAAGAGTTTACATTGCTCGAATACATGCGAGGTGAAGGTCTTTTAGTACCTATACCTGTCGCTGCACGTATCCACCGCAGGGGCTTGATTTATCGGGGCGATATAATCACCCTTAACATTCCTAATAGCCAAGATCTGCACCACGTTTTGTGCCAGCAGCCCTTATCAAAAAACGAATGGCATGAAGTGGGACGAGCGCTGGCTCGAATGCACAATTGCCAGGTTTATCATCACGATGCGAATATTCGAAATATTATGATTGATAGCGATAAGCAAATTTGGCTTATCGACTTTGACCGCTGTTCGATACGCAAAGGGGAAAGCTGGAAACAAAGTAACCTAGATCGTCTATTGCGCTCTTTGCATAAAGAGCAAGCCAAAAACCCGGTATTTCACTGGAAAGAAGACGATTGGACGGCATGCTTAGATGGCTATAACGAATTGGTGAAGCGTTAAAAACCGCGAATAATAAACATAATTGCAGCAGTACTTAGCATTACTCGTTAATGTGGTACAGTAGCCCCGTTGAACCTATAAACCCTATACGACAATAAGATTCAATTTATGCACACTAGAGCACTTTATCCAGGTACTTTCGACCCAATCACTAACGGTCATGCAGACCTTATTGAGCGAGCATCTCAGCTATTCTCTCACGTTATCGTGGCTATCGCTTCTAACCCCAGTAAAAAGCCGCTCTTTACATTAGAGGAACGGGTAGAAATGATAAAGAAAGTTACTGCCGATCTGCCTAATGTTGAAGTAGTAGGGTTTACTGGTTTACTAGCGGACTTTGCGGATGAACAAAACGCGACTATTTTGATTCGTGGTTTACGCGCGGTATCGGATTTCGAATACGAATTCCAGCTGGCCAATATGAATCGACGCCTAAACCCGAAGCTTGAAAGTGTATTTTTGACTCCAGCTGAAGAAAACTCGTTTATTTCTTCTACTCTAGTGAAAGAAGTAGCCTTACATCGTGGGGCTGTAAGTGGTTTTTGCCACCCCGTAGTAGAGCAAGCGTTAAGAGACAGGCTAGGTAAAAAGAGCTAGGTAAATCGGCGTTGTTCAGTACAGCAGGTTTACAGAGTTATGTTGCTTTAAGCTATCCTTCTAGCTGTAAACCTTTCTAACTATGACTTTTTTTAGCTAAGACTCTTTTTTAGCTATTAGCGCTGGCAGCGAGTACAGAAAAAGGTGTTTCGCTGCCCTATTACCTTGCTTTCAATAGCTTTGCCACACACTTCGCAAGGCTCGCCTTTTCTTCCATATACATTTAAATGCTGTGCAAAGTAGCCCGGCTTACCATCGGTTTGTGCAAAGTCTTTAAGCGTAGTGCCGCCCTGCTCGATAGCTTTAGCGAGAACTTGCTTTATTGTTGCTGTAAGTGACTTGTAACGAGCGGCACTGACATTACCCGCGGCTCTTCTTGGGTCAATACCAGCAAGAAACAAGGCTTCGTTCGCATAGATATTGCCCACACCCACAACGATAGCGTTATCCATAATGAAGTTCTTCACCGGACCTTTGCGGTTGCGCGATAAGCTGAACAAACGTTTATCATCAAAGTCGTCTGTAAGGGGTTCAGGGCCTAAGTTGTCAAACATTGCTTGTTGCGTATCGGGCGCCTGAAATAAAACCGCCCCAAAGCGTCTAGGGTCGTTTAAGCGTAAACACTTACCAGTATTTAAAACAATGTCCACGTGGTCGTGTTTCACAATGGGTGTAGTTGCGTCAATGACGCGCAGTTTGCCAGACATACCTAGATGCAAAACCAGTGTACCTGTGGCCGTTTCAATTAGCAGGTATTTCGCTCTACGTTTTACCGCTATTACCTTTTGCCCCTCAACCAGTGAGACTTCTTCTGGTATGGGCCAGCGCATTCTACGTTCTCTTACCACCACCTGAGTAATGGTATTGCCGATTAGATGAGGGGATACGCCCAAACGGCTTACTTCAACTTCTGGTAATTCAGGCATTTATAGTGTCCAAGGTAATAATTTATCAAGGTCGGTATTGGTTAATGTGTACCAGTTATTTTCGAATTTGATCACTACCGGTGATGTATTAGGATAAATAGCGTAAACCTTGCCGTCGCTATTACCCGCCAGCCACACCACTACAATAAAGGGCTGTGTATTCAAGACCGATTCAGGTACTTCAGTTGCTGGATTCAACATAGCCCTTTGCCAATGTGAAAACTGCTCATCAGGTTTTACTGCAAGGCTGGTGTTAAGACTTTTTTGACGCCATTGTTGCCCTACACGCTCCAGGCTGTTGTTATCATGCTCAATTTTTAGCACGTAAGCATCTTCAGGCAATAAGCTGCGCGTTTGTACAGGCTCTTTCTTTGGCACCAAACTGTCTAAGTTAAACAGTGCAATCATAATGAGCATTGCAATGATAACGACGTTGTTCATTGCCTGCTGAGAAATTCTTGCCACGCGTTGTTCCTGTAAAATGGTCGACTATCAATACCGGAATATAGTAATACCTCACTCTCTTATAAGCTAACTCAATATTTTTAGTTGGCTTTGGAAATGTATGGGCGTTTGTTTACATAAACCATGGGCCGCTTAGCGTCTGACGCTGAGTTTTATGTGTCTTTTTATTTTAGAAGCAGGCTTTTTCAGGCTGATGGTAGCGTCTGATCTGATATAGACAAGGCCATTATTGGCCTATGATTTATTTGGGATCATTTGTGCGCTACGTTGCGATCTGGCAGAGATCTGAGAGGTATACGAGCAATTGCAAAGGACATAAAGCAAAAAACCCAGCAAAGGCTGGGTTTTCGTGGAGACAAAAGCAAGCTAATTACTTGATTTTGGCCTCTTTGAACATAACGTGCTTACGCACAACGGGATCATACTTTTTGATCTCCATTTTGCCAGGCATGTTACGCTTGTTTTTATCAGTGGTGTAGAAGAAACCTGTACCTGCTGAAGAAACTAGTTTAATTTTATCACGCATTGTCGGCTTCCTTAGATTTTCTCACCACGGGCACGGATATCAGTTAGTACTGAATCAATACCTTTCTTATCGATGATACGCATGCCTTTAGCAGACAAACGTAGTTTTACAAAACGGCTTTCGCTCTCAACCCAAAAACGGTGTGTTTGAAGGTTTGGTAAAAAGCGACGACGAGTCGCATTTCGTGCGTGTGAACGGTTATTACCAACCGTTGGACGCTTACCTGTTACTTGGCATACTCTTGACATTGTATTTGTCTCCAGAACAACGATAACTGTCGCGTCAGTTAATCCCAAGCGCTCAAACAGTGGTTGGGTCAAATGACGTATTACTATAAATTAGAGGGCGCATTTTATACAGCAAAGGCAGGATCATTTCAATAAGAAAGTACAAAAAGGTTACTTTTACGTACTATTTTTGCACAAAATACCACCAGCACTCATTTTTCACGGCCTGTATTGTACTTTTCTCTTCGCAGTTAAGCTACGAATAAATACCCAATCTACACTTTAATTTCGTAGCTGAATTAAAATATCTACGGGCAAAAAAAACGCCACATTCACGTGGCGTTTTTCTATTTAGTCAAAAAAAGGCGACCTTGTCTCGGTTAAATCTATCAACCTTGAAGGTCTGCGTAATAGCTGACCACCGTCGCGAGAGATTGGTACCCAAGGGAACAATCCACGTCCTTTCGATGGTTCTAGTAAGAACAAATCGGTAGGAATGGAAATATAGAAGCCTTTAGTAAAACTCCCCTCCCCATATTCTTCTGACGAAACATCAGTGAAGGCAGCGTAAGCTCCTACTATAATGCCGCTATCAAAGCGCTTGGCGTAATCAATATTCACGCCTTTATCTTTCGCCAAGAATTGACCTGCACTAACCGTAATTTGCGTATCATCTAGGAATTCAGGCTGCCAATAGACACTTGCATGACCCGTTATTGTGTCGTAATCCTCTAAGCCTGTTTGGCTGTAAGGGTCACGCTGCTTAACGTAGTTGATATCGATGCCGTAGGCGACATTACTATCGACAGGGCGATAAAGAATTTCACCGCCTACACCAGCAAACATGGTTTCGAGATAACCTGCGTATGCTTGAGCATAAAGATCTTCAGCAATATTGTCTTTGTAATTTAAAAACGCGGTATCTAACCATACATCATTTTCAGACACATACTCACGAACCCGAGTACGCACACGAGGTAAAGACACGTCTTCACCATCCACTAAATAATTAAACTTATCGAAGTTATCAAGAAGCGTCACTCGTGCGCTACTTACCACCGAGAAATTTTCATTAAACGCATAGCCACCGTTGAGTAATAGCCCAGTTTGATAAAGATAGAAATCTTCTGGGTTACCAAATGACTGAGTGAAAAAGAAATCGGCGCTATAGAAAAAGCCCGACGTATTTTCAGGGTCGTAAGCTTCCATCACTTCTTTAGAAGGTGACGTTCTTATGTAAGTCTCAGCTATTTCTGCATCCACTGACTCATAGCGGGCAGCAGAGATAAAGGCTTCAGCATCTATTTGTGTATCGACCATAGGAATGCCGCCACGACTATCTACCATATGATAAGTTTTAACACTATCAGGCAGCTCAGAAGCCGCTACGCGTCCCACGCGCTCGATAGCTTCACCTTGATCGCGATACTTAACCTGCGTTCCATAGAAAGTCGCACTGTCCTCTTTAATTTCAGCATCAGATAAGATGAAACCACCCGATCTGAAAAGATCATTATAAAGACGCGATTTGTTCACATCTTTAACATTGGACGGGGCATTTCTTCCCATCAAGCTTCTAGGCGCATCATCGAATTTAATCTGAGAGGCGGTATTCATATTGAATCGATATGTAACACCAAAACCAATGGTATTTCCACGTTGGTAATTTAACGAGAAATCAAAGTCTTTGTAGCGATATACCGCGCCCACATTCCAGCGAGAGTCTTGCTCTAACTGGCCTGCTCTGTCACGTGAGTAATCGTTCCCTTCAAACTCTAGCTTTAGCGTTAACGGCTCCCAAGGTGTTTGATACTCTACGCCACCAAAGAAGGCTGTGGTACCTTTGAAAAATTGGTCGTAATCTACCTTGCCACCGCGGCCTGAGAACCCGCCAGGACGCTCACAAAAGCTGTCTCTAACCTCACAAAATGGGTTAGTAATATCGTCTGCTGTACCTAAGTACCCCCAGCCTAAGCCTAAGTGGAAATCGAATGGCCCCACCGATTTACTGGCGTTCACGTACTCACTTTCAAAGAAGCCTGTGCCACCAAAGTCTCTAAAGCCAACGCTGATATCAGGTAGGTAATAACTTTCTTTCCAAAGCCTGAATTTAACGTCTAGACCTTTATCTTTTAGGGTTTGGTCGCCACTGAATGATTCAACTTGGCTATATAAACGTGTACGTACGTCGGTATAGCGAGCGGTCGCTTCCATCCAATCATAAAGCTGGATATTAACTGACCAGAAGCGGTATTCACCGTTATCGGTATAGTTGATGGCCATTCCGCCTTCATCTCGCATACGTGCGGTTGGCGTTTGGATTAAGCCATTTCCGCCTTGCACCATCTGCGAAGGCGTTACGCGAAGTTGAGTATCAGCAAGCGTGGCAGAAGATAATGCGCTGCCAATTACCAGCGCGAGTGTTTTTTTCTTAGATATTTTTTTCTTAGATATTTTTTTCTTAGATAATTTTTTCTTAGTTAATATTGGCGCACTCATTGAGGTAAAACCCTGTGTACTGCTAACGCGGCAACCCGCTCATTTAATTGCTTAAGTTTATTGCTGAAAAGCTCTGAAGAAATAGGTACATAAACCTGGCTACCCGGCATAAGCTGAGCAAAATCTAAATTCCAGTAAGCAATACCCTTCTCTTCTATATTACCCATGGGGTCAATGACATAAACAACGCTTCTGTCGGCGTCTACCGCCTTTTTAACCGTATGAGCCGCCGTATAAATTGAGGTATCGCTTTGGTGTTGATAAGCACCTGGCTTTATTACCGCGCCCGAGAAATGCACTACGTTTGGGCGCCCATTCAAACGGATCCAATATTTACCCGGTTGGAACATAGGGTTGTCTTCGAAGAACAACCTAGCTCGGTTGTAAGAAATAGGCATATTGATGCGCGTTGACACTGTCCATGACGACACTTGTTCAAACAAATTTTGCAGTGCTTTGTGAGTGTCTGAGTCTTTATCAAAGCTGGCCAGCAGTTCTCTTATTTGCGACAGCGCTATTTCTTTTTCTCTTTCAGCTGTTGGATTGGTCAAATCAAATGCAGAAGCTGTAGGCCAATACCAATCGCCATTATCAGCCACTATAGACAACACACTTGATAACCTGATTGGTCGGTCGAACTGATAAGTTTGCTTGTTCACCATCACGCTTACAAGACCGTCATTGGCGTACAAACTAGTGGATATAATAAGACCTAAGGCAATAAAAAGCGTAGAAATAAACTTCATTATTGCGTTACTCCTTGTTTGTTCATCTCACGCACTACACGGCTTAAATAAACCATGTCGTATACGTCTCCCTCAGGGCTGAACTTTTGTTTTGTGGCCATCAGCTCTTTCGTATGTTTGTGCAAGAAGTAGGTATTTTCCCACGATAGCCCAACATCTATAAAGGGGGTGTATTCTGAAAAGTCTACGGTTTCTACGACTTTAATAAGGGGCACAGAGAAACCTAGGTATTCGTGATTTTCCTCTCCCACAATACGCCATGAAGAGTCTACTGGAACACCATAGCCAATTGCGTCGATATCCACTTTGCGCTTCCAGCTAAAAGGCAAAACATCATTGGTGGCTAACGGATTATGCTGCAAATTACCCGTATAAAAGAGGTCGTTATCTAAACCTTCCGTTTTAACAATTATGCCGTGGTGCATGGTGAAGATAACTCTATCACCCGATACCCATTTATACTTATCACCATCAATATAGGCTAAGGCAAGAGAGGCTACGTCTCGCTCCCCTGCTTTAATCTGCATAATATCTGCCTTACTCGCCGCGACTTCTTCAACGGTGTAAGTTACTGTGCGGTCTTTTAAAGCAAGTTTAAGCGTATTGTAATAAGCGAGTGTTGTTGTGGAACAACCCGAAAGAGAAAGGCAAAGAAAACCAATAAAGGCCGATAGAATATGTAGTTTCATTAAAGTACGCCGACAAACACTAAGAATGTTGAAATTTTGCTGTAAAAATAAAAAAAGCCGCTAAAAGAAGCGGCTTTTTCGAATACTCTTAAATTTACTGTACGGTCGGCGCGTAAGTAAATGTAACAGGCACAGTAATTGTTTTAGTTACAGTGCTTGTACCAGAAGTAGTAACAGTAACAGTGTTAGTTGTACCAACACATACGCCGTCTACTAGTGGATCATCACCTTCACAAGTTGGTGTAGTTGTGATTGGGCCAGTCGGTGCATCGGCAGAGTTGTTGTTTGCAATACCAGCGACAATACCAGCAGCAACAACACCAGTAGCAATCATGCCACCACTTACACCACCAATACCTGAAGTTCCACCTTCGTTATCTTGTGCGTTAACACCAGCTACCATAGTAGCAGCTGCAAACAATGCAATAATTGACTTCTTCATAACAGTCCTTTAATAAAATTACCCACTAGGTCCTATGCTAAATCATTTTCAACCATTTGACTAGATTATAATCGACAAATGACTTAGAAATCTTATGTTAGCAAGCCACGCTGCGCAAATGAAATAGTTTCTTTATCTCCAACCACAAAATGATCAAGCACGGGCACATCGATCGATGCCATGGCATTTTTGATCTCGGCTGTTAGCCGAATGTCTGCATGGCTAGGTTCTGCTACGCCTGAAGGGTGGTTATGGACCAAAATGATCGCCGCCGCGTTGTCGATCATAACCTGCTTGATCAATTCTCTCGGATACACTGCAGCGCTATTGATCGTTCCGTTAAACATGGTACGAAAAGCTATAAGTTGATGCTGGCTATCAAGCATCAAAAGCGCAAACTTTTCCCTTTCGCAGTCTCTTAATTTTGCCTGCAAGTAACGCTTAGTGTCATCTACGTTGTTAAATACATCTTGGCGTTTGAGTTTTATTTCCAAATTGCGCTTAAAAATTTCAAACCCTGCTTGGAACTGAGCATACTTACACGGCCCAATACCTGACACTTTTGAATAGCTTTCTTTCGTTGCGGTTACCACTCCTCGTAAACATCCGAGTTCGTTTAACAATTCATGCGCTACAGATAAGGCGCTTTTTCCTTTAACCCCTTTGCCCAGCAACACGGCGAGCAACTCAGCATCACTTAAGCTTTCTGCACCGTGCTGTAGTAGCTTTTCTCTTGGCCTTTCGCTTATCGGCCATACTTTTATCGACATGTACTTGGTCCGTTAACTCAATAAAACAGTGGTTATAGATGAATTGAAAGAGATTAACGACTGTATAAAAGGCGGGTTTCTTCTTTTGAAGTTGAGCAGATAAAAGACAAACAGTACCCAAACGCCAAGATCGACTTTTGTTCAGCTATCCGATTTTTTGTCACCATGGTAGGCTAATATTAATATTTAGATTTCGTGTTCTTTTATGTCTATTGCTAATAAAAACATTTTGCTGGGCGTGACGGGTGGTATTGCCGCATATAAAGCTCCAGATTTAGTGCGAAAACTCACCGCATTAGGTGCAAACGTACGTGTTGTTGTCACCGACTCTGCCGCAGAGTTTGTGAGCACTTTATCGCTTCAAGCTGTGTCGGGAAACCCGGTGCATCAGCATCTTCTAGACCCGGCTGCTGAAGCCGCGATGGGACATATCGAATTAGCAAAATGGGCCGACATCCTACTTATCGCGCCAGCCACAGCAAACACTGTCGCTAAACTTGCTCACGGCATGGCAGACGATTTACTAACCACGCTTTACTTGGCTACAACCGCTACGCTTTTTGTTGCCCCAGCCATGAACCAGCAAATGTGGAAAGCATCGGCGACACAGCGCAATATTGCTACACTTCAAAAAGACGGTGTAACCTTTATTGGCCCAGCAAGTGGTGAGCAAGCTTGTGGAGATGTAGGCTCAGGCCGCATGGTTGAACCTGTAGATATCGCCAATGCATTAAATGACAATGAAGATAAGTCTTCAGAGTTGGCATTAGCGTTAAAAAATTTAGCGGGAAAACAAATTACCATTACTGCAGGGCCAACCAGAGAGCCGTTAGACCCGGTACGCTATATCTCTAATCACAGCTCTGGAAAGATGGGGTTTGCCATTGCGCAAGCTGCGGCTCAAGCGGGCGCGAACGTAACGCTAGTTGCTGGCCCTGTAACGCTTTCTACGCCAGCCCTTTGTAACCGTATTGATGTTACTACTGCAGATGAAATGCTTAAGGCTTGTGAAAAACTTGTACCTTCTACAGATATTTTTATCAGCACCGCAGCGGTTGCCGACTATAGGGTATGCACAGTGGCGGACAATAAAATAAAGAAAACAGGTGATGAGTTAACACTTACTTTTGTTAAAAACCCTGATATTCTAGCAACTGTATCTAACAGACAAGACCGTCCATTTTGCGTAGGCTTTGCAGCTGAAAGCCAAAATGTGGAAGATTATGCCCGCGGCAAGCTTGCTAAAAAGAAGCTAGATATGATTGCGGCAAATGATATAACGGCTGAAGGTCTAGGGTTTAATAGCGATAAAAACGCGCTGCATGTAATATGGCAAGACGGCGATAAAAAACTGCCTGCCACCAGCAAAAATGCGTTAGCCGAGCAGCTGCTAGCGCTCATTGCAGAACGTTTCGCTTTCAACAATAAAAACTAACAGATACTTATTAAGTGTCGATAATAAAAACGATAAATATAAACGCTTTGGCGTAAGCCAACTTAACATGGAGCCCGGGTTGCTATAACTCGGTAGCGGAGGAACCACTTTCGTCATGCCTGCTGTCAAAAAAACAAATCGCAGAGCCCAAATTCTGCAAGCACTTGCTGGAATGTTAGAAACCAGCCCAGGTCAACGTATCACTACTGCTAAGTTAGCGGAAAAAGTCGGCGTGTCTGAAGCGGCGCTGTATCGTCATTTTCCCAGTAAAGCGCGAATGTTTGAAGGGCTTATTGAATTTATTGAAGAAACGCTTTTTACGCGTATCAACAAAATTGTTAACGAAGAAAAAGACTCGCTCACGCGCTGTCAGCTAATTCTTCACCTTATTTTAGGCTTTGCCGAGAAGAACCCAGGCATTACCCGTATTTTGAACGGCGATGCGTTAATGGGTGAGCAAGACCGACTACGTGCGCGTATCGCTAAGCTTTTTGAGCGTTTAGAAACCCAGCTTAAACAAGTGCTAAGAGAGCGCAAGCTGCGTGAAGGGAAAACCCTTTCCGCCGATGAAGCGATTATCGCCAACATGATGATTTGCTATACCGATGGACGTATCAACGGCTTTATTCGCAGTGGCTTTACCCGCAAACCCACTGAGCAATTCAATGAACAATGGGCCGCGTTTAAACAAATGTTTGTGTAAGGCGGAAAATTTAAACTAAGCATCAGTTTTTTGTTTTTGCATATTACTGATGCTTTATTCTGGTCCATTACAACACAACTATTCGCAGTTAGTTTTTCTCAATATAATCAGCTATGCGTAGCGAGCTTTTACCATCAGTAGGACCTACGTGATCTTCGGTATATGCCTCACGCTCTTCTTTATATAAATCTCTATTTTCTAATTGTTTTTCTATCGCGCCTCGTAGTTCTTTATAGCTGTTTATATGAAGCCCAATATTTTGATAAATCACGTTATCTTTACCAAAGCGCTTCTTGAAGCGGTACTTGAAAATCCCCCGATATGACCACTTCAACTTAAAGAAATTACATACGATCACAGGTTTAGTTAACGCGACAAACTCAAAGAGTGTGCTCGATGCTTCACTGACCAAAATATCTGCTTCTTTCATAAATGGAAGTAACGATATGTCTGTTTCGGTTGCTACATAGGTGTTACTAAACTCTTCCCACTTTTTCAGTTTTTTCCGCTGATTTTTATAAGCTTCACGGGAGTAGGTAAAGGTGTGAGGCTTGATAAGAATATTGAAATCAGGAAAGTGGCTGGGCCAATTGTCAGGAAAACACTCAAGTGAACTTGGGTTAAACGTGGGAGCAAACAATAGGGTCGGCTTATTCTCATCTAAACCCAGTTCATTGTACTTTAAACCTGTTTCTGTATTGTTGAATAAGGGGTCGAGCTTGGAAAAGCCAACCTGAACAAACTCGTCATTCGGGTATAGCTCTCTAATCTTAGCTAAACGTAATTTACCCTCTATAAACCTAACAGTCATAGGCGTAGCTGATTTGTGGTAGTAGCTAGGTTTAGGCCCAATACCATGACCGAGTTGGGCGGTTTTACTGGCTTTGTGAATATCATCTAAGTAAGGAAAGCCATTGCCAAAGAAAATCCAGTCAGGGGTCTCTTTCAAATAAAAATCTCTGGCTGCTTTATCGTCATCTACCCAGCAAAACTCATAGCCTAGCGACAATAAAACTTGTTCGAATTTCTGAACGTTGTTTTTATTGCTATAGCAAACGAGTTGAACTTTATGACCGCGTTTAGCAAGTTCTTCACATATAGGAATAAATTGAGGTAAGTAATATACATTAACGGTGTCAAAAGCTATTTTCATAAATTTTCGTATTATTATTTATTGTAAGTATCAAAAAGAAATAAGCGACTGTGCGTAATACGTTATTTGTATTACAGTGTGCAAAATGCCATTCATAAAAAATGATCTATGCTTAACACTACCTTATCTAAATTTGGTTATCCCGATAATCTTCTTAAAACATACGACTACTGGCATGTTTTACTCAGACCTGGGCAGGTAACCCTTGGTTCATTAGTTCTTATTTGTAAAGAAAATGTCTTTAACTATTCTGATATTTCAGAAGAGGCGGCTAAAGAACAAAAGATCGTTGTTGCGGATATAGAAAAAGTGCTCAAAAAGCGCTTCAACTTCTGCAAAATAAACTATTTAATGTTAATGATGGTAGATCCTGCTGTCCATTTTCACGTTATCCCCCGTTATGAACATCCAGTAATTTTTTGCGAAGAATCTTTTGAAGACAAACACTGGCCCAAGCCACCTGTCTTAAGCGAAAAGCTTGAATTAGATGATGATTATTTTGCTGAATTAAGAGCAACGTTACGCGCTGACTTTGCATTACTTTCATCTACGAACACATCCGAGACGGGCAAAAAATATCAAAGAATGTATACGTCAGGCTGCTTTGACATTTTTCACCAAGGGCATCTAAATATACTGAAGAAGACAAAAGCGCTTTGTGATTATTTGATTGTAGGTGTCTCTACCGACGAGCTTATCGAGAAGTCTAAAGGACGGCCACCACTTATTCCGTTTGAAGAACGAATTTCCATCCTCGAGTCTAACCGATATGTGGATGAAGTTATCCCTCAGGTGGATAAAAACAAACAAAGAGTGGTAGATGAATATAACATTGATGCGATTTCAGTGGGTTCTGATTGGAAAGGAAAATACCCTAGCGTAACCTGCGACATGGTCTATTTCGATTATACCCCCAACGTTAGCTCTACCGTGCTTAAAAGAAAGCTATAACAAATGTATGAGCTAGCAGTGATCTGCTAGCTCATACATAGGCGTTTACTTACTAAACGTGTTACCGAAGAAGTCGCCCTCGTTCCATTTCGGCTTATCTTTTTGGTTTGCTAACGTCCAACCGATTTGTGCGTTAACTTTGGTGAACGTCTCCGCTGCATTCCAATTAAATGGCTGGTTAATATCATCGCTCGGCTTGTGATAGTGCGTAGATAAGAACTTACCAAATACCTTGCTGCCATCTACGTTAGGATCTTTTGATTTAAGACCAGGCACCATAAATACTGAAGGTACGCCTTGTTTTACAAACGCATAGTGGTCTGAGCGAGTGAAAAGTGCCTGCTCTGGCCACGGGTCCGGGCTTAGCTCGATATCTGCGTTAGCAGCAGCTTTTTCCACTGATTCTTGCAAATCACTATGGTTAGCACCAAAGGCTATAACATCAGCAAACTCGTAGGTCAGAATTGGCATATCTAGGTTTACGTTTGCCACCATTGATGTAACAGGTACGGTCGGGTTACGGGCAAAATAGTCTGCACCTAACAGGCCTTTCTCTTCACCGGTTACCGACACGAACAGAATTGAGCGCTTTGGCTTTTCTTTCATTTCGCTAAACAAGCGTGCAGTTTCTAACATCACTGACGTGCCCGACGCATTGTCCATGGCACCATTGTTGATGTTGTCTTTCTTCACTGTTTTAGCAAAACCAATGTGATCTGAGTGAGCAGAGAAAACTACGTATTCGTTTTTAAGCTCAGGGTCTGAACCTTCTAATATACCCACAACATTTGGGCTTGTAATGGTGTCGTGAACACTCTTCTTGCTAATATCTACTACACCGTTTAGCGCAAAACCTTGCGGCACTTTGTCCGCTTCAAGAACTGCATAAACATCATCAAGACTCTTTTCTGCGCCTTCAAATAACTTACGCGCAGCCCCTTCACTCATGTAAGCGCCGCCTTTAAGCTGAGAAAAGCTGTTAGCAGGCTCGCCGCTATCATCTAACCAGGCCATACGCGGCGTATGAATATAGTTTAAGCGGCTTTGATAAGGGCGTACTTTTTCATTTTTAGGTGTTGTGATAGTGATCATGCCAATAGCACCATTGTCTACCGCATACTTTTGCTTTTGATAGCCAGACGCAAAGTGAGCGCCCTCTTCTGATGGAAAGTCACTTGGCTTGCCCGCAAGCGCTACTACGATTTTACCTTCTACATCTAGATCTTTGTAATCGTTGTGAGATAGCTCATCAGCCACGATACCGTAGCCTACGAATACCATTTCGCCTTTTACATTGACCTCAGTGCTGAGCAAACTCGGGCTAGCTAAGTACTCTTTTGGATAATCAAAATCGATGGTCTCGCCGTTTTGGGTGAAGGTAAACTTAGGAGACTCTTGAACTAGGTTGGCTTTACGAAACGATACGTTTTGTACGTAACCATCTGTACCTGCTGGCTTTAAGCCATATTTGGCAAATTCGGTAGCAATATAAAGTGCCGCAATTTCATGACCGCGAGAGCCAGTATCACGGCCTTCAAGCAAATCATCTGCTAAGAAAAACAGATGTGATTTAATTCGCTGTGTATCAGGGTTAAAAGCATTATCTGTCGATGCGTGGTTGTGAGCAGTAGCAGCAAAGGTCATTGCTGTCATTGCACTACCTATCAGTAGTTTTTTTATCATTGTAATTTCACCGTATAACTAAGTGTGCGTCATGGTAACGCAGTTAATAGGCGAAATACCATTAAACTGCATACGTTTACCATGTGTTTCCTACCGTTGCTCGCATTTTAGTAGCAAGGTAAAATTGTTAGCCACATTCCGGCTCAGTTTCCGGAGATTCTTATGTTTTTAGTGAAGAGCAGCATTCATGTCGAAAGACGATATTCTTTACCGCGTTCAATTTATCAGTAATGGTGAACGCTATGAGTTATATGTGAAAAACCTTATACAAGGTGCTTTATTTGGCTTTATTGAGATAGGTGACTTTGTGTGGGATACCCACACGAGCGTTGTTGTAGATCCTAGCCATGAAAGGTTAAAAGCTGAATTTTCAGAAGTAACAAAAACTTATATTCCTATGCACAACGTTTTACGCATTGACGCCGTAAATAAAAAAGGAACAGCCAAAATTACTAAATTAGAAAATAAATCTGATAAAGTAACTGCTTTCCCTAGCCCAATATATACACCAACGAAAGAGTAGCCACCGGCGTCAAACCGGTGAAGGTTACCGGAGACCCTTATGTATCGCTATCTGTTAGCAGCATTACTATTTATTTGCAGCGTTAGTTCACCTGCAAAAAGCCTTGATGATGAAAGCTTATACCAACTACTTGATGACATTTGGCAGTATGAGCTTTCGGTTTCCCCTCTTTTAGCCTCTCGCCAAGGCGATAGTTCTTTGGCCCATGTGCTACCTGATATTTCGCCCGAAGCACTTAAAACACAAAATGAACAATGGCGTGCGTTTCAAAAGGCCTTAAGTCAGTACGAAAAAGACTCTATTTCTACTGACGCTTATATTGCTTTGCTAATGCAGCAATACCGTTTAGCCAACTATGTGGATGAGTATACCTATCGCGCGCACTTGGTGCCCATCAATTCAGAATATGGCTTTCATGGTGCCATGGCTTCACTCCCAAATTTATCAATCTTTAAACGCGTAGAAGATTATCAAGCCTATATTAGCCGCCTAAACGCGCTGAAATCTTATTTTGACCAACAAATTGCGTATATGAAACAAGCGCTAAAAGAAGGCTACACACAGCCTAAAGTCGTGCTTAAAGGATTTGAAGATTCGGTGGCGTCATACATTGTTGAAAATGCAGTGGACAGTGGTTTTTATTCTCCATTTACCCGCTTTCCTGAGTACTTTACTGCCGAGCAAAAGGCTGCGTTATCAGAGCAAGGCAAAGCTGCAATAAACAGCAGCGTACTGCCTGCGTATCAAATGTTTTACGACTTCATGGTAGAGGAATACATTCCTAATGCCCGTGAAGATATTGCCGCAAACAACTGGCCTGATGGCGTGGCGTATTACGCCAATAGAGCCAAGCATTACACCACCACAGATATGACGCCTCAGGAAATCCATGATTTAGGTCTGTCTGAAGTAAAACGCATTCGCGCACAAATGCAGCAAATTGTGGATGAGCTTGGCTTTGATGGCGACATTAACGAATTCATTGCGTTTTTACGCGAAGATCCTCAATTCTATGCCACCAGCGCTGAAGATTTACTAAAAGAAGCGTCGTTTATTGCAAAGAAAATGGACGCAAAGCTTCCTTCGCTTTTTGAGTATCTGCCAAGAACGCCTTATGGCGTAGCGCCTGTACCAGACGCTATCGCGCCCAAATACACAACAGGCCGTTACATTCACCCTAGCCGCGATGACCAGCCAGGATATTACTGGGTAAACACTTATGCCCTTGATAAGCGCCCTTTGTATGCATTGCCTGCACTGACCTTGCACGAAGCAGTACCTGGCCACCACCTACAAATTTCGTTGGCCGCAGAGCTTGAAGACTTGCCCATGGTACGCCGTAACACCTATATTTCAGCGTTTGGTGAAGGCTGGGGTCTGTACTCTGAGTTTTTAGGTATTGAAGCAGGTATTTATGAAACGCCGTACGACAACTTCGGTCGCTTAAGCTACGAAATGTGGCGTGCGTGTCGCTTAGTGGTCGATACCGGTATGCATACAATGGGTTGGAGCCGTCAGCAAGCGGTGAGCTATATGATGGAAAACACCGCGCTTTCAGAACACAACGTTAATACGGAAATAGACCGCTATATCTCTTGGCCAGCGCAAGCGCTGTCATACAAAATTGGTGAAATCAAAATAAAAGGCCTTCGCGAAAAAGCAGAGACTGCTTTAGGTGAGCGTTTTGACGTGCGCAAATTCCACCGCGCGGTGTTAGAAAATGGCTCAGTTCCACTTTTCATATTGGAACAAAATATCAACACGTTTATAGAAGAACAAAAGGCAAAATAAACATGATCGTTGCATTTGGAGTTATAGGATTACTTATCCTGTTTTTAATTTACTTTGTGCTGCGAGCGCAGAATTTGCAAAAAGAGCTGGCGCTGTTGCGCCACTCGAATAAACAGACCAGTAACAAGGTTACGTATGCTTATCGCAATCTTGTTCTTGTTACAGATGCGTTGGAAAAAAACCTTACCGCGCGTATTGAAAGTGCCTATAAAAGCCGTCTTATTGACCAAACTCAATACAATGCGCTGCACCCGCTTATGCGCAACTTTTCAACCATTATTATGGCTTGTTGTGAAAAAGGTATGTCCCTTGAAGAATCTTTAAATAAGGCATTACAGAATGAAGAAGTGACGCTTGAGGAGATTCGTGAAGTGGTGAAGGCTCTACCTAGCAACGTTCGCATGGTATGGGCAAAAAATACCGCAGACGGATTTATTGCTTTTTGCCAAACCGTTACAGCAACCGTAAACGGTACTGCAGCAAAATCACAAAAAGAACCGTCATCACAAGAGTAGCCTCTTACTCTTATCCCCATGTTAGCGCCGATAAAGTGCTGATTACGCGTTAGGGTCGCCCGCTTTACTGTGTTGTTAGGATTGGCGACCCTCGTCTATATCACTACTCTTTTAAAAGTTTAATCTTTTTACCTTTCCAAACTAATCAGTAAGTTAGCAGTTAAAACAACAAGACAAAAACCTTTTATCTTGAAAAGGGTTATTGCTGGCCTATAATACTGTATAAAAATACAGTTTATTTTGAGTGCCATGAAAAAGTCGTTATCCGTACTTAACAAGCATCCCCATATTTGGCGGGCCAGAGATCAAAAGCAAAGTGAAGCTAAGTTTTCGCTGGGTTTTCCGTGTCTGGATAATGCGCTTAACGGGGGCGTGGCTTCTACAGGGCTTGTACGTATTTCCTCACTAACCGGCGTGGGTGAGCTTTCACTCTTTAAACGGGTTATTTGTCAGCATCGCATGCACAAACTGGTGGTGTTTATTAACCCTCCTGGGCTACTACAGTCCCCGTGGTTAGAAAATTTGGGGCTTAAAGCGCAACAGGTACTGGTAGTAAAAACAAGTGAAGAACAAGAGTCATTGTGGGCAGCAGAGCAGTGCTTAAAAAGTACGGCTTGCCATTGCGTGGTGCTGTGGAGTAATGCTGTAAATCAAAAAGAAGCACGCCGCCTACAAGTTGCAGCAACGCATAACGATGCGCTGTGCTTGCTGTATACGCCCCCGCAACAACAGGCACCATCATTAAATTATCCAAAAACAAGCTTACAGGGTGGTTTACAAACCAGTACACCAAGCCAAAACGACAACTCATTGCCCATTACTTTAGATATTGCGCTATTTGGCAAACCCCACGCCTTGTCGGTGAATATACGCAAACAACGTCATGGATGGCCAAAAGATAACATTGTTATTTCTCATCGGTGGACCCCTGACAATCACGCCATTAAATGGGCCATGGCACATAACACGCTTTCCGATCAGGCTTTACATTCTGTGAGCTAATAATGCTGTGGGCCTATATTTACTGCTATCAACTTACTTTAGACAGCCACTTCAAAGCGGCTACAAGTACACGTGCGCACAGGAAAGGGTCTAGAAACGAACCTGGAGACGAATCTAACGGAAATTCTTCGTCATTACCGTCGAATACACCTATTGCTGTGTATTGCAGCAAAACGAACAAAATTACGCAATGTAATGATATTGCGAAAAAAGAGGGCATTGAAATTGGTCATGGACTTGCCCAAGCCGCGGCGCTGTGCCCCTACGTGCATATTCTGCCTTTCAGTGAAGAAGCCGAAAAGCATATGCTGACGCAGCTAGCCCATAGGCTGTATCCTCTGGCTTCTGACATCGTACTAGACTGCCACATTCATTCGAATAGCGTAAATGGTCTGGCAGTAAGGCTAGATAACCTAACCCATTACTATGGCGGGCATAAACCACTGTGGAAAACCCTAACTCAAGCACTTGCAGAGGCAGACATTCGTTATCATTTTGCTAGCGCATGGACAATTGAGGCTGCAAAGGTATTAGCCCTTCATAAACATAACACCTATTTACATACGCAAAATGACATAAAGAAAGCACTAAGTACGTGCCCGCTTTCTATTACTGCTCTGTCACCTAAAGTCATTGACGCCTTGGCAAGGGTGGGTGTTACCCGTGTACAACAGCTATTGGCCATGCCGGTACAAGAGCTGGGGCGGCGCTTCGACAATAACACCATTATGTATCTTACTGCGCTCAGAGGAGAAACCTTCCCTCGCATTACGCTATTTAGGCCTTTAGAGCACTTTGATAACTTTACTTTATTGCCTTTTGATATTGAAAACACACAGCACCTAACGCCTTTTGTCACGCAGCAGTTTGAGCATTTGTCTCACTATTTACGGGCCAGGAACTTGTATACATCGAGCATTAGCGTGCACATTCATTTCAGAGAAGCCCCTGTAATGGAGATTAATATTCAATCGGCACTTCCACAGTCCTCAGTACAAAGTTGGCTACCGCTGTTTAGCCTTAAAACTGAGAACCTGGAGCTACCCGAGCCAGCCACAGCCATTGCGCTTACCTGTCAGCAGTTTGAAGAAATAGATTCGCAGAATGGCGACTTTTTTAGCGATAGGTTTAATGACGTTGCACAAAAACAATTGATTGGCCGCTTAAATGCCAAGCTAGGCGATAACAGTACGTTCCAACCTCGCGCTGCCGACAGCCATCAGTTTGAATATATGACGGTGACAGAGCCGAGCACCGGTAATTACGGTTATAGTAGTGACATTACGCCAACTTTTACCTTTGATACACCTAAGCCGCTTATTCAGGCGACTCAAATTTGCTTTGGCCCCGTGCGCTTACACAGCGAGTGGTGGCATGACAGCCCAACAAAGCGAGATTATTTCATCGCCCAGACTGAGCAATGTGTAAGGCTTTTAGTATTTAAAGACGAAGAGAGCCGCTGGTGGGTACAGGGCCTTTTTTGTTAGCCGCATGCGGTTAAAGAAAAGGTAAAAGCTAAATCATGAAATACAGCGAACTCTTTTGCCAAAGTAACTATAGCTTTCTTTGCGGCGCCTCTTCTCCCGCAGAGCTTGTGACCACGGCTTCTTTTCTTGGCTATGACGCGCTTGCCATTACAGATGAGTGCTCAGTAGCGGGAGTAGTACGGGCTTTCGATGAAATAACCCACCAAGGCCTGCCTATTAAGCTTATTGTTGGCAGTTACTTTGTATTTGATGACACTTTATCTTTTGTGCTGTTGTGCCCGAACAAAGCAGCCTACAGCGAACTGTGCCGAATTATAACTAACGCCAGGCGTCGCTCCGCAAAAGGAGAATACCAACTGGCCGAGTGGGATTTGCGTACCATTCGCCACTGCAAATTTATTTGGCTACCAAGCGGAAAAGAAGCCCACGACAAGCATTGGGCTGAGTGGCTGCAAAAGCATCCCGGCATCGATGCCTATATTGGTGCTCAGCGTCTATTAGACGGACGAGATCATCAGAGGTTTGCGCACTACAATCATTTACAGTCTACCTATCCCTTTCCGGTTATTGCCTGTACAGGTGTACTCATGCATCACGCTGACAGGCTACCACTTCAACATGTTTTACATGCCACACAACAGCATACCAGTGTAGATAAAATAGGTCGGGAAGCGTTGAGTAACGCAGAGCGTAGTCTGCGCACCATACAAAAAATAAAAAAGCTCTATCCTGAGAAATGGATAGCCAATACCAATGCCCTAGCCCAGGTATTCACGTTTTCTTTAGAAGAATTGCGCTATCACTATCCTTCGGAACTTGTACCAGAAGGGTATACGCCTACATCGTATTTACGGGAGCGCGTAGAAGCCGGTATTAAAGTGCGCTTTCCAGAAGGTATAACCTCTGAAATCCGCAAAATTATAGAAAAAGAACTGACACTTATTGCCGAGCAAGAATATGAGTATTTCTTTCTAACCATTTACGATATTGTTCAGTTTGCCAAGCGGCAGCGCATTTTATATCAAGGGCGCGGCTCTGCGGCCAACTCGGTAGTGTGCTATTGCTTGGAAATAACCGCGGTAGATCCTAGGCAAATAAGCGTACTGTTCGAACGCTTTATTTCCAAAGAACGTAATGAACCGCCCGATATTGATGTGGATTTCGAGCATCAGCGCCGTGAAGAGATCATTCAATACATTTATCAAAAATACGGCAGAGAAAGGACCGCTATCGCGGCTACCGTTATTTGCTACCGCTTTAAATCAGCGTTTAAAGATGTAGGTAAAGCGCTTGGTTTTAGCGAGTCACAACTTGATTTTGTAGTTAAACAAATCAATCGCCGAGACAGTGTTATTCCGTGGAAGTCTCAGCTAGCAGGGCTTGGACTAAACCCTGAAGAGCCTAGAGTACAGCAGTTAATTACCCTTACCGAAGCTTTACTAGGCACGCCCCGACATTTGTCGCAGCATGTGGGTGGTTTTGTTATTAGCGCAGGTCCGCTTTACGATCTTGTCCCCGTTGAAAATGCCGCAATGGAAGACCGCACCATCATTCAATGGGATAAGGATGACATTGAAACCTTGGGCCTGCTAAAAGTGGATGTACTAGCGCTTGGGATGCTAAGCGCTATACGCCGTGCATTTTCTCTTATCAATAAACAGTATTCTATTGAAACCAGTATCCCATTTATCACCAAGCTCGGGGATGACAAACAGGTTTTCGATATGATTTGTCGGGCAGATACCGTCGGCGTTTTTCAAATAGAATCACGGGCTCAAATGTCTATGCTGCCAAGGCTAAAACCTCGTCGCTATTACGATTTGGTCGTACAAATAGCCATTGTACGTCCTGGCCCTATTCAAGGCGATATGGTCCACCCTTATCTGATACGTCGCCACGGCAATGAAACCATTAGCTACCCCTCTAAAGATGTGGAGAAAGTTCTGTCTCGCACCATGGGCGTGCCTATCTTTCAAGAGCAAGTGATTCAGCTTGCCATGGTTGCAGCTGGCTTCAGTGGCGGAGAAGCCGATCAACTGCGGCGTGCAATGGCGAGCTGGAAAAAAGACGGTAGAATTTTTGAGTTCAGAGACAAGCTTATTGAGGGGATGACGGATAAAGGCTATGACAGTACGTTCGCCCACAACTTATTTGAACAAATAAAAGGCTTTGCAGGGTACGGTTTTCCCGAGTCTCACTCAGCGTCTTTTGCCGTATTAGCTTATGTGTCTTGCTGGTTGAAGTTTTACTTTCCCGTTGAGTTTTACGTAGCGCTGTTAAATAGTTGGCCTATGGGGTTTTATTCGCCGTCTCAGTTAGTTCAGGATGCTAAGCGTCATCATATACGGGTAGAAGCTCCCTGTGTGAACCAGTCAAGCTCAGAACACACTTTGGTTGTAAAGGGCCAGGAAAAGTACATACAGCTTGGCCTTAAGCTTATAAAAGGTTTAAGTGAAGCGTCGTCTCAGATTATTGTGGAAAACCGTTCAGATAAAGGCTACACAAATGTTGAACAGTTACAGCAGCTATCTTTAAAAAGCAATGAATTAGAGGCACTTGCCAGTGCAGATGCACTTCGTACTATATCAGGAAATCGGTACGAAACTCGTTGGCGAATTATGGATACCCAAACGCGTTTACCGCTATTTGATACCGATGATTTTTATGCAGATAAAAGTGCCACAACGTTTGACGCTAAACCCTCTGAAGCAGAAAACTTGCTTGAAGATTATGCCTCGACAGGCTTGTCTGTAAATAACCATCCTATTTCTCTGCTTAAGCGGCAACATGAGCTTAAAGACATAAGCTGGTCAAATTCACTTAAAGATAAAAAAAATAAGTCTGTTGTTAAAGTACTGGGGGCAGTAACAGGTCGACAGGCCCCAGGTACTGCCGCAGGTGTTACCTTTCTAACTTTAGAAGATGATATAGGCAATATGAATGTTGTGGTATGGCAAGCTACGGCGCGAGCTCAGCAACAAACATTTTTGAAAGCAAAGCTTCTTCAGGTTAACGGTATTATTGAACGTTCAAAAGAGGGGGTTATTCACATTATCGCGGGTAGGCTTATCGACCGTACACCTTGGCTCGAAAAGCTAACTTTAAACTCTAGAGATTTTCACTGAACCTTTTACAGAGGCAAAGCAATAGATTATGGTGTGCGAAACGGTTATTTTTTGAATGATAATGCCTTTTTTGTTAAGTAACATATAGATGAATCCGCTATACCTGTAGAGAACAGTTGTCATTTTTGGAGTATAAAATGAAGGGATGGATTGCGCTTTGTATTATCTGCTTATTCAGTCTTAGTAGTTACGCAGATAAATATATAGTTGGCGCACAAAATTTAGCGTACTTCCCTCACTACGATTTTTCTTCTCCAGTAGATAAAGGCGTCGCCTGGTCAGTTCTAGAAGCCTTTTCTGAAGCTTCTGGGCACGAATTTATTTATTTGAGTTTGCCCATTAGACGGCTTCAACTCGAGCTAGTTAAAGGTAATGTTGATTTTGTATACCCTGATAACAGAGGCTGGTATAACAGCATCACCACTTCCAGCGATAAGCATTTTTCACTCCCCTTAACCAATGCAGTAACAGGTACTATCGTTAAACAAGAAAATGCTGGGCTAGGTATTGATAAGATAAAGCATCTAGCCATGCCGCTAGGGTTCACACCGGTAAACTGGCAAAAAAGAATAGACGATAAACATACACAAATTACTTGGGTTACGAATATACAACAGGGCTTAGCCCTTTTATATCAAGAACGCGTCGACGGGTTAGATTTGGAATACTTTGTCAGTCAAAGTTCTGCACCGCTAGCGTTTGAGAAAGACGCGTTTACTTTAGATTTGACGCTTCCACATAACGAAATCCCTTTTTCTTTGTCTACCCTTTATCATAAACACATTATTAGTGAACTGAATGATTTCATATCCTCAAACCCCGAATTAATTGATAGTATAAAAGCGAAATACGGGATAACCCCGTTTGAGCAATTATCTCAGCAGCTTCTTAACGAACAAGGATTGGAAATTGAAGAGGTTTGGAAATAATGTCTGCCGCTTTGTAGGTGTCGTCACTTTATTACTGACGCTCACTATTTCAAGCCCATTTGTTTGTGCCGAAACCTATATCGTTGGTGCACAAGATATAGAATATTATCCGTATTACAACTTTGCATCAGAGCACGATAAAGGGTTAGGTAGAGCTATACTTGATGCCTTTTCCAAGAAAACTGGACATAACTTCATTTACTTAAGTATGCCGGTGAAGCGCCTTCAAATAGAGTTAACAAAAGGCAATGTGGATTTCGTCTTTCCTGACAACCCTGAATGGTATAACCAAATCACACATAAGCTCGGTAAAGTTTATTCTAAGCCACTTACCGACACATTTGCAGTGACTCTGGTTAGAAAAGAAAAACAAGGCGCAGAGCTTAGCCACATTTCAAAGCTTGCAACGCCCGAAGGGTTCTCGCCTGTTAAATGGAAGCAACAGATTAAAAACGGGTCAGTTGAAGTAATAGGCGTTAGCAGTATTTATGAAGGCCTTAGGCTTTTACAAAGCAATAAAGTGGATGCTTTTGATGTGGAATACCATGCCTCATTATATTTTATACAACGCTTTCCTCAGTCAGCTTCTTTTGTTGCCGACTTAACGCTACCTAACAACGTTGTCTCATTTTCCTTATCGACATTAAATCATCCAGAGATTATTAATGAATTAAATACCTTTTTGCTGACTAATTCTGGCGAAATAAATGATATAAAAGAAAGATATGGTATTGAAGATATAGCGCAATTGAAAAAACAGTTGATGGATGAGCAAGATATTAATAAAAACGCGCTATGGACCCCCTTGTAAAAACTTCAATAATGTCAGTAATGTAGACTTTCCAAAACTAAAGCTTTTCTTATTTTATAGCCCTATCCAACTGAAATTAATAATTTTTTTCGGTTGGATAATTTTTTGCTTGTTGATTACCAGATCAAGGAGCAATTATGAAACAGTTATCACTACTTTTATTTTCTTTTCTAATCATTTTTACCACCAATAGCGCACAGGCAAGGCAAACTGTCAGTGTCGACTATATGCACGGATTTGACGATATAGACGGTATGCGCTTCGCATACAGACCACTTGAACAAACATTAGCGACAGATTGGTTTGGCGACATAAAGCTTTACTGGGAAGTGAGTGCGGTTGTTTGGGAATATGGCGAAAACGATACACACAGTACTAGTTATGGCGCGTCACTGACTCCTGTTTTTATGAAACAGGTATCCACGCTATATGACAAGTATCCTGTATATATAGAAGCAGGTATTGGCGCAAGCTACATTGGCGATCAAAAAGTAGCTGGTAAAGATATTGGGTCTAACTACCAATTTGAAGACAGGTTAGGTGTGTTTGTAGAGATTGATAAGAAGCAACATGTTGCCCTGCGTTATATGCACTTTTCAAACGGTGGCTTTAATAACGACAACCCAGGACTAGACTTCCTAAACCTATCCTACGCCTACCATTTCTAAACGCAAAAACCCGCCGTTAGGCGGGTTCTTTTAATGAGACCTGGCAGTGTCCTACTCTCA